>JBQTIU010000015.1:0-149731 GCA_052387815.1 Pseudomonadota bacterium
CCCGCCCCAGGCGGTCCTGGAGCTGCACGTCGGCGTCGGCCGTAAGCCCGCTGAGCGTCAGGCTGAGATTCGCCGCCGCGGCGAGCGTGAAGCGGTAGAAGTCGTTGGCATCGAGAGCCCCGCTCACGTAATCGTTGAAGGTGCGGGCCCGGTCATCGAGCGGGCCGATATTGCGCGCGGTATCGCGCGTATTGCCCGCATTGTCGACGGCGATGAGGCCCGCCGACAGCGTCAGCCGGTAGTTCGTCTCGGCGGTCCCGAACGCAAACACCCGCACGAAATAGTCGCCGGCCGCGAGGCTGCGGGCGATGGTGTCGTCAGTGGTCCCGCTGCGCACCGAGGAGGCGATCACCCGCCCCAGGCTGTCCTGGAGCTGCACGTCGGCGTCGGCGGCAAGCCCGTTGAGCGTCAGGTTGAAGTTCGCCGCCGCGGCGAGCGTGAAGCGGTAGAAGTCGTTGGGGTCGATCCGCGCGCTCACGTAGTCGTTGAAGGTGCGCTCCCGGTTATCGAGCGGGCCGACATTGCGCGCCTGGTCGCGGGTATCGTCGCCCTCGACCGAGCCGACCGGCGCCGCCGACAGCGTAAGCCGGTAGTCGGTCTCCGCGGTCCCGACCGGGAAGATGCGTACGAAATAGTCGCCGGCCACGAGGCTTCGGGCGATGGTATCGTCGGCGGTCCCGCTCCGCACCGAGGAGGCGATCACCCGCCCCTGGCTGTCCTGGATCTGCACGTCGGCGTTGGCCGAAAGCCCGCTGAGCGTCAGGTTGAAGTTCGCCGTCGCGGCCAGGGTGAAGCGGTAGAAATCGGCGGGGTCGAGGCCGCCGACGGCGTCCGTAAAGACCTGCGGGCGGGCGTCCAGGATGCCGATGTTCCGCGCCGCATCGCGGGTGTTGGGCACGGCGTCGGCGATCGTAGTCGCCAGCACGGCGAGCCGGTAGTTGGTGTCCGCCCCGCCGACCGAACTGACCCGGATGGCATATTGGCCGGCGACGAGGGCGCGTTCGATCTGCTCTTCGGAATCGACCCGCCGGGAGGCCGCGATCGGACGCCCCTGGCCATCTAGCAACTGCATGGCGGCGTTCGCTTCGCGCCCGAGCAAGCTGATGATGACCGACGTGTCGGCGGCCAGCGTGAAGCGGTAGAAATCGACGGTGTCGGCCCGGCCGACGAAGTCGTTGACGATCGCCGAGTTGCGATTGTTAAGGTCGCCGAGGTCGTTCGCCGTCGCTAGCGTGTTGTCGTCGGTATTGGGCCTGACCGCCGTCCGTGCCGTCAGGTTCAGGTCGAAGAGGGTCTCGCCCGAGCCCGGGGCGAAGACGCGGACGAAATAAATGCCGGCGTCGAGGAACTGCGTCAGCGTTTCCGGCGCGGTGCCGGCGTTGCGCGAGGTTGCGATGACCTCGCCGGCACTGTTCAAAAGCTCGACGTCGACATTGGCCCGGAGCAAACCCACGGACACGAGACGCAACTCGACATTGGCGTCCGAGCCGAGGGCGAAGCGGTAGAAATGGAACCGGTCGGCGTTGGTTATGCTGCCGGGCGTGCTCGCCGTGGTGACGAGGGGGCCGAGATCCGCGGCGGTGTCGATCGAATGGCCGTCCGTCCCCGCGGTGACGTTGGGCAGCGTGAAGTCCTGGCCGTTGGCTGTGAACCGCCAGTTCAGGTTCGCCTGGCCGGTAGCGGCGGCGAAGTAATTGTTGATCGTCACGCGGTCGGTGGACCCGCGCCGGCTCAAGATCAGGTTGCGCCCCTCGCGCGCGGTGTCGAGGCCGGTGCTGCCGACGCCGGCGAATTCGACGACATCGCCGGAGGTCGCGTCCACGATCGTGTCGGCGCCCCAACCGGTGGCGAATACGTAGCGGTCGGCGCCGCCGCCGCCTTCGAGCCGATTGTCCGCGGGGTTGCTGAACAGGGTGTCACTGCCCGCGCCGCCGCGGGCGTTCTCGATCACGGCGTTGAAGGCGATGGCGACGTTGTTGTTCGCCGCGGCCCCCTGCCCGTTGGCGCCGATCGAGCTGTAGGCCCCCTCGTTGAGGTTGAGGATCGACCGGCGGGTCTGGGCCGAGGCGTCGAGCGTGTCGATGCCGCCGGCATCCCAAATGGCGAAGACGCGGTTCTCGTCGGCAGCCAATTGGTACGTGTCGTTCCCGGTCCGCGTCGTCATGTTGGCGCCGTACAGGAACTGGGCGGCGGCGATGTCGTCGAGCAGCGGAGTCGACGCCTCGGCGCCGCGGTCGGCATGCCGGAAATACGACATCAGCGTGAATTGGCGGGTATCGCGTGCGTGCGTGGGGCCGGTCGGCACGAAGCCGCCGGCGTTGTAGTCCGCCGGGTGCGAAAGACCCAGCGCGTGGCCGATCTCGTGGATCATCGTCATGTAACCGTACGAACCGTCGCTCTGGACCTGGTTCGACGGCACGTTCGCGTTGAGCCAGACGTCGCCTGCCGCAAAGTATCTGCCCGGGTAGTAGGCATGCGCCGCGCTCGAGGCGGGAAGGCCCGCCGTGCCGAATAGGAGAAGGTTATCGGCCGCGTACTGCGAGGGCGACCGGCTCTCGAAATTGATGGCGATGTTGGCGACGTCGGTCCACGCCCGCACCGCTCGGATGGCGGCGTCGCGCTGGGAGGCATTTAGCGGCGCGAAATTCGGGTATTCGACGGTCGCGTAGTAGGACGGCAGCTGCTCTAGGAACGCGGCGGCGACGGTGACCCGGCCGGCGACCGTGTTGGCCCACGCATTGCCCGATAGCAAATGGTTGAAGTTCGATCGCGGGGCCGGAATCGATTCCGGATCCAGGCCGACCGGAGAACTGCCTGTATCGCTAAATCGGGCCGCCCCGGCGCACAGCGCGCAGCAGCAACCCGCCATCGGTCGAGACAATGCCACGTTCATGGGCGAGCCCCCACGCCCGAACGTCGTTCGCGCGACGTCCGATCGACATGCGCCTGAGCTCGGCTCTCCCCTGTACGCGCTCGGCCGGACCAGCAATTACACCCGAGGGCTAAGCTAGGTGTCAAGCTTTTTCTGCGCTTGCTTCTGCTCGCGCTCGCGCAGGTCGTCCTCGGTGGTGCGCGTCAAGGGTCGCGGCGGGCCGGCGAAGGGGTCGATGGCGCTTTCGTACTGGACCACGATCCGGCAGTCCGCGCACATGCGGATGCGCTCGACTACCCCGCCGTCCGCGAACATCCAGTGCTTGCCGGCGAGCTTGGCCACCACCTTGTCGATGGCGCTCTTTGTGCCGAACGGCTTGCCGCAGCGCACGCAAGTGGCCGGCTCCTCGTCCTTGACGAGGGCCGGCGCGCGCGCTGGCGCGGTGAAGTTGAAGCGCGGCTTGAGCGCGATCACCTTCTCGGGGCAGGTCGCCTTGCACAGGCCGCACTGCACGCAGGCATCCTCGAGAAAGCGCAGCATCGGCCGGTCGGGGTTGTCGATGAGGGCGCCGGTCGGGCAGACGCCGACGCAGGCGAGGCACAGCGTGCACCCCGCCACGTCGATCTCGAGCGCGCCGAAGGGCGAGCCGGCGGCGAGCGGCAGGACATCGACCGGGGCCGGCGCCGCCTCGTGGAGGTGGCGCAGCGCCAGCATCGACACGCTGCGCTTGCCGCCCATCGGCAGGAAGGTGCCGGCCGGCGCGCCCGGCGCGGGCTTGAGGCCCCAGAGCTCGGCTTCGACCGCCTCGGGATCGCTGGCATCGATCGCGGCGACGCGGCCGCTGCCGTAGCCGAGCCCGCTCATCGCCGCCTCGGCAAGGCCGATCTGGCCGGCCAGGCCCGCGTATTCCTCGCGCCGCCCGGGATCGAGCAGGAAGCGGACCTGCGCGGCGCCGTAGGCCAGCGCCACGGTCAGGAAATCGAACCCGATCTGGGTTGCCTCGTTGACCGCGAACGGGATGATTCGGGCCGGCAAGCCGCGCCCGTGGCGCGCGATCATCGAGATCATTTCCTCGCCGGTGCGCTCATCGTGCACGAGTAGCACCGGGTTCGTTCCACCGGCCTTGGCGTAGACCGACAGGAGCGTGCGCAGGCGCTCGAACACGGCCTCTTGCGGTGGCAGCGCGTAGCTCGAGGCGCCGGTCGGGCAGACGCTGGCGCAGCTGCCGCAGCCCGCGCACACGTAAGGGTCGATCGCCACGTAATCGCCGGCCGGCGTGATGGCGCCGGTCGGGCAGACATCGAGGCAGCGTGTGCAGCCGGTCGTGCGGTTGCGGGAATGCGTGCACAGCGATTCGTCGAAACGGACGTAGCGCGGCTTCTCGAACTCGCCGACCGTCTCGGCGAGGTCGAAGATCGCCTTCTGCACCGCCGCCGGGTCGCCGGGATCGGGCCGGAAATAGCCGTCGCGCTTGCGGTGGGCGGGGAACAGCGGCGCCCCGCCGGTGAGGTCGAGAATGAGGTCGCAGGTCGCCGTCGCGCCGTCGCGCGGGGCCTCGAATTCGAGCGCCCGGCGCGAGGAGGGGATGGCGGCGGCATAACCGTCGACGACGACCTCGAAGGCGCCGAGATGGCCCTTGGCGGCGACCACCCGGCCCTTGAACAGCGGCACGTCGGTGAGCCGCGGCGGCATCACCTCCGCCTCGCCGGTGAGCAGCACCGTGCAGTCGAGGCGGTCGGCGAGCCGCTTGGCGGCCGCGATCGCGGCCTCGTCGCGGCCGTAGACGAGCGCCGTGCCCGCGGATTTGAGCGCGACGGCGGGAGTCAGCGGAATATCGAGCGCCGCCTCGGCGATGAGGGCGGCGATTTTCGGCAGCGCCCGCTCGCCCTCCTCGGACCACCCGGCGCGCTCGCGGATGTTGGTGAAGCGAAGATCGACGTCGCTGCCCTTCTCGGCCCGCGTCTCGGCGAAGAACGGCGCTTCCTGCGTGCAGGCGACGAGCACGGGCCGCCCGCCGGCCAGCGCGCGCTCGAAATTCCCCGCCTGGGCGCGGCACAGCAAGGTGTTGACCTCGATGCCCGACTCGCTGCCGCCAGCTCGCGCGCAGGCCCGCGCCAGCGCCTTGCCGTCGAGCGGCATGGTGGCATTGCAGTCGCAGACCAGGATCGTCTTGCCGTTGAGTTCCATGCGCCAACCCTCGCCGCTCATGGGGGGGCGATAGGAGGACCGGCCGCCCGGCGGTATTATAGCGGACGCTCTTGTCCAGGCGATGCAAGAAAGGAAGCGTTGGCGGTGTCGCGCGAGATGATGAACACCCGCGAGGTGGCGGAGTACCTGCGCATCAAGGAACGCAAGGTCTACGACCTCGTGCGCGCCAAGCGCATTCCGTGCTCGCGGGTGACCGGCAAATGGCTGTTCCCGCGCCGGCTCATCGATCTGTGGGTGGCGCAGAACACCGAGTACGGGGCGACCGGCGCCGCCTCGCGGCCGCCGGCCGCTGTTGCGGCGGGCAGCCACGACCCGCTCCTCGATTGGGCGCTCCGGGAATCGCGGTGCGGCCTCGCCTTGCTGCCGGGCGGCAGCCTCGACGGCTTGCGGCGCCTCGACGGGGGCGAGGCCATGCTCGCCGGGCTCCACGTCCTCGATGCCGATTCCGGGACCTACAACGCGCGACTGGTCCAGGACTCGCTCGCCGGGCGCGAGGTGGTGGTCATCGAATGGGCGTGGCGCGACCAGGGGCTGGTGGTGGCGGCCGGCAACCCGCTCGGGCTGACGGCGCTCGCGGATCTCAGGGCGCGCAAGGCGCGCCTCGTCCAGCGCCAAGCCGAAGCAGGCAGCCAACTGCTGCTGATCCATCTGTTGGCGCAAGCAGGCCTCGCTCTCGCCGACCTCGACCTCACCCCGCAGCCGGCGCTCAGCGAAACCGATCTCGGGCTTGCCGTCCTCGAGGGCAAGGCCGATGCCGGGCTCGCGGTCCGCGCCGCGGCCCGCCAGTTCCGGCTCGACTTCGTGCCGCTCGCCCGCGAGCGGTTCGACCTGGTCATGCGGCGGCGCGATTATTTCGAACCGGCGGTCCAAAAGCTGTTCGAGTTCGCGCGGCGGGCGGAATTCGCGGCCCGGGCGGCGGAGTTCGGCGGCTACGACATCGGCGGGCTGGGCCGCGTGAACTTCAACGCGCCCTGAGCCTCAAGGCCCGGCGCGGCGGGAATTCGGAAAGAACATCTGCTCGCCGTCGATCTTGTAATCGGCGATCGCCTGCTGACCCTCGGGCGAGGTCATCCAGTCGATGAAGGCCATGCCGAGCTCGCGCTTGACGTGCGGATGGCGGGCCGGGTTGACCAGGATGATTCCGTACTCGTTGGCGAGGGTCGGGTCGCCGGCGACCAGGATCGAAAGCTCGCCGCGATTGCGGAAGGCGATCCAGGTGCCGCGGTCGGCGAGCGCGTAGGCGTCGATCGCCGCGGCGATATTGAGCGTCGGACCCATGCCGGCGCCGGTCTCGCGGTACCAGGTCGGGCGCGCGCGCCGAGGGTCGAGGCCGGCGGCGGCCCACAGCCGCAGCTCGTGCCGGTGCGTGCCGCTGTCATCCCCGCGCGAGGCGAACGGCGCGCCCGTCGCCGCGATCCGCCGCAAGGCTTCGGGGGCGCTTGCCCCGGCAATCCGCGCCGGATCGGCGCGCGGGCCGAGGATGACGAAATCGTTGAACATCACGTCCCGGCGCTCGATCCCGAACCCGTCGGCGAGGAACTTGTCCTCGGCCGCGCGATCGTGGACGAGGACGACATCGGCATCGCCGCGCGCGGCGGTGTTGAGCGCCTGGCCGGTGCCCTGGGCGACGACCCGAACCGCGATCCCGGTCCGCGCCCTGAACAGGGGCAAGAGGCGGGCCAACAGCCCCGATTGCTCGGTCGAGGTGGTCGAGGCGACGACGATGAACCGGTCTTGCGCCGGCGTCGGCGAGGAAACGAGCCCGGCCGCGAGCAGCGAAAACGCGGCGGCGCGTAGCGTGCGGCGGACTACCATGGCAGTTCCTCCTTGAGGAAGGCGGCGGCCTCGGGCGTCGCCGGGGCGAAGAAGAAGCGGTCGGCGGGGGCGCGTTCGACCAGGCGACCGCGGTGCAGGAACAGGATTTCGTCGGCGAAGCGCCGCGCCAGCCCGAGATTGTGGGTGGTCATGACGATCTTGGCGCCGTCGCGGTGGATCGCGGCGATGATCTCCTCGACCGTGCGGGTGGCGGTGGGGTCGAGCTTGGCGGTCGGCTCGTCCAGGAACAGCACATCTGGCTCGCGCGCCGAGGACCGGGCCCGCGGCAGCGGCTGCTGCTCCCCGCCCGAGAGCACCCGCGCCGCGCGCTGCGCGATTGCGTCGAGCCCGACCCGCTGGAGCGCTTGGCGGGCGCGGGCCGCCCGGTCGCGCGCGCCGACGCGGGCGAGCTTGAGGCCCAACGCCACGTTGGCGAGCGCCGAGCGGCGCAGCATCACCGGGCGCTGAAAGACCATCGCCTGGCGGCGCGCGGGATCGGCGGGATACGGGCCTTGCCAGCTTATGGTTCCCGAGGTCGGGCGCAGCAGGCCGTGGCAGAGGCGCAAGAGCACGCTCTTGCCGGCGCCGTTGGCGCCGAGAATGACGCTGCGCACCCCGGCCGAAAGGGCCACGGAAACGTCCTCGATGATGCACACCGGCCCGGCCGCATACGAGACGCGCGCCAAGACCAACGGCAGAACCGAGGGTGACATGGGTTCAGCCGTAATGCCGCCGCGCGGCTTCCTTGAGCGCGTCGGCGGTGGCGTTGACCGCCAGCACGACGGCGATCAGCACGATGCCGAGGCCGAGCGCCAGCGCGATGTCGCCCTTGCTGGTCTCGAGCGCGATCGCGGTGGTCATGACCCGCGTCACGCCGTTGATGTTGCCCCCCACGATCATCACCGCGCCGACTTCGGCGCTGGCCCGCCCGAACCCGGCCAGCACCACGGTGACCAGCGAAAACCGCGCGTCCCACAGCAGCGTCCAGATCGCGCGCCGCGGCGAGGCGCCCAGCGAGCGCAGCTGCTCCTCGTACTCGCGCCAACTGTCCTCGACGATCTGGCGGGTGAGCGCGGCAAGGATCGGGGCGACGAGGATCGCCTGCGCGATCACCATCGCGCCCGGCGTGAACAACAGGCCGAATGCGCCCAAAGGACCGGCGCGCGAGAGCATCAGGTAGACGACCAGGCCGACGACCACCGGCGGCAGGCCCATGAGGGCGTTCAAGGCGACGACGACCGCGCGCCGGCCGGGGAAATGGGAGAGCGCCACTGCCGCGCCCAAGGGCAGCCCGGCGGCCGTCGCGATCAGCACCGCCGCAAGGCTGACCCGCAAGCTCAGGCCGACGATCTCCAACAGATCGGGATCGAGCCCGGCCACCAGGCCCAAGGCGGCGGCGAAGGCGGCGGCGAACTGGTCCATATGTCATTTATATCCGATTTTATGCAAAGATTCCAGTAATCCGAGGAAATCGGTAGAAGAAACAGTGCACCGCCGACATATCGGCGGCTGGTTCCCGGCGGCGCATCTTGTGCGGCAACCCACGCGCGCGCATATTGCCGGCCATGGACGAGTTCCACCTGCGGCCCGACCCCGCCGACCCGCGGCTCACCCGGCGGGTCAGCGGCCTCGACCAGGACGGCCAGGCGATCGAGACGGCGGTGGTCGTCGAGCGGCCGCTCACCTTGTTCCTGAATGGCCAGGAGATCGTCACCATGATGACGATCGGCGACTATCCCGAGTACCTGGCGGTCGGCTACCTCATCAACCAGAACATGCTGAACCCGGGCGACGAGGTGAGGGCGGTCGAGCACGACCCCGAGATCGACACGGTCGTCGTGCGCACCAAGGTCAAGACCAATTTCGAGAAGAAGCTCAAGAAGAAGACCCTGACCTCGGGATGCGCGCAGGGCACGGTGTTCGGCGATGTGATGGAGAAATTCGACGCCGTCGCATTGCCGCGCGAGGCGATCCTCAAGACCTCGTGGCTCTATCGCCTGACCAAGAAGATCAACACCTCGCCCAGCCTCTATCTCGCGGCCGGCGCCATCCACGGCTGCGTGCTGTGCGAGGAGGACCGGCCGCTCATCTACATGGAAGACGTCGGCCGCCACAACGCCATCGACAAGATCGCCGGCTACATGCACCTCGAGCGCATCTCACCGGCCGGCAAGCTGTTCTTCACCACCGGGCGGCTGACCAGCGAAATGGTGATCAAGACGGTACAGATGCGCATCCCGATCGTGATCTCGCGCTCCGGCTTCACCGCCTGGGGCGTCGAGCTCGCGCGCAAGGCCGGCCTCACGCTCATCGGCCGGGCCAAGGGCCGCCGTTTCGTGGCGCTCTCGGGGGCGGAGCGCATCGTCTTCGACGCCGACGCCCGCGAGGTCGCCGAAGAAGACAAGCGCCACCAGCGCAAGGCGAGCATCGAGGAAGATGCCGCCTGAGGATGTCGCCGGCGTGGTGCTGGCCGGTGGGCTGGCGCGGCGCATGGGCGGCGGCGACAAGTGCTTGCGGCTCCTCGGCGGCCAGCCGATCCTCGCCCATATCCTGGCGCGCGTGCGGCCCCAGGTCGCCGCCCTGGTGCTCAACGCCAACGGCGAGCCGGCGCGCTTTGCCGCCTTCGGCCTGCCAGTCGCGGCCGATGCGGTCGAAGGCTTCGCCGGTCCGCTCGCCGGCGTGCTCACCGGCATCGAATGGGCCTCCGCGCATGCGCCGGGATGTCGCTGGTTGGCGAGCGTCGCCGCCGACGCGCCCTTCGTGCCCCGCGACCTCGTCGCCCGCCTGCTGGCGGCGGTCGTGGACAAGGGCGCCGACCTCGCCTGCGCCGCCTCGCTCGGGCAGGCGCATCCGGTGTTCGGCCTGTGGCGTTGCGATCTCGGCCCCGCCTTGCGCCGGGCCCTTGTCGAGGAGCAGATCCGCAAGGTCGACCGCTGGACCCAGCGCTACCGGCTGGTCGAGGTCGAGTTTGCGGCCGTTCCGGTCGACCCGTTCTTCAACTTGAACCGGCCCGAGGACCTCGACGAAGCCGAGCGCCTGCTCGCCTGACGCGCGGCCTTAACCCGCCCGCCCGCCGGCGACATCGCCGACTACCCGCACGCGGGTGCGCAGCGAGTTGCCGGGCAAATAGGCGAGCGGCAGGTCCTCGACGTCGACCACCTTGAGGCTCGAGGGGTCGGCGCCGGCCCTGATCGCCCGCTGCTCAGCCAGCCGCCGCGCCTCGGATATGGCCGCCTCGCGGGTCATGTTCTGGAACACCTGATCGGTTTCGCCGCTCACCTGGGCGATCGCCGCGCCCACCGCGTTGGCGACCGCGCGGTGGGCGACATGGACCACCCGCGAAATGCCGGGCAGCCTCGGCGGCACCAAGAAGCTGCCGCCGCCGACCGCGATCAGCGGCACCTCGCTCGAGTCGGTCTTGATCCGGTCGACGCCGTCCGCGATCAGGTCGTGGATGCGCCGAATGCCGGCCGCGACCAGCTCATGGGGCAGGCCGGCCACGCGCGACTCATCGCCGAGATCGACGAGCCCGACGGCCACGGCGAGGTCGGTGGCGGTGAGTTGCCGGCCGCCGAAGACCAGCCCCTCCTCGGTCAGGCGATAGCCGACGCTCTCGGGGCCGATCTCGAGCGGATCCGATTGGACCTTGGTGCCGCCGCCGAGCGCCAGCGACAACAGATCGGGCATCCGGAACAGGGTGCGCACGCCGCCGACCTCGACCTCGCCGTTGGCCTCGCGCGGGAAGCCGTGCTTGAGGCCGCCGATATCGGTGGTCGTCCCGCCGACATCGATGACGATCGCATCGTCAAGCCGCGACAGGAAGGCCGCGCCGCGCATGCTGTTGGTGGGCCCCGAGGCGAAGCCGTAGACCGGAAACTTCGCGGCCTCGGCCGCCAGCGTCACCGTGCCGTCGTTCTGGGTGAGGTAGAGCGGCGCCTCGATGCCGCTCTCGGCGAGCGCGTCCACGAAGGCGCGCGTCGTCTGGCGCGCGAGATCGATGAGGCCGGCGTTGAGCAGGCAGACATTCTCGCGCTCGAGCAGGCCGATGCGCCCGAGCTTGTAGGACAGCGTGACTGCCACCCCCGGACAGAGTTGGGAAAGGATCTCCCCCGCCCGCTCCTCGCAAGCCGGATCGATGGGCGAGAACACCGACGCGACGCCCACCGAGCGCAGGCCCGAGGCCTTGATGTCGCGCGCGGCGCGCCGCATCGCCGCCTCGTCGAAGGGCACGATCGCTCGCCCGTCGACCTCGTGCCCGCCTTCGATCATGAAGATGCGGCCGCGCACGATGGCGGCCAAATCCTCCGGCCAGTCAATGAACGGCTCGAGCGAGGCGCTCGCCGGCAGCCCGATGCGCACCGCGGCGACCGGCTCGAGGCCGCGGCGCTGCGCCACCGCGTTGGTGAAGTGGGTGGTGCCGATCATCACTGCCTCGAACCGACGCTGGCCGACCGCGGGCGCTGCCACGAGCAGGCGCAGCGCCGTGGCGATGCCCGCGGTCACGTCGGCCGTGGTCGGCGTCTTGACGGCGTGGACGACGCGCTCGCCCTCGAGCAGGACCGCGTCCGTGTTGGTGCCGCCGACGTCGATGCCGATCCGTCTCATGGCTGTTCCGTGAACACGGAGCGGAATTCGAGGTCGTAGCCGAAGGCGCGCGGGCCGACATGGTCGAGGCCCTTGGGGCTCAAGAGGATCGGCGGGGCGGGCAGGGCGATGACCGTGACGCGCTGGCCGTAGCGCACGGTCTCGGTCCCGATCGCCTCGCCCGCCAGGCTGTCGATGACGCAGATGAGGTCGGGAGTCATGACCCGCGGGGTGCCGTCGTGCCAGCCGAGCGCCCATTCGTTCTGGAACTCGAGCGCGAAGCGCTGGCCGCGATCGTCGTCGAGCCCCTCGATCGCGGCGCGACCGCGCAGGAAGCCCTCGGTGGTGCGCCTGGCGACGTCGTCGACCTTGCCCTTGAATAAGAGCTTGCCGCCTTCGGCGGCGAGGATCGCCGCGATCGGGTCGAGGTGCGCTCGGCGCGCCTGGCGCACGACCTCGCCGAGCCGGATCGCCTTGGTCGTGGTGTAGAGAATGGCGGCCTCCTTGACCTCCTTGCCGGTGCGCGGCGCCTTGCAGGTGGCGGCGGTCGATCCCACTTCGGTACACGCCTTGCGCGACAAGCGCTCCATCCATTTCCAGCTCGCCGCCCGGGCGACGATAACCGCGTTGTCGCGCACGTCGGCAAGCGTCAGCGGGTAGCATTTCAGGTCCTTGATCGCGAAGCTGGTCATCTGGGCTTCCGGGAAGGCGCGGCCCATGGCGTCGGCATCGACGACCGGGATGTCCAACAGGGCGGCGGCCATGAACGGCGCCAACCCGTTGCCGCCGCCGATCTCGACGGCCATGACGGCGCGAAAGCGGCGGCCGGTGTAATCCTCCATCATGCGCACGGCGCGGGCGATCGTTCGCGGGTCCTTCAGGCGTTCCAGGGTGACCAAGGGCGCGCCCATGTACGAGACCGCCGCCACGTCGTCGTCGTCGGCCAGCGCCATGGGGTCGATGAGCCGCACGACCTTGCCTTCGCGGTACAGCTTGCGCAGGTTGAGGAGGCCGTAATAGGGTGTGCCGCCGCCCCCGGTGCCGAGGATCCAGGCCCCGATCGCCAGCGATTCGATCTCGCTCGCCGACACGGCGCGCTCGGGCGCGGGGGCGACGTTGTCGCTGGCCGACACGATACTCGGGGACGACATGGCTCCTCGTCGGTGGCGGCGGAACGGCGGGCCCTAGGCGATCAGCTCGTGGACCGCGCGCGCTGCCGCGGAAATGGCGAGCACCGCGCGTATCCCGGCCACCGCGCGCACCCGCTCCTTCATCGCCTGGGTATAGCCCATGCAGTCCATGACGATGAGGTCCGGCCGGCGCCGGGCCAATTCGCGCGCCGCCGTGTCGAGTTCGGCGCCGGCGGTGCGCGGCAGCAGGGGCACGACGTCGATGTGCCAGCCGCCTTGCTCCCACTTGTCTCGGACCTGGATTTCCTGCTCGGCGAGCGGGGTGAACACCCCGAGCCGGCCATCGGGCAACAATCCCGCGACCAGCGCCCTCAGCACGGCCGAGGGGAAGACGACATGGCCGCGCGGCACCAGGCCCGCGAAGGCGCCGGTGCAATTGATCAGCACGACGTCGATGCCGGATTCGGCGAAGCGGTCGAGCTTGGCCTGGGCGCGGCGGGCGACTTCGCGCTTGGCGATGATCGCGCCCGAGCCGTCCGGCAGGTTGGTGTAAAGAGTGTCGTGCGAGCCGTCCGGGGCCAGGCGGTCGATCTCGGCGCGGCTCAGGCCGTCGAGCGCGCCCGCGAGCTCGATGGCGACCTGCTCGCCCAGCACCCGCCGCAACTCGGCCACGATATCGGGTCGCGGCGACTGGCCGATCACCACCACTCCGATCCTCGCCTGCCCCATGGGCCCTCCCGGTCGCTCAGTCGGCGAGGATGACGCCGTCGCCCATGTCCCAGCCGACCCGGACTCGGCTGCCCGGGGCCTTGACCGGCGCGCCGCCGAGGTTGGGCTGGAGGGCCAGCAGGAACCGGCCCTTGGGCGCGGCGATCCGGTAGAGGATCGACTCGCCGCGGAAATTGACGCTGTCCACCTGCCCCTCGACCACGTTGTCGGCCGCCGCCGCGCCGTCGGCGACGAGCCGCATGCGCTCGGGTCGGACCGCGAGCGTGACCCGCTGTCCCGGCACCAGCCCGCCGGCCGGGACGACGAGCCTCCACCCGTCGTCGGTGGCAACGAGCGCCCGCCGGCCCTCGATGCTCTCGGCGGTGGCGTCGATCAGGTTCGAATCGCCGATGAAGTCCGACACGAAGCGGGTGGCGGGGCGGCTGTAGATCTCGAACGGAGACCCGATCTGGATGATACGGCCGGCCTTCATCACCGCGATGCGGTCGGACATGGTCAGCGCCTCCTCCTGGTCGTGGGTCACGTAGACCAGGGTGATGCCGATCTTCTTCTGCAGCTGCTTGAGCTCGAACTGCATGCTCTGGCGCAGCTTCTTGTCGAGCGCGCCCAAGGGCTCGTCGCACAACAGCACCGCCGGCTCGATGACGATGGCGCGGGCGAGCGCGACCCGCTGCTGCTGGCCGCCCGAGAGCTGCCAGGGCCGCCGCTCGCCGAGGCCTTCCAGCGCCACCAGCCGCAGCCCCGCCTCGACCCGGCGGCCGATCTCCGCGCGCCCCAGCCCGCGCATCCGCAAGCCGAAGGCGACGTTCTCGAACACGCTCCGGTGCGGGAACAGCGCGTAGTTCTGGAACACCATGCCGGTGTCGCGTTTCTCGGGCGGCGCCGCGGTCACGTCGCGGCCGCGGATGACAAGGCGGCCCTGGTCCGGCTGCTCGAAGCCGGCGATGAGCCTGAGCGTCGTGGTCTTGCCGCAGCCGCTCGGGCCCAGCAGCGAGAAGAACTCGCCCTCGCCGATCGACAGCGAAACGTCCTCGACCGCGACCACGCGGCCGTCGAAGACCTTGCGCACGCCATGGAGCCGGATCGCGGCGGGGCCCTCGGCCGCCGCCGCGCCGGTGCCGGTGGGGTCAGGCCCGGAAGATGCGATTGACCCGGGAATCGACTTCGTCCTTGCGCTCGTTGTACCACTTCCAGTCCATCTGGATGAGTTGCTTGACCTTGTCCTCGGTGTTGAACAGCCGCGCGTCGTACTTGGCGTCGAGCTTGACCTTGCGATTCGAGGGCGAATACCACACGTGCTCCGCCAGCCGCTTCTGGACCGCCGGCCGCAACATGTAGTCGAGGTAGGCGTGTCCGAGCTCCTTCACGCTGCTGCCGGGCATGATGCTCAGGACCTGCTCGAGCGCCATCACCCCTTCGCGCGGCGCCGCCCAGTCGATCGGCTGGTTCTGGCCCTCGTAGCGCAGGACGCCGCTGTCGTGGATGACGCCCATGACGACTTCGCCGGACAGCAGCATCTTTTCGAGCGTGCCGGTGAAGTCCACCAGCTTGACCGGCTTCAACTGCTCCATCGCCTTGTAGGCGGCATCGAGGTCGCGCTGGCCCGAGCCGAAGACCTGCCCGGCCATCATCAAGAAGGCTTGGCCGAGACTGTTGATCGGGATGACGTAGGTGGCGCGGATGCCCGCGAGCTTCGGGTCCCACATGTCCTTCCACGAGGTAGGCGTGGCGAGGCCCTTGTCGGTGCGGAATCCGAGCCCGATGGCGCTGGTGAAGATCGACACGCCGACGATCTTGTCGCTGACCGCGTACGGATACACGTCGGCGAGGTTCGGGACCTTCTTGGCATCGACTTTCGGTTCGACCAGGCCCTGCACGGCGAGCGCCCACTGCTCGTTGGAGTTGGTGTGCAGGACGTCGTAGGTCGGCTTGTTGCGCGGGCTCGCCTGCAGCTTCGGCACGAAGGGAAAGGCCGAATCGGCCTCGACCGTGCAGGCCAACTCCTTCTCGAAGGCCGGCAACACCTCGCCGCGCATGATTTCGCCCCACTTGCCGCCCCAGGTGGTGATCCGGAGCGTCGCGGTCTGGGCATGGAGGATGGCGGGGGCGCCGATGACCCCCAGGGCGGCGGTCGCCGCCGTCGTTTCGAGGAACCGGCGGCGGCCGAACATCGACTTGCGAGTGCGATTCATCTTGACCCCCTTGGCTTAGAGTTTCACGTAGGCGCGTAGACCGACCGTGCGATCGAGCACGATGACGACGAAAACGGCGAGCGCGATGGACACCATCGAGGCCGCCGCGATCGTGCCGTCGAGGTCGTACTTCAGATAATTGAACATGGTGATCGGCAGGGTCTCGCGACCCGGCGAGACCAGGAACAGCGACACCGGAAACTGATCGAACGAGACGATGAAGGCGAAGATCGCGCCGGCCAGCACGCCCGGGCGGATGAGCGGCAGGGTGACCTCGAAGAAGGTGCGCGTGGGCGAGGCGCCGAGATTGCGCGCCGCCTCCTCGAGCCCGCGATCGAAGTTGGCGAGCACGGCGAGCGTGGTGCGGATGACATAGGGGATGGCGATCAGCACGTGCCCGGCGACTAGGCCCCACAGCGGCCGGCCGACGTCGATGAGGACGTAGAACTGGAACAGCGCCAGTCCGGTCAGGATCGCGGGCAACATCAGGGGCGACAGGAACGTCGCCGTCAACACCCGGCTGCCCGGCAATCGCCCGCGCGCCAGCGCGAGCGCCGCCGTGGCGCCGCAGGCGGTGGCGAAGACTACGACCATGAAGGCGACCTCGAAGCTCAGCGCGAAGGCCGACATGAAGTCGCGCGAGGCCAGGAATTTCTCGAACCAGCGCAGCGACACCCCGACCGGCGGAAACTGGATGAACGGCGCCGGGTTGACGGCGAACACCGCGACGATCGCGATCGGGGCCAACAGGAAGGCGACGACCGAGGCGTTCACGAGGCGGTAGAGGACGAGGCCGACATCGATGCGCATTGGCGTCACTGCAGTTCGCGCTGGCCGGACAGGCGGCCGAGAATGTGATTGTAGCAGATCACCAGCACCAGCGAGACCGCGAGCAGCACCAGGCCGAGCGCCGAGGCGAAGTGGACGTTGAAGCTGGCGCTGATCTGCTGATAGATGAGGATCGGCAGGGTCATGACCTGAAATCCGCCCATCAGGATCGGCGTCACATAGGCGCTGATCGCCAGCGCGAATACCAACAGCGACCCGGCGAGAATGCCGGGCAGGCTCAAAGGCAAGGTGACCTCCCGAAAGGCCGTCAGGCGCCCGGCGCCGAGGTTGCGGGCCGCCTCTTCCAGCCGTTCGTCGATGCGCCCGATCACGCCGATGAGCGTCAGGACCATGAACGGCACGTAAATATGCACGAGCGCCACGACGATGCCGAATTCGTTGTACATCAGGGCCAGCGGGCGGGCGATCAAGCCGAGATCGATCAACACCGAGTTGACCACCCCCTTGTCGGACAACAGGGTCATCCACGCGTAGGTCCGCACCACCACGCCGGTCAAAAGCGGCGCCAAGACGGCCATCAGCAGGAGGACGTGGGCGAGGCGCGAGCGCATGCGCGCCATCAGGTGCGCCAAGGGATAGCCGATCAGCAACGCCGCGCCGGTCGTGTAAAGACCGATGCGCAGCGTCGTCCAGATCACTTCGAAATAAAAGTCGTCGCTCACGAGACGGCGGTAATGGCGGTCGGTGAACGCCACCTCCGGCACAATCACCGGATTGCCGGTGAGCACGGACAACAACGCCATCGCTCCGATCGGGAGCACGAAAAAAATGGCGAACAGGAGGAGCGTGGGCAGAATATACCACGCCACGGCCGCGATTGCCCGGCGGCGCTGGAACACTCGATCAGCGGCGCCGCGAGCGAGGCTCGCGGCAGGCGCGGCTCCAATCACGTCACTGCCCGGCACGGATGGTCATGGTGGTCGCCTCACCTTATCCCATCGCGCGCGCGCTCGTAAACGCCGCCACCTGCCGGCGGCCAGGCCCTGTCCTTCCGCCGCCGGCACTGCTATGCTTCGAGCGCCCGTGCGAGGCGTTCTTGGGGCCATGCCGATGAGCGACAACAAGGCGGCGTCGGAAGCGGTCGGATCGGGAAGCGCGGCCATGGGCCGGCACGAAAAGCTGCCGGTCGGGGTGATCGTCGAGCGGCGCCAATCGACCGGCCCGTGGCAGGACCATGGGTGGCGGCCGGTGGCGGTGACGGCGGGCGCGCCGGCGGCCGAGCCGTGGTCGGTGATGCGCGAGGAGGCGGGCGCGACCCAGTTCTTCGCCGGCGTCGCGGAGCTCGTCCTCAACGTCCGCGAAACCCCCAACTATCGCGACAACCTGGCGATGCCGGAGCCTTCGGTCTATGTCGTGCTGCGCTTCAAGGACGGCGCCGGTCCCTACGGCATCGCCGTCGAGCATGTCACGGTCTCGCCTACCGAGGCCGAGGCCTATTTGGTGGCGGGAGACGATATCGTCGAGCGCGTGCCGATGCCCGAGGTGATCGCCGCTTGGCTCGCCGACTATATCGCCGCCTACCATGTCGAAGAGCCCTTCTACAAGCGCCAGCGCCAGAAGCTCGATCCGCGCAAGCTCGGTTTCGGCGCCAAGGGTCCGCAAGGCGGCGATGGCCAGCGATAGCGAGGGTTTCCTCGGGCGCTGGTGGCGCCTCAAACAGGCGGCCAAGGAGGCCCGGCCGGCCGCCGCACCTGTATCCGATGCCGACCCGACGAAGCCGGAAGGGGACGCCAAAGAAGGAGCCGCTGCCGGCCGGCCAAGCCAAGCGCCGGTAGCCGAGGCGAGCCCGGGGCCGATCGATCCCGCCGACCTGCCGGCGATCGAGAGCCTGGATGCCAATTCCAATTACTCGGTGTTCCTGCGCGAAGGCGTGCCCGAAGGCTTGCGCCGCCAGGCGCTGCGCAAGCTGTGGATGAGCGACCCGGTGCTCTCGCAACCCGATCCCTTGGACCTGCACGCCATCGATTACAATGCCGTTCCGACCTTCCCCGAGGGCGTCAAGACGCTGTACCAAGTCGGCCGGGGGATGATCGCGGCCGACGACAAGCCTGAGCAGGCGACGCCGGCAGGGCCGCACACCGAGGCGAAGACGGAAGCGCCCGAGGAGCCAAAACCTGCGGCCTCGGAGTCCGAGACCGAGCGGGGTAGTGACCGTGCCGGGGCAGGGTCGCCGGCGACGAAGAGCAACCCCGAGGGCGGGTAAGGCCGGGGCTGCCATTCTCGGCCCCGGCCCGACTCGAATTCGCCGGGGTAAGCGCGGGCCACCCCTTGGGCTTGAGCGCGCCCACCCCGAGGACCGCGATGCGAGGCCCCGGGGCCGCGAAGAAATGCCATTGGATTCAAGGACGTAAGAGTCGACCGATCGGCTTCGCCGTCGCCGCCGGTTGTGCTTGACTTGGGCGCCACAGTGGCATCTAATGAAATGCCAAGCAGGATTGCAAATCCGCAATTTTGTTGCGGGTTTGCGGTCGCTGGCGCGCATCGGGATGGAGGAAGACCTCTGGTCGAACGCCTGACATCCTGGTCCGACCCAAGCGTGGACGTGGAAGAGACGCTGCGCGGGGAGTGCTATGCGTTGCTCGCCAGGTTGCTCGCGGCTCCGCCGTCGGCAGAACTGCTCGATCTCTTGCGCGGACTCAAGGGCGACGACAGCGAGCTGGGGCGGGCGATATCGACGCTCGCCGCCGCGGCGCGCAAGACGACGCCCGAGAGCGCTCGGGACGAGTACCACGATCTGTTCATCGGCCTGAGCCAGGGCGAATTGCTGCCCTACGGCTCGTATTATCTGACCGGGTTTCTGCACGAGAAGCCGCTGGCGATGCTGCGCGGCGACATGGCGCGATTGGGAATCGCGCGCGCCGCTGCGGTGTACGAGCCCGAGGACCACATCGCCGCCTTGTGCGAGATGATGGCGGGAATGGTCGCCGGCGCCTTCGGCAAGCCGCTCGCGCTGGCCGAGCAGCAGCGTTTCTTCGACGCCCATCTCGGCCCCTGGGCGCCGCGGTTTTTCGAGGATCTGGAGAAAGCGAAATCGGCCGCCCTTTACATGCCGGTGGGAACCATCGGCCGGTTGTTCATGAGCGTCGAAAGCCAGGCTTTCGACATGGCTGCTTGAACGGGACCCAAGGAATTTGGGCCGGCGCCTTGGCGCCGGCTCAGCCGCCAACCAGGACTTCGACGGGATCGCCAGGAGAAAGGGTCAGGCAAATGAGCGACAAGGACAAGACAGCCGTGACGCAGCCGACGCGGCGGAACTTCTTCAAGAAGGCCGCCCTCGGTGCCGGGGCCGCGATCGTCGGCGCCGCGACGCTGGGCACCGGGGTGGTGGCGCCGCCGGCCAAGGCGGAGGGCGTCCCCAAGGGGCAGGGCTACCGCGAGACCGAACACGTCAAGCGGTATTACGAATTGGCCAACAAGTATTAGGGACGGGAGGCCGCGATGCTTACCAGAAAGACCAGCTTTAGCGCGGGCGGGACGCGGGTCGCCAAGGCTTTGGCCGGGGTGACCGGCGGGGCGATCGACCGCCGCGCCTTCCTCGCTCGGTCCGGCTTGGCCGCCGGCGGCCTGGCGGCCGCCGCTGCCCTGCCGTTGGGCATGGTCCGCAAATCCGATGCCGCGACGCCGGTGGCGGCCGGCGAGATCAAGAAGATCCTCAACGTCTGCACCCACTGCTCGGTCGGCTGCACGGTGACCGCGGAAGTGCAGAACGGCGTGTGGATCGGCCAGGAGCCGAGCTTCGACTCGCCGCTCAACCTCGGCGCCCATTGCGCCAAGGGCGCCTCGGTGCGCGAGCACGCGCACGGCGATCGCCGGCTCAAATACCCGATGAAGCTGGCGAACGGGCGCTGGGAACGGATGACCTGGGACCAGGCGATCAACGAGGTCGGCGACCGGCTGCTCAAGATTCGCGACAGCGCGGGTCCCGATTCGGTCTACTGGCTGGGGTCGGCCAAGTTCTCGAACGAGGGGGCCTACCTGTTGCGCAAGTTCGCGGCGTTCTGGGGCACCAACAACGTCGACCATCAGGCCCGCATCTGCCATTCGACCACGGTCATCGGCGTCGCCCAGACCTGGGGCTATGGGGCGATGACCAACAGCTACAACGACATCGCCAACAGCCGCGCGATCTTCCTCATCGGCGGCAACCCGGCCGAGGCGCACCCGGTGTCGCTCCTGCACATGCTGCAGGCGAAGGAGAAGAACAACGCGCCCTTCATCGTCTGCGATCCACGCTTCACCCGCACCGCCGCGCACGCGACCGAGCACGTCCGCCACCGGCCCGGCACCGACATGGCGCTGATCTGGGGCATCCTCTGGCATACCTTCCAGAACGGCTGGGAGGACAAGGAGTACATTCGCCAGCGCGTCTACGGCATGGACGAGATCAGGAAGGAAGTCGCCAAGTGGACGCCCGACGAGGTCGAGCGGGTCACCGGCGTGCCCGGTTCGCAATTGCGCCGGGTGGCCAAGACGCTGGCCGATAACCGCCCCTTCACCATCATCTGGTGCATGGGCATCACCCAGAAGCACGTCGGCAACAACAACACGCGGGCGCTGTGCCACCTCGGACTCGCCTACGGCGTGATCGGCGTGGCGGGCGGCGGCACCAACATCTACCGCGGCCACGACAACGTCCAGGGCGCCACCGACATGGGTCTCGATGTCGTCACGCTGCCGGCCTATTACGGCTTGGTGGCGGGGGCGTGGCGGCACTGGGCGGGCGTATGGGACGTGCCTTACGACTACCTCAAGGGTCGCTTCAAGAGCGACAAGCTCATGGAGGCCTCCGGCATCCCGGTGTCGCGCTGGTTCGACGGCGTGATCGAGGCGAAGGAGAACATCGACCAGCCCGAGCCGATCAAGGCCATGGTGTATTGGGGCCATGCCCCCAACTCCCAGACCCGCGGGCCGGACGTGAAACGGGGCATGGACAAGCTCGACACGCTGGTCATCATCGATCCTTATCCGTCGGCGACCGCGGTCATCCACGACCGCAAGGACGGCGTCTATCTCCTGCCGGCCGCCACGCAGTTCGAGACCGACGGGTCGCGCACGTCCTCGAACCGCTCGATACAATGGGGCTGGCAGATCTTCAAGCCGCTGTTCGAATCCAAGCCCGACCACGAGATCATGTACCTGTTCGCGAGAAAGTTCGGCTTCGCGAGCGAGTTGTTCAAGCACATCAAGGTCAACGGCACGGAGCCGCTGGTCGAGGACATCCTGCGCGAGATCAACCGCGGGGCATGGACCATCGGCTATACCGGCCAGTCGCCGGAGCGCCTCAAGCTGCACATGATGAACCAGAAGGATTTCGACCCGGTGACCCTCAAGGCAACCAAGGGTCCGGCCGCGGGCGATACCTACGGCCTGCCGTGGCCGTGCTGGGGCACGCCGGAGATGAATCACCCCGGCACCCACGTGCTCTACGACACCTCGAAGCCAGTGGCGGAGGGCGGGCTCAACTTCCGCAACCTGTTCGGCAACGAGCGCAACGGCGTCAACCTGCTCGCCGAGGGGTCCTACCCCAAGGGCGCCGAGATCAAGGACGGGCACCCGTTCTTCACCTATGGCATGTTGCGGCGGCTCGGCTGGGACAGCGACTTGACCGAGGCCGAGTTGGCGAACATCCGCAGGCTCGGGGGCAACAACCCCGATGCAGTGGCCTGGCATCTCGACACCTCGGGCGGCATCATCCGGGTGGCGATCAAGCACGGCTGCGCGCCGTTCGGCAACGCCAAGGCGCGGACGGTGGCCTGGAACTTGCCGGATCCCGTCCCGCTGCACCGCGAGCCGCTCTACACGCCGGAGCGCGAGCTGGTGAAGAAGTATCCGACCTATAGCGATCGCAAGGCGTACCGCCTGCCGGTTCTCTACAAGAGCATCCAGGACAAGGACTTCTCGAAGGACTTCCCGATCATCCTCACCTCGGGACGGTTGGTGGAGTACGAGGGCGGCGGCGACGAGACGCGGTCCAACCCGTGGCTCGCCGAACTCCAGCAAAGCATGTTCATCGAGGTCAACCCGGCGGATGCGCAGAAGATCGGCGTCAAGGACATGCAGGACGTTTGGGTCTTCGGCCCGGATCACAAGCCGGACAACCCGGTCAGGATCAAGGTCAAGGCGCTGGTGACCGAGCGCGTCGGCCGCGGCGTCGCCTGGATGCCCTTCCACTTCGCCGGACACTGGATGGGCAAGGACCTGCGAAGCAAATACCCGCCGGGCGCCGATCCCATCGTGTTGGGCGAGTCGACGAACACGATCCAAACCTACGGGTACGACTCGGTCACCCACATGCAGGAGACCAAGGTGACCCTGTGCCGGATCGAGAAAGCGTAAGGAGCGACAACCATGGCCAGAATGAAGTTCCTGCTCGACGCCGAGCGCTGCATCGAATGCAATGCCTGCGTCACCGCCTGCAAGAACGAGCATGAGGTGCCGTGGGGCATCACCCGGCGGCGGGTCGTCACCCTCAACGACGGCAAGCCGGGCGAACGGTCGATCTCGATGGCGTGCATGCACTGCACCGATGCGCCTTGCATGGCCGTGTGCCCGGTCGACTGCTTCTACAAGACGGCCGAGGGCGTGGTGCTCCACTCCAAGGACCTGTGCATCGGGTGCGGGTATTGCTTCTATGCCTGCCCGTTCGGCGCTCCGCAGTACCCGCAGGCCGGCAATTTCGGCAGCCGCGGCAAGATGGACAAGTGCACCTTCTGCGCCGGCGGCCCGGAGGCCGACAACTCGCCCGAGGAGTTCAAGAAATACGGCCGCAACCGTATCGCCGAGGGCAAGCTGCCGCTGTGCGCCGAGATGTGCTCGACCAAGGCGCTGTTGGCCGGCGAGGGCGATGTGATCGCCAGCATCTATCGCGAGCGCGTGGTCACGCGCGGCTACGGCTCGGGCGCCTGGGGCTGGACCACCGCCTACGGGACCCCGTCCGGGTCTTGAAACGCGCGGCTTTCCGATTGGGGGCGGCGCGAGGGTCGCTGCCCCCACTTTTGTGATTGGGGTTTCGCGCCCGGGCCCTGTCCTGGCGACTCGGGTCGCGGCGGGGTGAAAGCGGCAACGAAACGAGCGGTATCGGCGGACATGGAAGGCGGGGGAAGCGATGTCAGGCGGGATCAAAGTGCTGGGCTGGATCGTGGTGGCGGTGATCCTCGCGGTACTGGTCGGCGCGAGCGGCGGCGACCCGGGACTGCGCGAGGGCGCCAAGGGAAGCTATCTCGGCCGCGCCGCCAAGGACACCCAGATTTCCAGCAATCAAGTGACGGACCTTAGGAACCGCGCGGCGACGACGCAGCGCTATTAGTCCGACGACGAGGCGTTCTCGGGGGAGGGGGTTGGGCATGATCCGCGTATCGACATTCCGCGAGGTCTGGCGCCGGATGGCAGTGGCGGCAGGGTTCGGCTGCGTCCTCGCGGCGGCTCTTGTGCTGTCGTCCGCCACGGTTTCGGCCCAAATGGGCAACCCGCCGGTCGCCCAGCCGCCGCCGGGCCAGGATATCAACACCCGCGAGCGGCCGATGTACGGGCTCACGGCGCCCAGCGAGGCCGAGCTCCTGCGCGCCCTCCAGGGCGTGCAAGGCCGGGTCACCATTCCCGACCCCAAGGCCGGCGTGCTGATCCAGCCCCAGGGCCGCGATTGGCGCGCGGCGATCAAGGGTCCGGTCAGCGTTCTGGGCTCGTGGTTGATCCTCGGCATGGTGGCGCTGCTGATCGTCTTCTACATCACGCGCGGCAAGATCACGGTCGCGGGCGGGCTGTCGGGCCGGACGATCGAGCGCTTCAACCCCCTCGACCGGTTCACGCATTGGGTGACGGCGGGTTCATTCGTCGTGCTGGCGCTCACCGGCCTCAACATCACCTACGGGCGATACATCCTGTTGCCGCTCCTGGGACCCGAGGCGTTCACCGCGCTCACGATCGCGGGCAAGTACGCCCACAATTACCTCGCCTTCGCCTTCATGGTGGGTCTCGCCATGATGTTCGTGCTGTGGGTCCGGCACAATTTCCCGAACCGGTACGACATCGAGTGGCTGATGCAGGGCGGCGGCATGTTCAAGAAAGGCCTTCACCCGCCGGCCCGCAAGTTCAATGCCGGGCAGAAGATCCTGTTCTGGCTGGTGATTTGGGGCGGCCTGGCGATCAGCATCTCGGGCGTCTACCTGCTGTTCCCGTTCTCGTTCGGGGACATCGGCGCCCAGCAGATCGCTCAAATCGTCCACGCGGTGGTGTCACTGGCGCTCATCGCCGTCGTGATCGCGCACATCTACATCGGCTCGATCGGCATGGAGGGCGCCTTCGCCGCCATGGAGACGGGCCAGGTCGACGAAAAATGGGCCCGCGAGCACCACAGCGTCTGGGTCGCCGAGGTCAAGGGCGAAGCGCTGCCGGAGGGCAGGCCCGGCCACGATTGAAGCGCAACGCTTGGCGAGGCGGCGCGTGGCCCTCGCGCAAGCGGCCCTCTGCGGGGCGTGGTTGTGCCTGGCCGGCTCCGCGGCGGCGGAGTTGGCTGGACACGGCGCGGTCGTCAACTCCGTCGCGGTCTCGCCTGACGGCCAACGAGTCCTCACCGGGAGCTGGGACTATACGCTGCGCCTCTGGGACCTCGCGGCCCAGAAGGAGCTCCAAGTATTGGACGAGCATCAGGCGAGCGTCAACGCCGTGCTGTTCCTGCCGGACGGCAGGCGGGCGATATCGGCGAGCTGGGATGCGACGCTCAAGCTGTGGAATCTCGACGACGGCAAGGTCGTGCGCAGCTTCCTGGGGCACGCCAACAATGTGAGCAGCGTCGCGCTCACCGCCGACGGCCGGCTCGCCGCCTCGGGCGGATGGGACCGCACGGTGCGGGTCTGGGATGTCGCCTCGGGCGCCGAACGCAAGACGCTCACGGGCCACCAAGCCAATGTGATGGCGGTCGCGTTCCTTCCCGACGGCAGGACCCTGCTATCGGCCAGTTATGACCAAACCCTCAAGCTCTGGGACACCGCCTCGGGCACCGAGATCGCGACGCTCACGGGCCATTCCAACAGCGTCAACGGCCTTGCGGTCTCGCCCGACGGACGGCGCGCCCTGTCCGCCGGCACCGATGCGAGCGTTCGGCTCTGGGACCTCGTCGAGCGCCGCGAGCTCAAGGCCCTCGCCGGCCACGCCGGCTTCGTCACCTCGGTCGCCTTCTCGCCCGACGGGCGGTTCGCCGTGTCGGGCGGCGGCGATGGCTCGGTGCGGCTGTGGGATCTCGAAGCGGGCAAGGAGGTGCGCGCCTTTCGCGGCCATAGCCGCTCGGTGTGGTCGGTGACCTTCACCCCCGACGGCCGGCGCGCGCTATCCGCCGGCTATGACCAGGTCGTCAAGGTGTGGGACATCGCGAGCGGCGCCGAAATATCGCGCTGAGACCAAAAATGACGATGCATTGACCCGACGTATAAAGGCGCACGTCATGTAGGGGCGGGTGTCCAACCCGCCCGGGCGGGTCTTACGAACCGCCCCTACTGCGCAGGCAGGCGCACGCTGGCCGTCGGCGTATACCGATCGGCGGTCGTCATCTGGGCGCTGTCGAGCCACAAGAAGGCGGCAAGCGCGATGACGATGGCGCCGGCAAAGCCGAGGAACATCGCTTTCATGTTTCCCTCCCCGATTTGGCAACCTCGGTCTCCGAGGCGCGGCCGTGGCGGCGGCCGGAGCCCCGATGCTGCCGCAGTGTAACCGAAGCGGCCGCGATTTCAAGCCCAGGCTCCTAGCGGGCGGGCGGCGCGGTGGCGCGCTTCAAAAAGGCGATCAGGTCGACGCGGTCGCGCTCGAGCGAGAGGCCGCCATACATCTTGGTGCCGGGTACGAAGGACTCGGAGTCCTTCAAGTAGGCGTCGAGGGTGTCCTCGGTCCACACGATGCCCGAGGCCCTGAGCGCCGCGGAATAGCGATAATCCGGCACGCTGCCCGCCACCCGACCGAACACGCCGTGGAGCCGCGGGCCGACGCGGTTGCGCCCCCCGGGTTCGAGCGTGTGGCAGCTCACGCATTTGCGCCACAGCCTTTCGCCGCGCGCCGGATCGCCGGCCGCGGCGGCGGCGGCGGGGCCAAGCGCGAGCGCCATCGCGACCATTATCGCTGCGGTCGGCCAACGCATCGGACGAGTTCCGGGCCTCCCTCGAACGACACCGACATGTTGACATCGACCTCTTCGCCGATCAACCGCGCGATGCATGCGCCCGGTCGTCCGGCGCATCGTCGACCGGTTCGAGTTCGACCACGGCGGCATTGATCAGGAGCTTGCCGGCATTCTCGAAATTCACGGTGACGCGCGCGCCGATCACGGATTGCACCTGTCCCACCCCCCATTCGGGGCGGTCCGGATGGCGCACGAAGCTTCCGGGAACCAGGCGGCTCATCGGCGGGTCCTCATCCAAATCATTGTAGCGCCATGCGACCGGCTTGCAAAACCCGCCGGTTGCGGAGGTAATGGCGGCACGTAACGGACGGAGGACGCATGGCCGAATCCGGGGATTTACGGCTCATCGAGCTGGTCGCGGCGCGATTGTGCCACGATCTGGTGGGGCCGGTCGGGGCGGTGGCCAACGGCGCCGAACTGTTGGCTGGCGAGGCGAGAGAGCCCGACGACGAGGCCCTGCGGCTGATCGGTCAGGCGGCGCGCGCCGTGAGCGCGCGGCTTCAGGTGTTCCGGATGGCCTTCGGGACCGGCAACACGCTGCCGGCAAGCGGGCGCCTCATCGAGGCGCGCCGTCTGGCCGCGGGGCTGTTCGACGCCACGCGCACAGCGCTCGACTGGCCGCTTGACGCCGCCGCCGAGGCGGCGGCCGGCCGGACCGGCGTCAAGCTCGCCCTCCATCTGGTGCTGCTTGCCCATGACTCGCTCCTGCGCGACGGAGTGGTCCGAGTGCGAGCGACGGCGTCTCCGGGACGGTTCGCCCTCGCGGTGAGGGCAGAAGGGGAGGCGGTACGGTTGGCTGAGGCTACGCGCGCCGCGCTCGTGCCCGGCGTCAAGGAGGAGACCCTCGATCCCAGGACCGTCCAGGCCTATCTCGCCGCCCGCCTGGCTCGCGAGGCGGGCGGGAGTCTCTCGGTGTCACCCGCCGGCGTCCAAGGCCTGGAGTTCATGGCCGAACTGCCGCCGGGCGTCTGAGCGGGTTCGATCGGCGAATTCACGGCTCTTTAACCTTCGTCTGCGAATTTGCCGGCCACTTTCCGGAGCGGGCGGATATGGATCGAACCCGCTCCCTTTGTTCGCGGCATGAGACGGGTGGCCATGGACGACCTCCTTCGCGAGTTTCTTACCGAATCGACCGAAAGTTTGGCGGTTCTCGACCTCGAGCTGGTGAAGCTCGAGCAGAACCCCAATGATCCCAAGCTGATCGGCAGCATCTTCCGGCTCGTCCACACGATCAAGGGCACGTGCGGCTTCCTCGGTCTGCCGCGTCTCGAAACGGTGGCGCACGCCGGCGAGAACATCCTCGGCAAGTTCCGGGACCGCGAACTTGTCGTCACGCCCGAGGCGGTGAGCGTGATCCTCGATTCGCTCGACCGCATCAAAATGCTGCTCGTGGTCCTCGAACAGACCGAAGCCGAACCGGCCGGCGACGACGGCGATCTGATCCGCCGTTTGAACGCGCTCGGCGAGAGCGGAGCGAACGGCGCCGGCCCGGCAGCCGAGGCCGGGCCAAGCGCACCGGCAAGCGTGGCCGCGAGCGAGCCCGCCGCCGAGCCGCCATCCCCCGAACCGGAGCCGGTCGCCGCGACCGCCGATCAGCCGGCGGCCGGGGAGGCCAAGGACATCGAGGCGAAGGAATCGGCGGTCGCCGCCCAGAGCATTCGGGTCAATGTCGATGTCCTCGAGAACCTCATGACCATGGTGAGCGAACTCGTGCTCGCCCGCAACCAGCTCTTGCAGATCCTGCGCAGCCAGAAGGACAGCGACTTCGCCGCGCCGCTACAGCGCCTCAACCACGTCACCTCGGAGCTGCAGGAAGGCGTCATGAAGACGCGCATGCAGCCGATCGGCAACGCTTGGGCGAAGCTGCCGCGCGTGGTCCGCGACCTGGCGCACGAGCTCAAGAAGAAGATCGACCTCAACATGCGCGGCGCCGAGACCGAGCTCGACCGCCAAGTGCTCGAACTCATCAAGGACCCGCTGACGCACCTGGTGCGCAACTGCGCCGACCACGGCCTCGAAATGCCGAGCGAGCGCAAGGCCGTCGGCAAGAGCGAAACCGGGCGGATCAGCCTCGACGCCTACCACCAGGGCGGCCACATCATCATCGAGATTTCCGACGACGGAAGGGGGTTGCCGCTCGACAAGATCAAGGCCAAGATCGTGGCCGGCGGCTTGGCGAGCGAGGCCGAAATCGCCACGATGTCGGATCAGCAGATCCAGCAATTCATTTTCAAAGCGGGGCTCTCCACCGCTGCCCAGGTCACGAACGTGTCGGGCCGCGGGGTGGGGATGGACGTCGTGCGCACCAACATCGAGAGGATCGGCGGCACGATCGAGCTTAAATCGGCGCCCGAAAAAGGCACGTCCTTCGTCATCAAGATTCCGCTGACGCTCGCCATCGTTTCGGCGCTCATCGTCGAATGCTCCGGCGAGCGCTTCGCGATCCCGCAGATCAGCGTGCTCGAACTCGTGCGGGCGAGCGCGGGGCCGGGGGTCACCACGGTCGAGCGGATCAACAACGCGGCGTTCTTGAGGTTGCGGAACCGCCTCCTGCCGCTCATTAGCCTCCGCGACCTCCTGTCGCTGGGACCACGACCGGGCGGGGAGGCGGGCGAGATTTTCATCGTCGTCACCCAGGTCGGCACCTATACGTTCGGCATCATGGTGGACCGCGTCTTCGACACCGAGGAAATCGTCGTCAAGCCGGTAGCGCCGCTCCTGCGCGAGGTGTCGATGTTCTCGGGCAACACGATCCTGGGCGACGGCAGCGTGATCATGATCCTCGATCCCAACGGCATCGCCGCCAAGACCGGCGAGGCTTCGTCACCGGCCAGCGCCGGCGCCGAGGCCGCCGAGGCCGCTGGCACCCAGGCCGAACGCCGGGACGGGCGGATTGCGCTCCTGGTCTTCCGCGCCGGCGGCGAGGCGCCGAAGGCGGTTCCGCTCGCCCTCGTCGCGCGCCTCGAAGAGGTCAAGGCCGAAGCGATCGAGTTCAGCGACGGCAAGCCGGTCATGCAGTATCGCGGCCAGCTGATGCCGCTGGTGAGGGCCGAGCCGTCCTACGCGATGAAGACCGAGGGTCGCCAACCCATCCTGGTGTTCACCGACGGTGGGCGCTCGATGGGCCTCTTGGTCGACGAGATCGTGGATATCGTGGAGGAAAACCTGTCGGTCGAGCTCGTCGCCAATCGGCCGGGCCTGGTCGGCAGTGCCGTCATCGCCGGCCAAGCGACCGATGTCATCGACACGGGGCATTACCTCAAGCAAGCGGTCGGCGACTGGTTCGGCGCCAACGGCCGGGCAGTCGGGGAGTCGGGGGCACCCGCCAGGAAGCTTTTGCTGGTCGACGACAGTCCGTTCTTCCGCAATCTGCTGGCGCCGCTCTTGTCGGTGGCCGGGTACGACGTCACGACCGCCGAGAGCGCGAACCAGGCGCTCGCTCTGTGCGAGGCCGGGACGGATTTCGACGTCATCGTCAGCGACATCGAGATGCCCGGCATGAACGGGTTCGAATTCGCCGAGGCGGTGCGCAAAAGCAGTCGCTGGCAGGATCTACCGCTCGTCGCCCTGTCCGCGCACACCACGCCCAGGGATATCGATCGCGGCCGCAAGGCCGGATTCACCGACTACATCGCGAAACTCGACCGCAACGCGCTCCTTGACGCGGTCCAGCAAACCTTCGCCACGGAAAGAGGTGCGGCATGAGCCCGTCGGTCGAGCCGAAAGGCGCGGGCGGCCCCGCCGGTCAAGCCGCCACGCAAGACTTCGTCACGATGACGGTGGCCGATCAGCTATTCGGCCTGCCGGTGCTGACGGTCCGAGACGCCCTCGGCCCGCAGCGCATCACGCGCATTCCGCTGGCGCCGCCCGAAATCGCGGGGGCGCTCAATTTGCGGGGGCGGATCGTCACGGTGATCGATGTGCGCAAATGCCTCGACCTGCCGCCGCGTCCCGCGGGCAATGCCGGCATGAGCCTGGTGGTCGACCACAAGGGCGAGCTGTACAGCCTGGTCATCGATGCCGTCGGCGAAGTCTTGAGCGTCGCCGCCGACACCTTCGAGCGCTCTCCCGCGACCCTCAATCCGCGCTGGCGGGACGTCGCGGGTGGAATTTACCGGTTGGAGGGCCGACTTCTCGTCGTCCTCGAGGTGGCGCGACTGCTCGATGTCCGGCGCGTCGAGGCGGCCTAGCGCGGGCGGGTCGTAAGACCCGCCCTACAGCGATCCATGCTGGTCGAGGGGTAAAGATAGCGACTCGCATCGTCCGTTCCGGCATGGCCCCGGGCAGCGGAGGTAATCATGAAAAGATGTTTGGTGGTCGACGATTCCAAGGTCATCCGCATGGTCGCGCGGCGGATTCTCGAAACCCTGAAATTCGAGATCGACGAGGCCGTCGACGGGCAGGCGGCGATCGATGCCTGCCAACGCAGAATGCCGGACGCGATTCTGCTCGACTGGAACATGCCGGTGATGAACGGCATCGATTTCTTGCACAAACTCAGGACGATGGACGGCGGCGAGGCGCCGGTGGTCGTGTTCTGCACGACCGAGAACGATCTTGCCCATATCGAAACCGCGATCGCCGCCGGCGCCAACGAATACATCATGAAACCGTTCGATAGCGAGCTCATCGAGGCCAAGTTCGCACAGGTCGGTCTCCTCTAATGTCTTCCTTTCAGGTGGCCGCCGAACGGCGAACGACGAGCGCCGTCGGCGGCCCCTACCGCGTCATGGTGGTCGACGATTCCGCGGTCAGCCGCGGCTTCCTCGCGCGCACGCTCGAGACCGATCCCGAGATCGCGGTCGTCGCCTCGGCTGGCAACGGCGAGATGGCGCTCGCCGCCGCCGGGCGATCGGAGATCGACGTCATCGTGCTCGACATCGAGATGCCGGTCATGGACGGCATGACCGCGCTCCCCAAACTCTTGCAGGCGGAACCCGGCGTCAAAATCATCATGGCCTCGACGCTGACCCGCAAGAACGCGCAAATCAGCTTCCAGGCGCTTGCGGCCGGGGCGTCCGACTACGTGACCAAGCCGAGCTCGGCGAACGAGATCAACCTCGCGGCCGATTTCCGGCACGAACTCGTCGCCAAGGTGAAGGCCCTGGGGGCCGCGCGCCGCGCGGCGGGGTACCGGAGATCCGGCCCCAGGGCGGCAGGCCTCGAAGGCGCGGCCGCTGGGCCTCGGAAGCCGGCGCCGATCGCGCTGCGCCCGGCCTCCCGGGTCGCGCCGTCGGTGCTCGCGATCGGCAGCTCGACCGGCGGGCCGCAGGCGTTGTTCGCCTTCTTGGAGGCCTTGCCGGGTTCGGTTCATCTCCCGATTCTGATCACCCAGCACATGCCGCCGACCTTCACGACCATCCTCGCCGAACATCTCGCCCGAGCCGCGAGTCGGCCGGCGGCCGAGGCGGTCAACGGCGAGCCGGTGGCTCGCGGACGCATTTACATCGCGCCGGGCGGATTCCATATGCTGGTCGAGTCCGAAGGGTCGAAGAAGGTCATCCGCGTGACTACGGACCCGCCCGAAAATTTCTGCCGGCCGGCCGTTGACCCGATGCTGCGCAGCCTGGCGCGCGCCTACGGGCCGGGGGTGGTGTGCGTGATCTTGACAGGGATGGGCGCCGACGGGACCAAGGGCGGCGAAGCAGTCGTCGCGGCGGGCGGCACGGTCATCGCCCAGGACGAGGCCACCAGCGTCGTCTGGGGCATGCCGGGTGCCGCCGCCGCCGCCGGCATCGTCAGTGCCCTGTTGCCGCTCGGCGGCATTGCCCCGCACATCGTCGGGCTGGCCGCGCGGGGATCGACATGAGGCCCGACGATTTCGCCTATCTCTCGAAGATTCTCCACGAGCGGACCGGGCTCGTGCTCGGGTCCGACAAGACGTATCTAGTCGAAAGCCGGCTCTCGCCGCTGATCGGCAAGTGGAACATCGCCGGCGGGCTCGACGGAATCGTGCCGGTCCTGCGCAACGCGGGGAAGGACAGCGAGATCTTGGCCGGCGTCATCGACGCCATGATGACCAACGAGTCGCTATTCTTCCGCGATATCAAGCCCTTCGAACAGTTCCGCCAGGTCGTCCTGCGGTATCTGCGCGAGGCCCGCCGGGCGCGCAAGGCGATCCGCATCTGGAGCGCCGCCTGCTCGACCGGGCAGGAACCCTACACGCTGGCGATGATTTTCAAGGAGGAGTCGGCGGCGTTCGCGGACTGGAAGATCGACATCGTGGGCACCGACATCTCGCGCGAGGCTTTGGCGCGCGCGCGGGCGGGCGCCTACACCCAGTTCGAGGCCCAGCGCGGGCTGCCCATACAGATGCTCATGAAGCACTTCAAGCAACACGGCGACAAATGGCAGATCGCGCCCGACATCCGGTCGATGGTCCAATTCCGCGACTTCAACCTGCTCGCCGACCCCACCCCGCTTGGGGTGTTCGACGTGATCTTTTGCCGCAACGTGCTGATCTATTTCGACCAGCCGACGAAGGCGGGCGTGCTCGAGCGCATCGCGCGCCTGCTGCCGCCCGATGGGTTCCTTTACCTGGGCGGCGCCGAGACCGTGCTCGGCGTCTCGGACCGGTTCGCGCCCATGCCCGGGCAGCGCGGCATCTACGGCCTGGCGTTGAGGGCCGTTCGCCGGGCGGCGAACGCCTGATTTAGACCCCATGTCCGTTTGAGCGGGCGGCGGGACCGCCGCCCGAGGATTGCGCGCGGCTTGGGCGCGTCTTGGGTCAGGCGGCGGATACCTGATTGTCGACCCCTTTGGCGCCGGCGCTCGGGCTCGGGTCGCGCAGGACGTAGCCGCGGCCCCAAACCGTATCGATATAGCTGTCGCCGTCGCAAGCGGCGGCCAGCTTCTTGCGCAGCTTGCACACGAACACGTCGATGATCTTGAGCTCGGGTTCGTCCATGCCGCCGTAGAGATGGTTCAAGAACATCTCCTTGGTGAGCGTCGTCCCCTTGCGCAGGCTCAGGAGCTCGAGGATGCCGTATTCCTTGCCGGTCAGATGCACAGGCTGGCTATCGGCCTCGACCGTGCGGGTGTCGAGGTTGACCGACAGCTTGCCGGTTCGGATCACCGAGTGCGAATGGCCCTTGGAACGCCGCACGATCGCCTGGATGCGGGCCACCAATTCGCGCTTGTCGAAGGGCTTGGTCAAGTAGTCGTCGGCGCCGAACCCCAGGCCCTTGAGCTTGTTGTCGAGTTCGCCCAGGCCCGACAGGATGAGAATCGGGGTCTTGACGCGGGCGATCCGAAACCGTCGCAACACTTCGTAGCCGTCGATATCGGGAAGCATCAGGTCGAGGATAATGATGTCATAGTCGTAAATCTTGCCGATTTCGAGGCCATCTTCGCCGAGGTCGGTCGTATCGCAAACGAATCCCTCGGATTTCAACATCAGTTCTATGCTTTTGGCGGTAGCCGTATCGTCCTCGACCAGCAAGACTCGCATTGGCTCCCCTCCCGGTGCCTAAGACCTAACGATTAACCATATCACCACGGGACCGGTTAATAAACCGTTGACTCCCCGAGACCCCGGGGGATTGTCGGTCAAACGTCGGGGATTCACCGATCGTTAAGCCGGTACCGTCAGGATGGCGCCGCACCATCCGCCCCGTCTGCGACCGGGCGGCCCTTGAGGGTCCCTAACGGATGACGGGATGCTTGCCGAGAGCCTGATCGCCTCCTTGAGCCGGGTTTCGACCCATTGCGCCTATGGTCGCGTGACCTCGATCCTCGGGTTGCTGGTCGAAATCGGCGGTGCCGAGACTCGGTTGTCGATCGGTGGCCGCTGCCGACTCGTCGCCCGGAGCGGGCGCACCGTGCCGTGCGAGGTGGTCGGTTTCCGGAACGGCCGGGCGCTGCTCATGCCCTTCGGGACGCTCGATGGCGTGGGCCTCGGATGCAAGGCGGAGATCCTGGATAGCGAGCCGGTGGTCCATCCCCATGCGGAATGGCTTGGCCGGGTGGTGAACGGGCTCGGCGAGCCGCTCGACGGGCTGGGGGCCCTGCCGGAGGGACCCCAGGGATGCCCGCTGCGCATGACCCCCCCGCCCGCGCATTCCCGCGGCCGCGTGCAGGGCAAGGTCGACCTCGGCGTGCGGGCGATCAACATCTTCGCCACCTGCTGCCGCGGCCAGCGCATGGGCATTTTCGCGGGCTCGGGGGTCGGCAAGTCGACGCTGCTGTCGATGATGGCGCGCTATACGACGGCCGACGTGACGGTGATCGGCCTCATCGGCGAGCGCGGGCGAGAGGTGCAGGAGTTCCTCGCCGACGATCTCGGCCCCGAGGGGTTGGCGCGCAGCGTCATAGTCGTCTCGACCTCCGACGAACCGCCGCTGATGCGCCGCCAGGCGGCGTACCTCACGCTGGCGATCGCCGAGTATTTCCGCGACCGCGACCGCGACGTCCTGTGCCTGATCGACAGCATCACGCGCTTCGCCATGGCGCAGCGCGAGATCGCGTTGTCGGCCGGAGAGCCGCCGGCGAGCAAGGGCTACACGCCCTCCGTGTTCGCCGAGCTGCCGCGGTTGCTCGAGCGCGCCGGGCCCGGCCTGGGGCGGGGCAGCATCACCGGCCTGTTCACCGTGCTGGTGGAGGGCGACGACCACAACGAGCCGATCGCGGATGCGGTTCGCAGCATCGTCGACGGCCACATCGTTTTGGATCGCGCGATCGCCGAACGGGGTCGCTACCCGGCTGTCAACGTATTGCGATCGCTGTCGCGAACCATGCCGGGTTGCAACAGCGTCGCCGAAAACGAGGTCGTGTCCCGTGCCCGGATCCTGCTGGCCCAGTACAACGACATGGCCGAGATGATCCGCCTGGGAGCGTACCGCAAGGGCAGCGACAAGCTGGTCGACGAGGCGATCCGCTACCATCCGGACATCGATCGGTTCCTCGCCCAGGGCAAGGACGAACGTAGCGATCTGGCCGCCGGCTACGCGGCCCTGGCCGACATCCTCGGATTCGCGTATCCCTGATGCGGCACCTGGCGACGCTGGTTCGATTGCACCGCTCGCGGCTTGACGAGGCGCGCCGCGAGCTCGCCGACCTCGCGCGGCTTGGGGACGATTGGCGCGACCGAGCCGCGCGCTTCGAGAGCGCGTGGGCGAGCGAGCACGAAGCGGCAGCCGGCTCGGCGGAAGGCGCCTGGGCCTACGGCGGCTTCGTGCGCGCCGCGCTCGACCGGCGCCGCCAGCTTGTCGCCTCGATGGCCGAGGTCGAGGCGCGCATCGCGGCCGCCGGCGAGGCCGTGGCCACCGCATTCGAGGACCTCAAGCGTTACGAGATCGGGCTGGAAACACGCACGCGCGCGGCTCACGCGGCGGCGGAACGGCAGGCCCAGGCCGTCCTCGACGAAGTGGGCGCCGACATGTACCGCCGCCGCCCGGATTGACGCGAAGACGGGCATCTTAGACCAGGAAGCCCGGCCCCGATTCGTCCTCGAGCGGCGCGACCGGGAAGGCGGCGCTGGTCGCGAACGACAGCTGGCCGTTGAGGTCGGCGGCAGCGCAGGATCCGGCGAACAGCGCCGCGAGGTCGGCGCGCATGTCGGACGGCAGTTCACCGTGGCTCCGCACGATGAGGTCGAGGCGCGGCCGGTTGAAGAGGCCGTCGAGCTGCAGGGCGCCGAAACTGGCGACCTCGAGCTCGACCACGAAGCGCTCGACGCACTCGCGCCGGTGTGCCGGCTTTTTCTTGCGCCTGAAGATGCGGAGCTGGCGCAGTTCGCCCCCGTCCAGGATCGGCACGCACAGGACATGCCACTCGCCGCGGGTGAGGACAAGCGGGGTGGCGATCTCCTTGAGCTCGCCCGCGAGGCGGGTGATCAGATCGGCCTTGCCGGCGCGCTCCAGAAGCTGGGCCGTTTTGTCGCCGAGCAAGGTGCGCATCTCCGCCCGCGTTGCGAGGGCGAGGAAAGATAAAATCTGCAGGTCGAGGCGGGGACCGGGGCGCGGAATTGCCGGCGAGGCGTCGGCGAGGACGGCGATCGTCGCCTTGAGGGCCGGCCATTCGGCCGCCAGCGCCGTGCGGCGCACATTGGGGGCCATCTCGTTGAGCGTCGCCGGCGGAGCGCCAATGCGATGCTTGGGCCCGCTGCCGTCGGGCGGGGCGCGTGCCGGTTCGGCCGGCGGGACATTGGCGGCCAGCGGCGTGATCGACAACACCACGGCTTGCAATTGGGCGCCGACGGATTGCACCTGGAGCGTCACCACGCTGCCCACCGGCATCGGCAAGGCGGTCTTGAAGGCGACCGAACCGGCATCGGTGCGCAACCTCACTTGCCCCTTGCCGTCGCGGCCGATGATCGTCCCGGTCAGCAGCCAGCCGGCCGCGAGATTGCGAAGCTGCGCCGGCAGTTCGACAAGCATGACGCTCGCCGCGACGGTCGGTCCGACCGGCGCGGGGGGCAGTCCGGCGAGCAAGGCAAGTAGGCCGGTCATGGCGGCCCCGCACGTCTCAATGCGATCGTCTCGAGGTCGGCGGCCGGCTGGCTGGCAACGACCGGGCCCTCGGCCATGAGGAAGCCGGCCAGCCGGCCGGGATCGAGCGGCATGAGCCCGTGCGCCACAGCCGCCGTGGCGCTCGCCTCGGCGAAGGCAAGTCCGCCGGCGTTCGCCGCCGCCAGCGCGCCGCCCAGCCGCCTGGCCGCGTCGAGACGAGTAACGACGAGTCGCGTGCAGCCCATGGCGGAGAAGGCCTGGGCCGTCTCGGCCGATTCCCGCGCGTCGCCGCCCGAAGGCAGCACGAGGACCGGATCGGCCGCGGCCGCCGCGATGAGGGACGCGAGCTCGGCGAGCTCGACGGCGCGGTGCGGATTGATGCCGGGGGTGTCGATGAGGACGAGCGAACCGGGGTCATCGCGGGTCGCGGCGAGGCATGCGACAAGCGCCGCGGGCCCGTCGGCGGTCGACAGCTCGACGTCGAGGATGCGGGTGAGGGCGGCAAGCTCTCCGGCGCCGCCCGCGCGCGCCATGTCGGCGGTGAGGACGCGGACCGGGCGTCGGGCGAATACCGCTCGCGCTGCGAGCTTGGCGACGACCAGGGTCTTGCCGGCGCCGGGCGGGCCGGCGATCAGCACCGGGGTGGCGCTGCGCCGATCGAGGAGGTTGGCGAAGCGGAAAACGCCGGCGAGCCGGGTGGCGAGCGTCGTCCCCAGTTTGCCGGCGTCGAGTCGGGTGGCCAGCGCCAGCGGTACGCCGTGGAAGGCCAGCGCGGAGGCCAGGCGGTCCCCGCCCTCTTGCGGGCGCATCGCTGTTACCGACCTCGCCGCCGCCAGCCAGGCCGGGCGAGCGGCCGGGGCGGGATCGGGCGCCTCGAGCGCCGCCACCACGCGCACGCCGGCGCGCGTGCGGCTTTCGGCAGCGACCATGACCGCTTCCCCTCCGAGTTCGGCGCGAATCTCTTTCATGGCTTCGGCGAGCGTCGGGGCGATATAGGTCTCGAGGCGCATGCGAGGACTAGATCGTTCCAACCGTCTTGATCCGCGCCCTGGGGTGGATTTCGTTCTGCGACATCACCGGCGTCGCCGGCCGGAAGCGCTCGACGATCGAGCGCACATAGGGCCGCGCCAAGGGACTCGTGAGCAGGACGGGCGTCTCGCCCATCATGGCGTGGCGCTCGAAGGTCTGGCGGATCTTGGCGATGAAATCCTGGAGGCGGCTCGGGGCCATCGCCAATTGTCGCTCCTCGCGCTCGCCGGTGATCGACTCGGCGAATGCCTTCTCCCAGTCCGGGGACAGCGTGACGAGTTTGATGACGTCCCCATCGCCGCTATGGGCCTCGCAAATCTGGCGCGCGAGGCGCGTGCGGACGTGCTCGGTGATGGTGGTGACGTTGCGCGTGTGCGCGCACGCCTCGGCGATGCCTTCGAGGATCGCCGGGAGGTCGCGGATCGAGACGCGCTCGGCCGCCAGGTTCTGCAGCACGCGCTGGATGCCGCCGACCGAGATTTGCGAGGGAACCATGTCGGAGACGAGCTTCTGGTGGTCCTTGCCGAGCTCGTCGATGAGCTTCTGGGTCTCGGCATGGGACAGCATCTCGGCCATGTTGTCCTTGATGATCTCCGTCAAGTGGGTGGTGATCACGGTCGGGGGATCGACCGTGGTCAAGCCCTTGAACAAGGCCTCCTCGCGGTAGGACTCGTCGATCCACATGGCCGGCAGCCCGAAGGTCGGCTCCTTGGTCGGCTCGCCCGCGAGCGCGATCGCCTCGCCGCGCGGGTCCATGACCAGCAGCATCGTCGGTCTCAGTTCGCCCCGGCCGGCGATGATTTCCTTGACGCGGATGACATAGCTGTTGGCGCCGAGCTGCATGTTGTCCTGGATGCGCACCGCCGGCATCACGAAGCCCATGTCGGCGGCGAGCTGGCGCCGGAGCGCCTTGATCTGATCGGTCAGCCGCTGGCCTTTGTCGCTGTGGATCAGGGAAAGCAGGCCGTAGCCGAGCTCGAGGCGCAGCGCGTCGATATGAAGGGCGGTCGAGATCGGTTCTTCCGCGGGCGCGGCCGGGGCCGCGGCGGCGTCGGCTTGGGCCTGCGCGTTCGTCTGGCGTCGATTGACGTGGACGGCGAGACCGCCGGCGAGGACCGAGAGCGTGAGGAACGGCAGCGTCGGGCTGCCCGGCGCGAGCGCCAGGGCCAGCGTGAGGGCGGAACACAGGCCGAGCGCCTTGGGATAGCCGCCGAGCTGGCTGAACAGGGCGCGGTCGGCGGAACCGATGACCCCGGCCTTGGACACCAGCAAACCGGCGGCGGTCGAGACGATCAGGGCGGGAATCTGGGTGACCAGGCCGTCGCCGACGGTGAGCAGGGTGTAGGTATGGGTCGCTTCGGCGAGGCTCAGGCCGTGCTGCGTCATGCCGATGATGATGCCGGCGATCACGTTGATCAACACGATCAACAGGCCGGCGATGGCGTCGCCGCGCACGAATTTCGCCGCGCCGTCCATCGACCCGAAGAAGGTGCTTTCGTCCTCGATCGTCTGGCGCCGGACCCGGGCCTCCTTTTCGTTGATCAGGCCCGCCGACAGGTCGGCGTCGATGGCCATCTGCTTGCCGGGCATCGCATCGAGGCTGAACCTGGCCGACACTTCGGCGATGCGCCCGGAGCCCTTGGTGATGACGACGAAATTGACGATCACGAGGATCGAGAAAACGATCACGCCGATGACGAAGTTGCCGCCCATCGCCAGGTTGCCGAAGACCTTGATCACTTCGCCGGCGGCGCCCGAACCCTCGTGGCCGTGGGTGAGGATGAGGCGCGTGGTCGCGAGGTTGAGCGACAGGCGCAGCATGGTCGAGATGAGGAGCACGGTCGGGAACGAGCTGAAATCGAGCGGCCGCTGGATGAACAGCGAAACCAGCAGGATCAGGACCGACAGCGTGATCGACAGGCCGATCGAGATGTCCATCAGCCAGCCGGGCATCGGCAGGATCAGGACCATGAGAATGGCGACGATGCCCAGCGCCAAGGCGATATCGCCCTGGCGCAGGAACTCGGCGAACCGGGCGAGGATGTCGTCCGGGCCCGGGCGGGCGGTTGCGGTCGGTTCGGCCATGAGGGGGCTTACACGGCGGCGCGTTCGGGCTCGCGCGGCCCCGCCCCGAGCGCGCTCTGTCCGCCGTAGAGCTTGAGCTTGTTGCGCATAGTCCGGATCGAGATGCCGAGAATATTGGCCGCGTGCGTGCGATTGCCGAGGCAGTGGTTGAGGGTCTCGAGGATAAGGTCGCGCTCGACATCGGCGACGGTCCGGCCGACCAGTGAGCCGCGCAGCATGCCGGCGGCCTCGGCCCGGTCGGCGCCTGGCGCGTCCGCCGCCCGGGTCGCCCCGTGGAGGGCGATCGCCTCGGGTCCGATCTCCTCGCCGGTGGCGAGCAGGACGGCCCGATGCATGGCGTTTTCGAGCTCGCGGACGTTGCCGTTCCAAACGTGGGCGCGCAGCGTCTCGCGCGCCGCCGGCGACAGGCGCCGGACGGGAGAGTGGTTGGCCTCAGAGTATTTTCGGAGGAAATGCACGGCGAGCACGTCGATATCGCGAGGGCGCTCGCGCAGCGGCGGCAGCGTCAGTGGCACGACGCTGAGGCGAAAATAAAGATCCTCGCGGAACCGTCCGGCCCGCACCTCGGCCTCGAGGTCCCGGTTGGTGGTCGCGATCACGCGGATATCGACCTTGATCGGGCGGTTGCCGCCGACCCGGTCGATTTCGCGCTCTTGCAGGACCCGGAGGAGCTTGGCCTGGAGGCGGATGTCCATCTCGCTGATTTCATCGAGCATGAGCGTGCCGCCGTTCGCTTCCTCGAACTTGCCGATGCGCCGCGCCACGGCGCCGGTGAAGGCGCCCTTCTCGTGGCCGAACAGCTCGGATTCGAGCAGGTTCTCCGGGATCGCGGCGCAGTTGACGGAGACCATCGGCGCGCCCGCGCGCGTGCTCTTGCGGTGGATGTAGCGGGAGAGGATCTCCTTGCCGGTCCCGGACTCGCCGACGATGAGCAGGCTGGCATCGCTCGGCGCGACCCGGTCGGCCAGTCGCAGCACGTCGGCCATGCTCGGATCGCGGAACACGATGGTGTGGCTCTCCTCGGTGACCGCGGACAAGACCGCGGCGATCAGCTCCGGGTCCGGCGGCAACGGGATGTATTCCTTGGCCCCCGCCTTGATCGCGCGCACCGCGGCGGCGGTGTCGGAGCGCACCCCGCAGGCGACTATGGGAACGTGGATGCGTTCGGAGCGCAGCGAGCCCACGAGCTGGGCGACGTCGAGCTCGACGTCGATCATCAACAAATCGGCGCCGTGGCCGGCGCGCAAGGCCGCCAAGGCGCCCGCCACGTCGTCGACTTGCGCGACCTTGGCGCCGCGCGACAGCGCGATCTTCGCCGCGGTCGTAGCTTGTCCGTTCAAGGAACCTATGATGAGCAGCCGCATGAGCTCGTCTCCGGGAAAAAGCCGTTCACGGGAAATAGCGGATGCGCCGGGACGGCGGCAGCAGCGCGTTGACCTGCGGTTCCAGCCGGCGCGGGTTCTCCTGCCGGCCGATCGATACGCAGCCGAGCAGGAAGATGTGGTTGACGAGCGCCTCGTCGATCGAGTTGCGTTCGAGCTTGGCGGCGAGGGGCGAGAAGACCAGCGTCGCGAGCAGCGCGCCGTACAGCGTCGTGATGAGGGCCACCGCCATGCCCGGTCCGATGGCGGCCGGATCGTCGAGGTGGCCCAGCATCTGGACGAGGCCGATCAGCGTTCCGATCAGACCCATCGCCGGGGCGATCTCGGCCGCCTTGCGCAGCACGCCCGCGCTGCGCGCATGACGCGCCGCGATCGCATGGAGCTCGCGACGCAAGACGCGCTCGACCTCCTCGGCCGGCGTGCCGTCGATCACCAGCTGGAGGCCCTTGGCGAGGAACGGCTCGGGGGCCAGGCGAGGGAGGTCGCGCTCCAGCGCCAGCAGCCCGGCGCGGTGGGCCGCCTCGGCGGCGCCAAGAAGGTCGCGGGCCGCCGCCTCCGGCTCGCTCGCCCGGCGCACCAGCGTCTGGAGGATGACCCGCTGTGCGCCCGCCACCTCGCCCAGGGAAAAGCACATGGCCGTGACCGTGAACGTGCCGCCGCCGACGATGAAGAACGAGGGGAGGTCGAGGAAGGCGAACGGGTTGCCCCCGAGCGCTACCGCGACGGCGATGAAGGCGAAGGCGCCGAACAGCCCGAGGATCGTCGCCGCGTCGAGCCGCCGCAGGCCCGCGCGCGCGCGCGCGGGCCCCTGCGGCGTGGCCGCGAACGCAGCCAGCGTCTTGCGGATCCGTTCGGGGCGCTCCGATGCCGGTCGTGCCATGAGCGTCTCGTGGTGGCCCTTAGGCCGTTTCCGCGTCTTCTACGCGCGATCGACCTTGACGATCTCGGTCATGGTCACGCCCAGCCGGTCGTCGACGACCACCACCTCGCCGCGGGCGATGAGGCGGTTGTTGACGTAGATGTCGATCGCCTCGCCGACCTTGCGATCGAGCTCGACGACGGCGCCGCGACCGAGCTTGAGAAGCTGGCTCACTTGCATGGTAGCCTGGCCCAGCACGGCCGAAACTTGGACGGGAATGTCGTACACCGCCTCCAGCTCCTTGACCAGACGGGCGCCGCGCTCGAGCTCGCCGTTGCCGGCCTCCGCGCGTACCGGGCTGTGGTCTTTGGATGGGGTCGGTTCGGTCGATTCATCGGCCATATCGGTCTCCTAGGTCACGGCCGGGGCGGGTTCGCCCCGATCGTTGTCACGAAACGCTGGATGACGGCATCGATCTCGCGCCGGGTCCGCGCGGTGTCGCGCTCGAGCCCGCCATCGGCCCATTCGACGCGGACGTCGAGGGGCGCGAGTGCCGCCTCGGCGATGAGAACGATGCGGCCGGCGAAGCCGTGGGCGCTGGCCAGCGCGTCGAGCCGCCCGCGCAAGGGGTCGAGGGTCGCCTCGCTCACGCGGATGACGATGCGCGGCTCGTCGTGGAGCCGCGACAGACACTCGCCGACCGCGGCTTCGATCTCGACGAGGCCCTCGCGCGCGGCGAGCGCCGGAAGCAACCGGCCGGCGATCGTGCCGGCCGCGTGGACGGCCAGGCGCGCGTGGTCCGATAACCGACGCTCCGTTTCGCCGACCAGCGCTGCGAGCCGCTCCGCGATCGCCGGCAGCGCCGCCGCGGCGAGCCGCTCGGCTTCGGCCGCGGCCTCGGCGCGCCCCGCGTCCCGGCCGTTGGCAAACGCCGCGGCCGCGGCGGCCTCGAACTCGGCGGGCGTGTAGCTCCGATTGAGCGGGCGCGCCGCAACAGTAACGCCTGCCGTCCCGGCCCGATCGGGCCTGAAGATCGTTTCGAACAGGAATTTCCGGGTCGGTTTCATGGCGGCGTTCCTCGCATGGCGCGCGTCAGTAGACGAGCTCGTCTTCATCGCCCTTGGAGGAGATCGTGATCTCGTCCTTGGCGGCGAGCTCCTTGGCGAGCGTCACCATGTAGGTCTGCGCCTCGTCGACATCGCGCAAGCGGACGGGACCCATGCCTTCCATGTCCTCGCGCATGAGCTTGCCGGCGCGCTCGGACATGTTGGAGAAAAACAGTTTGCGCAAGCTCTCCGAGGCGCCCTTGAGCGCGATGGCGAGCTTGCGCTTGTCGACGTTGCGCAGCAGCGTCTGGACGCTCGACGGGTCGAGGCGGGCGAGGTCCTCGAAGGTGAACATGAGCGCCTTGATCTTTTCGGCCGCGTCCCGGTTGCGTTCCTCGAGCGCCGTGATGAACCGGCTCTCGGTCGCGCGATCGAGCTTGTTGAAGATCTCCGCCATCATCTCGTGGGCGTCGCGCCGATTGGTCCGCGCGAGGTTGCTCATGAACTCCGTTCGCAGCGTGCGCTCGACGTCGTCGAGCACTTCCTTCTGCACCGACTCCATGCGCAGCATGCGCATGATGACTTCCATGGAGAAGGCTTCCGGGAGCTGCGCGAGCACACGCGCCGCATGGTCGGCCTTGATCTTGGAGATGACCACGGCGACGGTCTGCGGGTACTCGGTCTTGAGGTAGTTCGCCAGCACCCCTTCGTTGACATTGGCGAGCTTGTCCCACATCGTGCGCCCGGCCGGGCCGCGGATCTCCTCCATGATCTGGGCGACGCGGCCCTTGGCGAGCGCTTTCTGCAACAGCCGCTCGGTCGAGTCGTACGAGCCGACGAGCGCGCCGGTGGCCGAGATCTGATCGGCGAAATCGACCATCAGGCGCTCGGTCGTGGTCGCGTTGACGGTCCCCAGCGTGGACATGGCCTGCGAGATTTCCTTGATCTCGTCGTCGTCCATCAATGCGAAAACCTTGGCCGCCTGCTCCTCGCTCAATGCCAGCATGAGGATGGCCGCGCGTTCATGCCCGGTCAGCGCCCGAAATTCGTCGCGAACGCGGTTCGTCGTCACCGACGTTCCTCAGCGTTCCTGGTACATCCACGAGCGGATGATCGCCATCGCCTCGTCGGGATGCTTGTCGACGATTTCGGTGATCTTCTTGACCGACGACGCCTTGACGCGGCCCTCGACGCGGCTCAAGTCGATCATGTGGTCCGGGCTCGGGGGCGGCGGGCTGTTGGCCGCTTGGGGCGGGGCGAGGGCGGCGGGGGGGCCATGGCTGTGGTCGGCGAGCATCGCGGTCCGCTCGCGAGTCGGTCCGGAGGCGGCGGCCGCGAAGACGTGGGCAATGACCGGGCGGGCGACCAGGAGGATGACGAGAAGCGCGACGACGGCGAACACCAGGATTTCGGCGAACCGGAAATAATCCTGTTTGTCGAGGCCGAATGGCGAGGGGTCGGCCGCCGCGGGCTCCGGGGTCTCGACCACGGCGAACGGCAGGTTCGCCACCTCGAGCGTATCGCCGCGCTCGGGCTTGAAACCGATCGTCGAGCGCACGAGCGCCACGAACCGCTCCATCTCGTCCGGCGTCCGGGCCTTGTAAGCGCGGTTGCCATCGGCGCCGGGGATCCAAGTCCCGTCGATCAGGACCGCGACCGAGAGCCGGCGAACGATCCCCGCGTCGCGAACATGGTTCCGGGTGGTGCGCGAGATCTCGTAATTGACCGTTTCCTCGGTTCGCGCCGAGCGGTTGGCGGATTTGGGCGCGCCCGATTCGGCGGATGGCGCGTTGGAGTCGGGCAGGTTGGCGGCCACCGAGACCGGCGCCGCGCCGGAGGAGTCGGAGGCATCGGAGGACTCGGTCACGTTCTGGGTCGAGCGCACGACCTGGCCGTCCGGATCGAAGGTCTCGGAGGTCATGACGATACGGTCGAAATCCATGTCGACATTGACTTCGGAACGCACCTTTCCGCTGCCCGCGGTGCGTTCGAGCAGCTCTTCGATGGTGCGCGCCAGGCGCTGCTCGTAGGCGCGGCGAAGCTCGTCGGACGACCCGGCGGCGGCGCCCGAATCGTCCCCCTCCGCGAGCGCGCGCGCCAGCAGCGTACCGCGATCGTCGACGACCGACACCCGGCCGGGTTTCATGCCGGGAAGCGCCGCCGCCACGAGGTGCTGGATCGCCTGCACCTGCGGGCGGCCGAGGCGCCCGGCCTCGCGCAGCTTGAGCACCACCGAGGCGGTCGGCTCGGTCCGCTCGCGGCTGAACAGTTCACGCCGCGGCAGCACCAGGTGCACGCGGGCGGCGGCGACGGGTCCGAGCGAGGCGATGGTGCGGGCGAGCTCGCCTTCGAGCGCGCGGACATGGTTGAGGCCCTGGAGGAAGTGACTGGCGCCGATCGCGTCCGTGCGGTCGAACAGCTCATAGCCGACCGAGCCCCCGCGCGGCACGCCCTGTTCGGCGAAGCCCATGCGCAGGCGCAAGGCGCGCTCCGCGGGGACATAGATCTGGCTGCCGCCGGTGCGCAGCTCGAACGGCACGGCCTGGGCTTCCAGCTTGGCGACGATCTGACCCGAATCCTGCGCCGACAGGTCGCTGAACAGGAGGGCCATGTTGGGGGCCGAAAGACGCGACGACATGATCAGGAAGACGACGGCGAGGGCAACGCCAACGCTCCCCAAGATGGTCAGCCTGGCCGGCCCCAAGCGGCGCAACGTGTCGATGAAGCCGTGCACGCGCAAGACACCTCTGACATGGGGACCGGGCCGCGCGAACGCGCCGGCTCGGCCACGATGGGAGACGTCAGGCTATCGGCGGGCGGTGAACAGTCCGTTAAGACCGGGAAAATCTTGCCGGGCGGCTGGGAAATTCTTGCCCCGTGTGGGCAAGAAAAGCCTCACCGGGCCGGACCCGCGCTGGCGCGGCGATAGTCCTGAATGCGCGTCGCCCGCAGTCCACGCACGCCGTGGCTCTCGATCAAGCGCTGCCAGGACTGAAACTCCTCGCTCGACAGTTGGTAGCGCGCGCAGGCTTCCTCGAGGCTGATGACGCCCCGGCGCACCGCCGCCACGACCGCCGCCTTGCGGCGGCTCACCCAGCGCTTGGTGTTGGCGGCCGGCAGCCCGTCGGGCGCGGTGGAGGGCGCGGGCTTCACGAACGGGACCGACGAACGCCCAGGCGTATCCTCGTACATCTCCTCTACTCCGACTCCTGTACCCCTGGCGGCGCATGGGCAGCCATGGTGCGGAGTCTAGGAGGTGCGGCTTAAAACAATCCTAAGCGATATCTTGCATTTAAGACGATTTGCCGCGATCGGCCTGGTCACCGACGAGGCCGATTACCGCAACAGGTCGCGGACCGTCGCGGTCATTTCGTCGACGGTGCGCACCACCTGGGCGGCGGAGCTGTAGGCGCGCTGAGTGATGATCATGCGCGTGAAGCCGTCGGCGAGCTCGAAGTTCGACAGCTCGACGGCGCCCGGCTCGAGGCGGACCAGGTCGCCGCCCGGCGCGCGGAGTTCCGGCTCGCCCGATGCGAGCGTGCTCTCGAACCGGTTGTCGGACAGCGGCGTCAAGGCGTTGGGATTGGCGAACAGGGCGACCGGAATGCGATAGAGGGGACGCACCGCGCCGCTCGAATAGCGCCCGGTGACGATCCCGTCGGTGCCGATCTCGTGGGTCAGGAAGTCGCCCCGGCCGAGCCCGTTCTGGTCGTAGGCGATGCGGTGAAGGGTCGAGCCGCGCTGGGCGAGGTTGGCGATGTCGAGCGTGAACAAGCGCCCGACGGCGAGCGTCGTGGGCGCGGTGGGCAGACGGTTGCCGTTGCCATCGAAGGTCAAGGTCACGGCCTCGCCGAGCGCGGCGCCGGCGGGCGCGAACGCCTGGAGCTGCCAGGGGTTGGCGGTGGTGGCGCGTGACCATCTGAGGTCGACGTTGTGCTGCGCCCCGGCGGCGTCGAAGTAGTGGATCTGCGTGGTCACCGCCGTCTCGGTCGCCGGAATGGTCGCCGTCAGGCTGGCGCGGGTGGTCGCGCGACCCGGGAACGGCGCCACGTCGGTGACCTGCACCGGCCGCAGCGACGAAATTCCGCCGGCGCCGAACCGGCCGTCCTCGCTCGCGGTCCAGGCGAGCAGGTAGTCGCCGGCGGCGTTGGCGAGATAACCGCGGGTGGGCTCGTTGTCCGGGCTCCGCCGGACGAGATCGCCGGCCCGCGAATAGTACGCCCGCTCGCCGCCGCCGGCCGTGGCCTGGGTCCCGAAGACGAAGAAACCGTCGCCGTGGATCGCCAGGTCGAACGGCCGGCCGGTGGATTCGATGATGCCCTGCGTGTCGATGATATGCCGGACCGAGGCTCGGGCGCCGTTCGACTGCTCGGATTGCGAGGCCGGCGTGGCGACGAGCGAGGCGAAGTCGGTTTCGCTCCGCCTGAAGCCGGGAGTACGCAGGTTGGCGATGTTGTGGCTGATTGTCTCCATCGCGCTCGAGAACGCGAGGAGGCCGCTGACACCGATGTTGTAGGCTGCGCCCAAGCTCATCTTCGAATCCTCCGCCCGCGGTCCGTCGTCGGTTCACAGCCACCCGGGTTAGCGCTTGATGCGCAGGAGCTCCTCGAGCATCTCGTCGGCCGTGGCGATCGACTTGGCGCTCGCCGAGTAGGCGCGCTGGGTGATGATCATCTGGGTGAATTCCTCGCCGAGATCGATGTTCGAGCCTTCGAGCGAAGAGGCTTCGATGCGGCCCGACCCGCCGGTATTGGCGATGCGGAGGTTGAATTCGCCCGAGGCGTCGGTCTCGGCGTAGGTATTGCCGTTGCGCGCCGACAGCGCCGACGGGTTGGAGAACGTCACCACCGGAATCTGGTAGATCTTCTGCGTCGCGCCGTTGCTGAACGAGGCGATCACGAAGCCGTTCCTGTCGATCGACACGCCGGTGCGCAAGCCGACCTCGGCGCCGTCCTGGTTGATGAAGGCGACGTTGAAACTGGACGCGAACTGGGTGATGCCGTCGGTCTTGCCCACCCCGGGCGCGCCCGCCGTGCCCCAGTTGGCCTTGATGTTGCTGGCCGAAGCGCCGTTCGTCCACGTGATCTCGACGCCGGAGCCCGCGGCCGGCGGGGCCGGATCGGCGACGAAGGTGGCGGGCGAGGTGAAGCCCGAGGCCGTGTAGATGCTGGTGGCGTTGAGGCTGCCGTCGCCGTTGAACGCCAGCGTGCCGAACGCCAGCAGGCCCGAGGCGGCCGAGGCGAAGCCGGCGGGGAGCGTCACTTCGCCCGGAGTTGCGGCGCTGATCGCGAACCCCCAGGAGTTGGCGTTGGACAACCTCATGAAGCTCAGGTTGAGGTTGTGGCCCGTGCCGAGCGAGTCGAAGACCTTGATGGCGCGGCGGAAATGCGGCGTGGTCGTGCCGTCGGCGAGACCCTGGGCCGGCGTCGAGTTGGCGGTGAAGGTCGCGACCGAGGTCGCGGAGGCAGCCTGCTGGGCGTCGAGATTGGCGCCGATATCCACCCTCGTCGTGTTCACCGCCACGCCGTTGAGGGTGCCCACCGACACGGTCTGGATCGTGTTGATGTCGATGACCGCCCCCTGCTGGTTGAGCGCCCAGCCCTGGAGGTAATAGCCGGCCGCGTTGCGCAGCCGCCCGGCGTTGTCCTCGCTGAACGCGCCGGCGCGGGTATAGAGCGCCTCGCCCTGGCCTGAGGGCTCGGTGTTGACGGCGAAGAAGCCCGCGCCGGTGATGCCGATATCGGTCGGCCGCGAGCTCGCCTGCAACAGGCCCTGCTTGTCGATGAGGGCCTGCGGGGCGGATTTGACGCCGCCGGGCGCATATTCGGTCCCCGTGCTGGTGCCGGTGACCAGCGTCGAGAATTGCATCGCGCTCTTCTTGTAGGCGACCGTGTTGACGTTCGAGATGTTGTCGGAGATGGTCGCCAGGGACTGCGTCTGCGCCCTGAGGCCGGTCACTCCCGACAACAGCGCTCCATAAAGACTCATCGTCTTGCTCCTTCCATGCGGTTGGATAAAGGGCTAGGCACGCGGGGGCTCGCGGACGGACAGCACATCGGCGAGCGGGATCCGGGCGGTGCCGACCGTCAGCACGATGTTGCCATCGCTCATGCCGACGTTCGTCACCGTGCCGGTGATGTTGGTGTTGAGCGGCACGGGCCGGCCGGCCGTATCGTTGGCCACCACCCTGACGGTGTAGGCGCCGTCGGACTGGAGGACCCCGTCGTTGCCGCGGCCGTCCCACGTGAAGACGTGCGCACCGGCCGCCGTCTGCGCCGGAGCCGTGCGGACCACCCGCCCGGCCGAGTCGGTGATGTGGATGGTGGCGGTCGCGGCCGGGGTCTCGAGCCTGTAGCCGATATCGGCGCGGCCACCGATCAGCGCCAGCCGATCGCCCCTGGCCTCGATGGTCTTGCCGAGATACGAGACCGCGGACGCCATCTGGGCGCCCCTTTGCAAGGCGATCATCGATTCGAGGTTCTGGTTCTGGCGGATCGCCTGCTCGACGCCGGTGAACTGGACGAGCTGGGTCGTGAATTCCGTCGCGTTGAGCGGGGCGAGCGGGTCCTGATTGCGGAGCTGCGCGGTGAGCAGCGTCAGGAACGAATCGAAATTACTGCCGAACCCCGACAAGGCCTGATTGGTCGACGGGCTGGTGGCGGGTCGCGGCGTGGCCGATGTCACCTGCATCTCGGATCCTTTCCGGTACTCTCTCGCTTCAGACGCGGATATCCAGGCGCTCGCCGATCCCGGCGGCGCGCGCATGGATCGCTATGGCGGGGGCGGCCGCCTCGAGCGGCGATTCGGGCGTCAACTCGACTCCGGGGTGGCGGCTTTCGGCCGTCCAGACGGGGACGGCCGTACGGCCCTCGCCGCGCAGGTTGAAGCTGAGGCTGCCGGCGTCCGTGCGCAGCCCGGCGCTGTCCAGCGTGCGTTCGAGCTGGCGTGCGTCGCGCTGCAGAAGCTCGAGGGTCTGGGGCCGGTCGGCGGCGAACACCGCCTGGACCTGGCCGTCGGGACCGATCTCGATGCGGATTTCGATGCGACCGAGCTCGGCCGGCACGAGCTTGATGGTGATCCGGTCGCTGCCCTCGGCGACCGCGCGGTGGAGGTGCACGACGACTTGCTCGACCGCGGGATGCACCGGCGCCTCGCGCGGGGCGGGGCGGGCGATGTCGGTGGCGGCCATGTCCTTGGCGGCAGGGGCCGCGCTCGCGGCCAGAGCCGCGGCGTCGGCGGGTTGGGCTGCGATCGGCTCGACCCGAGGCGCCTGGCGCTCCTCCGCCGCGAAGCCGGGTCGTGGCTCGGCCTCGGCGGCGGCGTGCGCCGACACGGGCACCGGCAAGATCGAAACCGCGGATTCGTCCTCGGGCGCGGCCACCTGGACAGCGAGGGCGGTGGTCGGCGACAGCGCGCACACTACGCGCAGGACGCTCGGCGTCGCGGCGTTGGGCGGGGTTGCTGGCGCGCCGGGCACTGCTGCCGGTGGCGCCTCGCCCTTGGGCCCGGTCGCAACCAGGGGCGCCGATTCGGCACGCCAGAGGATGGTGGCGATCTGTCCGGCCTCGGCGCTTCGGATCGCCCCGACAGCGGGCGTCGTCGTCGTTACGTTCGCGTCCGCCTCCGACCTCCCAAGGTGGTCGCCACCGCCAACCATCGGCGCCGCGTCGACCAGGTAGCGCACCGCAACCCCGGCCGGGGGAAGTCCCGGATCGGAGCGGGCCGCATCGGAACGGACGGTCGGTTCGTCCGGCGCCAGGGACCGCGCGGGGGGCGCGGCTGGAGGCGGAGCGGCAGCGTGGCCGGCCCAGGGCGGCGGGGAGCCGTGGGCCCACGGCACCGGCGGGACCCGGTCCGCGAACCGGGCATCGCCCGCCCGTCCGTGTGCCGGAAGCAAGGGCGCAGCCGGCACGGATGATGGCCGCCCGGGCGGAGCGGGGCGAGTCAACGACTCGCCGGGCGCGGCCGGGGCGTCGCTCGTGCGCCCGGCGGGGGGCGCGTCCGGCCGAGCGGGAGCGATCGCCGGCGGCGGCGACGTGTCATTCGCCAGGCGCGGCAAGCTCGGCGCGACGCCGGATGGCGGGGCCGCATCGGGCGCCGCCGCCATGGCCACGGCCGGCGTCGCGATGTCCATGCCGGTCCCGGGGGCGCCGACGGCGGGTTCATCCGCGGCGGGTTCGCCCGTGGGCGCCGTAAGATTCGCGGTTGGGTCGCTCGCCGCTGGGATCCGCGCCGCCGGCGGTATGAGCGTCGCCGGCGGGATAGGCATCGCGGGCGACGGCTGAACGCCGTCCGGCCGCTCGAGGGCGGCCAGCGACGCTGGCCGCGCCGCCGGCCGCGCCGCCGGAGCCGCGGCGTCCTCGCTCGCACCATGCGCGTACGCGACCAAGAGCTGGGCGAAGGAATCGTCCGCGCCCTCGGCGCGCGAGGCCGCGTTCGGCGTCGCGTCGCAGGGGAAGTTGGGATCGATGCGCTGTAAATCCATGTGTCGAGCGTGCCCTTTCTCAACCGAGCATCCGAGCAAGCGGCTTGCCAAGTCCGGGCAACTGCATCAAGGACCTGAAATGCCGGCATTTTCCGACCGAGCGCGCATCCGAGGCCGAGTCCGGGCCGGCGCCATCCGTGCCGGTTTCGGGAAATTCATGCCCGCCAGGCGGGGCAGTTTCTTCCCGGCACGGTAGGCGCGCCGGAACCAAGGACCGCTTGAGGGCCGCTTCGGGGCCCCGATAAGGGCGGAATTGCAAGGCTCGCGCCGGCCGAACGCCGGTTTTGCGAGGCTGGTACGCCGATTGCTTGTCAGGAGACGCCCACGGCGCCAACCGTATCGGCAGCGCTCAAGATGCCGGACCTTCGGCGGAAAGACGGTATGAACACCCGATGTCCCTCAATCTGATCATCAACAGCGCGACCAGCTCGCTCAAGGCCCTGCAATCCCAAATCCAGGTCGCCAGCGGCAATATCGCCAACGCCAGGGATGCGGACTACACGCGCAAACGGGTCGAAACCGAACCCTTGATCATCGACGGGAGTGTCGGGGGCACTCGGGTCCGGGACATTTCGCGCTCTATCGATCGCTACCTGCGGGCCGATATCGAACGCCAGCTCGGAGTGCAGTCCGCCGCCGCCACGCTGGCCGGCGCGTTCCGCGACATCAGTGCCATAACCGGAGCGAACACCGGGCGCGGCCGGCTGGTCGATGTCGCGGACCGGTTCGCCGCTGCCTGGCGCGGCTTCGAAACCTCCCCCGAGAATGCGGCCGCCCAGCGCGAGGTGCTGACCTCGGCCCAGGCCGTGGTCGAGGAAATCAAGGCCTTCGCCACCGGCCTCGACACCCTCAAGCAAGGTCTCACCAAGGAACTTCAGGACACGGTGGCGGCCCTCAACCCGGCCCTGGTCGAGCTGGGGGACCTCAACCGGAGCTACATCGCGGCCAAGGGCCGGGGCGAATCGACGGCGCAGTTCGAAGATCGGCGCGACGCCGTGATCCGCGACATCTCCGCCATGGTCGCCGTCCAGCGCCTGGATCGCAGCGACGGCACCGTCGCGCTCTACAGCGATGGCGGGGCGCTCCTGTTCGACGTGGTGCCGTCGCAGTTTGCCGTCTCCGGCACGACCATCACCAAGCTCGGCGATGCGGCCGCGCTCAATTCCAGCTTCGCCGGCGGCAAGATCGGGGCGCTGGTCAAGCTTCTGGCGAGCGATGCCGCCTCGCTCGCCGGCGCCGATCCGGCGACCGCCGCGATCGCCAAGCTCGAATCTCAGCTCGACGCGTTCGCGCAGCAATTCACCGGCACGGCCGGTCCGCCGGCCACCTTCGCAGGCGCCTACGACGCCGCGATTGCGGTGGCGGGGGATCTCGCCAGCGGGTTCTTCCAGGCGATCAATGGCGGGCTGGCGGTCGGGCGCTTCAATTTCCAGGTCAACCCGAACCTCCTCAGCGGAGCGGCGAAGATCAAGGCCGCCGCCGCAACCGCCGTCGCCAACACCTTCATCGACGCCACCCGCGGCTTCACGGCCGCCGGGCTATCGATCTCGGGCACCACCTATCTCGGCATGGCGAGCGGGATCGTGGGGCGCACACTCGAAGCCCAGCGCCGCAACGACGACCTCAAGGAGAGCGTCGCGGCCACCCTTGCGGCGCTCGAGAGCCGCCGGCAAAGCGTCTCCGGCGTCAACATGGACGAAGAGCTCGCCGGCCTCACCGCCTTGCAGACGTCGTATGCGGCGACGGCGCGCATCATCAGCGTCGTCGACCGGATGTTCCAGGACATCCTCGATATCGTGAGATAATCCATGGAAGCCATCAGCTCGCTCTCGCAGCTCAACTCGATTCTGAGCGGCCTCCGGTCGAACCAGAAGGCGCTCGCCGAGGTCCAACGGCAGCTCGCGACCGGCGTCAAGAGCGCGGACCTCGCCGGCTATGGCGCCGACGCCACGCGCCTCATCGATGTGCGGTCGGCCAAATCGCGCCGCGAGGCCTACTTGAAGGCGATGGACGACGTGCAACCGCGCCTCAAGGCCTACGACCTCGCCTTCACTGACTTGCTGAAGGTCGCCAGGGAGCTCCGCGGCTATATCCTCAACGCGCAGCTATCGGGCCAGCCCGACTATGCCGACCTCGCGGTCAAGGTGAAGGCGCTCGCCATCAGCACCGGCAGCGATCTGAATTTGCGCTTCGGCGACCGCTACCTGTTCGGCGGCGCGATCACCGCGACGCCGCCGGTAGTCGACCTGACGACGCTGCCCACTCTCGCGTTCCCGCCCGAGTCGGTGGGCGGCGCCCCGACCAAGGTCGTGGTCGGCAACCGCGCACTCGCCGACTACACCCTGCCGGATTACAGCCCAGGCGCCCCCAGCCCTTCGGAGCCGGCTTGGCGGCAACCGAAGTTCAGCGCCGACGACAATTTCCCCGTGACGTATGGCTTCACCGCCACCGAGCCCGCCCTGCAGAACCTCGTACTCGCCCTGCGCTATGCGGGGAGCGCTGCGGCGGGGAGCGTCGCCGCCCAGCAGAGCGATCTTTTGAACAAGGCCAAGGGCTATATCGATGCGGCGCTCGTCGGGCTGCGCGACCTCGAGGGGCAGACCAGCGCCACGGCAGCGGTCGTCGCCCGCGCCCGCGACAACCACGTCAACACGCTGGCGCTCTCGAAGGACGTGATCGGCGACATCGAGTCCGTCGATCTTGCCGAGGCGGCGACCAAGTCCGTGCACCTGCAGACCCAGCTCTCCGCATCCCTACACGTCACGGGCGCCATCGCCTCGCTGTCGCTCGTCAACTTCCTGCGCTGACGGGGCAGGCCCTTAGGCCCGTAGGGCCTCGATGCGCTCGAGGCAGGCCGCTTCTGGGGGGCGATCCCCGCGCGTGCGCGTCGGATCCCGGCGCGAGGGGCGCACGGCAATTCCGGCCGCCCCGGCAAGTTTTGCCGGGCAGATTTTCCCGACCCGGCCCGCGCGGGCGCGGCCCCCGCCCCCGCGAGGGTCCGGAAAAACCAGCGATTCCGGGCCGAATCCCGCGTCGCCTCGGTGGCGACGCCGGTTGGCATGACGGTTGCTCGCCATCCGGCGGGGCCAGAATCGGCCCCGTCCTCATCGAAACTCTCGAACCAGAAGGATCGGATCTCACATGCCTGAAATCGCACTTACCGCGCCTGTGCGGGGCAACCTGCTCGCGCTCCAGAACACACAACAGCTGGCCGATCGCTCCGGCACTCGGCTGGCGACCGGCTTCAAGGTCGCGAGCGCCCTCGACGACGCCGTGGCGTTCTTCCAGGCCAAGAGCCTGGGTGACCGCGCCGACGACCTGACGGCCAAGAAGAACGACGTCGACCAGGCCGCCTCGACCCTGAAGGCGGCGGTCAACGCCACCGAAGCCATCGACAAGATCCTGAAGCAGCTCAAGGGCGTCGCGCTCAGCGCCAAGACGGCGACCGCTCAGGAGAAGATCGACCTCACCACGACCTTCAACAGTCTGGTGACCCAGCTCAACCTGGTGCTCGGGGACGCCACCTACAACGGCCGCAACCTGGTCAACACCACGACCTCGCTGACCGTCCAGTTCAGCGATCTCACGACCTCGACGCTGGTCATCGCCGGCCGGGACATCCAGATCAGCGGCATCCTGTTCACCCTAGCCGCGGCGGCAGGGCAGTTGTCCAGCCTGTTCTGCGAGGCTGGCGGCCTGGTCAGCGCGGGCGCGCCAGTCGGGTTTTCGGGCATCGACGCGACGAACCTGACCATAGTCGATTGGATCGTCAAGGAGTTGGACGAGGCGGTCAACACGGTCCGCGGCGCGGCGAAGGCCATCGGCGGCAACGTCACGCTGCTACAGACCCGGATCGACTTCACGAAGCAATACACCAACATCCTCACCGAAGGCAGCAACAAACTGAGGTTGGCGGACCTGAACGAGGAAGGCGCGAACCTGGTATCGCTGCAGACGCGCCAGCAGCTCGCCTTGCAGGCGTTGTCGTTTGCCGGCCAAGCCGAGCAGTCCATCCTGGGGCTGTTCCGGTAAACGAACCGACAGCGATCGACGAGGGAAAGGGCGGCTCCGGCCGCCCTTTCTTTTTTCGACGCCGGCGTCGTTTACGCCGCATTAAGACTGTCTGGATACCATCCCCGCCGACAGAAGCGATGACGGGGAAGGCAGAATGCCGCTGGTCCTTAGGCTGATTCCGAACGAAAAGGTGATCATCAACGGCGTGGTCGTCGAGAACGGCGGCGGCGACGCGACCCTGTTGATCCGCAATCATGGCAACATCCTGCGCGGCAAGGAAATCCTCGACGTCGCCGAAGCCACCACGCCGGCTCTGCGGCTCTATTACGCCCTGCAATGTCTCTATCTGTTTCCCGACAAGACCGAGCTTTACGCGCAAGCACTGGAAGGATTCCTCGCCGATTTCCGCCGTGCCGCCCCGAGCGCGGCGCCCCTCATCGGCGAGATCGCCGATCAGGCGGCCAATGGTTCCATCTATCAGGCCCTGAAGGCGACCAAGCGCCTCATCGAGTACGAGAAGGAGATTCTACAGCATGTACCCCAAGGGGCAGACGAGCCCGTACAGTAAAGTACCCGCGGGCGGGGATCCGAGGCAGACCGAGGGCTGGGCGCTGATCGAGGCCGCCAGGCGGATGAAGGAAGCCCAGCGCGAACCGGTCGATCGCGAGGCCCTGCTCGCGGCGGTGCGCCTGAATTGGCGGTTGTGGACGATCATCCAGGCCAGCCTCGCCGCGCCGGACTCCTCGGTGCCGGATGAGATCAAGCGCAATCTGCTGTCGCTGTCGAATTTCATCGATCGGTACTCGGTGGGGATCATCTCCGACCCCAAGCCCGGCAAGCTCGACACCTTGATCCGCGTCAACCGCGAAATCGCAGCGGGTCAGTTCGACGACTCGAAGCCGGAACCGGCCGTGGTCGCCAACCGCGCGGGCCCGGCGGAGACGGCGACGCGCCCGCTCGATCGCACGGCCTGACGGCGGGTTGCTTCGACATGCACGCGATGGCCGCAAGCGGGGCCGATCGGGCCGCGGGCGAAGACTCCGGGGCACTCGCGCGGGTCCTGTCCGGCCTCGCCGCCGGCACACCTGAGCGGACGATCGCGGCTTGCGAAGATATCTTATCCCGGGCGCCCGAATCCCCGCCGGCCATGTTCGCGCTTGGGCTCGCTGCCGTGCAGCTTGGCGACCTGGCGGCGGCAGTCGGGCTTTTGCTCCGCGCCCATGACGGCGATCGGGCCGAAGCACTCTATGCCGAGGCGCTGGCCACCGTCTATGCCCTGGCCGGCCAACTGGCCGATGCCGTGTTCTATGCAAAGCTGTCGGCCGCTTGCGGGCTCGACGAGCGGAAACTCTCCCTCCTGCCGCCGTGGGTTCCCAGGTTCGCGGACGTGTTCGTCAATATCAAGGAGCGTCCGCTGCTCGCCCGCGCGCAGGCACTCATGGGCGTCGGGGATTTGAGCCACGCGGCCGCCGGGTTCCAGCAGCATCTCGCCTTCGAGACGCACAGCCCGGAGGCCTGGCGGGGCCTCGCCGCGGCGTGCCGCCGGCTCGGCCGGCCGCACGCCATGGCGCTCGCCCTCGGCGCGCTCGAGGAAACCGGCGGCACGACGCCGGCCGATCTCGTCCAGCTCGGCCATGCGTATACCGAGTTGGGCGACTTCGACGACGCCCAATCGCATCATCGTCGGGCCATCGCGGAACGTCCCAACGATGCCGCCATCGCGGCGGCGGGGCTCTGCGATAAGGTCTTCTTTCCCGCTTCGACCGCCGCGAGCTTGAGCGCGGAGGCGAAGGCCTGGGCCGAGCGCTTCGCGCCGGCCGATCGCGCCGGCGGCGGCGGCGGCCGGGACGAGGGCCCGATCCGCGTCGGCTTCTTGTGCACCGAGTTCCGGGATGCCCGGGACATGGACGTGCTCGCGCTTGTCGCCAAGCACGGCGACCGCACCCGCATGAGGCTCCATGGCTACGGTCGCGGGACACTCGACGATGCGGCGAATCGCGCCCTTCGCGGCGCGTTCGAAGTGTGGCGGGACGCGCGCGAGTTCGACGCGGCGACGCTCGCGGCCATCGTCGCCGGCGACGGCATCGAGGTGCTCATCGACGCCGGCGGCCACGCCGCGCCCAACCACCTCGCCGCGATGGCGCGCCGCCCGGCGGCCGTGCAAGCCTCGTGGCTGGGCAATCCCGTCACCACCGGGCTCCGTCAGGTCGCGTACTCCTTGAGCGACCACGCGAGCGACCCCGAAGGACAAGCCGAGGCGCTTTACGCCGAGGCGTTGCTGCGGCTCCCCCACGGCACCCATTGCTATTCCCCGCCCGAGTCGCCGATCGCGGGCGCGGACACCGAGGCCGAAATCCGTTTCGGCGCCGATGTGAGCCTCGCCCAGCTCCACCCCGACGCGGTCGGGTATTGGGCGGAGTTGCTAGCGATGCTGCCCAGGGCCTCGCTGGTGCTGCGCGACCGCGATCTCAGCGAACCCGCGAACGTCGAGCGCCTGGTTCGGCGGTTTTCCCCGCACGGCGTGGCGGACCGCATCGACATCGCTGCGGCCGGCATCGATGCCTTCTACGGCGGCGTCGATATCGCGCTGGCCGGGTTCGTCGCCGCCAATCCCCACGAAACCGCCGAGGCCTTGGCGCGCGGCGTGCCCGTTATCGCGCTTGCCGGATCGGGGCGCCATCGCCGGCAGGCGAGCGGGCTGCTCTCGACGCTCGGCCTTGAAGAGCTGGTCGCGGCGGACGGGCGGGAACTGGTCGCGATCGGGGCGCATCTCGCGACCTCGTCCGCGGCCCGCGCCGAAGCCCGCGAGGCCGTCGCCCGGGCCGTCCGCACCTCGCCGATCTTCCGGCCCGAGGCGTTCGCCCGCGACTTCGAGTCCGCCATCGCGGAGATGGCAAGGCCAAAGCGGTGACGGACCTCGCCCCGGCGAGGCGGCCGGCGCCGGGCGCCGAGTGCCGGCGCTCGCACGACGCCTTCGCTGGGCGATTCCCAGAGCTCGCGGCCAAGCTCGCCGACCCGCCCGCGGTGTCGAAGCCGGTCGTGGAGGACGGCGCCGTCGTCGACATCGACCTCGGCGCCGGCCGCCTCTATCGCGGCGACGGCCGGAAGAGCGCCGCCTTGCAGGTGGCGGCCTTCCTCGAGCGGCCTCTGCAATTCTTCGTCAGCGACTTGCGGGGGGTCAATGCCGCAAGCCCGGTCTCCCGGCGGCTGATCCGGTTCATGACCGAGGATCTGGCCCAGCGCGGGATCGGCGCCCTCAACGCCAAGCCCGACCACGGCGGCGCCTATCTCGTCGTCCTGGGTCTCGGCCTGGGGTTCCATCTCCGCGACCTCATGAAGGGCACGAAGGCGAAATACGTCATCATCGTCGAACCCCACGACGAGTTCCTGCGCCATTCGCTGGCGGCGATCGACTGGGCCGAACTCCTCGATGAGGCGGAGGCGGACGGGCGCGAGGTCCATTTCGTTTCGTCCAAGAACGCGGACGACATCGTCGGCCGGATCACCCACATCGTTTTCGCCAAGGGCATCCCCTTCATCGACGGCTCGTACGTCTTCCTCCATTACCCCGACTGGGTCCTCGTCGAGGCGCGCAACCGGCTGCACGAGGCGGTGAACGAGGCCTTCCTGTCGCGCGGCTATTTCGAAGACGAGCTCGTGATGATGACCAACGCCTTCGCCAACCTGGCGCGGTACGATTTCCGGCTGGTCGACGAGCGGCCGGGGCCGCGGCGCGAGGAGCCCGTGATCGTCATCGCCTCCGGGCCGTCCATCGACGGGACGATCGAGCATGTGAAACGGCTGCGCGAGCGAGCGATCGTGTTGTCGTGCGGCACCTCGCTCAGGGTCTGCCTGCGCAACGGCATCGTTCCGGATTTCCACTGCGAGATCGAGAACGGTCCCGAGGTGCTCGACAGCCTCGAGTTCGCGGCCGCCGAATTCGATCTCAAGAAGATCACGCTGGTCGCCTCGCTCACCGTCAACCCCGCCGTCCCCGATCTCTTCGGCGAGCGACTGTTTTTCTTCCGCGACGCCGTGAGCTCGACGCGCATCATGGCGGCGCCGAAGAACGGAGTCCGCGGCGTTTTCCCGACGGTGGCGAATACGGCGCTCGCCATCGGCTCGGTGCTCGGCTTCACGCGCTTCCATTTGTTCGGGACCGACTGCGGGGCGAAAGCGGAGGGGGCGAAGCATTCCCGCGACACCCTCTACATGGAGATCGACGCGTTCAAGGAGCACGAGAGCGGCCTCGAGTTCCCGCAAGTCGTCCCCGGGAATTTCGGCGGCATCGCGCGCACCGATCTCTTGTTCGACTTGAGCCGGCGCAATCTCGCTGCCGTCATCCGGGCCCGGCGAATCAAGGTCTTCAATTGCAGCGACGGCGCCCTCATCGAAGGTACCACCCCGAAGCTGGCCGAATCCCTCGAGTTCGACGGGCCGGCCCTCGAGCGCGCGGCGATCAAAGACCGGCTCGCTGGCGCGATGAAGCGCTACGAGGCAGGCGAGTTCCTGGCCGCGCTCCCCTTCGAGCGCTATCGAAGCGAAGCGCGGCGCTTCTTCGACGATGGACTGGCGATGATCCGGGCGGCGCGAGCGCAAGACCGAGATTTCGTCGAATTCTGGCGGCGGATGTCCGAGTTCTTCGCGGCGGCGATGGAGTCCTACGACCGGATCGCCGCGATCGTCGCCGGATCGGCCCGGTCGATGCCGAAGATCGGCATGTTCTTCGCCCATCGCCTGGCGGACGACGGCGATCGCGCGTACGCCTTCCAAGCCTTCCTCGGCGAATACGAACGCATTTTCGAGCACATGCGCGACGGCGCCCTCGAGCTCCTCGCCCGGCTCGACGCCGAGTGGGCCGAAATCCGGCCCGCGCGCGACGCGACCCTTCCGATGTAAAGCTTATTCGAGTGCGGCCTTTTGTGCGATCACCCGCCACTCGGCGTGAACGAGAGATTTTTGCTCCAACCGTTCGACCAACTCATGGTGCTGGAGGCGGAGGAGTTTCCAGCCGGTTGAAAGCACCGCATCGATTTCACGTCTCCCCCAGAAACACAACTGCCCGACACCGATCAGCGTTCCACCGGTAATGTCGAGCGTGAGCCCGTCCGCTCCCGGCCGGCCTGCCGCGCGGCTGCTGTGCTTCTCGCTGTAGGGATTAAACAGAAATCTCCCGCCTTCTCTCAGTATGCGCCGGACCTCGACGACTGCCTTCTTCGCGGCAGAAAAGCCGCAGCAAGTGAGTGCACCCCTGTCTATGGCTAAATCAAAAACATCGCCATTGAACGGAAGATGGGTAAAGTCGCCGACACGGAAATCGCCTTTCAATCCCTCTTCGGAAAAGCGTTTACGCGCATAGGCGATGGCGCTTTCGCTGGCATCGATGCCGGCCACCTGAAACCCCTCGCGCGCCGCGAACCAGAGGTTGTTGCCTGCACCGCACCCCACCTCCAGTATCCGTATTTCCTCGCGCGGCTTATGACGAGGATAGTTGCGGTATACGAAACTGACGACGATGTCGAAGGGATAACGGTTGAGGTGCTGCCCTTCGCCGTATATGGCCTCTTCCCATATGGGGTCGAAACTTTTTGCTATCCGATTCATGCAAAATCCTCCGGCTCCAGCACTTGACCTAGATTGGGCTAGCGCGCGGGCGGAATCGTGGCGTCGCTCACGATCTGCCACAGGCCCTTGCGGAAGGGCGGGTCGGGCGGGATGAGGGCCTGCGCGAGCGCGCGCTGATTCTTGCCGAGGATGGAGATCCGCAGCACCGCGAGATCGAAGCCGGTCTGAGCGGCCTTGAGCTCGGCCTCCTGCGCGCTGAGCTCGCCCGCTAGGATTTTCACGACATCGCCGTCGGCGGCCTCGCGCCGCGTCTGCAGCGTCTTGACGCCGTTGTCGATGCTGCCCTCGGCGGTGCGCAGGTCGCGCTCGAGCTTGTCGACGAGGCGCAGCGCCGCATCGACGTCGGCCACCGCCTGATCGCGGAGCGCGCCGGCGGCGAGGTTGTTGTAGGTCCAGGCGCTGCCGATGTCGAGGCCCCCGGGCGTGAAGCTGCCGGTGAGCGTCTCGGCGCCGCTCTGGAACACGATCGTGTCCCCGGTGCGGCTTACGAAGGTGAGGCTCGAGGTGGCGACATCGACCCCATGGATGCGCAGCGTGCGCTTGCCGAAATTCGGGATCAAGTTCTCGCCGTCGCTGTTGGCGATGAGATAGTCGGTGGCGAGCGACTGAGTCTTGACGAAGACGGCGCCGAACTGGCCGAGATCGACCGTCGTCGTCCGCGCCCCCGCACTGCCGTCGACGAGATGGCCGATTAGGTTGGTCGTTTCGGTTCGCGACGATCCGACCAGGTAGTTGAGGTTGGCGAGGGCATTGTCGAAGGACGCCGCGTTGCCGGCCAGCGCGGCGCTGCGCATCGCCGACAGCTCGACCTTGACGTCGAGGGTCTTGGCAATCGCCCGGCGCACGGACTCGAGCTGGTCGGCCGCGGCGTTCCGGTAGTTGAGCAGCCGCTGCACTTCGAACTCGGCCGTGCGCGCCGCCGATCCGTCATACTTGGTGGCGATCTCCCGCTTTTGCGCCTCGAGCCGTCCGGCGAGATCGGCCTTGACGAGGAGAAAATTGCGGTCGAGCAGCTGGCGGTAACGGTCGAACTGCGCTGTCGCGAGGCGCCCGAGGAGGCCGCTGTTGACCGGGTTCGGCATGATTCACGACCCCACCCGAAACGCCTCGACTGCGGTCGAAGACAAGAGAAAGGACGCGGGGCAAGCACGGATAGGCGACCGCGGAAAGGCAATAATGCGGCAAATAATGCGAAAAAATCGTTAGCAATTCATTGCGGAACTTGGCCGCGTGCGCCGGCGCGGGACCGCCAGAGTTAACGTGTTGTTCAGCAAGCGCAGGGTATTTTGCGGCGCTTCCCACCCTCGGCGCAACCCACGAAGGCGCCTTGCATGTCGTTCTGGCAAGACAAGACCGTTCTGGTGACCGGTGGCACGGGGTCGTTCGGCTCGGCCTTCGCCCGGCACGCGCTCGACGTGCTCGGGCCGCGGCGCGTCGTCATCTTCAGTCGCGACGAGCTCAAGCAGCACCAGCTCCGCACCGGCGGCCTCGACGAGCCGAGGCTGCGCTACTTCATCGGCGATGTGCGCGACCTCCAGCGGCTGCGGCGGGCCTTCAAGGGGGTGGACGTCGTCATCCACGCCGCCGCCCTCAAGCAGGTTCCGGCCTGCGAATACAACCCCATCGAGGCGGTGAACACCAACATCAACGGCTCGCGCAACGTGATCGAGGCGGCGCTCGACTGCGATGTCGCGCGCGTCCTGATGCTGTCGACCGACAAGGCGGCCAATCCGGTCAACCTCTACGGCGGTACCAAGATGGTGGCCGAAAAGCTGTTCGTGCAGGCGAACGCCTATTCGGGCGCCGGCCAGACGCGCTTCGCCTGCGTGCGCTACGGCAATGTGGTGGGCAGCCGCGGCAGCGTCATTCCGCTGTTCCTGGGCCAGCGCCGGAGCGGCCGGGTCACCGTCACCGATTCCCGCATGACCCGGTTCTGGATCACGCTCGATGCCGCGGTCGGCTTCGTCGCCGACTGCGTCGAACGCATGACCGGCGGTGAGATCTTCGTCCCCAAGCTGCCGAGCGCCAACATCATGGACCTCGTCGAGGCGCTCGCGCCCGAGTGCGAGGTCGAGGTGGTCGGCATCCGGCCCGGCGAGAAGGTGCACGAGACCCTGATCGGGGAAAACGAGGCCCGCCAGGCGGTCGAACTCGACGACCGCTATGTTGTCCGACCCCTGCACCCCTGGTGGTCGACCGCCCATTACCCCGACGGGCGCGATCTGCCCGAGGGGTTCAGCTACGCGAGCGACAAGAACCCGCACGTCCTGCGCACGAGCGAAATCCGCAGGCTGCTCGGGACTTTGGCGATCGCGGCGGAATGACATGCTTCCCTATGCCCGGCACGAGGTCGACGAGGAGGATATCGACGCGGTGGTGCGCGCGCTCGGCGCCGAGCGGCTGACGAGCGGTCCGCTGGTCGAGGCGTTTGAGCGCGCCGTGGCGGCCTTCACCGGGGCCGCGCATGGCGCCGCCGTGTCGAGCGGCACCGCCGCCCTGCACGCCGCCTATCACGCGCTCGGGCTAGGCCCGGGCGACGAGGTCATCGTCCCGGCCATCACCTTCGCCGCCACCGCCAACGCCGCGCTCTATCAGGGGGCGATCCCGGTGTTCGCCGACGTGTGTCCCGACACCCTCGCCATCGCGCCCGCCGACGCCGCCGCCAAGATCACCGACCGGACGCGGGCGATCGTCGCCGTCGATTACGCGGGACAGCCCGCGGATTGGGATCGGCTCCACGCCATCGCGGCGGGACGCGGCGTCGATCTCATCGCCGATTCGTGCCACGCGCTGGGCGCCGCCTGGCGGGGCCGCCAAGTCGGCGGGCTCGCGGCCGCCACCGTCTTCAGCTTCCATCCGGTCAAGCACGTGACGACGGGCGAGGGCGGCATGGTGGTCACCGACGACCCGGATATTGCCGCGCGGGTACGCCGGTTCCGCAACCACGGCATCGACCTCGACGCCGCATCGCGCGAATCGCGCGGCGTCCACGCCTACAGCGTCGTCGAGCTCGGCTACAACTACCGGCTCGCCGATCTCAATTGCGCGCTGGGGCTCGCCCAGCTCGGCAAGCTCGCCAAGCGGCTCGCGCGACGGCGCGCGCTTGCCGCCCTCTACGACGCCAGGCTCGCGAGCCTCGAGGAGGTCAACCCCTTGAAGCGCGACGAGCGGGCGGAGCATGCCTTCCACCTCTACGTCGTCCGCCTCGACGCGCGCATCGATCGCGACCAGGTCTTCGCCGCCATGCGCGCGCGCGGCATCGGCGTCAACGTCCATTACCAGCCGCTCCACCTCCATCCCTTGTACCGCCAGCGCCTCGGGACACGGCCCGGACTGTGCCCGGAGGCCGAGCGCGCCTACCGCTCCATCCTGTCCCTGCCGCTGTTCCCGGCGATGACCGAGGCCGATGTCGAGCTGGTGGTGGGTACGCTTGGCGACAGCCTGGCCCAAGCCCGAAGCGGCCGCGTCGCGGCCGCCTGAAAACGCGATGGCAAGAACCGCGGTCATCGTGCAGGCGCGAATGGCATCCACAAGGTTGCCGGGCAAGGTCCTGTTGGAGCTTGCCGGGCACACGGCCCTCGCGCACGTGCTCCAGCGCTGCCGCGCCATTGCGGGTGTCGACGCCGTGGTCTGCGCCACCACCGAGGCGCCGGACTCGCAGGCAATCGTCGCCGAGGCGCTTCAGTGCGGCGCCCTCGTCTATCGCGGGTCCGAATGCGATGTCCTCGCCCGCTACTACGAGGCCGCGCGCTCGATCGGCGCCGACATCGTCATGCGAGTGACCAGCGACTGCCCGCTGATCGATCCCGAGATCTGCGGGCGGGTTCTCGCGCTCGTGGAGCGCGAAGGGACCGATTACGCGTGCAACAACATGCCCCCGATGTGGCCGCACGGGCTCGACTGCGAGGCCTTCACCTTCGCCGCCCTCGAACGCGCCGCCGCCGAGGCGAAGGCGCCCGAAGAGCGCGAGCACGTAACCCCTTGGATGCGGCGCCAGCCGGGCCTGCGGCGCGCCAATCTGGCGGGTCCCGGCGGCGCGCTGCCGGACTGCCGCTGGACCTTGGATTATCCCGACGACTACGCCTTTTTCCGCGCCGTCTTCGGCCGGCTGCCGGGATGGCCGGCCGTGCCGGGGATGGGCGAGGTGCTCGCCGTCCTCGCCTCGCATCCCGAGATCGCGGCCTTGAACGCCGGTCGCTCGGCGCGCTCCCCGGGGCCGGCGCGGGGCGAGGCGGCCTGATGGTTGGGCACGACTCGAGGCTCGCAGTGTTCCGGGCGGACGCCGGCGAGCGCATCGGCGCGGGGCATGTCATGCGCTGCCTGGCGCTTGCCGAGGGATTGGGTGCGGTGGGATGGCGTTGCGGCTTCGCCGTCGCTCCCGGCACCCTCGAGGTGGCGCCAGCCCTCGCCCGCTCGGGCCACGAAATCCTGCTCCTCGACGGCGAGGAACGAGAGGAGCCGCAAGCCCTGGCCTGGCGATGGCCGGGGGCCGCGCTCCTAGTGGTCGACCACTACCGGCGGGACGCCACCTTCGAGCGGTCGTGCCGCCCGTGGGCGGCCCGCATCCTGGTCATCGACGATCTCGCCGATCGCCCGCATTGTTGCGATGGGCTCATCGATTCCGCTCTCGGCCGGATGGCATCGGACTATGCGCCCCTGGTCGCCTCCGGCTGTCGCCTTTTTCTGGGGCCTGATTACGCCCCCTTGCGGCCCCAGTTCGCGCGCGCCCGCCCCCGCGCCCTGGCGCGGCGCCGGCGGGCGGGGCCGGTGCGGCGCATCCTGGTCGGCCTCGGCGCCACCGATCCCGACAACATGACCGCGCAGGTCCTCGACGCCCTGGCGCGCACCGCCATCGAGGCCGACATCGACATCGTGCTGGGCAGTGCTGCGCCCCATCTCAAGGCCGTGGCGGAGCTCGCGCGGGCCTTGCCCAAACGGGCCAGCCTCAGGGTCGATATCGAGGACATGGCGGGGCTGATGGCCGATGCCGACCTCGCGATCGGCGCCGCCGGATCGTCGGCCTGGGAGCGCTGCTGCCTCGGCCTGCCGAGCGCCTTGATCGTGCTCGGCGCCGACCAGGCACATGGCGCGCGCGAACTCGACCGGCGCGGCGCGGCGCGCCTGCTCGGCCGGCCCGCCGACCTCGACCGCGGTGCGCTCGCCGCGACCCTGCACGCGCTGGCCCGCGATCAAGCGGGCCGCGCGGCGATGAGCGAACACGCGGCCGCGCTCTGCGACGGCGAGGGCCGGCGGCGGATCGTCGCTCTGTTCGCGCCAACGGAAGTTCCGTCATGAACGACATCGAGATCGCCGGGCGCAAGGTCGGGCCCGATCGGCCCTGCTTCATCGTCGCCGAGATCGGCATCAACCACAACGGCGACATGGACCTCGCCCGGCGGACCATCGACGCGGCGTGCGCGGCCGGCGCCGACTCGGTCAAGTTCCAGAACTACCGCACCGAGGATTTCATTTCCGACCGCGAGATCACCTATGAGTACGTGTCCCGGGGCGCCATCGTGCGCGAGTTGCAATTCGACATGTTCAAGCGCTGCGAGCTCGGCGCCGACGACCTTGCCGGCCTCGCCGCCTACTGCCGCGCGAAGGGCGTCGTCTTCCACAGCACGCCGACCAGCGAGGCCGGCGTTGCGGAGCTTGTCGGTCTCGGCGTCCCGGTGCTCAAGAACGGATCGGACTATCTCACCCATCTGCCGCTGATCCACGCCATGGGTTTGACCGGGTTGGCAACCGTGCTGTCCACGGGCATGGCGAGGTTGGACGAGATCGACGAGGCGGTCCGCGCCTTTCGCCAGACCGGGAACGTGGGCCTGATCCTCCTGCATTGCGTGAGCCGCTACCCGACGCCGCCCGCCGACCTCAATCTTCGCAAGATTCCGTCGCTGGCGGCGGCCTTCGCCTGTCCGGTCGGGTTCAGCGACCACAGCGAGGGCACCGCCGCGGCCGTCGCCGCGCTGGCGCTCGGGGCGTGCTGGATCGAGAAACATTTCACCCTCGACAAGACCCTGCCGGGACCCGATCATCGGTTCTCCGCCGACCCGGCGGAATTCGCCTTGTATGTCCGGCAGATTCGCATCGCCGAGCAGGGTCTCGGCAGCTCGGCGATCGGCCCCACCGCGGCCGAGAGCGCCTCCCGCGACAAGTACCGCCTGTCCTGCGTCGCCGGCGCCGATCTCGCCGCCGGCGCCTGTCTCGGCGAGTCCGACATCGCGTTCCGGCGGCCGGGGACGGGGTTGCGTCCGGCGGCGATCGATTTGCTGGTCGGCCGGCGCTTGCGGGATCCGGTGCGGCGGGGGCATGTCTTCGCCGCCGGCGATTTCCAATGACGGCGGTCAAGGACCTGCGGGTCGCGCCACGCGTCGGGTTGCGGCCGGCCGCGCCGGCCGACGAATCGCTCGTGCTTGGCTGGCGCAACGACCCGTTCATCATCGCCCGCGGATCAAGCCGGGCAAGCGTGAGCCGCGAAGATCACCGGGCGTGGTTCGCCGCCAGCCTGGCCGGCGACGATCGCCTGCTGCTCATCGTCGAGATCGACGGCGTCCCCGCCGGCCTCGTGCGATTCGACCGCGCCGGCCGCGATGCCGTCATCTCGATCTATCTCGTCGAAGCCTATACGGGCCGCGGGCACGGCATCCTCGCCTTACACAGGGCCGTGGCCATGGCCGCCGAGCGCTGGCGCTCGGCGAGGATCACGGCCGTCGTGCGCGCCGACAACGTCCCGGGCCACAAGGCTTTCCGCAAGGCCGGCTTCCGGCACGGGCCGGGGCCGCCGGGGCACGTGTCGTTCGTCCGCCGCATGGATGGCGAGTCCCATGGACCTCGTTCCGCATAACCGGCTGACCTTCGGCGACGCCGAGGCCCGGGCGGTCGAGCGCGTCGTGCGCAGCGGCCACTGGGTCGAAGGGCCGGTCGTGGCACGGCTCGAGGCGCGGCTCGCCGAACTGACGGGCCGCCGGCACGCGGTGTGCGTGGCCTCGGGCCTTTCGGCGTTGCGGCTGTCGCTGCTGGCGCTCGGGCTGGGCCGGCGCGCGCCGGTCGCGATCCCCGGTTACTGCTGCGTCGCCTTGCCAAACGCCATCCTCGCCGCCGGCGGGCGTCCGGCCCCGGTCGACATCCGGCTCACCGACTTCAATCTCGATCCCGGGAAACTCGGCGCCAAAGCCAAGGCCGTGGTTGCCGTCCATACCTTTGGCGCGCCGGCCGAGCTGGCGGCCCTGGCCGGCGTCCCGCTGGTCGAGGACTGCGCCCACGCGCTCGGGTTCGGATTCGGTGGCCGGAGCGACGTCGCGATCGCGTCCTTTTATGCGACGAAGCTGATCGCCGCCGGGCAGGGCGGGGCGGTGCTGACCGACCGCGCCGACATCACCGACCGAATTCGCCGCTCTCGCGATTATTCGGACCACGAGCCCTCCGCCGGCCGGATGAACGATCGCATGCTGGACCTCAATGCCGCCCTCGCGCTCGCCCAGCTTGACCGGTTTAACCGCATGATCGCCGCGCGCGAGCGTCTGGCCCGCTTCTACACCGACCGTTTCGATACGCTTGCCGAACAAGGGTTGATCGCCCTGCCGCCGAGCGTCGGCGGCCGGATTTGGTATCGCTATGCCGTAAGGCTGCTGCGCGCCGAGGCCGATCCGGTCATCGCCGCGCTCCGGGTCGAGGGCATCGCTGCCGCCAAGCCGGTGTGGGACTGGCGCCCGCCGGCGTGGCGGCGGCAAACGCCCATCGCCTCGCAAGCCTATCGCCGAGTCATATCGCTTCCCCTCTATCCCACCCTTGCTGCCGCGGAGGCCCGACGCGTGGCCGAGGCGACGATCCGTGTCGTCCGGAGGACCGCCCGATGAGACCCGATGTTTTCGAACGCATCGCGGGCTACTACGACGGGCTGGTGGCCCGCTATGGCCATGACCACAGGGCCTGCGATTACGGGCGACCGGGCTCGCAGCGCACGAAGTTCCGGGTGCTCGCCGAGGTGATGCCACTGATCGGCAAGACGGTGCTCGATGTCGGCTGCGGCATGGCCGACTTCGCCGAGTTCCTCGCCGCCCGGCATCCCGGAGTGGACTACCACGGCATCGACATCTCGGAGCGCATGATCGCCGAGGCGCGACACCTCGATCCGACGCGCAAGGTGCGGCAATCGAACGTCCGCGACGGCATCGACGGCATCTACGACGTCGTGTTCGCGAACGGGATTTTCTATCTCTTGGGAGAGGATGCGCCGCGATTGATGCGCATGATCATCTGCATCATGTTCGACGCGGCGCGCGAGGCCGTGGCGTTCAATTCGCTGAGCGCGCTCGCGCCCGATCGCGAGGCAGGCGAGTTCTACCCCGATCCGGTCGAGGTTTTCGCCGTCTGCCGGCAGATCACGCCCTGGGTGGTCCTGCGCCACGACTACCATCCGCGCGATTTCACGATCTACATGTACCGGGAGCGGCGGTGATGATCGTGTCGATCAACCAGCCGGCCTATCTTCCCTGGCTCGGCTATTACCACCGCATCGCCAACAGCGACCTGCACATCGTCCTCGACGACGTGCAGTTCGAGAAGAACAGCTTCACCAACCGCAACAAAATCCGCACCCGCGACGGCTGGTGCTGGCTCACCGTTCCGGTGCAGACCAGGGCCAAGTTCAGGGACCTGCCGATCGACCGGCTCGAGATCGCGCCGAACACCAATTGGCGGCGCAAGCATTGGGACAGCATCAAGTTCGGCTACGCCGGGGCGCCCTTCTTTTCGTTGCATGCGGCGTTCCTCGCCGGGGTCTACGCCCGGGAATGGACGAGGCTTCTGCCGCTGATCCAGGACATGAACGATTACATGCTCGAAGCGCTGCGCATATCCACGCCGCTGGTCATGAGTTCGGCCATCAAAGTGCCGGGCAAGAAGCAGGAGCTGATCCTCAACCTGTGCCAGGCCGTCGGCGCCAGCGTGTACCTGTCTGGGCCGCTGGGGCGCGACTACCTGGTCGAGGACGAGTTCCGACACGCCGGAATCGACGTCCTCTATCACGAGTACCGGCATCCGACCTTCGTCCAGGTTCACGGCGGCTTCGAGCCCCATATGGCGGCGTTCGACCTGCTGCTCAACCACGGGCCCGAGAGCGCGCGCATCCTCGGCCAAGGACAGGAGGGCGGACCATGAATATCCTCATCGTCGCGGCGCACCCGGACGACGAGGCCCTGGGATGCGGCGGGACGATCGCGCGTCATGCAGCGGCGGGCGAGCGGGTCGACATCCTGTTCCTCGCCGACGGCGCCTCGGCGCGACCGGGGGCCGGGGCGGACGAGATCGAGGCTCGTCGCCGGGCGGCGCGCGCGGCGGCAGCGGCGCTTGGAGCCCAGCCGCCGGAATTCCTGGATTTCCCCGACAACCGGCTCGACATCGTGCCGCTGCTGACGGTCGTGCAAGCCGTCGAGGCGGTGGTCGGGCGCGCCCGGCCGGCGATCGTCTACACCCATCACGCCGGCGATCTCAATATCGACCACCGGATCGCCAATCAGGCGACGCTGACGGCGTGTCGGCCGCTGCCGGGGGCAACCGTGCGGGCGATCTACAGTTTCGAGGTGCTGTCCAGCACCGAGTGGGCGAGCCATTTGACCGGCTTTTGGCCCACTCGGTATGTCGATATCGGGTCCCATCTCGAGGCCAAGATGGCGGCGTTGCGGCTCTACCGGGCGGAAATGCGCCCGTTCCCCCACCCCCGGTCCTTCGAGGCGGTGGCTGCGCTGGCGAAGCTGAGGGGGACCGCCGTCGGCCTCGCGGCGGCCGAAGCCTTCATGACCATCCGCGAGATCTCTACCTGAGATCGCCGGGGGCGGTCACTTGCGGAGCGACTCCCAGACCGCGAGCGAGGTCGGATTCGCCGCGTCCGAGGGCAGAAAAATCTCGGCCGCGAGATACTTGATCTCGAGGATGCCGGCGTCCTGCGCCGCCTTGAGGGTGGGCGCCAGATTGCGGTTCCACCCGCGGTCCAGGAACGCCTTGCGCTGCGCGACCGTGACGTCGCCGAGATCGCCGAGCTGGAACCCAAACGGCTCCAGGTGCACGCAGGTCACGCGCTCGCCCGCCTGGGCGATCGTCTTGAACAGGTCGACACCGATCGACGTCACCTGCTCGATCGCATGGAGCGTGAAGAACAGCGGCGCCTTGAATCCCCTCACGAGGTCGAGGTCGGGGGCGGTGAAATCGAATTTGAAGAACCGCACTTCGAGGTTCTTCTCGACCGCGCGCAGGGCGTTGGCCGCCTGAAGGCCGCCCGCCGCGAGTTCGCCGCCGAAATACGGTATGTCACGCGGGCCGCCGCGGTGGAAAATCTCGAAGAGGTTACTGCCGAGACCGCAGCCGAGTTCGACGATGCAGTCGAAGGGGCCGGTCTCGTCGATGAAGTCGATCAGGAAATCGTCGTACATCGTCATGGTGTAGAACGAGACGACCACCGGCTTCCCGCGCAAGGAGGAGTTTCGGAAGGCCGGCACCCGGGTCGGGAGAAGGTCGTGCCGGTCGGCGACGTCGATCCTCTGGTATTCGGAGCGGTCCGGCCCGACCTGATACTCGAGGCTGTATTTCCGTTCCTTGGCGTGGAGCTTTTGGAGGATGCGGTAGGCGTCGTCCTCGCCGCTCACGATTTGCGAGGCGATGAACGCCGCGCGGGCGCGCCACTGGGCGTCATAGAACCGGCGCCAAATGTCGAGCTGACCCGCTCGCTGCAGCGGGGCTTGATCCTGGGGCATCGCTCACACCTTGCGGTCGAGGGCGACCGGCAGGGCGGGTTGACGATCGGGTCCTTGCCGGGCCGCGACCGCCCCGCGAGGCGAATAGTTGGAAAGGGTCGTGGTGTAGGCCGACGCGGCCTCGACGATCGCCTTGATGACGCGCTCGTTGGCATCCTTCGCCGCCCGCAGCGCGCGTTCGTTGGCCTGGACAGCGGCGTCGAAGCGGTTGGTCACCTCCAGGATCTCCTCGCGGACCGCGTGGTCGAGGGCGGCGAACAGCTCGGGCGCGCGCCGGAGCTCGTCCACCTTTGCGGCGTAGGCGCGCGCAAGGCGCACCTTCTCGTGGACAAGCTCGGAAATCCGGCTCGGCTGCATGGCGCGGAGGAGATCGTTCTCGCGGTTCATCAGCGTGATCAGGCGACCGGCGAGGGCGAGGAGATCGTTGACCCGCGCGTACTCATCCATGGGACCTCTCCTGAGTTCTCAATATCTCGCGCACCACCGCATCCGCGATGCCGATCCCGCCGCGTCGCGCGATCGCCTTGGCGAATTCGTCGACCTGGAAAGAGCGGATCATGCGCTCGGCCTGCCCGCCGCCCAACGGGCCGTCCGTGGCGACGCCCTCGAACAGGGGCGAGAGCATTTGCGCGAGAAAGAGGGCTTCGAACTCCTCGCCGACCCGGCGCGCTGCGGCAGGGGTTTGGGCGTGAGGCTCTGGCGCACGCCCCGGGCGCGGCACCGCCTCGACGGCGAGCGGGGCGAACGGGATCATCACAGGATCTCGATCTCGGCTTGGAGCGCGCCGGCGGCCTTGATCGCCTGCAGGATCGAGATCAGGTCGCGCGGCCCGATCCCGAGCGCGTTGAGGGCGTTGACCAGCTCCTGGAGCGTCACGCCCGAGTCGAGCACGCCGAGCCGCTTTTGGCTGCTTTCATCGACATTGATCTCGGTGCGGGCGACCGTGGTCGTCGTGCCGGTCCGCGAGAACGCCGTCGGCTGCGAGACCTGCGGCGTCTCGGTGATGCGGATCGTCAGATTGCCCTGGGCGATCGCCACCGTGCTGATGCGCACCTTGTCGCCCATGACGATGGTCCCCGAGCGCTCATCGATCACGACCCGGGCGAACTGGTCGGGTTCGATCAGGAGCTGCTCGATGTCGGTCAAGATGTTGACGACGTCGCCGTGGCGATCCTCCGGAATGACGAGCACGACCGTCCCGGGATCGAGCGAGCGGGCGGCGGCCGACCCGAGGAAGGAATTGATCGACTGCGCGATGCGGCGCGCGGTGGTGAGATCGGGGTTGCGCAAGGCGATGCGCACGCTGTTCATGCTCGCCAGTTGGAAGCCGAGCTCGCGCTCGACGATGCCGCCGTTGGCGATGCGCCCCGCCGTCGGGGTGCCCTTGGTGACGCTGGCGCCCGCCCCGGACGCCGCGAAGCCGGAGATGGTGACCGGTCCCTGGGCGACGGCGTAGACCTCGCCGTCGGCGCCGAGGAGCGGGGTGACGAGGAGCGTGCCTCCGGTCAAGTTGGGGGCATCGCCGAGCGCGCCGACCGTGACGTCGATCCGCGTGCCGTGGCCCGCGAAGGCCGGCAGCGTTGCCGTCGCCATCACCGCCGCGACGTTTTTCGTCCGCAGCGTGTTCGAGATGTCGCGGGTGTTGACGCCCAGCCGCTCGAGCATGCCGATCAGGCTCTGCTGGGTGAACGGCGAGTTGCCGAGCGTGTCGCCGGTGCCGTTGAGGCCGATGACGAGGCCGTAGCCCACCAGCATGTTTTGCCGCACGCCCTCGAAATCGGCGATGTCCTTGAGGCGGGAGCGTGCTTGCGCGGTGCCGGCGAGCAGCACGGAGATGGCGAGCCCAGCCAAGGCAATTCGCAGCACGGAGCGGGCGCGGGTCGTCATGGGTCTTCGCGGGTGGATTTCGAGTTGGATCTTGCGGCTAGGCGGTCCTGGATCATCCCGTCGTCAGGCGCACGCATGCGAAGCCCGTGCCACTCGCCGTCCCGGCCCTAAGGGATTGATCCGCTTGCCTCTTCGCTCGCCGCCACCGGCGCGCAAGACGCCACCCCGGCAAACCCGGCCGGGCATTTTCTTCCGCCCCTGGGCCGCAATTAACCGGGTGTTAACGACAACGCTTCACCCTCTGACCGCGCATTCCGGCCATCGGACCGAGGTCTCATCCTGGCATGAAGATCGACGCGACGGGACCGCTCCGGCCAACCTCTTCGATCCGTCGCGGCGAGCGCGGCGCCCTCGCCCGACCGGGCGAGTTCGTGCGCCACCTCGAATCGGAGAACGCGGGCGCGGCGGTGAGCGCCAGCCATCCGATCGGCTCGGTCGCATTGTTGCTCGCCCTCCATTCCGTCGACGACCCGACCGCCGGACGTTCGCGGGCCCGACGGCGGGCCCAGGACATGCTCGATCGCCTGGATGATTTGCGCCGCGGATTGCTGGCGGGCGTCGTCTCGCGCAGCGCGCTCGCCGAGCTCGCCTTCCTGGCGCGCGCCAAGCGCGAGCCAGCCAGCGATGCGCATCTCCACGAAATTCTCGACGAGATCGAGCTGCGCGCGGAAGTCGAGCTCGCCAAACTGGCGGACCGGGAAGCGGCCCAATGAGCGCCGAGACGGCCTCGCCGGTCGGTCCGTCCCGGGTCGGATAGATGTCTTGTAGGGGCGAGGCAACGCCTCGTCCCTACGCGCCGCCGGCCCAAGAGCATGCAGCCCGGCACCTCGATCAAGCGATTCAACGCCTAAGTTCAGCGCCTGTTGTCCGGTCGGCAAGCGGACGCGCGCGGCGGCCTGCCAGCGCGCCGCCGCCGCCGCCCGCGTAGCTTGCTCGCTCCCGCGGGCTGGAGACCTCACCCGTCTCGAATGTCCTCAACCTGGACAGGGGCTGGCCAAGATCGGGCGTGACCGTTACAGTCGGCCGCCAAACGGGGGTCGCGGGGACATGGAATATTTCCTCCAGCAATTGATCAACGGCGTGACGCTCGGGGCGATCTACGGGCTGATCGCCATCGGCTACACGATGGTCTACGGGATCATCGGCATGATCAATTTCGCCCATGGCGATATCTACATGATCGGCGCCTTCCTGGCGGTCATCGTGTTCACGGCCCTGGGCCTCATCGGCATCACCTGGGTGCCGCTCGCCCTGGTCATCGTGCTGGCGGCGGCCGTGTTCTTCACCTCGGTCTATGGCTGGACCGTGGAGCGCCTCGCCTATCGGCCGCTGCGGGGCTCGTTCCGGCTGGCGCCGCTGATTTCGGCGATCGGCATGTCGATCGCGCTCCAGAACTACGTGCAGATTGTCCAGGGCGCCAAGATCAAGGCCTTGCCGCCCGTCATCCAGGGCACGATCGAGCTCACCGAGGCAGGCGGCTTCAATGTGGTCATCAGCCATCTGCAGATCATCATCATCGTCCTGACCGTCGCCCTCATGGCGGGGTTCACCCTGCTGATCCAGCGCACGCGCCTGGGCCGCGCCCAGCGGGCCTGCGAGCAGGATCTCAAGATGGCGGCGCTCCTCGGGGTGGATGTCGACCGGACGATCTCGCTCACCTTCGTCATGGGCGCCGCGCTCGCCGCGGTCGCCGGCGTGTTCGTGACCATGTATTACGGCGTGATCGATTTCTATATCGGGTTTCTCGCGGGCTTGAAGGCCTTCACCGCCGCCGTGCTGGGCGGCATCGGGTCGCTTCCCGGCGCGATGCTCGGCGGGCTTTTGATCGGGGTCATCGAAGCCATGTGGTCGGCCTATTTCACCCTCGAGTACAAGGACGTCACGGTGTTCGCCGTGCTCGTGATCGTGCTTATCTTCAGGCCCACCGGCCTGCTGGGCCGGCCGGAAGTCGAGAAGGTCTGAGCGTCTTGGCGATCATCGCCGACGCCGCGCCGGCCCGCGCCCCGCTCGCCGCCGCGGCCCGCGAGGCGGGCCTCGCCGCCGCCGTGGCGCTGGCGCTGGCGCTGCCGCTCATCGGGTTCAGGCTCATCGACATCACCGGCGGCGTGAGCCTCGGTTACCGCTTCGACTGGGTTGGGATCGGGGTCGGCGCGGTTTTCTTGGGACGTCTGGCGCTGGCGCTGTGGCGCGAGCGGCGGCGGCGAGCGTTCGAGGCGGTCGTCGGCCTGGTCGGCGGGATGGCGGGCGGGGCGCACGGCCTCGGGCGCTATGTCGGGGTGGCGCTGGCGATGGCGGCCGTCGTCCTGCCGTTCCTGCCGATCGCCGACCGCTATATCCTCGGCGTGGCGATCACGGTGCTGATCTACGTGATGCTGGGCTGGGGCCTCAACATCGTGGTCGGGCTCGCCGGTCTACTCGACCTCGGCTATGTCGCGTTCTATGCCGTCGGCGCCTATTCCTTCGCGCTGATCGCCCAGCATTTCGGCCTTTCTTTCTGGGAATCCCTGCCGCTGGCGGGCGCGATCGCGGCCCTGTTCGGCATCCTGCTCGGATTTCCCGTGCTGCGCCTGCGCGGCGACTACCTCGCCATCGTCACGCTGGGGTTCGGCGAGATGGTCCGCATCATCCTGCTCAATTGGCAGGTCTTCACCGGCGGACCCAATGGGCTGCACGCCATCCCGCGGCCATCCTTCTTCGGTTTTCCGTTCGCCGCCTCGCCGCCGCCCGGCGTGACGTCATTCCACGAGCTGGTCGGGATCGAGTTCTCGGCCATGCACCGGACCGTCTTCCTCTATTACGTCATCCTGGCGCTGGCCCTGGTCACCAACGCCTTCTCGATGCGCATCCGAAAACTCCCGCTCGGCCGGGCCTGGGAGGCGCTGCGCGAGGACGAGATCGCCTGCCGATCGCTGGGCATCAACCCCACCAACACCAAGCTCAGCGCCTTCGCGCTGGGGGCGATGTTCGGCGGTTTGGCCGGCTCGTTCTTCGCCAGTCGCCAGGGGTTCATCAGCCCCGAGAGCTTCACCTTCAACGAGTCAGCGGTGGTCGTGGCGATCGTTGTCCTGGGCGGGATGGGCAGCCAGCTCGGCGTGGTGATCGCCGCCACCTTCCTCATCCTGGTGCCCGAAATCGGTCGCGAGTTCGCCCAGTTCCGCATGCTGGTTTTCGGCATGGCGATGGTGACGATCATGATCTGGCGGCCGCGCGGCCTGATCGCGCACCGCGAGCCCTCGCTGCGTCTCGGCGCGAGCGCGCCGGCGGGCGGACGTTGACGATGCGCGCCCACGCCGGCCCGCCGCTGCTCGAGGTCGAGCGCCTGACGATGCGCTTCGGCGGTCTGCTGGCCGTCGACGACGTGTCCTTCGCGGCCAACGACCACGAGATCACCGCCATCATCGGGCCCAACGGCGCCGGCAAGACGACGGTGTTCAATTGCTTGACCGGCTTCTACAAGGCGACCACCGGGCGGCTGGCGCTCCAGCGCGACGGCCGCACCTACCTCTTGGAGCGCATGGAGGGGTTCCGCATTGCCCGCCACGCCGGGGTCGCCCGCACCTTCCAGAACAACCGCCTGTTTCCGAACATGTCGGCGCTGGAGAACCTGGTGGTGGCGCAGCACAACCGGCTGATGCGGGCCTCCGGCTTCACGGTGGTGGGGTTGTTCGGCTTGCCCTCCTATCGCGCCGCCGAACGCGAGGCGATCGACCTCGCTCGCTATTGGCTCGATCGGATGGGCCTCCTCGCCTTCGCCGATGCCGATGCCGGGGCGCTGCCCTATGGCGCGCAGCGGCGCCTGGAGATCGCGCGGGCGATGTGCACGGGGCCCGTTCTGCTCTGCCTCGACGAGCCGGCCGCGGGCCTCAACGCGCGCGAATCGGCCGAGCTCAACGAGCTGTTGCTGTTCATTCGCTCCGCGCACAAGATCGCCGTGCTGCTGATCGAGCACGACATGAGCGTGGTGATGGGCATTTCCGACCGCGTGATCGTCCTCGACTACGGCCGCAAGATCGCCGACGGCACGAGCGCGCAAGTTCGCAACGACCCAGCCGTGATCCGCGCCTATCTTGGCGAAGCAGAGGGCGAAGAACTGCCCCCCGAAGTGGCGGCCGATCTGGGGGCGGGGCGGGGCGGGACGTGATGCTGGCGGTCGCCCAAATCCACACCTTCTACGGCGCGGTCGAGGCGTTGCGCGGGGTAAGCCTCGACGTGCGCCGCGGCGAGATCGTGACCCTGATCGGGGCCAACGGGGCCGGCAAGTCGACCCTGCTCATGACCGTGTGCGGGAATCCGGCTGCCCGGCGCGGCGCCATCGTCTTCGAGGGGCAGGACATCACGCGCCGTCCCACGCACGAGATCGTCCGCCGCGGCATCGCCCAGGCGCCGGAGGGCCGGCGGGTCTTCCCGCGCATGACGGTCTTGGAGAATCTCAAGATGGGCGCGCTGACGGCCGATCCCAGATATTTCGCGGCCGATTTGGAGCGCGTCTTCGCCCTGTTCCCAGTCTTGAAGGAGCGGCAGGGCCAGCGCGGCGGCACGCTGTCGGGCGGCGAACAGCAGATGCTGGCCATCGCGCGGGCACTGATGAGCCGGCCCCGCCTGCTGCTGCTCGACGAGCCGTCGCTGGGCTTGGCGCCGATGCTGGTGCGGCAGATCTTCACCACCATCCGCGAGATCAACCGGCGCGAAGGCGTCACCGTGCTGCTGGTCGAGCAGAACGCCTATCACGCCCTCAAGCTCGCCCATCGCGGCTACGTGCTGGTCAATGGGACGATCGCGCTCACCGGTTCGGGCGCCGAACTGCTCGCCAACCGCGAGGTGCGGGCCGCCTATCTCGAGGGCGGGCAGCGGCATTGACGGGGATGGCGGTGAACGACCTCCTGGGCGGCACGCTGGCCGAATTCATCGGCCTCACCGTCGCGATCTTGGGCGGGGCGGCCTTCATGATGGGCCATGCCTTGGCGTCGACCTGGCGGCCGGCCTGGCAGCTCCTGCCCTACGGCTTGATGCTGGCCGCCGCCAACCGCTTCCTCAGCTACGCCCTGTTTGACGGGCAGCTCCTGTCGGTTTCCGGCTTCGCCGTCGATGCCGTGGTCATGGTCGCCATCGCCGGCATTGCTTACCGGGCGAGGCTGGCGCGCCAGATGGTGGCGCAGTACCCCTGGCTCTACGAGCGGGCGGGGCCGTTCGGCTGGCGCCGCAAGGAGCGTTAACCAACCTCCGGCATTGCCGGAAGCCGCGCGACGGCATATTATGCTCGACAATCCGCGGCGGCTGGCCTGGTGGCCGGCCCGACCGCGCGACGCCGGGGCGCCAGCTTGCGCCTATCCGTGGCTCAACGACAGGGAGTGACATACCATGCGAAAATACACGCTCGGGCTCGCCGCCGCCGTCACGGCGCTCGCCGTGTCCGGGGCGCAGGCCCAAGAAATCTTGATCGCTTCGGTCGGTCCGATGACCGGCCAGTATGCCGCCTTCGGCGAACAGCTGAAGCGCGGGGCGGAAATGGCGGTTGCCGATATCAACGCCAAGGGCGGGGTCATGGGCCGTCGTCTCAAGCTCGAGATCGGCGACGATGCCTGCGACCCGCGCCAGGCCCGCGCCGTCGCCGAGCAGATGGCAAGCCGCAAGGTCGTCTTCGTGGCCGGCCACTTCTGCTCGTCCTCGTCGATCCCCGCCTCCGAAGTCTATGCCGAGGCCAAGATCCTGCAGATCACGCCCGCCTCGACCAACCCGGCACTGACCGACCAGGCAGCGGGCAAGGGCTGGATCAACGTCTTCCGCACCTGCGGCCGCGACGATGCCCAGGGCCTGGTGGCGGGGGCCTTTCTCGCCGACAAGTTCAAGGGCAAGAAGGTCGCCATCATCCACGACAAGTCGACCTACGGCAAGGGCATCGCCGACGAAACCAAGAAGGCGATGAATGCCAAGGGCTTGCAGGAGGCCATGTACGAGGCCATCACCCAGGGCGACAAGGACTTCACCGCCCTCATCAGCAAAATGAAAGCGGGCGGCATCGACGCGATATATCTCGGGCTCTACCACACCGAGGCCGGCCTGATCGTCCGCCAAGCCCGCGGGCAGGGCCTCAACTCCCAGGTGATCTCGGAGGACGCGCTCGTCACCGACGAGTACTGGAAGATCACCGGCCCGGCCGGCGAGGGCACGCTGATGACCTTCGCCCCCGATCCGCGCAAGGCGGTCGAGGCGAAGGACGTCGTGGCCAAGTTCAAGGCCCAGGGCTATGACCCGGAGGGCTACACCCTCTATACCTATGCCGCGATCCAGGTGTGGGCCGATGCGGTCAACCGCACGAAGTCGTTGGATGTCGCGCCGCTGTCCAAGGCGATCCGCGGCGCCTCGTATGACACGGTGCTCGGCAACCTGCAGTACGACAACAAGGGCGACGTCAGCAACTCGAAGTACGTCTTCTACATTTGGCGCAACGGCACGTACACCGAGATGTGATGGCAATCGGACCCTAAGGGGCCGAACGCGACGGCCCGGCGGACACCCGCCGGGCCGTTGTCGTTTGGCCGCTAGCGAAGCGGCGGGCGGCGGGGCCTTACTTCTTGACCTTGGCGCGGCGACCGTGGCCGGGCTTGCGCCCGAGGCCGATCTTCTTGGCGAAGGCCGAGCGCTGGGCAGCGTAATTGGGCGCCACCATCGGATAATTCGGGGCCAAGCCCCATTTCAGCCGGTATTGCTCGGGCGTCAACTTGTAGGCGGTGCGCAGGTGCCGCTTCAGCATCTTGAGCTTCTTGCCGTCCTCAAGACAAACGATGTACTCCGCCGTCACCGACTTCTTGATCGGCACCATCGGCTTGCGACCGCTCGCCGCCACGGGCGACCCGGCATCGAGCGCGGACATCGAAGAATGAATTGTCTTGATGAGCTCGGAGAGTTGTCCGGGCGACACCGTATTATTGCCGACATAGGCGGCGGCGACTTGGGCCGTCATGCGCAACAGGTCGCCGCGGTCGGGCTTGCCGTTTTCATCTTCGGTCATCGGATGCCATCGCTCCTTTATCATTCGAGGATGATTTCATTGGCATGGGGGGTATGGCGATGTCAATGAAAATTCAGGAACGTTCGCAATATTACAGTTTATTCTACTGACTTGCCGTGACCGCGCTCGGAGTTCCACTAAGCGAACCCCACGCGACGTTCCGATTCGTGGAATTGTTTGCCCGGCGTCTTCGATCGTAGACTTGACGTCCGATTGGCGTCGATCGGTGTGTCACCGGCGATTCCGCGCCCGCAACACCCCTGCCGGAGGCCGGGAGTTTCGAGGCGCCAGCTTCGGTGGTCCCCGGGGAGACGCGCACGGGGCGCTCGGGCGCTTGGTATTGTGGCCAGTTGGCAGCGCATGGCGAGATATGGTAGCGTCAAGGGCTTCCTCGACCCCTCCACCCAGGAAAGACACGTCCATGGCCGCCGAGCCCATCGCCATCGCTTGCGACCACGCCGGCTTCGAGCTCAAGACTGCGCTGGCCCGGGACCTGGCGGCGGCAGGGTTCGAGGTGCTCGACCTCGGCACCCATTCGCGGGACAGCGTCGACTACCCGGACTTCGCGGCCGCGCTCGCCGCCGCGCTCAAGGGGCGCCAGGCGGGACGCGGTGTCCTTATCTGCGGTTCGGGGATCGGCATCTCGATCGCTGCCAACCGCCATCCGGGCATCCGGGCGGCCGTGTGTCGCGATGCCGACGACGCCCGGCTGGCCCGCCGGCACAACGATGCCAACGTCTTGTGCCTTGGCGGGCGGACGACCAGGCTTGAGGTCGCCAAGGACTGCCTGATGGCCTTTCTGTCCACGCCGTTCGAAGGCGGTCGCCATGCCGCCCGGGTCGAAAAGCTCGGATGAGCCCCTCGCGCACCGCCGGTTGCGGTCGGGAGCGTCCCTGATGTCGCTCGTCAAGCCAGCCTTCGCCGCGGGTCCTATCCAGCGCTTTTTCGGCCTCGGCCTCGCGCAAGCCGACCCCGAGCTGTACTGGGCCGTTGGCGAGGAGCTCCGACGCCAGCAGGACCGCGTCGAGCTCATCGCCTCCGAGAACCTGGTCTCGGCCGCGGTGCTCGAAGCCCAGGGCTCGGTGCTGACCAACAAATACGCGGAAGGATATCCCGGCCGGCGTTACTACGGCGGCTGCGAATTCGTCGATCGGGCCGAGGAGCTGGCGATCGCCCGGGCGTGCAGGCTGTTCCATTGCGGCTTCGCCAACGTCCAGCCGCATTCCGGGGCGCAGGCCAACCAGGCGGTCATGCTGGCGCTGCTGCAACCCGGCGATACCATCCTGGGCATGTCGCTGGCCGCCGGCGGGCACCTCACCCATGGCGCGGCACCCAACCTATCGGGCAAATGGTTCGCGGCCGTGCAGTACGGCGTTCGGCGGGAGGACGCGCTCATCGACTACGACGAAGTCGAGCGGCTGGCAACAGCGCATCGGCCGAAATTGATCATCGCCGGCGGCTCGGCCTATGCGCGGATCATCGATTTCCAGCGCTTCCGGGCGATCGCCGACCGGGTCGGCGCGTATCTCATGGTCGACATGGCCCACTTCGCCGGCCTGGTCGCCGGCGGGGTGTATCCGAGCCCGCTCCCCCACGCCCATGTCGTGACCGCCACCACGCACAAGACTTTGCGCGGCCCGCGCGGCGGCATGATCCTGTCCCAAGACGAGGGGCTCGGCCGGAAGATCAATGCCGCGGTTTTCCCCGGCCTCCAGGGCGGGCCGCTCATGCACGTGATCGCCGCCAAGGCGGTGTCGTTCGGCGAGGCGCTGCGTCCCGAGTTCGCCGACTATGCGCGCCGCGTGGTCGACAATGCGCGCATCCTCGCCAAGCACCTCGCCGCCCGCGGGCTCGACATCGTCTCGGGCGGAACCGATACCCACCTGATGCTGGTCGATCTCAGGCCCAAGCGCCTGACCGGCAAGGCGGCCGAGGCAAGCCTCGATCGCGCCGGCATCACCTGCAACAAGAACGGCATCCCGTTCGACCCGGAAAAGCCGGCCGTAACCTCGGGCATCCGGCTCGGCACGCCGGCCGCCACCACCCGCGGCTTCGGGGTCGACGAGTTCCGCCTGGTGGGCGAACTGATCGGCGCGGTTCTGGACGGGCTCGGCGCCGACCCGTCCGCCAATGCGCCGGCCGAAGACGAGGCGCGCGCCAGGGTCGTCGAGCTGTGCCGGCGGTTTCCGGTCTATGGCGGCGGTTAGCGCCGCGAGTCGGGGGGAAGGGGGGCATGCGCTGTCCGTTTTGCAGTCACGATGACACCCAGGTGAAGGATTCGCGGCCGACTGAGGACAACGCCGCGATCCGCCGCCGGCGTTTCTGCCCGTCCTGCGGGTCGCGGTTCACGACCTTCGAGCGGGTGCAGTTGCGCGACCTCGTGGTCCTCAAGAAGAACAAGGCCAAGAAGGAAATTTTCGACCGCGACAAGGTGGCGCGGTCGATCTATATCGCCGTGCGCAAGCGGCCCGTCGAGCCCGAGCGCGTCGAGCGCATCGTCAACGGCATCGTGCGGCGGCTCGAGAGCCTCGGCGAAAGCGAAATATCCTCGAACGTGATCGGCGAGATGGTCATGGACGCGCTGTCCACCCTCGACCCGGTCGCCTATGTGAGATTCGCCTCGGTCTACCGCAATTTCCGCGAGGCCAAGGATTTCGAGGATTTCGTCGGCAAGCTGAGTGGCGACAAGGACTGATCCGGCCGATCCCGGCCACATGCGGGCGGCGCTGATGCTGGCGCGCCGGGGGTTGGGGCGCACCTGGCCGAACCCGGCGGTGGGCTGCGTGGTGGTCAGCGGAGGCCACGTGGTCGGCCGCGGCTGGACCCAGCCGGGCGGGCGGCCGCATGCCGAGACCGAGGCGCTGGAGCGCGCCGGCGCGGCCGCCAAGGGCGCCAGCGTCTATGTGTCGCTCGAGCCGTGCAGCCATCACGGCCGCACGCCGCCCTGCGCCGAGGCCCTCATCCAAGCGGGCGTCGAGCGCGTGATCGCGGCGATCGAGGATCCCGACCCGCGGGTCAAGGGGCAAGGCTTCGCCCGGCTCCGCGCGGCCGGCGTTGCGATCGAGACCGGTCTTCTCGCCGAGGCGGCCGCGGAGCTCAACGCCGGGTTCCTTTCCCGCCTGCGCTCGGGCCGCCCGCTGGTCACGCTCAAGGCCGCCACCACGCTCGATGGCCGCATCGCCACCGCCCGCGGCGACAGCCGCTGGATCACCGGCGAGACGGCGCGTGCGCGGGCCCACGCGCTGCGCGCCGTCAACGACGCGGTCATGGTCGGAATCGGCACCGCGCTCGCCGACGATCCGATGCTCACCTGCCGCCTGCCCGGCATGGAAGACCGCCGGCCGGTCCGCATCGTTGTCGACGGAAGGCTGCGCCTGCCGCTGACCAGCAAGCTGGTCGCCACGGCCCGGCTGACGCCGACCTGGATCCTCACCCACGAACGGGCCGCGCGAGACCGCCTGCGGGCCCTCATCGATGCCGGGGTCGACATCGTGACGGTCGCCGCCGGCGCGGACCAGCGGCCCGATCTGGCCGCGGCGCTCACGGCCCTCGGCGCGCGCGGCCTGACGCGCGTCCTCGTCGAGGGCGGCGGGCGGCTGACGGCCGCGCTCCTTCGCTCGCGGCTGGTCGACCGCCTGGTCTGGTTCCGCGCCGCGCGACTGTTCGGGGGCGACGGGCTGCCGGTGGCGGCCGCGCTCGGCGTCGAGGCGCTCGGCGAGGCGCCGGGGTTCGTGCGCCGCGCGGTCGAGCCCTGCGGCGAGGATATCGTGGAAACTTACGTCCGCCGCGATTAAATCAAGGTCATGTTCACCGGCATCGTCACCGATGTGGGTCGCGTGCGCGCCGTCGCGCCCTCCGGGCCTGGCCATGATGCGCTGCTCACGATCGAGACCGCGTTGGCAACCGACACCATGACCCTCGGGGCCTCGATCGCCTGCGCCGGGGTCTGCCTGACGGTGGTCGACAAGGGGCCGGGCTGGTTCGCCGTCGAGGCCTCGGCGGAGACCCTGGTTCGGACCACGCTCGGCGAATGGCAAGCGGGGAGGAGGGTCAACCTCGAGCGGCCGCTGCGCCTCGGCGATGAGCTGGGCGGCCACCTGGTCAGCGGCCATGTCGACGGGACGGCGCGCGCGGTCGAACGGCGGGCCGAGGGCGGCAGCCTCCGCTTCGTCTTCGAGGCGCCGGCCGTACTCGGCCGGTTCATCGCCGCCAAGGGCTCGGTGGCGCTCGACGGCGTGTCGCTGACCGTCAACGCGGTCGAGGACATGGGGGACGTCACGAGGTTCACGGTCAACATCATCCCCACCACCGGCCGGAGCACGACCTTCGGCGAGCTCGGGCCCGGGGCGCGCGTCAATCTGGAAGTGGACACCCTGGTGCGGTATGTTTTGCGCGCCAGGGAGAGGAGTTGACCGGCATGAGCACATCCGACCACCGGGGCGCCAGCCTGACCCGTGGCGCCGACGAGGCGGCGGTCCTGTCGCGCATCGAAGACGTGATCGAGGACGTGCGCAACGGGCGGATGTGCATCCTGATCGACGACGAGACGCGGGAGGACGAGGGCGATCTCGTCATCCCGGCGCAGATGGCGACGCCGGCGGCGATCAATTTCATGGCCAAGCACGGCCGCGGGCTGGTCTGCCTCGCGCTCACGCGCGAACGGGTCGAACAGCTCGGCCTGAAGCTGATGGCGCGCGAGAATGCGAGCCGCCACCAGACCGCGTTCACGGTCTCGATCGAGGCGCGCGAGGGCGTGAGCACCGGCATCTCCGCTTCCGACCGGGCGCGCACCATCGCGGTGGCGATCGATCCCTCGAAGGGGCCGGCCGATATCGCCACACCCGGCCACGTCTTTCCCCTGGTCGCGCGCGACGGGGGCGTGCTGGTGCGCGCCGGCCACACCGAGGCGGCGATCGACATCGCGCGGCTTGCGGGACTGATCCCGGCCGGCGTGGTGTGCGAGATCATGAACGACGACGGCACCATGGCCCGGCTGCCCGATCTCGTCAAGTTCGCGCAATTCCATGGCCTCAAGATCGCGACCATCGCCGATCTCATCGCCTATCGCCGCCGCCACGACCGGGTCATCGAGCGCCAGCTGGAAAGCGTGCTCGACAGCCGCTACGGGGGGCTCTTTCGAATGATCGTCTATGTCAACAAGGCGGCCTATGCCGAGCACATCGCGCTCGTCAAGGGCGATCTCTCGGCTCCGGGCCCGGTCCTCGTGCGCATGCACGCGCTCGACGTGCTCGACGATGTGCTGGGGGATCGCTCGGCCGGCCGCGGCGGCGTCCTGCACACGGCCATGCGGATGATCGGCGAGGCGGGCCGCGGCGTCGCGGTCCTGATTCGCGAGCCGCGCGCCACCAGCCTGTCGGACCGCGTGCGGGCGCGCCTGGGCGACCGCGCCTCGCCGGCGGTGGCCTTGGGCGAATTCCTGTCCGAGCGCGGCCGGACCAAGGCGGCGTCGGTCCCGGTCCGGGTCGAGCTGCGCGACTACGGCGTCGGCGCGCAGATTTTGCTCGACCTCGGGGTCAAGGATATGATCCTGCTGTCGAACACCAGGCGCACCATCATCGGGCTCGAAGGTTACGGGTTGTCGGTGGTCGAAACGCGGCCGGTCCCTCCCGCCGACGATGATTGATCGCCAAGTGCGACAGCGCCGGGTCGAAACCGCTGAGGGCAATCATGGCCGACGTCCCGCACATCATGATCGTCGAGGCGCGGTTTTACCCCGACATCGCCGACGAGCTGATCCGCGGGGCGTTGCGGGTCCTGGAAGGCGCCGGCACCAGTTATGAGCGCTTCGCGGTTCCGGGCGCCTTCGAGATTCCGGCGGCGATCCGCTACGCCGTCCGCTCGCTGGATTTTTTCTCCGCCCGCCGGCGCTTCGATGGATACGTGGCGCTCGGCTGCGTGATCCGCGGCGAGACCTCGCATTACAAGCATGTTTGCGAGGAGAGCGCCCGGGCGCTCCAGGACTTGGCGGTGGAACATACGCTCGCCGTCGGCTACGGCATTCTCACGGTCGACAATCGGGAGCAGGCCTGGGAACGCGCCAAGCTCGACCGCCGCGATCGCGGCGGCCATGCGGCGCGGGCCTGCCTCGAGATGCTCGAACTCAAGCGCAAATTTCGGCTCTACCCGAGATGACCCGCGGCGCGCGGCATCCGGCCTCGGGCAAGCGCAGCCGAGCCCGGCTCGCCGCGGTCCAGGCGCTTTACCAGATCGATCTCACCGGCGCGGCACCGGGGGCGGTCATCGAGGAATTCCGCCTGCACCGGCTCGCCGGGCAGGCGGCCGCCGACGCCGCCCTGTTCGCCGATCTCGTCGAAGGGGCGTGCGCCACGCAAGCCGACATCGATGCCCTCCTGCGGTCGGCCCTCGCGGAGGGCTGGACGCTCGAGCGGCTGGAATCCGTGCTGCGGGCGGCGCTGCGCGCCGGCGTCTACGAGCTGATGGCCCACGCCGATGTTCCGGCGCGGGTGGCGATCAACGAGTACGTGGATATCGCTCACGCCTTCGCCGTCGGCCGCGACGTGGGGTTCTTGAACGGCGTGCTCGATCGCCTGGCGCGGCGCCTGCGGCCGGGCGAACTCGAATTGACACCGGCCCGATGACGCCCCCCGGATCGGATCGCGCGCGCAAGATCGGGGAGTTCGAGGCGATCGCTCGCTATTTCGCGCCGCTGGCGAAGGACGTGCCCGGCGCCCACTCGCTCGCCGAGGATGCGGCCTCGCTCTCGCTTGCCGCTGCCCACGAGCTGGTGGTCACGACCGATGCGCTGGTCGAGGGCGTTCATTTTCTCGCCGACGATCCGCCCGATCTGGTGGCCCGCAAGGCCCTCAGGGTGAACTTGTCCGACTTGGCGGGGAAAGGCGCCGTGCCGCGCTGGTATCTGCTCGACGCCGTCTTGCCACGGCGGATCGGCGAACCGTGGATCGCCGCCTTCGCAAGCGGTCTGGCCGCCGACCAGGCCGAGTTCGCCGTCGTGCTGGTGGGCGGCGATATGGCCTCGACACCAGGGCCGCTGACGCTCGCCATCACGGCGCTCGGCGAGGTACCGGCGGGCCGGATGCTGCGGCGCTCGGGCGCGCGCGCGGGCGATGTCATTTTCCATTCCGGCACGATCGGCGACGGGGCGTTGGGCTTGCGCGTCCGGCGCGGCGAACTCGCCTTCCTCGACGCCTCCGCCCGCGATTTCCTGGCCCGGCGTTATCGCCTGCCCGAGCCGCGCGTGGCACTCGGGCCGAGGCTGGTCGGCGTCGCCTCGGCGGCGCTCGACGTCTCCGACGGGCTGGTCGCCGATCTCGGGCATATTTGCACGACCTCGGGGCTGGGAGCGGTCATCGAGGAAGCGCGCGTCAACCTGTCGCCGGCAGCGAAGGCGGCCCTCGCTTACGATCCCGAGGCGATGGCGAGCGTGCTCGGCGGCGGCGACGATTACGAGATTCTGTTCACCGCGCCGGCGCCGAGCAAACCGAAGCTGGCGGCCCTCGCCGCCGCGCTCGGCGTGCCGATGACCGCCATCGGGGAGATGCGGCCGGGGCAAGGCGTCACGGTGCTCGGCCCCGACGGCCGGCGCCGGGCGGTCGAGCGCGGCGGCTGGACGCATTTCTGATCGCGCGAGGGGGCCTTCATTCTCCCTTTACCGTCCGGGCGCTAGGCTTCGATGCTCGGGTGCGGCGAGAAGAGAGAGCGTCATGCGGAGGCGACGCTGGGGAGGCTGGCGGGGTGCGGTTGGCGGCGCGGTCATCGCCGTGGCGCTGCTCGCGCTCCACGGCCCTGCTTGTGCCAAGGGGTCCAACTCGCCTGCGTATCAAGCGCTCTTCATCCGCATGAATCCGATGGTCGTGCCGTTTCTGCGCCCCAACGGCGAGGTCAGCCGCCAGATGAGTTTCGTGTTCGTGCTCGAGCTCGCGGACGAGAGCGTCCGCGACGCGGCCTACCAAGGGATGCCCCGGATCACCGACGCATTCATGCGCGACCTCCACGTCCTCGCCGCCTCGCCGCGGGCTGCCGAGCGCGGCATCGACTTCGTCAGGCTCAAGCGGCGGCTCCTCGCATCGGCCCTCGGCATCCTCGGCCCCGACGTGGTCCGCGACGTGCTGATCGAGCACGCCATGGAGCGGTTTCTTGACTCCGCGCGACCATTGGACGCACGCCTCCCGGCACGATCTCGCCCGTAGCGGCGGAAGCGTGACCGTAGGGTGGATATTCCTGTAGGGTGGCGATTCCATGTTCGCCGACCCCGCCCGCCGCAACGTCCTCGTCCTCGCCTGCTGCCAGGCCCTGGTCATGATCGGCACCACGACCATGATCGCCGAGGCGGCGCTGATCGGTCACATGCTGGCCGAGAACAAGGCGCTGGCCACGCTGCCGATCTCGTTGCAGCAGTTGGGGGTGATGCTGGCGACGTTTCCGGCTTCCTTCCTGATGCGGCGGGTCGGCCGGCGCGCCGGCTTGTCGGTGGGTGCCTGCTTCGGGATCGTCGGCATGTCGATCGCGACCGCCGCCATTCTCTCCGGCTCGTTCGCCTGGTTTTGCGTCGGCGCCGCTCTCAACGGGGTCTATAACAGCTTCGCCCTGTATTACCGCTTCGCGGCGGTCGACGGGGCAGGGGCATGGCGGAGCAAAGCCGTCTCCTACGTGCTCGCCGGTGGCGTCGTCGCGGCGTTGGCTGGCCCTGAGTTGGCGAAGTACACCAAGGACCTGATGGCGCCGGTCGTGTACGCCGGGTCGTTCGCGGCGCTGATCGGCGTGGCGATCCTGGCGCTCGCCGCCCTGCAGTTCATCGACATTCCCCCGCCCAGCGCCGCGGCGCTCGGCGAGAAAGGACGGCCGCTCGCCGAGATCGTGCGCCAGCCGCTGTTCGTGGTCGCGGCGGCGGGCGGCATGGTCGGGTATGGCGGCATGTCCTTCATCATGACGGCGACGCCACTTGCGATGATGGTCCACGACCATTCCTTCGCCTCGGCGGCGTTCGTCATCCAGTGGCACGCGGTGGCGATGTTCGCGCCCTCCTTCGTGACCGGCCAGATCATCGATCGTTTCGGGCTCTACAACGTCATGCTGGCCGGGGGCGGGCTGGTGGCCGCCTCGGCGGCGATCAACCTCACGGGCGTGACGCTCGCCCAGTTCTGGATCGGGCTGGTGCTGCTCGGGCTCGGCTGGAACTTCCTGTACGTGGGCGCGACCACGCTTCTGACCCAGGCCTACCGGCTGGCCGAGCGGGCCGTCACCCAGGCGGCCAACGAATTCCTGGTGTTCGGCGCGGTGACGCTGGCCTCCTTGTCGTCGGGGGCGGTGCACCATGCCTATGGCTGGGACGTCCTCAATTACGCGCTGCTGCCGTTCCTCGCCGTCACCATGGCCGCCACGTTCTGGCTGTCCCGCCAGTCGCGGCCGCTCGCCGCCTGAACTTCGTGGCGGCCCGACTCCGGGCCGCCCGGCTTGCGTTCGGGTAGGCCGTCTGGCATGTTCCCGCGCTCGCCCGCCGACCGGCAACGAATCAAGCACGGCGCGACGGCAGCCAGGGGCCGAAGATGATCTCAGCCTATTTGTTCGTCATCGGCTGCGGTGTGTCGGCACTGATCTACGGCGCCTACGCATACAAACTGGTCATGGCGGCGGACGCGGGCTCGGCGCGCATGCAGGAGATTGCCGCCGCCATCCAGGAGGGCGCCGGCGCTTACTTGAATCGCCAGTACCGGACGATCGCGCGGGTCGGCGCCGTCGTCGCGGTCGTGCTGTGGGCGAGCTTGGGCTTTCACGTGGCGCTCGGGTTCGTCATCGGCGCGGTGCTGTCGGGCGCGGCGGGTTATATCGGCCTGAACATCTCGGTGCGGTCCAACGTGCGCACGGCCGAGGCGGCGAAGGGCGGTCTCGAGCCGGCGCTCGACATCGCCTTCAAGTCCGGCGCCATCACCGGCATGCTGGTGGTCGGGCTCGGGCTGCTCGGCGTGGCGCTCTATTGGGGCTTGCTGGTCGCCTGGAAGGGGGTGGCGGACCCCAAGGGCCTGCGCTCCGTCCTTGAGGCGATGGTGGCCCTGTCCTTCGGCGGCTCGCTGATTTCGATCTTCGCCCGGCTCGGCGGCGGCATCTTCACCAAGGGGGCCGATGTCGGCGCCGACCTGGTCGGCAAGATCGAGGCCGGCATCCCGGAGGATGACCCGCGCAACCCGGCCGTGATCGCCGACAATGTCGGGGACAACGTCGGCGATTGCGCGGGCATGGCCGCCGACCTGTTCGAGACCTACGCCGTGACCATCGTCGGGACGATGCTGCTCGCCGCGAGCTTTTTCACCGGCGAAACGCAGCTTCGGATGATGCTCTTGCCGATGCTCATCGGCGCCGTGTGCATCGCCGCCTCGGTCGCCGGCACCTTCTTCGTCCGCCTGGGCGGCAGCCAGAAGATCATGGCCGCGCTCTACAAGGGGCTGATCGCCACCGGGGTCATTTCGGCGGCGCTGATCGCCGTGGTGATCGCGGCGTTCCTCGGGTTCTCCACCGCCTACGAGGTTGCGGGCCTGAAGTTCACCGGCCGGCACCTCTTTTACTGCGCGCTGATCGGCCTCGCGGTCACCGGCTTCTTGGTGTGGATCACCGAGTACTACACGGGGACGTATTTCCGCCCGGTGCAGAGCGTCGCCAGCGCGTCCACGACCGGCCACGCCACCAACATCATCCAGGGTCTCTCCGTGTCGATGGAGGCGACGGCCCTGCCGGTGGTCGTGATTTGCGCCGGCATCGTCCTTGCCCATCTCAATGCCGGCCTGTTCGGCATCGCGGTCGCCGTCACCACGATGCTGTCGCTCGCCGGCATGATCGTGGCGCTCGACGCCTACGGCCCGGTGACCGACAACGCCGGCGGCATCGCGCAAATGGCGAAGCTGCCCAAGGCCATCCGCAAGATCACCGACGCGCTGGATGCGGTCGGCAACACCACCAAGGCGGTGACCAAGGGCTATGCCATCGGCTCGGCCGGTCTGGCGGCGCTGGTCCTGTTCGCCGCCTACACCGAGGATCAGCGCCACTTTTTTCCGCAACTGAAACTGCAGTTCGCGCTCCACGACCCCTTCGTCGTCATCGGCCTGTTCATCGGCGGCATGCTGCCTTATCTGTTCGGCGCGCTGGGCATGACCGCGGTCGGCCGCGCCGCCGGCTCGGTGGTCATCGAGGTCCGGCGGCAATTCAAGGAAATCAAGGGCATCATGGACGGCAAGGCGAAGCCCGACTACAACCGCGCCGTCGACTTGCTGACCAAGGCGGCGATCGGCGAAATGATCGTCCCCTCGCTGCTCCCGGTCCTTGCCCCGATCGTGCTCTACATCGTCGTCTGGATGGTCGGCGGCCAAGCCGCGGCGTTCACCGCCGTGGGCGCGATGCTGCTGGGCACGATCGTCACCGGGATCTTCGTCGCCATCTCGATGACGTCGGGCGGCGGGGCCTGGGACAACGCCAAGAAGTACATCGAGGACGGGCATTACGGCGGCAAGGGGTCGGACGCCCACAAGGCGGCCGTGACCGGCGATACGGTCGGCGATCCCTACAAGGACACCGCCGGCCCGGCCATCAACCCGATGATCAAGATCATCAACATCGTCGCCATCCTGATGCTGGCGGCCCTCGCGCGCTGACGGCATCGTCCAGCGCCAGGGCCGCCGGGGCGGCTCACCGTGTGGGACCGCCCTTGGCGCCCGGGTTGAACTTACCGAAGTTGCCGATCAGCTGCTCGAGGAAGCTCAGTTCCCGCCCCGGCGACGGGGTCTTGCGGGTCACGGGGTCGATCACCTTGCCGTCGGCGAGCGCGTATTGGCGGATCTCGCGCAACACGCCGCCGGGGTCGAATTCGACGACCACGACCTTCTGCTCGACGACCTTCGGTTCGAAAAATGCCAGTGTGCTGGTCCGCCGGCTGATGTAGAACCAGGTGTCGTCCGAGAACGCGCCGACACTCGACGGCGTGCCGAGGATTTCGGCAACGTCGGCGCGGGTCTGCTGGCCGGGTTGGAGGCGATCGACCGCGGCCTGGTTGGGGACGTAACCGCGTGAGTCGATGGTCGATGCGCAGCCGGACAGCGCGGCCGCAATCAGCAGTCCCGACCCGCAGGTCCATCGGCGCAACGAGCGATGAGGCATCATTCTGTCCGGCGCGAGAGAGGGCGGATGAAACTCCGGATCGGCGGATAATGAATCGGATTGACCGACCCGGCCGCTGCGGTCCATGGTCGTTGGCGCATGAATAAATCGCACCGCGCCGAGTGCCCTGTCAACCCACGGGTGCGCTGGTTGGGGCTCGGTGCGAACGTCGAAGGCTTGCCCCAAGATGCTCTTGCGCCTGTTCAAACCCGATTCCACGTCGCGGCAAGCCCATGGCCTGTACTTGGCCGTCGTCGCCCAGGCTCGCCAGCGCGCATTTTTCGCCGCCTTGGAGGTTCCCGATTCGCTCGACGGGCGGTTCGAGACCATCGCCCTGCACGCCTTCCTGGTCCTGCACCGCCTCAAGGCCGAGGGCGCCGCGCGGGCCGCGCTCGGGCAAGCGCTGTTCGACACGATGTTCGCCGACATGGACCGCAACTTGAGGGAAATGGGGGCCGGCGACCTCGGCGTCGGTCGGCGGGTCAAGGACATGGCGGCGGCCTTCTACGGCCGCGTCGGCGCCTACGACGAGGGGCTCGCGGAAGGGGACGAGACGCTGGCCGCGGCGCTGCGGCGCAACCTCTTCGGCACGATCCCAGGGCCGTCGGCGACCGCGCTCAGGGCGCTGTGCGTTTATATCCGAGCCTCGGTGGCGGAGCTCGCGCGCCAGGATGTCCGGGATGTGGGAGGGGCGAGACTCGCCTGGGGCGACCTGCCGCCGGTTCCATAAAGGACATGATAATTACGCAAAATCAATCTGTTACGGACGCATTCTCAAGCATCGTGGAAATCGGCGATGGGGCCGATTTCGCGGCTCGGCACGAGATTTCCGCCCCGCCGCCGAACGTGCGGTGGCGGGGGCATTGCTTCGATCGAATGGCCCTCGATTGGCTGACCGGCCAAGTCGATCTGCGGCGCGAGCGCGCTGGCGCTCGACCCCTTGGATCTCACGGACACGGCGTGTGGGTAAGATGATCGCCGTGGCAGCGGACGGGAGCCCGATCCCCCCTGGGCCTAAGAAGGCCGTGGGTAAGCATGGTGCCCCGTCCGCCGTTCCACCGAACCCGAACAGTCGCTTGGGCCGCCTGCGGGCGAGCCTCGAGGATGTATGGTGCCCCACGGACGCAGGCGCGCCTCACCCCTTCACCGGCCTCGGCGCGCTCAAGAAGGGGCGGTTAGCCAAGCCGGGCTTGAGCGGAGGCCGGAATTTGTTTAACTAGAGCATCTGGCCCGACTGGTTCGGTCGATTTGCCAGCGCTACTCGCCATCCAGGGCGGCAGGGCCAGGGGCGGCAGGGAAAGTGAAAAATCATGGCAGTTCCGAAGAAGAAGATCTCCAAGTCGCGGCGCGGCATGCGCCGCTCGCACCAGGCCCTCAAGGGCTCGACCTATGTCGAATGCCCGAATTGCGGCGAGCTCAAGCGGCCCCACCATGTCTGCGGGGCGTGCGGCTTTTACGACGGCCGGGACGTCGTCGCCAGCAAGACCGCCTGAGGCGGTCCGCGGCCGCATCAGGAAGCCCCGAGCTTGGGCGCCCGCTTGACGATCGCGCTCGACGCCATGGGCGGCGACCACGCGCCGCGCATGGTGGTCAGGGGCATGCGAATCGCCTGCAAGCGGTTCCCCGAGGTCGACTACATCGTGTTCGGCGACGCGCGGCAACTCGAGCCGCTTCTCGACAACATCCCGCAGCTGAAGGCGATCTCGGTCGTCCGACATACCGCCGAGGTCGTCGGCAATGAGATCAAGGCGTCGGTGGCGCTGCGCGCCGGCCGGCGATCGAGCATGCGGCTGGCCATCGACGCGGTGGCCGAAGGCGCGGCGGCGGGCGTCGTTTCGGCGGGCAACACCGGCGCGTTGATGGCGATGGCGAAGGTCGTGCTCAAGATGCTGCCGGGCATCGACCGGCCGGCGATCGCGACGTTCTTCCCGACCCGGCGCAGCGAAAGCGTGATGCTCGACCTCGGCGCCAACGTCGTGTGCGACGCCGACAACCTGGTGCAGTTCGCGGTGATGGGCGAAGTCTTCGCTCGCACCGTGCTCGGCCTCGTGCAACCGTCGATCGGCCTGCTCAATGTCGGGTCGGAGGACATGAAGGGCCACGAGGAGGTGCGCGCCGCCGCGGCGATGCTGCGGGCGAGCGGGATGCCAATCCGCTTCCATGGTTTCATCGAGGGCGACGACATCGCGGCTGGCACGGTCGATGTCGTGGTGAGCGACGGGTTCACCGGCAATATCGCGATCAAGACGATCGAGGGTACGGTCCGGCTTTATGCCGACTTCGTGCGCAACGCCTTCCGCTCGTCGTGGTCGGCACGCCTCGGTTACCTGTTGGCGCGCCGTGCGCTCTACAGAGTGCGGACCCGCACCGATCCCAGACGCTACAACGGGGCGACTTTCCTCGGTCTCAACGGCATCGTCGTCAAGAGTCACGGCGGCACCGACGAGCTTGGTTTCGCCAACGCGATCGGTGTCGCCGTCGACATGGCGGCCAACCGCTTCAACGACAAGATCCGCGAGGGGCTGGCGCGGCTGGCGGCGACGCTCGCCCCGGGTCCCGCCGATCCCCGGGCGGCAACCGGCTGATGGCGGCGGGCGCGTCCTCGGGGTGGCGCTCGCAGGTGATCGGCTGCGGCGCCTATCTGCCCGCCCGTATCCTCACCAACCACGATCTCGCCCGACAGGTCGATACCTCCGACGAGTGGATCACCGAACGCACCGGCATCAAGCAGCGACATATCGCCGCTGCGGGCGAACTCACCTCGGACTTGGCGGTCGCGGCGTCGCGCCAGGCGTTGGCCGCAGCCGGCATCGAGGCCGGCGAGGTCGACTTGATCGTTGTCGCCACCTCGACGCCCGACGAAACGTTCCCGGCCACGGCGTGCCGGGTCCAGGCGCGGCTCGCCATCACCCGCGGCGCCGCATTCGACCTGCATGCGGTGTGCACCGGCTTCGTCTATGCGCTCGCCGCCGCCGACAATTTCCTCAAGGTCGGCCAAGCCAGGACCGCGTTGGTCATCGGCGCCGAGACCTTCTCGCGCATTCTCGACTGGTCCGACCGCCAGACCTGCGTCTTGTTCGGCGACGGGGCGGGCGCGCTGGTGTTGCGGGCGAGCCCGTGCGCCGGCAACGGCGATGATCGCGGCGTCATCTCGACCCACTTGCACGCCGACGGGCGGTTCCATGACGTTCTTTATGTCGACGGCGGCCCGTCATCGACCGGCACGGCCGGTCACGTCAGGATGGAGGGCCGGGAAGTGTTCCGCCACGCGGTGGTCAAGCTTGCCGAGGTGGTCGAGGAGGCGCTCGCCGCCAACGGCCTGACTGGGGCGGATATCGACTGGCTGGTGCCGCACCAGGCGAATCGGCGGATCATCGACGGCATGGCGCGCCGGCTTGGATTGGGGGCCAATCGGGTGGTCGTCACCATCGACCGCCATGCCAATACCTCGGCTGCCTCCATCCCGCTGGCGCTGGCCGAGGCCGCGGGCGACGGCCGGTTGCGGGCCGGCCATCTCGTGGTCATCGAGGCGATTGGCGGCGGGCTCACTTGGGGCGCCGGCCTGATCCGTTGGTAGATGGCTTCGGGCGCGGTTTCGAAGACGGCTCAAAGACACCCTGCATCCCTTTGTAATTGACCGGTTTCCCGGCCTGGAGTAGAGTCCCGATTCGAACGATTTCGAGGGCGCCCGCCATGTCCGCAGCCACCGTTACAAGAGCCGACCTCAGCGAGTCGGTCTACCAGGAAGTTGGACTGTCGCGGAACGACTCTGCGGCGCTGGTCGAAACCGTGCTCCATGAAATCGTCGGGTCGTTGACGCGCGGGGAAACGGTGAAGATTTCCGCCTTCGGCAGCTTCTCGGTCCGCCAAAAAGGTAAGCGGGTCGGACGCAATCCCAAGACCGGGCAGGAGGTGCCGATCCTGCCGCGCAAGGTCTTGGTCTTCCGGGCCTCGCACGTGCTCAAGAACAAGATCAACCGCGCGCTGTCGAAGGCGGCGACCAAGCCTGGGGCGCCGCCGGTGCTGGCGCCTAAATCCTGAGCCCGGCGGGTGGATCGCCGGACGCCCGATATGGTCGCGCGGGCCGCAGCCGAGACGGGGTCCCGGCGCGGGGCCAAATCGGCCGCCGCCTTCCGCACCATCAGCGAGGTGGCCGACGAACTCGACGTGCCGCAACATGTGCTGCGCTTCTGGGAAAGCCGCTTCACGCAGATCAAGCCGCTCAAGCGGGCCGGGGGTCGGCGCTATTATCGGCCCGAGGATGTCGAGCTCCTGCGGCGGATCCGCGAGTTCCTATATCAGCACGGTTACACCATCAAGGGCGTGCAGAAATTGTTGCGCGACGGAGGACGGGACGGCGACGGCACGGACGATGCGCTGGCCGGCGCGGCCGCGGATCCGGCGGCGCGGCCCAGGCCCGCGCCAGGACCCGCGCCCGCCAAGCGCGGCGCGCTCGATCGCGAGACCATCGAGGCCGTGGTCGGCGAACTGGTGGCGTTGCGCGACTTGTTGCGCGCCCGGCGCCGCTGACCCCTCACCTTAGGGCCTGTTGAGAATCTACTGCTGCACGATGTTGGTTTTTGGGCTGATGGTGTAGTTCCAATCGCCGTGGAAGTCGTGGCGTTGGAGGTTGAGGGCGTCCATCTCGGGGTCGGCGACCTTGACCCCGGCGGGGTATGTGTTGGGGTCGATCTCGCAGTGGACCTTGAGGCCGGTACGCGTGGTCGTTGCGGCGCTGAGTTGGACGATGACCTGATGGCTGATCAGGGGCCGAGTGCGCCAGTTCTGGGTGATGAACGAGAACAGCCGGTGCTCGATCTTGTTCCACTTCATGGTGCCGGGCGGCAGATGACCGACGGGGATGGCGAGGTCGAGCGGGTTGGCGAGGTTCTGCAGTTCGAGCTTCCACAGCCGGCGGCGCTTGGCCGTTGCTGCCGCCGCAATCGGCGGTGATCGGCAAGCGCTCGGCCGTGGCATAGCGCGTCTGGCCCAGGACCTGCCACCAGTGGCGGATCGCGTTGACCGCGAAGCTCGCCGTGTCGTGGTCGATGCCGACGCTCACCCAGCCGGTGTTGTCGCCGATGTCGTAGACGCCGTAGGCCGCGAAAAAGGACCGGGCTCCGCCGGATTTCACCGATCGGGTCGCCCACATCCTCGCCGCGATCATCGGGGCCTAACCCTCGCCGCGGCCCCTCGCGCGCCTCACCGGTAGGCCATGGTCGAGGGCAGCCACAGGGCGATGTCGGGGACGGCGATGATGACGGCGATGCCGAGGATCAGCAACAGGATGTAGGGGATCGCCGCCTTGTCGATCTCGGCCAAGGGCGCCTTGGTGATCGACTTGATGACGATGAGGTTCATGCCCACCGGGGGCGAGATCAGCGCCAGCTCGAGATTGATCGTCAACAGCACGCCGTACCAGACCTTGTCGATGCCGAGCGCGGTCATCACGGGCAAGATCACCGGCGTCGTGATGAGGATGATCGAGATCGACTCGAGGATGAGCCCGAGAATGAAGATCAGGACCATGACCGCGATCAGGAACTCGGTCTGCGAGACGTTGTGCGCAAGCGCGAGGGCCACCGCCTCGGCCGGGATGTTGAGCTTGGTCAGCATGTAGCCGAACAGGCCGGCGGCGATGACGATCATGAACAGCATGGCGGTGGTGCGCGCCGCCTCGAGGCCGCCCGCCCACAGGTCCCGCCAGCCGAACTTGCGGTAGATCGCCGCCGCGATGACGAGCGCCCACAAGGCACCGGTGCCCGCCGCCTCGGTCACCGTGAAGACGCCGAAATACATGCCGCCGAGCACGAAGGGCGGGAGCGACAGCGCCCAGAACGAGCGGCGAAGGGCGGACGCGGCCTCGGCGAGGCTGGCGCGCGGCGGGCGGACATACGCGGTGCCGAGGCGGCGCTCGCGCCGGTATTCGGTGATCATGCACCAGCCCGCGAAGATCGCCGCCATCATCAGGCCCGGCAGCACGCCGGCCATGAACAGGGCGCCGATCGAGGTGTCGGACACGAACCCGTAGAGCACCATCGGCGCCGAGGGCGGGATGAGAATGCCAAGCGTGCCGCCGCCGGCCACCACGCCATAGACGGCGCGCGGCTCGTAGCCGTAGCGCAGCATCTGCGGGATGGCGACCGAACCGATGGTGAGCGCGGTCGCCACCGACGAGCCCGAGATCGCCGCGAACACGGCGCACGCGAACACCGTGGCCACGCCCAGCCCGCCGGGCAGGTGGCGGACCAGCGTGTGGGCGGTGTCGTAGAGGTCGTCCACCACCCGGCCGCGGACCATGAAATGCGCCATCAGCAGGAACAGCGGGATGGCGACCAGGAGGTAGACGTCGAGCTTGCCGAACACGAACTCGCCCAGCGTGGCGACGTTGCCCTCGACCCACCACAAGACCGCGGTCGAGAACAGGAACATGCCGGCAAACATCGGCATGCCGGTGTAAAGGAGCGCGATCAGGCCCGCGAGGACGAGGACGAAAGTCATTCGTGCGCCCCCGGCTCGCCCGGGCTCGGGCCCCGCGGCTCGACCCCGGCGACATGACAGCCGAGCTCGGACAGGGCGACGATCAGCAGCAACAGCCCGCCCAGCGGCACGAAGGCCTGGATCGCCCACAGCCCCACCTCGGGCAGCGCGTTGGAGACGATGCCGACCCTGCGGGTGAAGGCGACCATCTCCAACCCCTCGGAGATCAGGATTGCGGCGACGATCGCGACCGACAGCGCGCGCATGATCGCCACACCCCGTCGCCCGGCGCCGGTCAAGCGACTGGTCAGCACGTCGACGCCGATATTCTCGCCGCGGCGCTGGGCCTCCGGCACGGCGAGCATGACCGTGACCACCACCAGCCAGCCGACCGCCTCGTCGCTCCACGACTGCGGCCGGTTGAGGAAGTAGCGCATGGCGACGGCGTAGCCGACGAGGGCGAGGGTGGCGAGGCAGGCCGCGCCCGCGACATACGATGCGGCGCGGGCCAGGCCTGCAACCAGGCGCTCGAGGCCGCGCGCCGCGCGCCCGATCCGGCTCGCCTCGCGCTCGCTAACCGGTGTCGCCATCGGCGCCGCCCGCCGGCGGCGGCGGCGGCATCCAGCCCGGCCTCACAATTTGTTCAACAGGTCGAGCAACCGGCGTCCGTCGTCCCCAGCGGCCTTGAGGAAGGCATCCATGACCGGCTTCTGCATCGCCGCCTTCCAGGTCTCGCTCTCGGCCGGCGTCTGGAGGTGGAGCGTCATGCCCTTGTCGCGCAGCTGGCGAACCGCGTCGGCGGCGGTCTGCTCGGTGATGCCGACGGCGTCCTGCTCGGCCTGGCGCGAAGCGGCCTCGATCGCCGCGCGCTGCGCGGCGCTGAGGCGATTCCACCACCCCGGGTTGACGTACATGTGGAAATAGACGGTGAGCGACGGCGCCACGGTGCCGAACTTCTGCACCTCGTAGAAGCGGCGAGAGAAGGCGGCGGACACATCGGTCAGCCCGGCATCGAGCACGCCCGCCTGCAACGCGTTGTAGACCTCCGGCCCCGGCATCGCCGAGGGCGCGGCGCCGAGCGCGGTCAAGGCGGTGTCGGTCAGCGGGTTGAAGCCGCGGACCTTGAGGCCCCGGAAGTCCTCGAGCATCAAGATCGGCTTCTTGCCCGAGGTGTAGATCGCCTGGCGGGTGATGTAGAACCAGGCGAGGTTCTTGACGCCCTTCTGCTCCAGCTTGCCCTCGATGAGCTTCGCCGCCTCCGAGCCCGGAAACTTCTTGATGCGCTCGAGGTCGGAGAAGAAGTAGGGGATCAACGTCACGCTCATCTCGGGCACGGTGTTGCCCCACTGGAAGTTGACCGATAGGGCGGCCTCGACCGCCCCGCGCGCCACCGCGGGATGGTTCTCCGCCGCCTTGTGGAGCTGCTCGGCGGGAAAGATCTGCACCGTGACCGACCCTCCCGAGCGCTGCTGGACGTCCGCCGCGAAGCCTTCCAGCATCTTGTGGAGATGGTGCGCCGGCGGCACCTGGTGGCTCACCCGCAGGGTGAGGCTCTGCGCGTTGGCGTTGGCGCCGACCAGCGTGAGCAGCCCGGCGGCGCGCGCGGGGAACCTGAGCGGTTGCAGGGGTCGGGCTCCTGGGCTGGATGGTTGGCTATTGATCGCACCCTGCGGCAGGGGCGTCAAGCAGCGGCGCCGCTGGGCCGAATTCGAGGAGTGATTCGGTCGCTGACGGCGTCCTTCGGGAGGGGCGGGTTGGAACGGGCGGGTTTCAAACGGGCGAGTTTGAAACCCGCCCCGACGAAATTCCGACGCCATTGCCGTTGTAGGGGCGGGTCTCAAGACCCGCCCGTCTATACCCGCCGGTCTATGACCCGCCCCGCCGCTACTCCGACCGGGGCAGCATCCCGCCGAGCCGGCGCCCGCCGAGGACGTGGAGGTGGAAGTGCGGCACCTCCTGGCGCCCGTCGGGGCCGCAGTTGGCGATCACGCGGTAGCCCGTCTGCGCGACCCCGGCCAAGCGCGCGACCTTGCCGAGGGCGCGGACGAGCGCCGCCAGCTCGGCGTCGCTCGCCTGCTGGTGGAAATCGTCCATCGACACATAGGCGCCCTTGGGAACCACCAGCACGTGGACCGGGGCCTGGGGCCGGATGTCATGGAAGGCCAGCACGTGCGGGTCCTCGTACACCGTCTTGCACGGAATCTCGCCGCGCAGGATGCGGGCGAAGATGTTGGCGTTGTCGTAGCCCATGGTCCCCTCACGCCTCCCGGCGAGAGAGCTCGGCCCACACCTGGGCGGGCGCGATGCGCGCGTCGGCCCACAGCACCAGCAGGTGGAAGACGAGATCGGCGCTCTCGGCGATCAGCCGGTCGCGGCGGCCGGCGATCGCCTCGATCACCGTCTCGACCGCTTCCTCGCCGACCTTCTGGGCGATCTTGTGCGTGCCCTTCTGGAACAGCCGCGCCGTGTGCGAGAGCGCCGGGTCGGCCGAGCGCCGACTCAAGATCACCTCATACAGCCGCTCGAGGACCTCGACCGGCTTGGCTGGCTCGCTCATCGCTGTCCTTTCCCTAGTCTCCCGCGCCCTCGCGGACCGCTAGCCCGGCCGCCCTAAGGTGGGCCTTGGCGGCGGCGATCGAGAAGGTCCCGAAATGAAAGATCGAGGCGGCGAGCAAGGCCGAGGCGCGGCCTTGCCTGACGCCCGCCACCAGATGGTCGAGCGATCCGACCCCGCCCGAGGCGATGACCGGCACGGGGACGGCATCGGCCACCTGGCGCGTCAGCTCGAGGTCGAACCCGGACTTGGTGCCGTCGCGGTCCATCGAGGTGAGCAGGATCTCGCCGCAACCCATCGCCGCCATCCGCCGCGCCCAGCCGACCGCCTCGAGCCCCGTGGGGTTGCGCCCGCCATGGGTGAAGACCTCGAACCCGCACGCGGGGCCGCGCTTGGCGTCGATCGCCACGGTGATGCACTGGCTGCCGAACTTCGTCGCTGCCTCGGCCACGAACTCGGGCCGCCGGACGGCCTCGGTGTTGATCGACACCTTGTCGGCGCCGGCCAAGAGGAGTTTGCGGATGTCGTCGATCGTGCGCACCCCGCCGCCCACCGTGAGCGGCATGAAGCAGCGCTCGGCGGTGCGCGCCACGACCTCGAACAGCAGCCCGCGGTTCTCGAGGCTCGCCGTGATGTCGAGGAAGCACAGCTCGTCGGCGCCGGCGCGGTCGTAGACCGCCGCCTGCTCGACCGGATCGCCGGCATCGACGAGGTCGACGAAGCGGATCCCCTTGACCACCCGGCCGTCTTTCACGTCGAGGCAGGGGATGAGGCGGATTTTGAGCATCGGCGGCGCTCACCCCTGCAAGAGCTTGACCGCGGCGGCCAGATCGACGGTCCCGTCGTAGAGCGCGCGCCCGCAGATCACGCCGACGATCCCGGCCGGCTCGTGCTCCTTGAGCGCCTTCAAGTCGAGGATCGAGGCCACTCCGCCCGAGGCGATCACCGGCGTCGTGAGGGCGAAGGCGAGGTCGACCGTCGTCTCGATGTCGACGCCGGTCATCGCGCCGTCGCGGGCGATGTCGGTGTAGACGATCGCCGCCGCGCCCGCATCCTCGAACTTGAGCGCCAGATCGAGCGCCCGCATGGCCGAGGTCTCCGACCAGCCCTCGAGAGCGACGCGGCCGGCGCGCGCGTCGATGGCGACCACGATGCGCCCCGGCCAGCGCCGGCAAGCCTCCTTGACGAGCGCGGGCTCGCGCACCGCCACGGTCCCCAGAATCACCCGCTCGACGCCGCGCTCGAGCCAGCGGCCGATCCCCGCCTCGTCGCGGATGCCGCCGCCGAGCTGCACCGGCACATGGGCCGCGCCCAGGATCTCGGAGACCGCCTTTTCGTTGACCGGCCGGCCGGCGCGCGCGCCGTCGAGATCGACGACGTGCAGCCAAGTGCAGCCGGCCTCGACGAAGCGCCGCGCCTGGTCGGCCGGGTCGTCGTTGTAGCGCGTCGAGTGCGCGAAGTCGCCGCGCAGCAGCCGCACGCACGCCCCGTCCTTGAGGTCGATGGCGGGAAACAGGATCACGGCCGCCACGCCAGGATCACGGCCGCCACGCGAGGAAATTGGCGATCAGCCGCAAGCCCGCCGCCTGGCTTTTCTCGGGGTGGAACTGCGTGCCGGCGATGTTGCCCGACGCTACGACCGCCGCGAGCTGGCCGCTGTAGTCGGCCGTCGCCAGAACGACGTTGGACGCTGCGGGCACGAAATGGTAGCTATGCACGAAATAGGCGTGCGCGCCGGGCGCGATCCCGGCGAGCAGCGGATGGGCTCGGGTCGGCGTCAGCTCGTTCCAGCCCATGTGCGGCACCTTGAGCGCCGGATCCGAGGGTTCGATCCGGCGTACCTGGCCGGCGATCCAGTCGAGGCCGAAATGCTCGCCATGCTCGACGCCCTTGGTGGCGAGCAGCTGCATGCCCACGCAGATGCCGAGCAAGGGCTTGCGTTCGACCTTGACCGCGCGGGTGAGCGCCTCGACCATGCCGGGCAGCGCCGCCAAGCCCGCCATGCAGTCGGCGAACGCGCCGACGCCGGGCAGCACGATGCGGTCGGCCCGCAGCACCTCGCCGGCCTCGGCGCTGACGACGACCGCCACGTCCAATCCGGCCTCATCGGCCGCGCGCGCCAAGGCCTTGGCGGCCGAGCGCAGGTTGCCCGATCCGTAATCGACGATGCAGGCAAGCGAGGCCGACATGGCTTGCCTTCAGCGCGCGGCGTCCATGGCCGGCCGTGCCGGCGGCCGGGCGAAGAATCGCCGCTCGGCCTCGGCCAGGTCCGGGGCGGCGACCACCCCGGCCTCGAGGAAGCCGCGCCGGTTGAGCGCCCGGCGCCGCCAGTCGTTGGCCTCATAGCCGATCAACAGCGCCCAGGCGAAACCCAAGGTCGCCTCGCTCGCCGCATCGAGCCCGGCCGCATCGGCCATGAGGGCGAGCCCGATGGCGCTCGCGGCGATGCCCAAGGCCGCGAACCACAGCCGCTGGTGGAGCGCCCACAACAGGCTCAGCAAGGCCGCCGGCCAGCAGAAACCTTCCTTGACGAACACGGCCTCGCGCCAGGCCTCGGGTCCGCCGGGGCGGTGATGGACGGTGAAGACCCGCGTGCGTGCCACGGCCGCAAGCTCGCTCACGCTTTGGGTGCGCCGGCGAGCGTGCCCTTGGTCGACGGCACGGCGTCGGCCTTGCGGGGGTCGAGCGCGATCGCCTGGCGCAAGGCGCGCGCCAGGCCCTTGTAGCAGGACTCGACGATGTGGTGGTTGTTCTCGCCGTAGAGAGTCTCGATATGCAACGTCAGCCCGGCCGCCTGCGCGAAGGCCTTGAACCACTCCTTGAACAGCTCGGTGTCCATGTCGCCGAGCTTGGCTCGCGTGAAGCCGACCTTCCAGACGAGATAGGGCCGGTTGGAGGCATCGACGGCCACGCGCGTCAGCGTCTCGTCCATCGGGATGAGCGCATCGCCCCAGCGCATGATGCCGGTCCGCTCGCCCAGCGCCCGGCTCACGGCCTCGCCGATGACGATCCCCGTATCCTCGGTGGTGTGGTGGAAATCGATGTGCAGATCGCCCTCGGCACGGAGGGTGAGGTCGATCAGGCTGTGGCGCGAGAATTGCTCCAGCATATGGTCGAGGAAGCCGATCCCGGTCTTGACCGCGTAGACGCCCGCGCCGTCGAGGTCGACGGCGGCCTTGATCCGCGTCTCCTTGGTGCGGCGTTCGACGCTCGCCCGGCGCGTCCGCTCGCCCGCTCGGGCCGCAGCGATGTCTGGGGACTGTGGGGCCTGCGACATGAGGGAGATCCTGGCCAAGGACATGGTCATCCTTGCGGGTTCTAGCAAAGCCCCGCGCCCGGTGCCAGGGGCTAGGGCGCGCCGCGGGCTTGATCGCGGCGGGCCGATGGCCTAAATCGAAGCCTTGCCCGTTCGCCCCCGGCCAGGATTGCCATGACCCCGTCGGCCCCACCGCCCTTGTGGCACGGCACCACCGTCCTGTCGGTCCGCAAGGGCGCAGAGGTCGTGGTCGCCGCCGACGGCCAGGTGAGCATCGGCCAGACGGTGATGAAGTCCAACGCCCGCAAGGTGCGCCGCCTCGGCGGCACGGCCGGGGCCGAAGGCAAGGGTTACAATGTGATCGCGGGGTTCGCCGGCGCCACCGCCGACGCGCTGGCCCTGTTCGAGCGCCTGGAAGCCAAGCTCGAGGCCAACCCGGGCCAGCTCGCCCGCGCCTGCGTCGAGCTCGCCAAGGACTGGCGCACCGACCGCTACTTGCGCCGGCTCGAGGCGATGATGGCGGTCGCCGACCGGGACGTCTCGCTGATGCTGAGCGGCACCGGCGACGTGCTCGAACCCGAGGACGGGCTGATCGGTATCGGCTCGGGCGGTCCTTACGCGCTCGCCGCCGCCCGGGCGCTGATCGCGATCGACGGGCTCGAGGCGCGCGAGATCGCCCTCCGGGCAATGCAGATCGCCGCCGGGATCTGCGTCTACACCAACGACAAGATCATCATCGAGAGCCTATGAGCCCCCGACCTCCGAGCCGCGGCCAGCGCAGCGAGGTCATGACCTCGTTCAGTCCGCGCGAAATCGTCTCCGAGCTCGACCGCTACATCGTCGGGCAGAACGCCGCCAAGCGCGCGGTGGCGGTGGCGCTGCGCAACCGCTGGCGCCGGCTGCAGCTCCCCGACGACATCCGCGAGGAGGTCCTGCCCAAGAACATCCTGATGATCGGCCCGACCGGCTGCGGCAAAACCGAGATCGCACGCCGCCTCGCCCGGCTCGCCCAGGCGCCGTTCCTCAAGGTCGAGGCCACCAAGTTCACCGAGATCGGCTACGTGGGCCGCGACGTCGAGCAGATCGCCCGCGACCTCCTCGAGGTCGCCATCACCATGACCCGCGAGCGCCTGCGCCGCCAGGTGGCGGCCAAGGCTGAGCTCGCCGCCGAGGAGCGGGTGCTCGACGCGCTGGTGGGCACCGGCGCCGCGGCCGAGACCCGGGCCAAGTTCCGCAAGATGCTGCGCGAGGGCCAGCTCGACGACAAGGAAATCGAGATCCAGGTCCAGGACGCGGGCGGGCTGCAACTGCCGACCGTCGACATCCCCGGCCTGCCCGGGGGGCAGATGGGCATGATCAACTTGAACGAGATGCTGGGCAAGGCGTTCGGCGGCATGCGCGCTCGCCCACGCAAGATGACCGTCCTCGAGAGCTACGCCGTGCTTCTGGCCGAGGAGAGCGACAAGCTGCTCGATCAGGACAAGGTGATCGCCGAAGCCAAGACCGCGACCGAGCAGAACGGCATCGTGTTCCTCGACGAGATCGACAAGATCTGCGCCCGCTCGGAGCGGATCGGCGCCGACGTCAGCCGCGAGGGCGTCCAGCGCGACCTCCTGCCGCTGATCGAGGGCACCACGGTGCCCACGCGCCACGGCACGATCAAGACCGACCACATCCTGTTCATCGCCTCGGGCGCCTTCCACCTCGCCAAGCCCTCGGACCTCCTGCCCGAGTTGCAGGGGCGGCTTCCCATCCGCGTCGAATTGAAGGCCCTCGACCGCGACGATTTCGTGCGCATCCTGACCGAGCCCGAGGCGAGCCTCATCAAGCAGTACAAGGCGCTCTTGAAGACCGAGGAGGTGAGCCTCGAGTTCACCCCCGAGGCGATCGAGGAGATCGCCGATCTCGCCGCCGAGGTCAACCGCGGCGTCCAGAACATCGGCGCGCGCCGGCTGCACACCGTGCTCGAACGCTTGCTCGAGGAAATCAGCTTCGCCGCCGCCGACCAGCCGGGGACCCGCCTGGTCATCGACGCGGCTTACGTGCGCTCGAAGGTCGCCGACCTCGCCAAGAACGCGGATCTGAGCAAGTTCATCCTCTAGAAGCGAACCGCTCGACCGCCTGCGACATCGGGGGCGCCGGGGGAGCGTAGAGCCCGGCGAGGCGGCCGCGCTGCTGGACGAGCGCCACCACGGCATCGAGCATCGGCGTGGCGACGCCGACCAGGCGAGCGAGTCGTCCGGGGCTCGCCGAGCTCAAGACCGGGACGCTGCATGGCACGCTCCGTGACCTCGGGCTTCGAGTCGACGACCTGCGCTAGAGCGATTTTCGAATTGATGGAATCGCGGGGGGATTCCCAAAGGGCGCGCGCGATGCCTCGCCAACTCAGGATATGTTCCATCTAATCGCACACCGCTCTAGGGTCGCAGCAAGCCGATGATGTCCTGGACCTCGGCCAAATGGCGCCTGGCGTTGGCGTTGGCGCGCTCGGCGCCGGCCCGCAGCACGGCATCGATATGGCCGGGATCGGCCATCAGGCGCTTCATCTCGGCGCCGATCGGCCCCATGACCGCCACCGCCCGCTCGGCGAGCGCGTTCTTGAAGGTCGAGAACTGCGCGCCCGCGAAGTGCCGGATCGCCTGTTCGAGGGTCTCACCGCCGAGGGCGGCGTAGATCGAAAGCAGGTTCTCGGCCTCGGGCCGGCCCTTGAGACTGCTCCTTTCGGCGGGCAGGGGGTGGGGATCGGTCTTGGCCCGCTTGATCTTCCTCGCCACCAGCTCCGCCGGGTCGGTGAGGTTGATGCGGCTCATGTCCGAGGCATCGGACTTGCTCATCTTGGCGGTGCCATCGCGCAGGCTCATGACCCGGGTCGCGGCGCCGAAGATCTGGGGCTCGGGCAGCGGGAAGTAGTCGACCCCGTAGCGGCGGTTGAAGGCGCCGGCGATATCGCGGGCAAGCTCGAGGTGCTGCTTCTGGTCCTCGCCCACCGGCACGTGCGTGGCCTTGTGGACCAGGATATCGGCCGCCATCAGGACCGGATAGGCGTAGAGGCCGAGCCCGGCATTTTCGCGGTGCTGGCCGGCCTTCTCCTTGAACTGGGTCATGCGGTTGAGCCAGCCCAAGGGCGTGACGCACCCGAACAGCCACGCCAGCTCGCTGTGCGCCGGCACGCTCGCCTGGTTGAAAATGATGCACGCCTCGGTGTCGATGCCGCAGGCGATATAGGCCGCCGTTACCTCGCGCGTCTGGGCGCGCAGCAATTTCGGGTCCTGCGGCAAGGTGATGGCGTGCAGGTCGACGATGCAGAAGATGCATTCGAACTCCTTCTGCAGCCCGACCCAGTTGCCAATGGCGCCGAGATAGTTGCCGAGATGCAGGTTGCCGGTCGGCTGGACGCCGGAAAAGATGCGGTTCATGTTTCTCGATCGCCCCAACTCGTGTTATGGCCGCTCGGCGACCGGCGGTCAATCGGGCGCGAGGCGGGGGCGGAACATGCCCTTGAGCTCGGCGCGGTCGGCGGCCCCGGTCCACACCGCCATGGCGGCGAACACCGCCAGCCCGAGGGCGACCAGGAGGGCGAGCGCCGAGGCGCGGGCGGCGAGGCCGGCGGCAAGCCAGGGGGCGAGCGGCACGAGGAAGACGGCGAGCGCCGCGCCCATGACCAGGCTCGAGAGCACCATGTAGGGCCAGCGGCCCCTCAAGCGGGGGTCGGGGGCGAAATGGCCGCGCCGGCGCAAGCCCGAGGCGAGCAGGGCGACGTTGAGCCAGGCCGCGGCGGCGGTGGCCAGCGCGATGCCGACATGGGCGAAGGGCCGCATGAGGGCAAGCGCGAGCGCGGTGTTGGCGATCACCGAGACGACCGCGATCTTGACCGGGGTGGAGGTGTCCTCGCGCGCGTAGTAGCCGGGGGTGAGCACCTTGACCAGCACGTAGGCCGGCAGACCCGCCGCATAGGCGGCGAGCGCGGCGCCGCTGGCGCGCGCCGCCGCCGGGGTGAAGGCGCCGCGCTCGAACAGCACCGCCATGATCGGCTCGGCGAGCACGATGAGCGCGACCGCGGCCGGCAGGCTGAGGAGGAGCGCCGCCTCGATACCGCGGTTCTGGGTGGCGAGCGCGCCGCCGTGGTCGCGCGCCCGCACCTGGCGGGAGAGCAGCGGCAGGATCGTCGTGCCGATGGCGATGCCGATCACCGCCAGGGGCAGCTCGTAGATGCGGTCGGCGTAGTAGAGATACGACACCGCCCCGCTCGGCAGCAGCGAGGCGATCACCACGTCGATCAACAGGTTCACTTGCACCACGCCGCTGCCGAGCGCGGCCGGCAGCATCAGGCGCAACAGCCGGCGGACCTCGGGCGACAGGCGCGGGCGCGCCAGCCGCAAGGGGATGCCGGCGCGCGCGGTCGCCCAGGCCAGCCACAGGAATTGGAGCGCCCCGGCCGCGGCGACGCCCCAGGCCAGCGCATGCCCGGGCGTGGGGGCCGCCCGCGCCCAGCCGAGCAGCGCGCCGATCAGGGAGAGATTGAGCAGGATCGGCGCGGCGGCAGCGGCCGCGAAGCGGTCGATCGAATTGAGCACGCCGGCATGGAGCGAAACGAGCGAGATGAACAAGAGGTAGGGAAACGTCACCCGCGCGAGGTCGACCGCCAGCCGGAACTTCTCGGGCTCGTCGATGAATCCCGGCGCCATCGCCATCATCACGACCGGCATGGCGATCTCGGCCGACACCACAACCGCCAGCAGCACCAACACGAGCGCGGCGAGCACGTCCTCGGCGAAGGCGCGCGCCGCCGCCCGCCCCTTGGCGGCCAGCGTGCCGGCGAACATCGGCACGAAGCCGGCGTTGAACGCCCCCTCGGCGAACAGGCGGCGGAAGAAGTTGGGGAGCTTGAACGCCACGAAGAAGGCGTCGGCCACCGGCGAGGCGCCGAGATAGGCCGCCACCAGCACGTCGCGCACGAAGCCGAGCGCGCGGCTGGCGAGCGTGTAGGAGGCGACCGTGGCCGTGGACCGCAGCATGGCGCCTTGGTACTGGATTTCCCGGGCGAAATGAAGGCGGGCGGGTGTAACGGGCGAGGCATCCCCTCGCCCCTTGGTATCTAGGTTTTCCACTGCCGTAGCTCCAGAAATCCGCGCCAAAGCGAGGCATGGAGACTCCGCAGGGGCTGGGCGAGCCATGCTTTCCCCGATATAGACTGCCGAAACGTACATTTCCGCGCATGGAGAACCGTGCCATGGCCGCCGTCCCTGACCAACCCCTGTCGACCGCCCAAGCCCGCGATAACTTCGCGGAGGTTCTAAACCGCGCCGCCTACGCGAAGGGGCGGGTGGTCCTGACGCGGCGGGGCAAGCCCCTCGTGGCCGTGGTCCCGATCGAAGACGCCACCCTCCTCGAAGAGCTTGAAGACCGCCGGGACGCGGAGGAAATCCGCGCCCGCCTTGAAGCGTGGGAGCGCGAGGGGCGTCCGGACATCTCGCTCGAGGACGATGCGCGCGCCCACGGCATTGGGCTTCCGCGCGCCAGCAAGTGACCCATCGCGTCATCATCGAGCCGCGTGCCCAAAAGCAACTGGACGCTGTCGACCATCGAACCCGCGAACGGATTGCGAAATCGCTCGCCAAGCTCGCGGCGAGCGGTAAGTGTCCGGGTTCTTCCTTGCCTTTTGCGTATGCGGGAGGGCCGTAACGGGCGAGGCGTTGCCTCGCCGGGTTGAAACCGGCGGGTCAGGTCTCGTCCACGGCCGCTTACTCCGCGGCCGCGGTCTTGGCGCCGGCGCGCCGGCGGGCGCGGAGCGCGGGCGCGGCCACGGGGGCGGCATCAGGATCGGCGAGCGCGGCCAACAGCCGTTCGCGGATGCGCGCCAGCTTGTAGTCGTGGTCGATCTTGTGGCCGAACACGTCCTTGACATAGAAGACGTCGACGACGCGTTCGCCGTAGGTCGCGATCTTGGCGGTGGTGATCGACAGACCGAGCTCGGTGAGTGCGCTGGTGATATCGTACAAGAGGCCCGGGCGGTCGCGGCCGTTGACCTCGATGAGGGTGTGCAAGGCCGAGGCCTGGTTGTCGATGAGCACGCGCGGCGGGACCGTGAACACGCGGGTGCGGGCCAGGAACGCCGGCCGCCGAGCGAGCGCCGCCTTGAGATCGAGGCGCCGCGACAGGCTCTGCTCGATGAGCGTCGCCAGGCGCGCCAAGCGCTCGGGCTTGTCGAACGCGGCCCCGGCTTCCCCAGTCCCGGTCGGGGCCCGTTGGATCGCGAACGTGTCGAGCGCCATGCCGTTGGCCATGGTGAAGATCTGGGCGGCGAGGATGTTGGCGCCGGCGAGCGCCATGGCGCCGGCGATCCGGCTGAACAAGCCGGGATGGTCGGCGGTGTAGACCGTGATCTCGGTGATGGCGCGCGCCCGGTCGATGCGCGAGGCGAGCGCGACCGGCGCCCCATCGGCTTCGGCTTGGCGGACGAGGCGCGCATGACGGGCCTGCGTTGACGGGTCGAGCGACAGCCAGTAGGCCGGGTAGCCGCGCGTGAAATGCTGGGCGAGATCGGCCGCGGACCAGTCGGCGAGCTCGGCCCTGAGCGCCGCCTTGGCCGCCTCGACGCGGAGCTTGGCGGCCTCCTCGGGCACGTTCCCCGACATCGCTTCCTCGGCTCGGGCGTAGAGCTCGCGCAGCAGGGCCGCCTTCCAGTTGTTGAACACATGCGGGCCGACGGCGCGGATGTCGGCCACGGTCAGGCACAGCAGCAGCCGCAACCGCTCGGGCGACTGCACCAGGGCGGCGAAATCCCGGATCGTCTGCGGGTCGTGGATGTCGCGCTTGAACGCCGCGTTCGACATCGCCAGGTGGTGGCGGACCAGCCACGCGACGGTCTCAGTCTCTTCCTCGCTCAAGCCCAGGCGCGGCCCGAGCTTGAGGGCGATCTCGGCGCCGATCAGGGAATGGTCGCCGCCGCGACCCTTGGCGACGTCGTGCAGGAGCACGGCCAGATAAAGCGCGCGGCGCGACTGGATCTTGCCGATGATCTCCGAGGCCAGGGGATGGTCCTCGCGGAGCTCCCCCCGCTCGATGCGGCTCAAGATGCCGATCGCGAACACGGTGTGCTCGTCGACGGTGTAGACATGGTACATGTCGTGCTGCATCTGCGCCACGACGCGGCCGAAATCGGGAATGAAGCGGCCGAACACGCCGGCTTCGTTCAGGCGCCGGAGCGCCGTCTCGGGGTCGCGCCGGTCGGTGAGGATGTCGATGAACAGCCGGTTGGCGTCGTGGTTGGCGCGCAGGCGCGCATCGACGAGCCGCAAGTTGCGGCGGATGAGGCGCAGCGCCTCGGGGTGGATGTCGCAATCGTGCTCCTGCGCGATGCGGAACACCTTGAGGAAGTTCACCGGATCGTCGGCGAAGGCCGACGGCTGGGCCGCCGTCAGGCGCCCGTTCTCGAGGGCGAAGCCGCCGATCAGCTTGGCCTTGCGCATGAGCTTGGAGAGCCCGCCGAACAGCGGCTTCTTTTCCGTCGCGATCTCGAGCGCGGCGCAGAAAATGCGAGTCAGGTCGCCGACATCCTTGGCGATCAGGAAGTAGTGTTTCATGAACCGTTCGACCCCGCGCGTCCCGCGGTGGTCGGTATAGCCGAGGCGCGCCGCGATCTCGCCCTGCACGTCGAAGGTCAGGCGGTCCTCGAGCCGGCCGGCGAGGTAGTGCAGGTGGCAGCGAACCCGCCACAGGAACTCCTGGGCCTTGGCGAAGGTGGCCGATTCCTCGGCGCTCAATACGCCTTTGGCCACCAGGTCGTCGATGCGCGCCATGCGGTGAACGTATTTGGCGATCCAGAACAGCGTGTGGAGATCGCGCAAGGCGCCCTTGCCCTCCTTGACGTTGGGCTCGAGCACGTAGCGCGAATCGCCCATGCGCTTGTGGCGCTCGTTGCGCTCGGCGAGCTTGGCGGCGACGTATTCGCCTTGCGTGCCCTTGACGATCTCGGCGAAGAACCGCTTGCGGAACCGCGCGTACAGTTGGTCGTCGCCCCACACATAGCGCGATTCGAGAACGGCGGTGCGGATCGTGAGGTCGGCGCCGGCGAGGTGGATGCTCTCGTCGAGCGAGCGAGTCGCGTGCCCGACCTTGAGGCCGAGGTCCCACAGCGTGTAGAGGACGGACTCGACCAGCTGCTCACCGCGCGCCGTCGTCTTGTAAGGGCGCAGGAACAAGAGATCGATGTCGGAGGAGGGGCACAATTCGGCCCGGCCGTAGCCCCCCACTGCGGCGATCACGAGGCGCTCGGCGGCGGTCGGATTGGCGACCGGGTGGATGCGCCGGTCGGCCCAGTCGTGGATGACCCGGACCAGCTGATCGATGAGGAAGCTGGTCGCCCGCACGGCTTGGCCGCCGTCGGCCTCTCCGTCCTCGAAGCGCCGGCGGATCTCGGCCCGGCCGGCGGCCAGCGCCGCCTTGAGAAGCTCGGCCAGCCGCGCCTTTTCGCCGGGCCCGAGGCCATCGAGCGCGCCGGCCAGCGCGCGCCGGTCGATGATCAGTCGCTGGTTGTCGACGCCATCCATGACCTTGGCGATCCCCAAATCGTGCCGGGCGCACTATAATGCCGGTCGGGCGGCCGTGCGTCAGCGAATTTTTCCGGCCCGGGGATGCCCCATGAGACCGCTTGCCTTGACGGCCGTTCTGCTGCTGGTGGGCGCCTGCCCCGCCGCCCCGCCGCCGCGCTCCCTCGCGCCCCGCCTGGCGCTCGCGCTCGCCGACGACGGAACGGCGATCGAGGTGGTAGCGGTCGACCGGCTGGGGCTGACCGCGGCGGAGCTGATCGGCCCGGGCGGCCAGCGGTCCCGGGCCGGGCCGATCGAGCGCGAGCCGGTCCGCGCGCCTGCCCTGCCGACGCCGGCCGGGGTCGGCGTCGGCGTCGCCGGCGGCAGCCGCGGGATCGACGTCTCGGGCGTCATCATCGAGTTGCCGATCGGCGGGACCGCGTCTCCGCCTCCGACCCTGGTGCGCTCGCGCGCGCGCTTTTCCGTCCCCGACCTTGCCGCCTATCGCCGCGATTGGCGCTCGCTCGTCGTGCGCCTGACCTTCGGGCTAGCGCCGGGCGAGGTCAAGCGGGCCGAGCTCCCCGCCCCCCAGCCGGACTAGGGGCCGTCACACTTCGCTTGTGACGGCGGTCACACCCTAGGTCGCCTTTCCCCCGTCCGGCGGCCGCATGAGGGCGCGCAATCGATAGAGTTGCTCGAGCGCCTCTTTGGGCGTGAGGTGGTCGGGATTGACGGACCTAAGCGCCGCCTCGACTGCCGAGGGCGCTGTCGGCGCGCCGCCCCTGGGCCGCGCGGCGGTGAACAGCGGCAGGTCGTCGGCGAGCCGGGCCAGCGCGTCGGCCTCGCTGCCGTTCTCGAGGCTCGCCAGCACTTGCTCGGCCCGCGCGATCACCGGCGCCGGCAGGCCGGCGAGCTTGGCCACATGGATGCCATAGGAACGGTCGGCGACGCCGGGGGCGACCTCGTGCAGGAACACGACGTCGCCCTGCCATTCCTTGACCCGCATGGTCCGGCAGGCGAGCCCGGCGAGCCGGTCGGCAAGCGCGGTCAACTCGTGGTAATGGGTGGCGAACAGCGCGCGGCAACGGTTGACCGCGGCGAGATGCTCGACGCTCGCCCAGGCGATCGACAAGCCGTCGAAGGTCGCCGTGCCGCGGCCGATCTCGTCGAGGATGACCAGCGAGCGCGCTCCCGCCTGGTTGAGGATCGCCGCCGTCTCGACCATCTCGACCATGAAGGTCGAGCGGCCGCGCGCCAGGTCATCGGCGGCGCCGACGCGGCTGAACAGCCGGTCGACCGCCCCGATATGGGCGCTGGCCGCCGGCACGAACGAGCCCATCTGCGCGAGGATGGCGATCAGCGCGTTCTGGCGCAGGAAGGTCGACTTGCCGGCCATGTTGGGGCCGGTCAACAGCCACACGCGCTGGCCCTGGCCGAGCTCGCAATCGTTGGCCACGAACGCGCCGCTTCCCTCATCGGCCAACGCCGCCTCGACCATCGGGTGCCGCCCGCCCTTGACCTCGAAGGCGAGGCTGTCGTCGACGTGCGCTCGGCAATAGCGCCGCTCGAGGGCGAGATCGGCGAGGCCGGCGGCAACGTCGAGCGCGGCGATCGCCGCCGCCGCAGCGGCGATCTCGCCGGCGCGCGCCTCCACTTCCCCGACCAGGTCGGCGAACAGGCTCGCCTCGAGCGCCAGCGCCTGGTCGGCGGCGGATTCGATCCGCCCGGCGAGATCGTTCAGCTCGGCGGTGGTGAAGCGCGCCGCGCCCGTCATGGTCTGGCGATGGATGAAGGCCGGCCCGCCCGCGGCTGGGGCCGAGGCCAGCTTGTCGGCCTGGGCGGCCGTCACCTCGATGAAATAGCCGATCACGTTGTTGTGGCGGATCTTGAGCGAGGGGACCTTGGCCACGGCGGCGTAGCGCGACTGCAGGGCGGCAATCAGCCGCCGGCTCTCGTCGCGCAACTGGCGCACCTCGTCGAGCGCCGCCGAATAGCCGCGGGCGATGAAGCCGCCGTCGCGGGCGTGGAGCGGCAATTCGGGACCAAGCGCGCGCGCCAGCCGGTCGACCAGGACCGCGTGCTCGCCGAGCCCGCGCCCGGCCTCGGCGATGCCGGCCGGCGGGAGGTCGGGCAGCCCGGCCGGGTCGCCGGCGAGCCCCAGGCTGGCGCGGATCGCCGGCACCTGGGCGAGCGCGTCACGCAAGGCGGCGAGGTCGCGCGGGCCGCCGCGCCCGAGTGCCAGCCTCGAGAGCGCGCGCTCGATGTCGGGGAGGCCCTTGAGGGCGTGGCGCAACGCCTCCCGCGTCCGCCCGTTGGCGACCAGGAACTCCACCTCGTCGAGGCGGCGGCCGATGGCCTTGGGCTCGGTCAGGGGCGCGGCGAGCCGGGCGGCGAGCGCCCTCGCGCCGGCCGCGGTTGACGTGCGGTCGATGACGGCGATGAGCGAGCCCCACCGCCCGCCGGCCAGGCTCTCCGTAAGCTCGAGGTTGCGCCGGGTCGCCGGGTCGATGTCGAGGAACCCGCCCGCCGCCACTCGGACCGGCGGCGCCAGGCGCGGCAGCCGGCCTTTCTGGGTGAGCTCGACGTAGTCGATGAGCGCGCCCCCCGCCGCCAGCTCCGCGCGCTCGAAGGCGCCGAAGCCATCCAGCGCCTTGACCGCATAGAGCGCTTCGAGCCGCCGGCGCCCGTTGTCGCTGTCGAAGCGCGCACCCGGCAAGGGCGAAAGCGCGGCCCGCCAGGGGGCCAGCGCCGCGGCGAGCTCGGCCCGCCCCACCAGCCGCTCCGAGACCAGCACTTCGCCGGGCGCCACCCGGGCGAGCGCCGCCGCCAAGCCCGTCGAGTCGACCTCCTGCATCGAGAACTCGCCGGTCGACATGTCGAGCCAGGCGAGCCCCAGCGCGCCGCCCGCTTCGGCGAGCGCGGCCAGGTAGTTGTGCGAGCGCGCGTCCAAGAGCGTTTCCTCGGTGAGCGTACCGGGAGTTACGATCCGCACCACGTCGCGCCGCACCACCGCCTTGGCGCCGCGGCGTTTGGCGACGTCCGGGTCCTCGAGCTGCTCGCACACCGCGACCCTGAACCCGAGCTGGATCAGCTTGGCGAGGTAACTTTCGGCGGCGTGCGCCGGCACCCCGCACATCGGCACATCCGCTTCCCCGTGCCGGCCGCGCCTGGTGAGCGTGAGGTCGAGCGCACGTGCCGCCGCCAGCGCATCGTCGAAAAACAATTCGTAGAAATCGCCGAGGCGATAGAACAAAAGGCACCCGGGATGGGCGCGCTTGATCTCGAGATACTGCGCCATCATCGGGCTGGCGTCGGCGGGGTCGGTCATGGGCGGGGGGCGGATGGTTTGGACCTTGGACCTTACACCTTATACCCAGCACCTTACACCCAGCGCCTCGCAGCCCCCCTTCTCAGCCCGGCCGGCAACGCCTAACATGACGGGTCAATAACGGGACAAGGCTTCAAAAGGGGAGAGCGACGGACATGGCCAACGACATCACCCATGTGACGGAGGAGGAAGCCCTGCTCTTCCACGCCCAGGGCCGGGCGGGAAAGCTCGAAATCGCCCCGACCAAGCCGCTCACCACCCAGCGCGACCTCTCGCTCGCCTATTCGCCGGGCGTCGCCTGGCCGTGCCTCCACATCGCCAAGAACCCGGCCCTCGCTTACGACTACACCGCCAAGGGCAACCTGGTGGCGGTGATCTCGAACGGCACCGCCGTCTTGGGTCTGGGCGATCTCGGAGCAGTGGCGGCGAAGCCGGTGATGGAAGGGAAGGTGTGCCTGTTCAAGCGCTTCGCCGACGTCGATGCCTACGACCTCGAGGTCGACACCAAGGACGTGGACGAGTTCGTCAACTGCGTGCGCTTCCTCGGCCCCGCGTTCGGCGGCATCAACCTCGAGGACATCAAGGCACCCGAATGCTTCCTCATCGAACAGCGGCTGCGCGAGCTCCTCGATATTCCGGTCTTCCACGACGACCAGCACGGCACGGCGATCGTCGCCGCGGCGGCGCTCATCAATGCCCTCGACCTCACGAGTCGCACGCTCAAGGACACGCGCATGGTGGTCAATGGCGCCGGCGCCGCCGCGATCGCCTGCGTCGAGCTGCTCAAGACCATGGGCCTGCCGCACGCCAACGTCATCCTCTGCGACACCAAGGGGGTGATCTATCAGGGCCGCAAGGAGTCGATGAACCAGTGGAAATCGGCCCACGCCGTGCCGACCGCCGCGCGCACGCTCGCCCAGGCGCTCAAGGGCGCCGACGTGTTCTTCGGCCTGTCGGCCAAGGACGTGGTCGACCGCGCGATGGTCAAGTCGATGGCCGCCAAGCCGATCCTCTTCGCCATGGCCAACCCCGATCCCGAGATCACGCCCGAGGAGGTGCGCGCCGCGCGCCCCGACGCCATCATCGCCACCGGGCGCTCGGACTACCCCAACCAGGTCAACAACGTGCTGGGCTTCCCCTACATCTTCCGCGGCGCGCTCGACGCGCGCGCCTCGACCATCAACGACGCGATGAAGATCGCCGCCGCCAAGGCGATCGCCATGCTAGCGCGCGAGGACGTGCCCGACGAGCTCGATGCCGCCTACGCCGGCCGGCGCCTGCGCTACGGCCCCGAGTACATCATCCCGGTGCCGTTCGACCCGCGGCTCATCTCGGTGGTGCCAGCGGCGGTCGCCCAGGCGGCGATGGACTCGGGCGTGGCGCGCAAGCCGATCGCCGACATGATCGCCTATCGCCGCGCGCTGTCGACCCGCCGCGATCCGACCGCCGCCAGCCTCGACCTCATCTTCGAAGAGGTGCGCAATAACCCGCGACGCGTGGTGTTCGCCGAGGGCGAGGAGGAGCGGGTCATCCGCGCCGCGCTCGCGTTCCGCAACTCGGGCTACGGGACCCCGGTGCTGATCGGGCGCAGCGAGCGCATCGCCGAAACCATGAAGGCGATCGGGCTGGGCAAGGCCGAGGGCCTGGAGATCCACAACGCGCGCCTGTCGCGCGACAACCAGCGCTACACCGACTACCTCTATGCCCGCCGGCAGCGCCAGGGCTATCTGTGGCGCGACTGCCAGCGCCTGGTCAACCAGGACCGCAACGTGTTCGGCGCCCTCATGGTCGCCTGCGGGGATGCCGACGCGCTGATCACCGGCGCGACGCGCACCTATTACGTGGCGCTCGACGACATCCGCCGCGTGCTCGACCCGGCGCCGGGCATGCGGGTGTTCGGCCTGTCGATCATGATCGCCAAGGGCCGCACGGTGTTCATCGCCGACACCGCGGTGCATGAATTGCCCACGCCGGTCGAGATGGCCGACATCGCGATCCAGGCGGCGGCCCAGGCGCGGCAGATGGGCCACGAGCCCCGGGTCGCGTTCATATCGTTCTCGAATTTCGGCAACCCGATGGCCGCGCGGGCGAAAGACGTGCGCGACGCCGTGGCCGAGTTCGGCCGCCGCAAGGTGGATTTCCAGTTCGACGGCGAGATGTCCGTCGATCTCGCGCTCGACCGCGACTTGATGAAGACGCTCTACCCGTTCTGCCGCCTGTCGGGGCCGGCCAACGTGCTGGTCATGCCGGGCCTGCATTCGGCCAACAGCGCCTCGCAAGTCCTGCAAAAGCTCGGCGACGGGACCGTGATCGGCCCGCTCCTCGTCGGCCTGTCGAAACCGGCCCACATCGTCCAGCTCGGCGCCACCGTCGCCGACCTCGTGCGCATGGCGGCGCTGGCCGCCCACGAGGCGATCCGGCAGCGTAGATAGGGCCGAGCCCCCAACCACGCGCCTCCCGGCGCCACCGGGACATCATCGCAAGAGGAGTTCTGGATCCATGACGACGACACGAGTTCTCCGGCCCTGGGCTCTGGCCCTCGCCACCGCCGCGTCCTTGGTCTTGGCGGCGTCCGTCCAGGCGCAAGAGCCCAAGATCACGGTCATGAACCTGGATGAAATCCTGCAACAGAACCCATTGCAGACCGGCGGGCCGACCGCCAGGGTGAGCGGATCCACCAAGGCCGGGAACAGCGAGATGCAGATCCTGACGATGAGCAAGATCAGGCTGCATCACCACGAGCAGGAGGATCACATCGTCTATGTGCTCCGGGGAACCGCGACGGCGCGGCTGGGCGATCAGACCCGCGAGGTCAAGCCGGGCGACATGCTCAACATCCCCCGCTTCGCCAGGCACGGCTTCGAGAAGAAGGGCGACCAAGATATCGTGTTGCTGGTCGTGGCGACCGCCGGCTGGAAGCCGCTCGAGGACACCAAGTTCCACGACTGAAGCGGCACCCCACGGCTGCCCCCGCCCCGGCGGGGCCTGCATTTTTTGGCGAGGGGCACAGCGAGCCCCGACGTCAATTGATGTCGCCGCTCGGGTTCCCTTGACGGCGCCGGCCGGACGGTTCTCTTTAGACGCTCATGAAGGGCGCCCGCATTCGCCGTTTCTTGGCCGCGCTGGCGGCGCTCGGCGCCCCGGCCGCGGCGGTTTTTTTCGCCCTCTTCGCGGCGGGCCACCTCGCCGGCGGCCCGGCCGTCCTCGGCCTCGCCGCCACCGCGGCCGGGATCGCGGCGCTGGTCTGGCACCATCTAGCCGGGATCGAAGCCTTGCGGGCGCGGGTCGACGACTTGGCGCATCGGCGCGCGCCGGCCTCCCCGCCCGCCCGCCACCGCTCGAGCGCCGACGACATCGCGCGCGCGGTCGACGAGCTCGACCGCGCCGCCCACCGGCGCGAACAGGAGCTTCGATCCCTGGCCGCCACCAACCAGGCGATCCTCGACGCCATGCCCGATCCGCTCGTCCTCCTCGACGACACCCGGGCCATCGTGCAGGCCAACGCCGCCGCGGCCGAGCTGCTGGGCGGGGGGCTGGCGGGCCGCGACCTGGCGAGCGTTCTGCGCGATCCGGGCGTGCTCGCCGCGGTCGAGGAAGCGCTGGCGGGAGCCCCTGCGCCGGCCCGCAAATTCTCCCTGCCCGGCCCCGTCGAGCGGTATTTCAGCGCCCGCGCGCTCAGGCTGGCCCGCGCCCTGCCCGGGCACGGCAGCCTGGTGCTTGCCCTCTCCGACATCACGGCGATCGAGCACGCCGAGCGCATGCGCGCCGATTTCCTCGCCAATGTCAGCCACGAGCTGCGCACGCCCCTGTCGACCCTGCTCGGCTTCACCGAAACCCTGCAAGGGGCGGCGAGCGAGGACAAGGCGACGCGCCAGCGCTTCCTTGCCATCATGCACGAACAGGCGAGCCGCATGACCCGGCTGGTCGAGGACCTGTTGTCGTTGTCCAAGATCGAGGCGGGCGAGCATCTGCCGCCGACCGGCCGGGTCGAGCTCGGGCCCCTCATCGCCGGCGTCGCCGCGGCGCTCAAGCCCCAGTCGCAAGCCGCGGCGATCGAGCTCGGGGTCGATGTCGCCGCCGACCTTCCGCCCGTGATCGGCGATAGCGACCAGCTCGCCCAGGTGTTCCAGAACCTGATCGACAACGCCATCAAATACGGCCGCAAGGGCGGCAAGGTCGAGGTCAGCGCCGTTCCCGGCGACCGCCCGCGGCACGCCGCGTTGCGCGTCGCGGGACCGCTGGTGGCGGTGGCGGTGGCCGACCACGGCGAGGGCATCGCGCGCGAGCATCTGCCGCGGCTGACCGAGCGCTTCTACCGCGTCGATTCCGCCCGCTCTAGCCAACTGGGCTCGACCGGGCTCGGCCTGGCCATCGTCAAGCACATCCTCAACCGCCACCGCGGCGCGCTCGCCATCGACAGCGAAGTGGGGCGAGGTTCGGTGTTCACGGTCTACCTGCCGGCCGCCGGCCCCCGGCCCGGCGCGGCCGGATAGGCAACGGGTGATCGGCCTGCCCGCTTCTGTCATAAAACCGTCGCACGCGGGTTGTATGCTGGCCCCCGCCCTCGAACCCAAACGGAGTGCCGGCGATGGTCAAAGCCACCGTGATCGCGGCCGCGCTTGCCGCCCTGCCGGTGCTGGCGGCGCAGGCCCAGTCGCTCGACCCCAAGCTGTCCGACTACCAGCCGGTGAGCGGTGTGTCCGGAAACCTCAAGTCGATCGGTTCCGACACGCTCAACAACCTGATGACGCTGTGGGCCGAAGGGTTCCGCGGCCGCTATCCCAACGTGCAGATCGAGATCGAGGGCAAGGGATCCTCGACCGCCCCGCCGGCCATGGTCGCCGGCACGGCGCAGTTCGGCCCGATGTCGCGGCCGATGAAGGGCGCCGAGATCGACGCGTTCGAGAAGAAATACGGCTACAAGCCTTTCGCCATCCGCACGGCGGTCGACGCGCTGGCGGTCTATGTCCACAAGGACAACCCGATCCCGTGCCTGACCATGCCGCAGGTCGACGCGATCTTCTCCAAGACCCGCCGCGGCGGCTTCGCCAAAGACATCGCGACTTGGGGCGACGCCGGCATGACGGGCGAGTGGGCGAGCCGCCCGATCTCGCTCTACGGCCGCAACTCGGCTTCGGGCACCTACGGCTACTTCAAGGAAGTCGCGCTGTTCAACGGCGACTACAAGGACGCGGTGAAGGAGCAGCCGGGCTCGAGCACGGTCGTGCAGGGCGCGGCCTCCGACAAGTACGCCATCGGCTACTCGGGCATCGGCTACAAGACCGCCGACGTGCGCAGCGTGCCGATTGCCGCCAAGCCGGGCGAGCAGTGCTTCGAGGCGACGGCGGAGAACGCGTACTCGGGCGATTACCCGATCTCGCGCTTCCTCTATGTCTATGTGAACAAGAACCCGAACCAACCGTTCGACCCGGCGCGCGCCGAGTTCGCGAAATTCGTGCTCTCGAGGAAGGGTCAGGAGGCGGTCGTCAAGGACGGCTACTTCCCGGTCACCTCGCAGATCGTATTCGAGGACCTGAAGTCGCTCGGCCTGCGCGCCGCCCCGTAACCACACGTCGCGTCCGGCCGGCGACCCGCGCGCTCGCCCGCCGCTTCGCCCCCTCCCGGACCGCATGACCGACACCCTCGCCATCCCCGACCCCGACCCCGTCCCGACCCCGCGCGCCCGGCGCCAGACCCGGCGCGCGGTGCTGATCGCCGATAAGATCGCGGACTGGGTCATCACCGTGGGCGGGCTGCTCGTGATCGTCGCCGTGTTCGGCATCCTGGTCTTCCTCGCCCAGGTCGTGGTGCCGCTGTTCACCGACGGCAAGGTCGTGGCCCAGTTGCAGCGCCAGATCGGCCCCGCGTCGGAAGGGCCGGCACTGGTGGCGAGCACCGACCGGTATCACACCGTCGCCGTCCAACTTGCGCCGGACGGCAAGCTCGGCGTCTATCACCTGAAATCCGGAAAGGCGATCGCCGCGCCCGGGTTCGATTTTGGCGGAAAGAAAGTCACGGCCGCGAACAGCACGATCACCTGGGACGACGTCGCGTTCGGCTTCGAGGATGGCACGGTCCGCTTCGGCAGGCTGGCGCCGGTCTACGAGATCCTGACCGCCGACAAGCTGCCAGCCGGCCTGATCCGCCTCGACGAGCGCGACCGGACCGACGGCAAGGCCGTCTACTCGGCCATTCCCGGCAGCCAGTTCCGCAAGGCGAGCATCGCCGCGACGCTCGAGGACGAACAGAAGATCTCCGAGACCGGCAAGGCGATCGTCGCCATCGACTACCATGTCGGTGGCACGGCCGAGCGGCCGACCCGGACCTTCGCCACCGTCGACGCCGACAACATCGTGCGGCTCAGCAATCTCGAGTCGCGCCTTAACCTCATGACGCGCCAGATGCGCACGACGGCGCGCTCGAGCGTGATGCCAGTCCTGCCCGCGGGCGTGAAAGTGGCCTGGGCGCTGACCACCGACCAGGGCGATCAGGTCTACGTCGCAGATGACGGCGGCACGGTCTACCGCTTCGACACGCGCGACATGAACGCGCCGAAGCTCGCCGAGACGCTGGATCTCGTGCCGGGTGACGCCAAGCTGGTTGCCTTCGGCTTCCTGCTCGGCGAGCAGTCTCTTGTCATCGGCGACACGCGCGGAACCGTCGACGTCTATTTCCGCCTCCGGGTGCCAGCCGCGCGCTCGACAGACGGGTTCACGCTCGTCAAGACGCACGCGCTCGAGCCGCACGCGGGCGCCGTCGTCGCCTTCTCGCCGAGCCAGCGCGGCAAGATGTTCCTCACGGCCGACGCGAACGGCGAGGTGTGGCTGCGCCACTCGACGAGCGAACAGAGCGTTCTGAAGCTGAAGAAGGTCGGATCGTCGGGTGCGTACCGCGCGCTGCTTCTGTCTCCGCGCGAGGACGGAATCCTGGCCACCGATGCGAGCGGAAAAATGACCTTCTGGGAGATCGCGGTTCCGCACCCCGAGACGACCTTGGGGTCGATCTTCGGCAAGGTCTGGTACGAGGGCTACGATTCCCCGACCTACACGTGGCAATCCTCGGCCGGCACCGACAGCTTCGAGCCCAAGCTGTCGCTGGTCCCGCTCATCTTCGGCACGATCAAGGCGACGTTCTACGCCCTCCTCTTCGCCGTGCCGATCGCGCTGTTGGCCGCCATCAACACGTCGGAATTCGTGCGCCCGACGGTGCGCGCGACCGTGAAGCCGGTCATGGAGATGATGGCCTCGCTGCCCTCCGTCGTGCTTGGCTTCATCGCCGCCCTCATCCTGGCGCCGATCGTCGAGACCTGGATCGCCGCGGTGCTGATGGCCTTCGTCGGTGTGCCGCTCTGTCTGCTGCTCGCCGCCTATCTGTGGCAGCTCCTGCCGCAGGGCCTCGTCCTGCGCCTGCAGGGCATCCCGAAATTCGCCTTGATGTTCATGACGCTGGGCCTTGGCTTCTACCTCTCCTATTCGGCCGCCAGCCAGTTCGAGCGCCTGTTCTTCGCCGGCGACATCAAGGCGTGGGCCAACGGCGACATCGGCAACGCGGCCGGCTTCCTGTTCCTGATTCTGCTGCCGCTCTGCTTCATTCTGGTCATGCTCGGCGCGCGCGCGGCACTCGGCGACTGGCTGTCGGCGACGACGCGGCGGCGGTCGGGAATCCGGGCCGGCGTCTTCGACCTTCTCCGCTGGCTGGCCTTTTTCGTCGTCGCCTGCCTGGTGAGCTACGTGCTCGCCGTCGTCATCGACGCGCTCGGCGGCGATCCGCGCGGCGGAGTCGTATCGACCTATGTCCAGCGCAACACGCTGGTCGTCGGCTTCGCGATGGCGTTTGCCGTCATCCCGATCATCTACACGATCGCCGAAGACGCGCTAAGCTCCGTGCCCGAGCATTTGCGCGCGGCATCCCTCGCCTGTGGCGCGACGCCCTGGCAGACGGCGGTGCGCGTGGTCCTGCCCACGGCCGTATCGGGCGTCTTCGCCGCCGTCATGGTCGGCATGGGCCGGGCCGTCGGCGAGACGATGATCGTGGTCATGGCCGCCGGCAACACGCCCATCCTCGAGTGGAACGTGTTCAACGGCCTGCGCGCGCTCTCGGCCAACATCGCCGTCGAGCTCCCCGAGGCGGTCAAGGACGGCACGCTCTACCGCACGCTGTTCCTCGCCGCGCTGACCCTGTTCGTCATGACCTTCATCGTCAATACCCTGGCAGAGATCGTCCGCCAGCGCTTCCGCATGCGCGCCGTCCAGTTGTGACCCGTCCGGCCCTCAAAAAGAAGGATGACATGCCGGCCGCCACCGCCGACGCGGTCGCCGTCCGGACCGCCCCGCGGGCGCGCGTCCGCGGCCTTGCGACCGACCTCTCGGCGCGCGGCGAGCCCGCGCTCTGGCTGTTTGGCGGCGCGCTGGCGCTCGGGATCGTCATGATCGTCGGTTTCCTGATGCTGGTCTTCTGGAACGGCGTCATCACGTTTTGGCCGAAGCCGATCCAGGTCGCGACGCTGACCAACGGCGCGGCCGTCGCCGGCGAACCGACGCGCGACGAGCCTTACCGGCTCGGCGCCGAGCAACTCGCCAAGCTGCCCGAAGCGGTCCGCCGCCAAGTCATCGCCAACCAGGGCTTTGCGCATCGGACCCTTCTCCGGATCGGAAACTACGACCTCTACAACGAGGATTTCCGCTGGGTGCCCGACTTCGAGGTGGCGAAGGTCGAAACGCCGCCCGGCCTGTACTTCGTCGAGCGGCTGGAATGGGGCCCGTTCGTCGGCCGCGTCAAGTCGGTGGATCTCGACGGCCAGGTCATGGACGGAGCCGGGGTCGACCGCGCGCGGCTCGACGCCGCTCACGATGAGGCGCGCGCCCGCTGGAAGCGCGTGCGTCGCATCGAGCACGGCGAAATCGGTGTCGTGAACCGCAAGATCGAGCAGGAGCGCCTTGCCGCACGCAAGGCCGCGCGGCGCTACGGCGAGGGCAGCGTCGAGCACCGGCGCGCGGCCGAGGAGGCCCAACGCCGGACCGCCGAGATCGTGATCGAGTACGACCGGCTCGCCGCCGAGGCGCGGACAATCAAGGACACCGACGCGCGGGCGACCATCACGCTGGCCGACATCGACGGCCGCGAAAAGACGCTCAAGCTTTCCGATCTCGTGCGCTTCTACCCGGCGAACGAGATGACGCTCGCGGAAAAGCTTGGCGTCTACCTGTCGCGCTGGGGCGAGTTCCTGATCGAGGAGCCGCGCGAGGCGAACACCGAGGGCGGCGTCTGGCCGGCGATCTTCGGCACCTTCGCCATGACGCTCCTGATGGTGGTCGTGGTGGCGCCGTTCGGCGTCGTCACGGCGCTCTACCTGCGGGAGTACGCCAAGCAGGGCCGGATCGTCTCGGCGGTGCGCATCGCGGTCAACAACCTCGCCGGCGTGCCCTCGATCGTCTACGGCGTGTTCGGCCTCGGGTTCTTCGCCTACATCCTCGGCGGGACGATCGACGAGGTCTTCTTCCCCGAGCGCCTGCCCGCCCCCACCTTCGGGACCGGCGGCCTGCTATGGGCCTCGCTCACGCTCGCCCTGCTCACCGTGCCGGTGGTGATCGTCGCCGCCGAGGAGGCGCTCGCCGCCGTGCCCCGCTCGCTGCGCGAAGGCTCGCTCGCCTGCGGCGCCTCGAAATGGCAGACCATCCGCTACGTCGTGCTGCCGCGCGCCCTGCCCGGCATCATGACCGGCCTCATCCTCGCCATGGCGCGCGGCGCCGGCGAGGTGGCGCCCCTCATGCTGGTCGGCGTCGTCAAGCTCGCGCCGGAGCTCCCCATCGACGGCTTCTTCCCCTATATACATCTCGAGCGCAGCTTCATGCATCTGGGCTTCCACATCTACGACGTCGGCTTTCAGTCGCGGAACTCGGAGGCCGGCAAGCCGATGGTGTTCGTCACCACCCTGCTCTTGATCGCGCTGATCGCAGCCATGAACGCCGCGGCGATCGTGGTCCGCAACCGCCTCAAGCGCCGCTTCGCGGGCGGCCAGTTTTAGGGGCAGCGCATGGCCACCGTACTCGCCGCCCCGGCGACCGCCACCCATTTGCGCCCCGGCCCCGAGGGCGCCAATCTCGCGGTCTTGGGCTTCAGCCTCTGGTACGGCGCCAAGCAGGCGCTGTTCGACATCGACCTCGAGGTCCAAAAGGGCCTGGTGACGGCGCTGATCGGCCCCTCGGGCTGCGGCAAGTCGACCCTGTTGCGGGCGCTCAATCGGATGAACGACTTGATCGACAACGTTCGCATCGCCGGCCGGATGCTGCTCGAGGGCGCCGACATCTACGGGCGGGGGATCGACGTCATCGGTTTACGCAAACGCATGGGCATGGTCTTCCAGAAGCCCAACCCCTTCCCGATGTCGATCCATGACAACGTCGTCTATCCGTTGCGGGTCGACGGCGAGCGCGACCGCCGCGCCCTGGCGGCGGCCGGCGAGCGGGCACTCCGGGCCGCCGCCCTGTGGGACGAGGTCAAGGACCGCCTCGACGACAGCGCCCTCGACCTGTCCGGCGGCCAGCAGCAGCGCCTGTGCATCGCCCGCGCCATCGTCGCCGACCCCGATTTCCTGCTCATGGACGAGCCGTGCTCGGCGCTCGACCCGATCGCCACCTCGAAGATCGAGGAGCTGATCGACGAGCTCAAGGGGCGCTACACGATCCTCATCGTCACCCACAACATGCAGCAGGCGGCGCGGGTTTCGGACAACACCGCGTTCCTGTATCTCGGCCGCTTGATCGAATACGGGGACACCGACATGGTCTTCACCAACCCCATGGTGGAGAAGACGCAGGACTACGTGACCGGCCGGTTCGGCTGACGGAGGCGCCGATGGTTTCCGAACACATCGTCAAGTCGTTCGACGACGCGCTGAAGCGCCTCGACACCATGATCGCGCGCATGGGCGGCCTCGCGGAGGCGCAGCTCGCCGGCGCCATCGAGGCGATGGCCAAGCGCGATTCCGAGCGCGCCCAAGCGATCGTCGAGGGCGACGACAAGATCGACGACCTCGAGCGCGAGATCGACGAGCTGGCGCTGCGGCTGCTGGCGCTGCGCCAGCCGATGGCAAGGGATCTGCGGATCATCCTCGCCAGCTTGCGCATCGGCGCCGACCTCGAGCGCATCGCCGATTACGCCGCCAACGTCGCCAAGCGCACCATCGCGCTCAACCAGGTGGCGCCGGTGAGGCCCGTGCACGCCGTCCCGCGCATGGGCAAGGTGGCGCAGCAGATGATCAAGGACGTGCTCGACGCCTACGCGGCCCGCGACGTCGAGCGGGCGGTCGCGGTGTGGAACCGCGACGAGGAAGTCGACGAGATGTATTCGGGCCTGTTCCGCGAGCTCCTCACCTACATGATGGAGGACCCGCGCAACATCACCGCCTCCACCCATCTCCTGTTCATCGCCAAGAACATCGAGCGCATCGGCGACCACGCCACCAACATCGCCGAGACCATCCACTTCCTGGTGGTCGGCACCAAGCTCGGCGCCCAGCGCCCGAAGGGCGACACGGCGAGCTTCGCGGTGATCCGGCCCGCAGGCGGGAAGACGCCGTGAAGGCGCATATCCTGGTGGTCGAGGACGAGCCGGCGCTGGTCGAGCTGCTGCGCTACAACCTCGAGAAGGAAGATTTCCGGGTGTCGGCGGCCGCCGACGGCGAGGAGGCGCTCGCCGCGCTCGCCGTGGACAAGCCCGATCTGGTGATCCTCGACTGGATGCTGCCGCTGGTCTCGGGCCTCGAGGTCTGCCGCCAGCTGCGCCGCAAGCCGGACACCAGCGGCCTGCCGGTCATCATGCTGACGGCGCTCGGCGAGGAGGCCGACCGCATGCGCGGCTTCGCGGTCGGCGCCGACGACTACCTCGCCAAGCCCTTCTCGCCGCGCGAGCTCGTCGCGCGCGTGCATGCCGTCCTGCGCCGCGCCCGCCCGGCGGTGGCGGGGCAGAGTCTGAGTTATGCCGGCATGGTGGTGGACCCCATGGAGCGCCGGGTGGTGCGCAACGGCCGGCCGGTGCATCTCGGGCCGACCGAGTTCCGCCTGCTCGTCGTCCTCATCGAGCGGCCCGGCCGGGTATTGAGCCGCGAGCAGCTCCTCGACGCGGTGTGGGGCCGCGAGGCGGAGGTCGAGGAGCGCACGGTCGATGCCCATATCGCCCGGCTGCGCCGCGCCCTCAACGGCCCGGGCGAGGCCGACCTCATCCGCACGGTCAGGGCGGCGGGCTACGCGCTTGACGCGCGCGGCCCGTAGGGGCGCGGCAGTGCCCGCCGGTCAACGACCCGCCCGCGCGGGCGGGTTTTGAACCCGCCCCTACATGGGCAACGACGCAGGCCGGTCGCTAGGGTCGACGCATTGCCTCGCCGGTCTTAAGACCCGCCCGCGGGCCGGTTTGAAACCGGCCCCTACAATGTCATTTCGGGTGTAGGGGCGGGTCTTCGACCCGCCCGCGCTAAACCTCGACGGTGCCGTATTTCGCCGGCATGAGGACTTCGAGGAACTCCATGTCTGGGGACCAGTCGAACAGGTCGTGGTGGATGTTGGCCGGCATGCAGACGCAGTCGCCGGCCTTCAACTTCACGTTGCCATGCCCCTTGTACCAGAATGTCATCCAGCCCCTGAGGCAATAGACCATCTGGAAATCGAGGGTGTGGCGATGCCGGCCGGTACCGCCCTGGCTTGGCCCCAAGGGGCGAACGACATGCGCGTCGACCCGCCCGCCGGTGGCCCGCCGGATGCCGAGATCGCGGTAGACGTAGAACGAGCGCAAGCCCTCGCCCTTGAAGTCCGCCTCGCGCATGCGCACCACCGAGAACCGGTTCGCCGCGCGTCGCGGTGCGACGCGCTGCGCGCCGACCCGCGGTTTCGCCTTATTGCGTTGCGGGATGGTCATGAATCTTCTCCCTTCCTCGCCGTTCCCCGGCGTTCTTTCAAGCTGGCGGGCAAGATAACATAAGGCGGCCCGGGAGGTAAGTTGGCGCTGGCACGGGTGGTTCGGCGGGCGTAAAATCGTTCGCACCCGGAACCGGCCAGGAGGACCCAAGGATGCGCGACCCCGCCCTCGACGAAGACGCCGACCAGGATATTGGCGTCAACCCCTCATCGACCCCCGCGATCGGGGAGATCATCGCCCGGCGCCTGTCGCGCCGCGAGGCCCTTAAGGGGGTCGCCGCCTCGGCCGCCTTCGGCCTGTTCGGCGGCGTGCTTGCCCGCGCGGCCGGCGCGCAAGCTTTCCCGTCCTCGCTTAGCTTCGCCGAGATCGCGCACGGGCTCGACGACCAGCACCACGTCGCCTCCGGCTACGGCGTCCAGGTCCTGATCCGGTGGGGCGATGCGGTGTTCAAGGACGCCCCCGCCTTCGACCCCCTGCGCCAGAGCGCGGCGGCGCAAGCCCGGCAATTCGGCTACGACAACGATTTCCTCGCCTTCCTGCCGCTGCCGCGCGGCTCGCGCAATTCCGAGCGCGGCGTCTTGTGCTCGAACCACGAGCGCAACACCCCGGCGCTGATGTGGCCGGCGGCGGCCGGCAACGACCCGGCCAAGTTCACCCGCGAGCAGGTGGACGTGGAAATGGCCTCGCAAGGCCACACCTTCGTCGAGATCCGCAAGGCCGGCGGGCGCTGGCAGGTGGTCGAGGACAGCCCCCACAACCGGCGCTTCACCGCGCTCGCCGCCGAATTCCGGGTCGGCGGGCCGGCCGCCGGCCACGCGCGCATCAAGACCGCCGCCGACCCCGCCGGGACCCGGATCACCGGCACGCTCAACAACTGCGCCGGCGGCACCACGCCGTGGGGCACGGTGTTGAGCGGGGAGGAGAACTTCCACAGCTATTTCATCGGCGAGGCCGAGAAATCGCCCGAGGCCGCCGCCTACAAGCGCTACGGGATCGCGGGGCGCGGCCGCTATGCCTGGGGCCGCCACCACGACCGCTTCAACCTCGACCGCGAGAGGAACGAGCCCAACCGCTTCGGCTGGGTCATCGAGATGGACCCCTACGAGCCGGCCTCGGTTCCGGTCAAGCGCACCGCGCTCGGCCGCTGCAAGCACGAGGGGGCGGCGACCGCGGTGAGCCACGACGGCCGCGTCGCGGTCTACACCGGCGATGACGAGCGCTTCGAGTACGTCTACAAATTCGTCTCCCGCGGCCGCTTCGATCCCGACAACCGCGCCGCCAATCGCGACCTCCTGGACGAGGGCACGCTCTACGTCGCCCGCTTCGAGGCCGACGGCACCATGCGGTGGCTGCCGCTGGTCTTCGCCGACGGCCCGCTGACCCCCGCCAACGGCTTCTCGAGCCAGGCCGACGTGGTGATCGAGGCGCGCCGGGCGGGCGACCTGCTCGGCGCCACGCCGATGGACCGGCCCGAGGACGTCGAGGCGCACCCCGCCACCGGCCGGGTCTACGTCGTGCTCACATACAACGAGCGGCGCAAGCCAGCCTCCGACCCCAATCCCCGCGAGCGCGCCAACGCCGCCAACCCGCGCGCCAACAACAAATTCGGTCAGATCATCGAGATCGTGCCGCCTTTGGTCGACGGCCGGCCCGACCACGCCGCCACCCAGTGCCGCTGGGAGTTCTTCCTGTTGGGCGGCGACCCGGGGAACCCGGCGCACGGCGCCAAGTACCAGGGCCCGTTGTCGGCGAACGGCTGGCTTGCCTGCCCGGACAACGTCGCCTTCGACCCCCAGGGGCGGATCTGGATCGCCACCGACGGACAGGACGACGCGGTCGGGTTCGCCGACAGCCTCTATGGCGCCGACACGGCCGGGCCCGGCCGCGGCATCACGCGGCTGTTCTTCAACGCCCCGCGCGGGGCCGAGGTCTGCGGGCCCGAGTTCACGCCCGACGGCACCACCCTGTTCCTCGCCATTCAGCACCCGGGGGAAGAGAAGGAGTCGACCTTTGAGCGGCCGTCGACCCGCTGGCCCGACTTCAAGGAAGGAATGCCGCCGCGCCCGGCGGTGGTGGCAATCACCAAGGACGGCGGCGGCGAGATCGGCGGCTGAGCGCGCTCGCCGCCGCGCCCGATTCCAGATCGAGGAGGACCAAGATGACCGACATTCACCGCCTATTGCCCTCGCGCCGTCTCGTCCTCGCCGGCCTTGCCGGCACGCTGCTGGCGGCGCTCGCCGCCATCCCGGCGGCCTCGGCCGAGACCGCCGTTCGCTTGCGCGTGCTCGAGACCACCGACATCCACGTCCACCTGCTCAACTACGACTACTACCGCGACCAGGAGGACAACGGCTTCGGGTTCTCGCTCACCGCCTCGCTGATCCGCCAGGCGCGCGCCGAAGTCGCCAACAGCGTGCTGATCGACAACGGCGACCTCATCCAGGGCAACCCGCTGGGCGACTATGTCGCCCGCAAGGCAGGGTTGAAAGCGGGCGAGGTACACCCGGTTTACAAGGCGATGAACCTGTTGGGCTACGACGCCGCCAACATCGGCAACCACGAGTTCAATTACGGGCTCGAGTTCCTCGCCACGTCCCTGTCCGGGGCCAGGTTCCCGTACGTCAATTCCAACGTCTATCACGTCGACGGCGAGCGCAACTATTTCACGCCCTATGTGATCCTCGAGCGCAAGCTCAAGGACGCATCCGGCCGCGAGCATCCGATCAAGATCGGCGTTGTCGGCTTCGTGCCGCCGCAGATCATGCAGTGGGACAAGGTCAACCTCGAAGGCAAGGTGGTGGCCAAGGACATCGTCGAGTCGGCGCGCAAATTCGTACCGAGGATGAAGGCGGCGGGCGCCGACCTCGTCTTCGCGGTGCCGCATTCGGGCATCGCCGCGCGCGAGCGCCAGGGCATGGACGAGAACGCCAGCGCCTACCTCACGGCGGTGCCGGGCATCGACGCCGTGCTCGCCGGCCACGCCCATCTTCTGTTCCCCAGCGATGCATACAAGAGCGTGCCCGGCGCCGACCTCGCCAAGGGCACGATCAACGGCGTGCCCACGGTGATGCCCGGGTTCTGGGGCAGCCACCTCGGCGTCATCGACTTCGATCTCGCCGTCGACGACCACGGCAAGTGGAAGGTCGCGGACGCACGCACGAGCCTGCGGCCGGTGTTCCGGGTCGAGAACCGGCGGCGCGTGGCGGCGGTCGACAACGATCCGGCGGTCCTCGCCGCGGTCCGCGCCGCGCACGAGGGCACGCTCGGCTTCGTGCGGGCGGCGGTCGGCAAGACGGCGGCGCCGATCCACAGCTATTTCGCCCTCGTGCAGGACGACCCCTCGATCCAGATCGTCACCGACGCTCAGAAATGGTATGTCGAGCGCCTGCTCAAGGGCACCCAGTGGGAGCGCCTGCCGGTGCTCTCGGCCGGCGCGCCGTTCAAGGCCGGCGGGCGCGGCGGCCCCGACTACTACACCGACATCGCAGCCGGCGACATCGCGATCAAGAACGTCGCCGACCTCTACCTCTATCCCAACACCGTCCAGGCGGTGGCGGTGAGCGGGGCGGAGGTCAAGGAATGGCTCGAGATGTCGGCCGGTATCTTCAACCGCATCGACCCCGACAAGGGCGACCACCAGCCTCTCATCGCCCCTGCCTTCCCGTCCTTCAACTACGACGTCATCGACGGCGTCACCTACAAGATCGACGTGACCAAGCCCAGGCGCTACGACAACGACGGCAAGGTCGTGAACCCCGACAGCCATCGCATCGTCGATCTGCGCTTCCAGGGCCGGCCGATCGACCCCGCCCAGCGCTTCGTGGTGGCAACCAACAACTACCGGGCGAGCGGGGGCGGCAAGTTCCCGGCCCTCGACGGCAAGAACGTGATCGTCGAGGCGCCCGACGAGAACCGCACCGCGCTCACCGACTACATCGCCGAGGGCGGGACGGTGAACCCCAGCGCCGACGGCAACTGGGGCTTCGCCCCGATCGGCAAGGCGCTGACCGTGATGTTCGAAAGCTCGCCGGCGGCCGAGAAGTTCCTCGCCGCCAACCCGCGCCTCTCGCGCCTCGGGCCGGGGGCCGGCGGGTTCATGAATTACGGCTTGCGGCTCGATTGACGACGACGCAGGCGCGAGGCGTTGCCTCGCGGGGCGATGCCCCGCGGGTTTCCGACCGGCAGGTCGTGAGACCCGCCCTTACGAAATGTCGGCGCGATTCCCCTTGCAGGGGCTGGTTTCAAACCGGCCCGTTTCTTGCGCCCGCCGTCAGGCGGCGATCGCGCGCTCGGCCGGTAGGTAATCCAACCCGAGGGCCTCGGCGACCGCGCGGTGGGTGATGCGGCCGCGATGGACGTTGAGCCCGGCGAGCAGGTGGCGGTCGGCGGCGAGCGCCGCGACCGGCCCGTGGTCGGCGAGCGCGGTCACGAAGGGCAGGGTGGCGTTGTTGAGCGCGAAGGTCGACGTGCGGGGGACCGCGCCCGGCATGTTGGCCACGCAGTAGTGCACGACGCCGTCGACGAGGTAGGTGGGATTGTCGTGGGTCGTGGGCCGGCTGGTCTCGAAGCAGCCGCCCTGGTCGATCGCGATGTCCACCACCACCGATCCCGGCCGCATGGCCTTGATCGTTTCGCGGGTCACCAGGCGCGGCGCCGCGGCGCCGGCGACGAGCACCGCGCCGATGACCAGATCGGCCTCCCGCACGTGTTTCTCGATCGCGTCGCGGGTCGAGAAAATGGTGTGGAGCTGCGAGCCGAACTGGAGGTCGAGGTCGTAGAGCCGCGGCAGCGACTTGTCGATGACGATGACGTGCGCCTCGACGCCCATGGCCATGCGCGCCGCGTTGGTGCCGGCGACGCCGCCACCCAGGATCACGACCTTGGCCGCCGCCACGCCGGGCACCCCGCCCAGCAGCACCCCCGCGCCCCCCTGGTGCTTTTCGAGGCAGTGCGCGCCGACCTGGATCGCCATGCGGCCGGCGACCTCGCTCATGGGGGCGAGCAGCGGCAGGCCGCCCCGCTCGCCGGTCACCGTCTCGTAGGCGATGGCGGTGACGCCCGCCGCCATCAGGCCCTTCGCCTGCGGCGGGTCGGGGGCGAGGTGAAGATAGGTGAACAGCACCTGACCTTCGCGCAAGCGCGCGATCTCGCCCGCCTGCGGCTCCTTGACCTTGACGATCAGCTCGGCGCGCGCGAACACCTCGTCGGATGTGCCGACGATTTGGGCGCCGACGGCGCGGTAATCCTGGTCCGAAAAGCCGATGCCCGCCCCCGCGCCGGCCTCGACCGCGACCTCATGCCCGCGATCGACGAGCTCGCGCACGCTCGCCGGCACGAGGCCGACGCGGTTCTCGTCGCGCTTGATCTCCTTGGGGACGCCGATGCGCATGGGTTGGTCGCTCCCTCGGGGCTCGGGGGTGGGTCGGGCGAGAATGGGCCGGCGCCGGGCCGTGGGTCAACTTCGCCTCGAGGCGAGGTTGGCTAGTCAGGAAGTGCCGGCGCCGGCTTGGGCGCCGCGGCGCTTTCCGGGAAGAGCCGCATCAGCCACACCACCATGACGAGGCCCGGCAGGGCCGCGAGGGTGGTCAAGAGGAAGAAGGCGAGCCAGTCCAGGCTCTCGGCGAGCCAGCCGGCCGAGGCCGACAGCGTCGTGCGTCCGACCGCGGCGAGGGAGGACAGCAGCGCGTACTGGGTGGCGGTGAAGGCGAGGTTGCAGAGGTTGGAGAGATAGGCGACGAAGGCGGCCGAGCCCATGCCGCCGGTGAAGTTCTCGATGAAGATGGTCGCCGTCAAGACCCACGGATCGTGGCCGGCCAGCGTCTGGACCGCGTACATGAGGTTCGAGAGCATCTGGGCGATGCCGCAGAACAGCAGGCTCGGATAGAGCCCGAGGCGATAGACCACGACCCCGCCCGCCAGCAGCCCGGCGAGGGTGGCGAAGACGCCGAAGATCTTGCTGATGTTGGCGATCTCGATCAGCGAGAAGCCCATCGCCAGGTAGAACGGGTTGGCCATCACGCCGGCCAGCGCGTCGCCGAACTTGTAGAGCACGACGAACACCAGCACCGCCATCCAGCCGGGACGGCGCATGAAATCGGCGAACGGCGCGATCACCGCCTCGCCGACCCACGCCCGCGCGCGCGCCACTGGGCCCAGGCCCGGCGGTTCGCTGGCGCGCGGCGGTCCGGCGGGCTCGACGGTCAACAGCACGGTCGCCATGCCGACGGCCATGAGCGCCGCCATGAGCGCGTAGGCGAACGCCCAGCCGCCCATCGAGGCGGCATACAGCGCCCCCGCCGAGGCCGCCATCAGGCCGAAGCGATAGCCCCACTGGGTGGCGGCGGCGCCCGCTCCTTGCTCGTCCGCGGCCAGCAATTCGATGCGGTAGGCGTCGATCACGATATCCTGGCTCGCCGACAGGAAGGCGACGAGGACCGCGAGGAGCGCGGTCGCCCGCGGGTCGGCGCGCGGGTCGCTCGCGCCCAGGGCCAGGATGGAGAGCGCGAGCAGCGCCTGGACCAGGAGCGCCCAGCCGCGCCGCCGGCCGAGCGCGCGCGTGAGGTACGGCAGCGCCAGGCGGTCGATCGCCGGCGACCATACGAACTTGAAGTTGTAGGAGACGCCGATCAGCGCGAACAGGCCGATCGAGGTCAGCGAGACCCCCGCCTCGGCGAGCCAGAACGACAGCGTGCCGAAAGTCAAGGGCAGCGGAAGCCCGCTCGAGAAGCCCATGAACAGGACCGCGAGTAGGCGCGGATTGCCGTACACGCGAAGCGAATCGAGCCAGGCGGACATAGGGTGGATAGTAGCGGGGGCGGGGGCGGGGGCGGGATTAAACCCCGTGGGGTCGCGGCGATCGGCGTTCAATCGACGGCTAGGTCCTCGGGTTCGACGCCGAGCGCTTCGGCTAAGACCCGCAAGAGCCGTGGCGACGGCCGGCGGCGGCCGGTCTCGATCTGCGAGATGTAAGACGCGTTCGGACGGAACCGCCGGCGGCTATGGGCCACAATCCGGCGCGCCAGGTCCGCCTGAGTGAGCCCCCGCCGCTCGCGCCACAACCTCGACGGCGACGCGCCTGCCGCCAGCCGACGCACGAACCCCGCATCGACCGATTCCTCCCTGCGCGTGCGGCGGTATGCCGCGAGCGCCGCGTGGTCGTCGGCGGCCTCCAGCAACCTCTCGTAGTCCTCGATCGGCAGCACCGCAAAGGCTGGCTTGCCGTTCTTCTCCAGCACTGTCACGCCCATCGATATGCAGAGCCCCTCAGTTCGATCTCGAACACGTCGACAGTTCGCCGTCGATCGTCCACCACATAGCAGACTCGCCAATCGCCAATGCGCAGGCGATACCCCTTGTCGATGCCCGCGAGCGGCCTAACGTTCGTATTCCGGGCATACGGGTTCGACGCGATGTTTTCCAATCCCCGCCAAATGCGATCGTAAACCTCGCGATGGCGCTTCGCCAGCCTCCCCAACCGCCGGGCCGCCGACCGCCGAAAGTCCAGCGCATACATCTGGAGCGTATATATCTAATTGCATTTCGACACAAGGTCATTTTGATAAAATAGGCGAGCCCGATGACGTTGGAGAAGCCGGTCGTGACCCGTCACCATGCCTCCGCCGCGGCCGCGCGCTCGGCGCGCCGCCTCGCGTTGGCGTCGAGGTGGCGCTTGCGCAAGCGGATCGATTTCGGCGTCACCTCGACGAGCTCGTCGAAGGATATATAGGCGATGGCCTGTTCGAGGCTCATGAGGCGCGGCGGCGTCAGGCGAATCATTTCGTCCTTGGCGGTCGTGCGGATGTTGGTCAACTGCTTGCCCCGGCGCGGATTTACGCCGAGATCGTTGCCGCGGGTGTGTTCGCCGACGATCATGCCCGGGTAGACCGCGGTTCCCGGGTCGATGAACATGACCCCGCGCGCCTCGAGGTTCCACAAGGCGTAGGCGACCGCGGCGCCTTCGGCCGTCGACACCAGCACGCCGTTGCGCCGACCCTCGATCGGCCCCTTCCACGGCGCGTAGCCGTGGAAGATCCGGCTCACCACGCCGGTGCCGCGCGTGTCGGTCATGAATTCGCCGTGATAGCCGATCAGCCCGCGCGAGGGAACGAGGAAGACGATGCGGGTCTTGCCGCCGCCCGAGGGGCGCATCTCGGCCATCTCGGCGCGGCGCCCGGCGAGCTTGTCGATCACCACCCCCGCGTACGCTTCGTCGACATCGACCTGCACTTCTTCGATCGGCTCGAGGCGCCTTCGGCTCGCGGGATCGGTGCGGAACAGGACTCGCGGCCGGCTGATCGCCACCTCGAAGCCTTCGCGCCGCATGGTCTCGACGAGGACGCCGAGCTGCAACTCGCCGCGCCCGGCGACCTCGAAGCTGTCCTTGTCGTCGGTGTCGCTGACCCGGATCGCGACGTTGCCTTCGGCCTCGCGGATCAAGCGCTCGCGGATGGCCCGCGACGTGACCCTCGTCCCCTCGCGCCCGGCGAAGGGCGAGTCGTTGACCGAGAAGGTCATGGCGAGGGTCGGCGGATCGATCGGTTGGGCCGGGATCGGGGCCTCGACCTCGGGCGCCGCGATGGTGTCGGCGACGGTGGTCCGTTCGAGCCCGGCGATGGCGATGATGTCGCCCGCTTGGGCCGCCTCGATCGCCACCCGCTCAAGCCCGCGGAAGGCGATGAGCCTGGTGAGCCGCGCCGTCTCGATGGTCCGCCCGTCGCTCGACAGCGACTTCACGTCCATGTTGACGCGCGCGGTGCCCGAATGGATGCGCCCGGTGAGCACCCGACCGAGATAGGAGTCGTATTCGAGCGTCGTCGCCAGCATGGCGAACGGGCCTTTGGGAACGGCCGTGGGCGGCGGAACGAAGGCGACGATGAGGTCGAAAAGCGGCGCCATGTCGAGGCGCCGATCGTCGAGGCGGGTGACTGCCCACCCCTCGCGCCCGGAGGCGAACAGGGTCGGGAAATCGAGCTGTTCCTCGCCCGCGCCCAAGGCCGCGAACAGGTCGAACATCTGGTCATGCACCGCATCAGCGCGCGCCTCGGCGCGGTCGACCTTGTTGATGACCACGATCGGCCGCAGCCCCCGGGCGAGCGCCTTCATGGTCACGAACTTGGTCTGCGGCATCGGACCTTCGGCGGCGTCGACCAGCACCACGACACCGTCGACCATCGACAGGATGCGCTCGACCTCGCCGCCGAAATCGGCATGGCCCGGCGTGTCGACGATGTTCAGCCGCACCCCCTTCCAGGCGACCGAGGTGCATTTGGAAAGGATCGTGATGCCACGCTCGCGTTCGAGCTCGTTCGAGTCGAGCGCCCGTTCGACCACCGGCTGGTTGGCGCGGAACGACCCCGACTGGCGCAATAGCGCGTCGATCAGCGTCGTCTTGCCGTGGTCGACATGGGCGATGATGGCGAGGTTGCGGATATCCATCGGATGCGGGTGCCCCGGCAGCGGGGCAAAAAAACGACGCCGCGACCCCCCGGCCGGGGGCGCGACTTGGCTCGCTATACTATGGGCGGGGGCGAGCGCCGGTTAAAGGGTGCGCTCAGCCGAGCCTCTGTTTCACCAGATCCTTGAGCGAGACTCCCGGACGGGCGCCCAAATGGCCGATGACTTCGGCCGCGGCGATCGAGCCGATGCGCCCGCAGCTGCCCAGGTCCCGGCCCTGGGTGAAGCCATGGAGGAAGCCGGCCGCATAGAGATCGCCCGCCCCCGTCGAGTCCACCACCTGGCTCACCGGCGCCGCGGGAACCTCATGGACCTTGCCGTCGGCGACGACGAGCGAGCCCTTTTCGCTGCGCGTCAGCGCGGCGATCAGCGTCTTGCGCAGGCCCACTTCGCCGACCGCGGCCTCCAAGCTCTTGACCTCGTAGAGCGCCGTGATCTCGGCCTGGTTGGCGAACAGGATGTCGACGTGGCGGTCGACCAGATCGCGGAACTCGGATCGGTGGCGGTTGACGCAGAACGGATCGGAGAGGGTGAGCGCGACCTTGCGGCCCGCTTGATGCGCGATTTTCGCCGCCTTGCGGAAGGCGTCCTTGGCGGCCGGCTTGTCCCACAAATAGCCTTCGAGGTACGTCACCTCGGCGCCCTCGACCATCTTCGGGGCGATGTCCTCGGGCCCCAGCTCGACGCAGACGCCGAGATAGGTCTGCATGGTGCGCTGCGCGTCCGGCGTGACGAAGATGAGGCAGCGCGCGGTCGGCGGCCCGGAGTTCGCCGGCGGCGTCGCGAAGGTCACCCCGACGGCGCGGATATCGTGGCGGAACACCGCGCCCAACTGATCGGCCGCGACCTTGCCGATGTATCCCGCGCGTCCGCCCAGCGAGGCTAACCCGGCCGCGGTGTTGGCAGCCGAACCGCCCGAACATTCGATCGCCGGACCCATGGCGGCGTAAAGCACCTCGGCGCGCGCGGCATCGATCAAGGTCATGGCGCCTTTGGTCAGGCGATTGCCGGCCAGGAATGCATCGTCGCTCCTCGACATCACATCGACGATCGCATTGCCGATCCCGACAACGTCGTAATCCGATTTCGCCATCGTTGCCCCCGAATTCCCCATGAAACGGTTGCGCCAGTACAGGCCAGTATAGATTGCGCCCACGCGCGGCCCCAAGCGGGTCACCTTGCCCTGATAACCGAAGCGGACCTAAGATCGCCTTAATGGTCTTCAACCTTTACCGCGCTGCCTCGTTCCGTTAATAAATGTAGTAGTTTTGATCGGCTCGATTCTCTATATTTTGGGCCAGGATTGCGAGAGGGCGCGCGCTCGCGCGGGCCCCGCATCGAGAACCCCGCAAGGCGGCCCGAGCGGAACGATGAGGAAAGGACCACGACATGTTCCGGCGAAAAAAGGACGACGGCGACGAGCCCAAAATCGGCCTCCAAACCGAGGGCCCGGCGAGCGCCGAGCCGGGTTCCGGGTCGTCCAAGCCGTTGATGCGCCCGGCCGCGCCCACGACGACGGGCGCGTTTGGCGGCCCGAGGTCCCAAATTCCAGGTCGCCCGTCGACCTGGGGTCGGGACAAGCCCGGTAGCGAGGTCGACGTCAAGAAGCTGATCGTCGGCCGGGAGATTTCCCTGTCGGGCCAGATCACCTCATGCGACCGCCTCATCGTCGAGGGCCGCGTCGAGGCCTCGCTTTCGGACAGCCGGATGATCGACATCGCCGAATCCGGCATCTTCAAGGGCACGGCCGAAATCGACAACGCCGACATCGCCGGCCGGTTCGAGGGCAAGCTCACGGTGCGCGAGCGCCTGTTCATCCGCGCCACGGGCCGCGTTCACGGAACGATCCGGTACGGCCAGATCGAGATCGAACCGGGCGGCGAGATCGCTGGCGACATCCAGGTCGTGGCCGCGCCGAGCCCGGTGGCGCCGGCGGCGCCGGCGGCGCCCGAGCCGAGCGAGCCCGATTGCGTTTTGGTCGCCAACCAGTCGCCCCCCGTCTGAGCGATGCCGCCGGCGCCAGCCAAGCCGGGGCGCGCGCAACGCTCCGTCCTTCCCGCGCTCCCGGTGGCGCTGCTGCTCGCCAGTTGCGCGCTCGGCCCGGCGCCGAGCGAGCGCGAGCAGGCCTCGCTGCCGGCGGCCGGACCGCCCGCTGCGGCCGCCGCGGCCGCCCCGTCGGCGCTCGCTGCGCTGCCGCCGGCAGGCCGGGTCGACGAGGTCGAACGGCTGTTGGGCCAATCGCCCGAGGCGGTGCGGAGCGCGCTCGGGCCGGCGGCGTTCGTTCGTCGCGACGGTCCGGCCGAAATCTGGCGCTATGCCGCCGACGACTGCTTCCTCGACATTTTCCTTTACCGCACCCAAGGGACGATCCGCGTCGCCCATATCGAGGCCCGGCCCCGGGGCCCCGGGCGAACGAGCGCGGGGGCCTGCTACGGCCGTCTCGACGCCCAGCGGCGCGCGCTCGCCCCCGGCTGAGGCGGCGTTTTTTTCCGCGCCGGCCGGGCCGGCTTCTTGACGGCGACCGCTGCCGGCCGATCCGTCGTCTTGTCGGGATAGGCGCAGAGATCGCGCACCACGCAGCCCGCGCAATCCGGCTTGCGCGCCGTGCAGACATGGCGCCCGTGCAGGATCAGCCAGTGGTGCGCGTGCTGGCGATAGGCCTTGGGCGTGACCTTGTCCAGCCCGGCTTCGACCTCGACCGGCGTTCTGCCCGGCGCCAGGCCGGTGCGGTTGGCGAGCCGGAAGATGTGGGTGTCGACCGCGATGCACGGCTCGCCGAAGGCGACATTGCGCACGACATTGGCGGTCTTGCGGCCCACCCCCGGCAGCGCCTCGAGCGCGTCCGCGCCGCGCGGCACCTCGCCGCCGTGCTCTGCTACCAGCATGCGGCTCAGGCCGATGATATTGCGGGCCTTAGCGTTGTAGAGGCCGATGGTCTTGATGTGCTCCTTGAGGCCGGCCTCGCCCAGCGCCAGCATCCGCGCCGGCGTGGAGGCGATCTCGAACAGCTTTCGGGTCGCCTTGTTGACCCCGACATCGGTCGCCTGGGCCGAGAGGACGACCGCGATCAGAAGCGTGTAGGGATTATGGAATTCGAGTTCGCTCTTCGGCTCCGGCCTGGCGGCGGCGAGCCGGCGGTAGAACTCGGCGACGTGGTCGGCACGCATGGGGGGAGTCTATCACGCGGCCCCAGGTCGTCGCGCGCTTTACCCCGGCGCCGCGCCGGCCTTATGATCGGCCATGGCCTCGCTTGGCGCCGGTCCGCCGCACCTCGAATTGGTCCTCAAGCCCCATCGCAGCCTGTCGCCGGCCGGGTTTTGGATCATCATGGCCGGGCTCGTCGGCTTGAACTTCATCGCCGGCATCGTGTTCTGGCTGGCCGGCGCCTGGCCGGTGATCGGCTTCATGGGGCTCGATGTGGCGCTCGTGTACTGGGCCTTCCGGGCCAGCTATGCCGCCGCCCGCGCCCGCGAACTTGTCAGCCTATCGGCCGACGCACTCACCGTGCGCCGGGTCGATGCCTGGGGCAACGAGCAGGTGTTCACCTTCCATCCCTACTGGCTGAAGGCGGAGATCATTGAGCCGCCCGGTCGCCACCCCCGCCTCGTGCTGTCGAGCCATGGGCGTTGGCTGGCGATCGGCTCGTTCCTCGGGCCCGAGGAGCGCGTCAGCCTGGCGCGCACGCTCACGCAAGCCCTCGACAAGTTGCGGGCCGGCCGAGCAGGGTAAGCGACGACGGTGGACATCAAGCGGGTCCGGCGGGTCAGCCCAGCCCCAGTACGTCCCGCATGCCGTAAAGCCCGGGCGGGCGGTCCCTCGCCCACAACGCCGCGCGCACCGCGCCGCCGGCGTAAATCTGCCGGCCGGTCGCCTTGTGCGTGAGCTCGATGCGCTCGCCCTCGCCGCAGAACATGACGATGTGATCGCCGACCTCGCTGCCGCCGCGCAAGCTCGCGAAGCCGATCGCGCCGGAGGCCCGCGCCCCCGTGTGGCCGTCGCGGGCGCGGCTCGCCACCTCGGCGAGCCTCACCTTGCGGCCGCTTGCCGCTGCCTCGCCGAGCGCGAGGGCGGTGCCCGAGGGGGCGTCGACCTTGTGACGGTGGTGGATTTCGAGGATCTCGACGTCGAATTCGGGGCCGAGCCGGGCGGCCGCTTGTTCGACCAGGGCCAGCAAAAGGTTGACGCCGAGGCTCATGTTGGGCGCGCGCACGATCACCGTGCGCCGCGCCGCCTCGACGATCGCCGCCTCTTGCGCGGCATCGAGCCCGGTCGTGCCGGCGACCAGCACCCTGCCGGTCGCGGCCGCCAGGCCGGCGTGATGAACGGTGGCCGCGGGGGCGGTGAAATCGATCACCGCGTCCGCGGCCTCGAACAGCGCCTTGGCGTCGGCGCCGACCTTCATCTTCAGGCTTCCCAGCCCCGCCGCCTCGCCCAGGTCGCGCCCGATCGCGGGGTGGCCGGGGGCCTCGGTGCCGCCGGCCAGCGTGCAGCCTGGCGCGCCGGCGATCTCGCGCACGACCATCTGGCCCATCCGGCCGGTCGCGCCCGTCACTCCGATCCGGTAGGAATCCATCGCGTCCTCCCCGCCCGCCGCCCATTCAACCATAATCCAGCCACCGGCGACAGCGGCCCCCTCCCCACCCCGCGGGTGGGCTTAGAAACCCAGCCGCTTGAAGATCGGCTCCGGAATCGCCTTGACGACGGCCATGATCGCCCGCCAGAACGCCGGCGCGTAGACCACCGCGCGTCCGCGCTGCGCGGCATCGAGGCAGGCGCGGGCGACCGCCGCGGGCGCGGCGAGGAGGAACACGCCCGGCAAGCCGAACGTCATCGCGGTATCGACGTAGCCGGGCTTGACCGTGACCACGTTCACGCCGGCTTTGGCCAGGCGCTGGCGCAGGCCCTGGAGATAGGCCGCGAGCCCCGCCTTGGCCGATCCGTAGACGAGGTTCTTGCGCCGGCCGCGGTCGCCGGCGACCGAGCCCAAGGCGACGATCGTGCCGCGCCCTTGGCTTTCGAGGACCGGGGCCGCCGCCTGCAGCACGCTGACGGCCCCCAGGTAGTTGGTCTCGATGACGCGCCGGGCGAGCGCCGGATCGGCGTCGATCTCGGCCTGGGGCGGCATCAGGCCGAAAGCGAGGAACAAGTTGAGGGTCGAGGCGCCGGCCAGCTCGCGCGCGCCGGCGATGAAGGCGGCGTGGGCGGCGAAATCGAGGGCATCGAAATCGACGCTCAGGGCGCGCCGCCCGGTGCGCACCGCAATGTCGGCGGCGGTCGCCTCGATGTCGGCCAGGTCGCGCCCCGCCAGTATGAGGTCGGCGCCCGACAGCGCCGCCTGGCGCGCAAAGGCGCGCGCGATCGCCGAGGAGGCGCCGAGCACCAGCCAGGTGTCGCCACTCACCGGCCGACCCGCGGTCCGGGTTTCAAGGCCAGACGCCGCGCCAGATCCGAGCTGAAGCGCGCGTGCGGGTCGACGCGCCCGAGCACGGCCTCAAAGCGCGCCAGGCGCGGGTACATGGCACGCAAGCCCGCCGGCGACAGCGCCGCGTCCTTGGCGAGATAAATGCGGCCGCCGCGCTCGCGGACGATCGCCTCCAGCCGGCCAAGCAGATCCTCGGCGCCCGGCCGGCGCGGAAAGTCGAGCGCCAGGGTGAATCCGCGCATCGGGAACGACAGGTGACCGCTGCCCTCGCTCCCGAGCGTCTTGAGGACCGCGAGGGGCGAAGCGCACGCGTCGCCGGCCGCGCGCGCGCGCTGGATCTCGTCCATGAGCCGCGCCAGGCCCGCGGGTGCGCTCGCATCGGGCAGGACGCACTGGAACTGATAGAAGCCGCGCCGCCCGTAAATGCGGTTCCAGTCGCCGAGAGCATCCAAGGGGTAAAGGAACTTCGCGAACGGGCGAAGGCGCTCGCGGCCACCGGCGGGCACGCGGTGGAAATAGGCCGCGTTTAAGGCGCGGACCGCAAGCGGGCTGAGCACGAACCCGGGAAGATCGATCGGCACGGCCGGGCGTCGCCCCAACCTCGCGCCGCCCGCGGGCGCACCGGGCGCGAATGCGGCGGTCTCGAGGATGCCGCGGCCGAGCGCGGCCCCGCCCGCCAGCGCATCGATCCACCCGACCGAGAAGGCGGCGGTGTCGCGAATGTCGGCGAAGGCGGCCAGGAACGCGTCGAGATCGGCGAGGCGCCGTTCCTTGACCGCGACCATGGCCGCGCCCGGCAACAGGCGGAAACAAACCCGGCGCATGATCCCGGTCAACCCCATCCCGCCGAGAGTGGCGGCGAACAGCTCGGGGTCGTCGTCGGGCGAGATGCGCCTGGTCGTGCCGTCGGCAAGCGTCAAATCGATCCAGCGCACATGGTCGCCGAACGAGCCATGGCGGTCGTGGTTCTTGCCGTGCACGTCGGCGGCGACGGCGCCGCCGACCGTGGCGAAGGCGGTGCCGGGACTGGCCGGGGCCATGAACCCGCGTGGGCCGAAGACGTCGATCAGGTCGCGGAAGCTCACGCCCGGCTCGCAGACCGTCTCGCCGCTCGCCGCATCGAAGGCCAGGATGCGGTCGAGGCGGGCGGTCAACAGCGCCCGGCCGCCGCCGTTGAGTGCCGCATCGCCGTAGGCGCGCCCGCCGCCGCGCGCGATGATGCCGGCCGGCCCCGCCGAGGCGACCGCCACCTCGATCTCGGCCTGGCGCTCGGGCCGGCAGGCGAGCGCGAGGGAGGTCGAAGACCGGCCCCAGCCGGTGAGCGCCATCTCGGTCCAGTTCATGCGGCCTCAGAGATAGATCAGCCAGAAGAAAGTGGCGAGCCAACCAAGGACGGCGAGGATCAGGAACCGGTCGGCGAGCGCGATGTCGGTGGGCGAGCCGGACCGTTTCTCGACCAGCGTGATCTGCAAGTAGCGCAGCACGCCCGCGGCGACGAAGGGGGCGGTCAGGTACAGCTTGTCGGTGCCGAGGCGATGGATGACCGCGCTGTCGGTCGTGTAGATGAGATAGGAAACCAGGAGCGCGCCCAAGACCATCGCCAGACCGGCGTCGATGAACGTCAGGTTGTAGCCGGCGAGGCTCGGGCGGTGGGTTGCGGCGAGCATGCGAACGACATCGTCACGGCGCTTGGCCAGCGCCAGGAACAGCGCCAGCAGGAAGGTGCAGACGGTGATCCAGACGGTGGGCGAGACGCCGACCGCCGCCGCGCCGGCATGCACGCGCAGTACGAAGCCGGCCGCGAGCGCCAGCACGTCGAGGATGGCGACCTGCTTGAGCGCCAACGAGTACACCACGTTCAAGACCATGTAGGCGAACGCGAAGGCCGCGAACGGCAAGGGCAGCAGCGATGCGAGGCCGGCCGCGGCGGCGGCGAGGCAGGCGGCGAAGGCGAGCGCGCCGCCGGCCGACACCTCGCCGGCGGCGACCGGGCGGAGGCGCTTTTCCGGATGGGCCCGATCGGCCTCGCGGTCGGACCAGTCGTTGAGCGCGTAGGTCGCGCTGGCGGCGAGGCAGAACGCCGCGACCGCGACCGCGACTGCGCCGGTCGTGGACGCGCTGAGCGCCTCGGGCGTGAAAAACAATGGCGCCGCCACGAATGCGTTTTTCACCCAGTCGCGCGGGCGGGCAAGGCGAATGAGGGCGGCGGGGCTCATGGGCGGGATGGGGGGACTTTACCGGCAACGGGGCCGGAAAGACAGGCGCCCCAAGGAAGAACCGCGGTCCCCGGGACCGTCGTTCCTCGCCCGCCCGGTTTGGCGTACAAACCGGGGCGATGACGAACCGATCACCCGCCATGAGCGCGCGATTGGCCGCGACTCGCGTGCTGGCCGCGGCGGTCGCGCTGGTCTTGCTGGGGCTGGCGTTCCGGCCCGCCTCGCATGTCTACGACATGCCGCTCACCGAGGACGGCTATTACGCCTTGACCGTCGCCCGCAACCTGGCGCGCGGCCTCGGGCCGACCATCGACGGCGCGGCGCTCACCAACGGCTTCCAGCCGCTGTTCACCGTCATCGAGGCGGGCGCCTTCGCGCTGGCCGGGGCCAACGAGCTCCTCGCCTTGCGCCTGGTCATGGCGGCGGCCTGGCTGTTCCACGCGTTGGGTGCGCTGTTGGTCGGCCTGATCGCCCGCGATGCCTGGCCGACCCGGCCCGGCGCGCCCGAGGATGAGCGCCGCCTGGAGAAGGAGTGGCGGTTGTGGCTCGCGGCCTTCCTTTATCTCGCCGCGCCGCTGATGCTCAACCACGCCTATAACGGGCTCGAGACCGGCTGCGTCATGTTCTTCTATGCGCTCGCCTGGCGATTCGTCCAGGCGGGCCGCGAGCGCAGCGCATTCGGGCTCGCCGCGTTCGGCACCCTCGCTGGCCTCATGGTGCTGGCGCGGATCGACGCCGCGTTCCTGGCCCTGGCGCTCGGCCTCAACGAGCTGCGGCGCTCGCGCCAGCGGGGTCCTGCGGTCGCCCTGGCGCGCGCGTCGCTGTTCGGCGGCGCGGCGCTCATCGTGTCGCTGCCGTGGTGGCTCTACAACTTGATCTGGTTCGGCTCGCCGATGCCGACCAGCGGCGCCGCCCAGCAAGAATGGGCGATCGATTTCCTGCGCTTCGAATTCGCCGAATGGGCGCTGCGCATCGCCGCCGTGCCGTGGCTATTCGCTGGCGCCCATGAAACGGCGTTCTCGCTCGACCTGACGCTGCCCTTGGCGGCGGAGCGGCAGATGACGGTGACGCCGATCGGGACCTTGCGCGCCCTTGTGCTGATCGCCGCCGCGGTGGTGGCGTGGCGGGCCTGGCGGGGCGGGCAGTTCGCCCGCGAGCTCGCCGCGGCGAGCGCGGACGAGGCGCCCCTGGTTCGGCGCGGCCTCGAATTCGCGGCCGTGTTCGGGTGGGCGTGGGCAGCCCTGGTCGCTTACTACACGCTCTCGTTCGTCGCCTATTGGTTCTTTTATCGCTACTTCGCGCCGGCCGCGCTTATTGCCGTCGTCATCGCAGCGGTGGTGTGGGCGCGGCTTGCGGTCCATGGCCGCTCACCGGCCTGGCGCTTGGCGCGGGCCGGGATCGCCGTCGGGCTGGCGGCCCAGATCGGGGTCCTCGCGCTGTGGGCGCAGGCCGGACGCGGGCTCGGCGGCGACACCGTCTATCACGACCAAGTGGCCCTGGTGCGCGCCCACGTCCCCGATGGCGAGCCGGTCGCGGCGGGCCAGTCGGGGACGCTCGGCTTCTTCCGCGCGCAGGTCGTTAACCTCGATGGCAAGGTCAACCGCGAGGCGCTCGCTTACCAGGACCGCATGTGGGACTACTTGCGCGAGCGCGACATAAGTTGGTTCGTCGATTGGCCGTACTATGCCGGGAAATACCTGGGCGAGCCGCCCGCTTCGCGCGGCTGGCGGCTGGTCGGCGAACGCAACTATTTCCACCTTTACGAATACGTGGGACCACGCGGGAGATAGCGCCGCCTCAAGGTTCCGACACGAACGCCGCGAGGTTCCGCCAGACGCGCTCGTCCCAGAAGCCGCGCGCGGCGCCCGACGTCGAGGGCAGGACGAAGATCGCCGTCGGCCCGATGGTTTCCGGCTGGCGGCCGTAGTCGACGGGCCGCCCCAAAAACGCCACCGCCGCCCGCTTGCCGTTGAAGGCCAGAACGCCGGGCCGAAAGCGCCGGATCTTGCGCGCCAGCGCGGCGGCATCGTCGGCCGTCCGCGACAGCGCCCGGTCGGCGCCGGATTAGGGTCTTGGCGAGATCGGTCAACCCGAGGCGCCAGCCGATGACCAGGCGGTACTCGGGCGGCCGCAGCCGGCGCGGGGTCAGTCCGATCGCATGCAGGGTCGGCCACAAGCGGTTGCCGGGGCCGGCGTAGTAGGCGCCGGCCCGGCGCGAGGCCTCGCCGACGCCCGAGCCGCAAAAGACGACGCGGAGGCCCGGCCCGAGAACGTCGGGCA
>JBQTIU010000016.1:0-27002 GCA_052387815.1 Pseudomonadota bacterium
TTGGCGGAGGGAGCGGGATTCGAACCCGCGGTACGGTTGCCCGTACACACGCTTTCCAAGCGTGCGCCTTAAGCCGCTCGGCCACCCCTCCCGGGACCGGGCCAACATAGCACCCCCGGCCGCGGCCGGGCCAGGCCCCCACTGCCCTTCGCGCCCTCTCCCCAAGCCCGTGGTTGTGCTATGTTCCGGCCGCCAAAATAGCAGGGCGGCGCGGGGATCGCGGCCGCCCCTTGGGGATGGCCAATGATCGGGCGGATCCTCGCCTGGGTCTTGATCGCGCTGGCGGCGTTCGTTCTGGGCTACGACCTCGTCGGATTTCTTGCCTCCGGAAAGTTCGCCTTCGCGCCCTTGGGCCAGCTCTGGTTCTCCGTGAGCCCGGGCTCGCTCAACCTCGTCCAGGCGGTGATCGAGCGCTACATCCACCCCGTGCTCTGGGACCCCATCGTGTTCACTGTCCTGCTATGGCCGGCGTGGCTGGTCTTGGTGGCGCCCGGCGTGGCGCTCGCCTTGCTGTTCCGGCGGCAGAGCCGCAGGAAACGCAAGTGGAAAAGCGGGGCGTTCGAGTAGCGGCGGGCGATCGGCTCCAAGCGCCGGTCCGCAATGTCCGATGCAATCGCGACGCGCCGGCTGTCGCGCCGGTGCCGGCGCCCCGCTCGGCGTCGGCTCAGCTTCTCATGGCCGCCTTTGCCTTTTCGAGCTTATCGACCGCGACCACGCAGCGAAGCCCCGTGGCGTCGGCGCCGACGATGTAAAAGGCCTCGATATTCACCCTGGCCTTGGCCAGTTTGCGCGCCAGCGCGCCCAACGAGCCCGGAACATCGGGCACCGTTGCTTCGAGAACCTCCTTCGACTGCTTGACTTTGATCCGCGCCGCCTTGAGGGCGGCCAGCGCCTTGCTGGGATCATCGGCGACCAAGCGGGCGGCGCCGCGCGCCCCCACCGCGTGGCTCGCCAGCTGCACGTTGACGCCAGCCCGACCGAGCGCCTCGGCCACCTTGGCGAGGGTGCCCGGCTTGTTTTCCAAAGGAACCACGATCTCTATGGCCATTTCGACCTCCCCATTCGTCTTCCACCGGCTTCCGCCGGCTCTCCGCGCCCTGGGATTATACCGGCCTCGCGTCAGGTCGCCTATCGGCAAGTGGAGGTCGCGTCCGATCCGCTGTCCGGCCGAGCGCCGCCGCCACCCATGAGGGGGCCTGGGGGCGTGTCACCCGCGTTCACCCCGCGAAATCGGAGGCCGGCAGGCCACGGACGCCGGCGCCCAGCGCAAACAGCCCGCCGGCCAAAGGCTGCGCGGCTTGCGCCCCCGTCGCCCAGACCGATCGCCGCGGTGGCGATGTAGAGGGTGTCCAGGCGCGCGCCGCCGAACGCGCAGCTCGTCACTTGGGCCACCGGTAGCCGCACGACCCGTTCGACGGCACCTTGCGGCGACACGCGGTGGAGCCGCCAGCCGCCCCAGTGCGCGATCCCTACCAAGCCCGCGCCATCCACGGTCATGCCGTCGGGATATCCGTCCGGCGCGGCAACTCGGAAGAACACGCGCTTGTTCGCCCGTGTTCCGTCCGGGCCCAGGTCGAACGCATGAACCGTCCCTCCCATGGTATCGGTGCGATAGAGCGTGCGCCCGTCCGGGCCGAGCGCCGGGCCGTTCGTGCACACATCGGGCCCGTCCATACGAACCCACGACAGATCCGGGTCGACACGGTAGAGCCAGCCGGTCGGCCGTTGCTCCAGCTTCGTCCATGGTCCCGGCCCACAACCGACCGGCCGCGCCCTACTTGCCATCGTTGAAGCGATGGTCGCGAACATCGGGGTCCGGATTCCCGATCGGCGTGAGGCGCGCTCCGCTGTCGCCGAGGGCGGCGATGAAGCCGCCCCGCTGCCGGCGGGCGCGGCCGCCGATCGGTTCGGGCATCGCCCGGCTCCGGCGCGCGCCCGACTCGGAGTCGAAGCAATGGCTGGCTGGCTCCTTGAGTCGACCCCATAGACCGCCGCTTCGGCCGCGACCCAGATCGGTCCGTCGCCGAGAACCGCCCCGGCCGGCCAAACGCACCCTGGCTTCGCCATTTCGCCGTGCCCGAGATCACGTCCAACCGGCGTCGACGACAAAGTTCTGCGCCGTGCACAGCCGGCTGTCGTCGGCGGCCAGCCACAGCACCATGCGCGCAATGTCCGGCGGATAGAGTTTTTCCTTCAGGCACTGATTCTCCTGGATCTGGCGCTCGCCGGTCTCGTCCAACCACAACTCGATCTGGCGCTTCGTCATGACCCAGCCTGGCACCACGGTATTGACCCGGATGTTGTCCGGCCCCCAGTCGCGCGCCAGACCGCGGGTCAGCCCGTGCACCGCGGCCTTCGAAGCGGTGTACGCGGGATAGTTCCCTTCGCTGTTCATCCAGCTGATCGAACCGAAATTGACGATCGACCCGCCGCCCGCCGCTTTCATCTGCGCAACCGCGGCCTGGGCGGCGAAGAACTGGTGCCGCAGATTGACCGCGATCCGGTCATCCCAATAGGCGACCGTCACGTCCTCGATCTTGTGGCGGTCGTCGTTCCCCGCATTGTTGACCAACACACGGATCGGCCCCAGCTCATCGCCGACCCGCGCGATCGCCGCGCGCAAGCTCTCGATGTCGCGCAGATCGCAGGGAATGAACTGCGGCTTTCGCGCGCCAATCGCGGCGAGGCGGTCGATCAGCGCCCTCGATGCGCGGGCGTCGATATCGACGAACGCGACGCGCGATTGCTGGGCGCAGAAATGCTCGACGATGCTCTCGCCGATGCCGGATCCGCCGCCGGTGATGAAGACGACGCGATCGCTGAGACTGGGATAGATGGCGAACTCATGCATCGCGGCCTGCTCCATCGGTTCGGCGCCGCCCACGCCGGCGCGCGCGCCCACGCGGTCTGTCCCTTGTCTCCGCGGGATCGGATTGCCCTCCCAATCCTCATGGGATATTATCAGTTATCATTACGCGGAAAACAGCGTCAAGCAGGCGCGGCCGCCACAGGGCGGGAGCTTCGGGAGCACGAGGGCCGGTCGATGATGGCTGATGACGGGCAGATGGTGACGCTGCGCGCCGGCGAGACCGAGCTCAGCGTGGCGCCCGCCATCGGCGGCGCGATCGCGCGGTTTCGTACGACCGTCGGATCGCGTCGGATCGATTGGCTGCGCGCGGCGTCGACCGCGGGGATTGCCGCGGGCGATCCCGGAGCGATGGCTTGCTTCCCCCTCGTGCCGTTCTCCAACCGCGTGCGCGAAGGCCGGTTCCGGTTCGCCGGCCGCACGGCCCAGTTGCCGCTGAACGTGCCCGGTCAGCCGCATGCCGAGCACGGGCATGGATGGCAGGCGCGCTGGAGCGTCGTGGAACGAGGCGACGCCGAGCTGACGATCGCGTATCGCCAACCGGCCGATGCGTGGCCTTTTCCCTACCTCGCGCGTCAGGTCTTTCGGCTGCAATCCGAGCGGCTGGTCGTCGCCCTGGAGGCCGAGAACGTCGGCGATTCGCCGATGCCGATCGGCCTCGGCCTGCATCCGTACTTCGTACGCACGCCGAAGGCGCGATTGACCGCCCGCGTCGCCAAGATGTGGCAAACCGACCGCGAGATCATGCCCGTTGCGCTGATCGACCCACCCGCCGGGCATCGTCTCGGCGACGGCATTCGCATCGATGACGTGGCGATGGACAACGGCTTCACGGGATGGTCGCGGCACGCCGTCATCGAGTGGCCGGAATGGAATGCGCGCCTGACCCTGCGCGCGGACGCGCCGCTGTCGTTCCTGGTCGTCTATACGCCGCACGGCGAAGATTTCTTCTGCGTCGAGCCGGTCAGCCATTGTACCGACGCGTTCAATCTGGCCGCACAAGGCCGTGACGACACCGGCATGATCGTGCTCTCGCCCCGGCAACGCCTGCGCACCACGGTGGTGTTCGCGCCGCAACCTGCTACCATGTCATGAGCCAGGGCAGTCCGTAATCACCGAACGGGAGAAACCCCATGAACACAGGATTCGTCAAGCGCTCGGCACTCGCCGCCGCGGTCGGCCTTTCGCTGGCCAGCCTTCCGACCGCGGCCACCGCGCAAACGGTGGTCGTCTACAACGCGGTCAGCACCAAGCTGATGCAAGCCTATGTCGAGGAGTTCCAGAAGCAGAATCCCGGCCTCAAGGCGGACGTCATCAGCGGCGGCAGCGGCGAACTGCTGACGCGCATCCGGGCGGAGAAGGCGAACCCGCGCGGCGACGTATTCGTCGGACCGGACGCCGACGTCTTCGACGCCGCGCTGGACCTGTTCGACAGCTACAAGTCGAACGAGGACGCAGCCTTCGGGCGGTCGGCCGTCGGCCCGGAGAATAAGTATTACGGCTTCTCGATGAACTTCCAGGCCTTCATCGTCAACACGAAGGTGACGCCGCTCGACAAGGCGCCGAGAAGCTGGGCCGACCTCGCCAAGCCGGAGTTCAAGGGCAAGATCCTGATGGCCAACCCGGCCCAGTCCGGCTCGGCGTACTCGCAGATGCACCAGATCCTGATGCTGTATGGCTGGGATGTAATGGCGAAGGTGATCCAGAACGCCACCTTTGTCACCAGCTCGAAGCTCGCCTACCAGAACGTCGCGCGGGGCGAGTTCCCGGTCGGCCTGACCAGCGAGTTCAATATCCTGGTCATGAAGGGCGAAGGCTTCCCGGTCGAGGCGGTCTATCCGAGCGACGGCACAGCGCTCATCATCGACGCCAATGGGATCATCAAAGGCGGGCCCAACCGGGACAACGCGCGCAAGTTCCTGGACTTCATCAGCTCCAAGAAGGCGCACGACATCCTGGTCGAACTCGACCAGCGCCGATCCGCTCGGCTGGACACCGCCCCGCCGGCGGGCTTGCCCGCGGTCAAGGACCTCAAGACCTTCCCCTACGACACCAAGGGCGCAGCGACGCTGCGCAAGGAGAATCTGGAGAAGTTCGACAAGCTGTTCGCCGCCAAGTAGCTGGATCGAGACGAGGCGCGGAACGGGCGAGGACCCGCCCGGCGGCGGCCGCCGCGCCCGGCTCGTGGAACGATGGGTCGGCCCGGCCGCAGCCGGGCCGACGCAATCCCATGCACAGCGCCGGCGATCTCGTCGTATCCAACCTGACCAAGCGGTTTCAAGTCGGCGGCGCCGAGATCGTCGCCGTCGACGACGTGTCGTTTCACGTGCAGGCCGGCGAGTTCTTCACCATGCTCGGCCCGTCCGGCTGCGGCAAGACCACGACCCTGCGCATGATCGCCGGGCTGGAGAATGCCACCGCCGGGCGCATCCTATTCGGCGGCCGCGATTTCACGTCGATTCCGGCGCAGCTGCGCAACGTCGGCATGGTGTTCCAGTCCTACGCGCTGTTCCCGCACCTGACGATCCGCGACAACGCCGGCTATGGTCTTCGACTGCGCAACCTGCCGCGGGCCGAGATCGAGGAGCGCGTCGACCGCATCCTCGACTGGCTGCAGCTGCGCTCGCTCGACGCACGACATCCGGCCGAGCTGTCCGGCGGCCAGCAGCAGCGCGTGTCCATCGCGCGGGCGCTGGTCTACGAGCCCAGCATGCTGCTGCTGGACGAGCCGCTCGCCAACCTGGACGCCAAGCTGCGCGTGTCGATGCGCGAGGAAGTCCGGCGCATCCAGCGCCGGCTCGGCATCATGTCGGTCTATGTGACCCATGACCAGGAGGAAGCGATGTCGGTGTCGGACCGACTCGCTGTGTTCAAGGCGGGACGCCTGATCCAGGTCGGCCGACCCGAGGACGTCTATGCGACGCCGCGCTCGCTGTTCGTCGCCGACTTTATCGGCAAAGCCAACTTCCTGCGCTTGCGTCCGGCGGGGCGCGACGGGGCCGCGATCGTGGCGGCCGGGCCGGGCGGGATGATGCTGCGCTTCGAGCGCGCGATCGAGGTCGAGGGCGAGGAAGCCAGGACCGTGGCGATGCGCGGCGGCGGCATCGCGATGGTCCGTCCCGAGCGCCTGCGGCTCGACGCCCGCCAGGGCGACGTGCCGTGCCGCGTCATGCGGCGCCAGTTCCTGGGCAGCTTTGTGCGCTACACGGCATGGGCCGAGGCGGCCGAGGGCAACGTCACGGTGGATGCGCCGGCGGCGGTCGAGGGCGTCGAGGAGGGCGCCCCCGCATTTCTGCGTTTCGCGGCCGCCGATGCGATCCTCTACATCGGTGGGGTTGCGTGACGCCCGCCGCCGCCATGGCCGGCGAGCGACGGCGCGTCGACTGGCTGCCCTACGCCGCCGGGCTTGCCAGCCTGGTCATCGCGCTGGTCTTCCTGGTCTATCCACTGGCGCAAGCGGTCGTCGTCGCCTTCGTGAAGCACGGCGAGGAGGTTGCGCTCGTCAACCTGACGCTCGTCAACTTCGAGCGCTTCTTCATCTCGGCGGGCTACCGGCGCGCGTTCTGGAACTCGCTCGTCGCCGGGGGCGCCGCCACGCTGCTAGCCGCGGCGTTGGCCCTGCCGATGGCGTACGCGGTGGCCCGCATCGCCATCCCGCTGCGGGCTCTCATCCTGGCGCTGTCGGTGGTGCCGTTGATCGCGCCGCCTTTCATCGGCGCCTACGCCTGGATCATCCTGCTGGGCCGTACCGGAATCATCACCCAGCTCGTCCACGACGGACTCGGCATCACCCTGCCGTCGATCTACGGGCCGTTCGGTGTGATCCTGGCGCTGGCGCTCAGCTATTTCCCTTACCTCTTCCTCATCGTCCAGGGCGCGCTCGCGGCCGCCGATCCCGCCGTCGAGGAAGCGGCCCGCACGATGGGTGCGTCGCGCTGGCACGTCGTGCGCACCATCACCTTTCCACTGATCCTGCCGTCGATCGCGGCCGGCATGCTGATCGTCTTCATCAGGGTGCTGGGCGATTTCGGCGTGCCGTCGATCCTGGGCGGCGAATTCCAGGTGCTGCCGACACTGATCTATTACCAGATCCACGGATTCTACAACCTGAACGCGGCCTCCGCGGTGGCGATGGTCAACGTGTTGCTGGCCGTGCTGGCGCTGGCGGTACTCTCGCGCCTCACGCGCTCGGGCAGCTATGCAACGATCACCGGCACGGCCCGACGCGCCCAACGCCTGACCGGCCGCGGCGCGCGCCTGTTCGGCAACTTCTATTGCTGGACGGTGCTGATCGTGGCGATCCTGCCGCAAGCGGTGGTGGCGCTGGCGTCCTTTGCCGAGCGCTGGCCGGGCACGCTGCTGCCGACGGTCTACGGGCTCGAGCATTACCGGCGCGTCGTGTTCTATTTGACCCAGCCGATCGTCAACAGCGTCGTTCTTTCGGCCGGCGCCACGGCGCTGTGCGTCGTTTTCGGCACCGTCACCGCCTATGCGACGGTGCGCGGCAAAGTCTTCGCCAAGTGGTCTCTGGACTTGACGATCATGCTGCCCTTCGTGCTTCCGGGGCTGGTCGTGGGAGTCGCCTACCTGACCGCGTTCAACAGCGGCTGGCTGGTGCTGACCGGCACCGGGATCATCGTCGTGCTGGCCTATTTCACGCGCCGCGTTGCCTTCATCTTCCGTTCGGTCTCGGCCGCGGTGGCGCAGGTCGACCGCAAGCTGGAGGAGGCGTCAACCCTGTGCGGCGCCAGCTGGGGACAGACCGTCGGACGAATCACGATCCCGCTGATCGCCCCCGGCATCCTGGCGGGAGCCATTCTGGTCTTCGCGACGCTGATCGGCGAGATCAGCGCCACCGTGCTGCTCTATTCCGCCCGCTGGAAAACGATCTCGATCGCGATCTACGAGCTGGTGCTGGGCGACGAACTGGCCAAGGCCAGCGCCATCGGCACCATCGCTACGGCGATGACGCTGATCCTGGTTCTGGGCGCCAGCAAGCTGGTCGGCAAGAACATGTCCGATCTGTTCCGCTGACCGGCCGTTAGACCATTCCCGTCATGCCGCCGAGCACGTCGCGCAGCGCCGATGCGCAGCCCAATACCGGATGTCCGCCGGCGCGATCGAGCGGAAACTCCGATGTCCAGCCGCCCGCCTCATGCACCAGCAAGAGCCCGGCCAGCGCGTCCCATGGGTAGAGATGGCTCTCGTAGAACCCGTCGATACGTCCCTCGGCGACGCGCGCCAGGCCGAGCGCGGCGGAACCCAGTTGCGTCACGTCGAAGCCCAGGCGAAGCAGGCGCAGGACGAGGCCGCAATATTCCTCCACGGGGCGCCGTCGCGAGTATCCGACATCGAGCATGGCCCGGCCGGCATCCGCGGTGTCACTGGCTCGAATCGGGAGGCCGTTGCGGGTCGCCCCCCAGCCGCGGCAGGCGGCGTAGAGGCAGTCGGCGACCGGCTCGTAGATGACGCCGATCTCGGTGCGGCCGTTCTCAACGAAGGCGACGGACACGCAGAACTGCGCCAATCCGTGCGCGAAGTTGGCCGTACCGTCGATCGGGTCGATCACCCAGACCCGGTCGCTGAGCGCGCCGCCGCCTTCCTCGCCGATCACCGTGTCGCCCGGAAACGCATCGGCAAGGCGCGAAACGATCCGGCGCTCGACCGCGTCGTCGGCCACGGTGTGGAAATCCTGCGGTCCCTTCAGCTCGATCTTCAATGCCGCGAGATCGGACTGATAACCGCGTGCCAGCTGTCCCGCTTCGCGAGCGAGCGCCGCGGCGGCCAAGGCCCGGCGCCGCAGATCGACCTCGTTCATCCCCGCTCCGCCGGTCGCGTTGCGGCTCGTCCGCGCGCGTTGCATGACCCGCCCCCCGGAAACCGTCCCCGGTCATCGAGTCCCGGGCGGTGATGATGCCCGATGTGGGCGGCGATCGCCACCGGCTCGGCGGCGGGGGCGGCGCCGGCAGGCGGCCCTTGCACCTCGTCTCGCGCGTCGGCGAGCGCGCAGCAATTCGTGCTCGGCCGGGCAGCGGTGGCCGAGAAATCCCGCGACATCGAGGCGATTCCGCTCCTTCTCGAGCGGCTCGCGTTCCTATCGCTGACGGCTGCCGGCTCCCTACTCCTCCCGCGCCTTCAAGGCGGCGAGGAAGGCCGATTGCGGGATGTCGACCTTGCCGAACTGGCGCATCTTCTTCTTGCCCTCTTTCTGCTTGTCGAGCAGTTTGCGCTTGCGCGTGATGTCGCCGCCGTAGCACTTGGCGGTCACGTCCTTGCGCAGCGCGCTCACCGTCTCGCGGGCGATGATGCGCCCCCCGATCGCCGCCTGGATGGCGATCTTGAACAACTGGCGCGGGATCAGGTCCTTGAGCTTGCCGCACAGCGTCCGGCCCCTCGCTTCGGCGTGGCTCGCATGGACGATGGTGGCCAGCGCGTCCACCGGCTCGCCGTTGACCAGGATGTGGAGCTTGACGAGGTCGCCTTCCTGGTAGCCGGCGAGCTGGTAATCGAAGCTCGCATAGCCTCTCGACACCGATTTGAGCCGGTCGTGGAAGTCGAACACCACCTCGTTGAGCGGCAGCCGGTAGACGACCATGGCGCGGTTGCCGGCGTAGGTGAGGTTGTCCTGCACCCCGCGCCGGTCCTCGCACAGCTTGAGGATGGCGCCCAGGTGCTGGTCGGGAACCAGAATCGTCGCCTTGATCCACGGCTCCTCGATGCGCTCGATCTTGACCGGGTCGGGCATGTCGGCGGGGTTGTGGAGCAGGATCGTCTCGCGGTTGGCAAGGCGCACCTGATAGACGACCGAGGGAGCGGTGGCGATGAGCTCGAGGCCGAATTCGCGCTTGAGGCGCTCTTGGATGATTTCGAGATGCAAGAGACCGAGGAACCCGCACCGGAAGCCGAGGCCCAGCGCCGCCGAGGTCTCGGGCTCGTAGTGGAAGCTCGCGTCGTTGAGCCGCAGCTTGGCGAGGCTGTCGCGCAAGTGCGCGAAGGCGGCCGGATCGACCGGGAACAGGCCGCAGAAGACGACCGGCAGGCTCGGCTTGAAGCCCGGCAGCGCGGCGGCCGCCGGGCGCCGCTCGAGGGTCAGCGTGTCGCCGATTTGGGCGTCGGCCACGCTCTTGATGCCGGCCGTGAGGAAGCCGATCTCGCCGGGCCCGAGGCTGGCCGCCTGCTTAGGCTTGGGCGTGAACACGCCGACCTGCTCGACCTCGTGCACGGCCCCGGTCGCCATCATGCGGATCTCGAGGCCCGGCGCGAGCACGCCGTCCTTGACCCGCACCAGGATGACGACCCCGAGATAGGAGTCGTACCAGGAGTCGACCACGAGCGCCTTCAACGGCGCGTGCCTGTCGCCGGTCGGCGGCGGCAGGCGGAGCACCAGCGCTTCCAGGACCTCGTCGATGCCGAGCCCGGTCTTGGCGGAGATCTCGATGGCGTCCCCGGCCTCGAGCCCGATCACGTCCTCGATCTGGCGCCTGACGCGCTCGGGTTCGGCCGCCGGCAGGTCGATCTTGTTCAATACCGGCACGATCTCGTGGTCGGCCGCGAGCGCCTGGTAGGCGTTGGCGAGCGTCTGCGCCTCGACGCCCTGGCTCGCATCGACGACCAGGATCGAGCCCTCGCAGGCGGCGAGGCTGCGGCTCACCTCGTAGGCGAAATCGACGTGGCCGGGCGTGTCCATGAGGTTGAGGACATAGCGCTCGCCGTCGCGCGCCGCGTAGTCGAGGCGCACGGTCTGCGCCTTGATGGTGATGCCGCGCTCGCGCTCGATGTCCATCGAGTCGAGCATCTGGTCGCGGAACTCGCGCGCCGCGACCGCGCCGCAGCTCTGGATCAGCCGGTCGGCCAGCGTCGATTTGCCGTGGTCGATATGGGCGATGATCGCGAAATTGCGGATGCGGGCGAGATCGGTCATGGGCTCTTGGCAGGCGGCGGCGGGCGGCAACATAGGGGGGCCCGCCGTTGGGCGCAACGGCGCCCGCGCCAGACGCAGCAGGAGCTCCGAGCTTCGAGCCGTGGCTGGTGCGGGAAACCGCTTACGTGCACTGCATATCGAACATCGCCCGCTCGAAGCGCCGGGCGGCGAGGTCGTCCTTGTGGATGTAAAAATATAGGCGACCGGCATCGCCCCATGTGGCGCCGAAGTAGTGCGGCAATTGGAGCGAGTCCATCTCGAACAGCAGACGCATCGCGGCGGCCGCGTCCGGATGGCCCTCCCGGGCCGAGCGCCGCGCCTCCTCCAGCTGGCGCGCGAGCTGGTCGCGCTCGGCCTTGCTCATTCTCTTGATCGCTTCTTTGAAATTCGCGAGGACAGGGTTCGCGTCCCACGGACCCCCGAACGACAGCTCATCCGCATACCCAAGCAAATCCCGCATCAGCACGCGCGCGATCGCTTCCGGCGACGTCTCGCCCGGCTCGACCGGTTTGAACGGCGGCGGGTGCGGCTCGCCGGCGACCGCGCCCGTCTCTGCGGCCTGCTGCCATTCCGCGAACAGTCCGGGCTCGATATCGTTCTGAACGATATTGGCGTGGCCGAGGAGCTTATGAATTATCGGGTGGCCCGGGCCATGAAGGGCGCGGTAGTAGATGTCGAAGTAGAGGTCCCCCTCTTCGTCCGACAGCCCGAGTCCCTTGAGGTAGGCGCTGGACGTGCAGGGAATGTCGAGAAACTCCCTCAGCGCCAGCGCGAACGGTGGAATGACCGTCTCGAAGCCATAGGCGCGGGTGATCCGCTCGGGACCCGGCGGGGGCTCGAGACGAACCAAGTTCTCCCGCGAGCCGTCGTGGTACAGTACCGCCCACATACCCGGCTCCGACCCGTAGCATCCCTGGCAGAGCAGGTACTCGGCGAAGAACGACAGCAGGCCCGTTTGCGGCAGCGAGGCCGCGTTGGGCATGGAGCGGAGATCGGCGAGGTCGAACTGCGCGAGGAAGGTGAGCGGTACGTCCCCGTACATCGGCCACGCCACGCCCGCCGGCAGGTCCGGGCGGCCGCCGAAGCGCGAACCGCACGGGGCCGGATCGCCGGCCAACGGCGTTGGCAGGATCTCGATCGCCGGCCGGGCCAGCGCGAGAATCTGCCGCACCCGCTGCGGGCTGAACCGTTCCGCGAGCAGTGTTTCAACGTCGTAGCGCAGCATGCGCCGCCTCCCGCGCCACCCGCCAACGCAGCCCGCCGCGATATTGGCTGGCGACTTGGCAACGAGTCAACCGCGCCGGAGCCCCCGCCGGCTCAGGAACAGCCGAACGCAATTGCCACCACCCGCAACCGGGGGAGTCGGCGAGGGGCCATGCGTGCCCAATCGAGCGACCATGTCGAGTCCCCGCAGTTGCCGGTCGTCACCGGATCGAGGTCGAGCCTGCGGCCGGTGATGGTCTCGTAGAAGAACCAGGCGCGGTGGCTGTAGGCGCCGGTCGGCTCGCGCCGGATCCAATCGGTCAGCTCGGCCGGATCCATCGCCTTCTGCGCGGCGACCAGAACACCGAGGTCGATCGGCTCGTGCCGCAAGGCGAACCGAAGATGCGAGACGATCGAGCCGTCGGGTGTATACTGAAGGCGGATAATATTCGATCGTCCGGTGGCCATCCACCTCGGTGCGCCAAGCCCCGGCGCCGACATAGCTCTCGACGGCGGGGGCCGGGACTGGCAACCGCAGCATCTTGTGGAGAGCGTTATGCCCGATGGGGCGGGGCATCTCTGTCTCTGCTCATCGGGATGTAAATTCGATGAGAGCTGTGTAACCGAGCTTAGAATACGGCGATTCGGCGGAATTTTGATTATTAGTTTCCGGAAACTAGCCCCGAACCAGCGAGACGATCGACGAAACCGTGTCGGGCAGCCTCTACGCTCTGCGCACGGCACGCCGAGGCGAGATGTCCTTGATCTCGTCGCGTTGGCCGCCGCGTCGATCGGTCAGCCGATCGAAGGGGGCTCACGCCCGCAGCACCGCTCCCGTGGCCTTGGCGACGGCGGCGACGATCCGTTGGCCCACCGCCTCGATCTCGGCGTCGGTCAGCGTGCGGGCCGTCGGCTGGAGGCGGACCGAGATCGCCAGCGACTTCTTGCCCTCCGGCACGCCCCTGCCTTCATAGACATCGAACACCGAGACCGCGGCAATCAGCCCCTGGTCGGCCGCGCGGGCGGCGGCAAGCACGGACTGGGCCGGCACGCCGCGATCGAGCACGAAAGCGAAATCGCGCTCGACCGGCTGCAAGGGCGACAGCCACAAGGGCGGCCGCGCCTTGGAGGCCTTGGCCATCGGCGGCGGCAGGGCGTCAAGGAACACCTCGAACCCGACCGCCGCGCCCTTCAAGTCGAGCCTGGCCAGCACGCCGGGATGGAGCTCGCCGAAATTCGCCAGCCCCTTGGCCCCGTGGCGCAAGGTCCCCGAGCGGCCGGGGTGGTACCACGGCGCGACACCCGCGCCGACCTGCAAACTCTCGGCCGCCAGGCCGAGGGCGCCGAGGAGCGCCAGCGCATCGCCCTTGGCGTCCCAGGCATCGACGGGCCGCGAGGGCGCGCCCCAATGACGCGGCCCGGCCCGGCCGGCGCGGATGCCGGACGCCGCCAGGGATTGGCCCGCTTGCGTGTCGTCGGCGAATTGCGGCCCGACCTCGAACAGGGCGGCGTCGGGAAGGCCCTGGTCGGCGTTGCGCTTGGCCGCCAACAGCAAGTTGGGCAGCAACGAGGGGCGCATCATGTCGAGCTCGGCGCTGATCGGGTTGGCGAGCAAGAGAGCCGGGTTGGTGCCGCCGAACAGCGCCGCGTGCGCGTGCGCGAGGAACGAGTACGTCACCGCCTCGGTGAGCCCGAGGCCGGCCAGCGCGCGGCGCCCGTCGCGCGCCCGGCGCTGCCCCGCCGACAGCGCCGGCGGCGGCAGCGCCGCCGCGCGCGGCAAGGGGACCGCCGGGATGCGGTCGTACCCCTTGACCCGCACCACCTCCTCGACGAGGTCGGCCTCGCCCTGGATGTCGCCGCGCCACGAGGGCGGGCCGACGGCGAGGGCGACGTCCTGGCGCGCGACCGTAAAACCCAGCGCCTCGAGGATGCCGACCGCCTCGTCCGCAGGCATGTCGAGCCCGCCCAATGCCTGGATGCGCTCGGGCCGCAAGGCGTAGGTCCGCCGCCACTCCGGCCCCTGTCCGGCGATTGCCAGCTCGCTCGCCTCGCCCCCGCACAGTTCGCAGAACATCGCCGTGGCGGTTTCCATGCCCTCGACCACCGCCGCCGGATCGACCCCGCGCTCGAAGCGGTAACGGGCGTCGGAGGCGATGTCGTGGCGGCGCCCGGTCGCGGCGGTGCGGACGGGGTCGAACAGCGCCGCTTCGATGAACACATTGACCGTGCCCTCGGTGCAGCCGGTGGCAACGCCGCCGATGACGCCGCCGAGGCCGAGCGCGGCCCCCTGATCGGCGATCACGGTCTCGGCGCCGTCGAGCTCGTAGTCCTTGCCGTTGAGGGCCGAAAGCCGCTCGCCCTTGGCCGCCAGGCGGACGACAATGCCGCCATTGAGCCGGTCGGCATCGAAGACGTGCAGCGGCCGGTCGACATCGAGGGTGAAGAAATTGGTCACGTCGACGAGCGCCGAGATCGGCCGCAGGCCGACGGCCGCTAGCCGGCGTTGGAGCCAGGTCGGCGACGGTCCGTTCTTCAGTCCGCGGATCAGGCGGCCGACGAACAGCGGGCAGGCGCTCTCGGCGCCGGCCGGAAAATCGAAGCGCACGCCGATCGGGCAGGGGAACGCGCCCTGGACCGGGACGATACGGCGCGCACGCAACGCCCCTACCCCGGCCGCGGCAAGGTCGCGGGCGATGCCGCGCACGCCCAGGCAGTCGGCGCGGTTGGGCGTGACCGCGACGTCGATCACCGGGTCGTCGAGGCCGAGCGCGGCGGCGAAAGGCCGGCCGATCTCGGCCTCCTCGGGCAGCTCGATGATCCCCTCATGCTCGTCGGAGAGGCCCATCTCGAGTTCGGAGCACAGCATGCCGTTGGAGGCGACGCCGCGGATGTCGGTCGGCTTCAAGCGGAGCCTGGTTCCGGGCAGGGTCGTGCCCACGCCCGCGAACACGCCCTTCATGCCCGCCCGCGCATTGGGCGCGCCGCACACCACTTGCACTTTCTCTTGGCCGGTATCGACGACGCACAGCGTGAGCCGGTCGGCAGCCGGGTGCGGCCGCGCCTCGACGACCAGGCCGGCGATGAACGGGGCGAGCGCGGCCGCGCGGTCCTCGACGCTTTCGATCTCGAGGCCGAGCATGGTGAGCCGCCGGCAAATCTCGTCAAGCCCCGCCGTGGTGTCGAGGTGAGCCTTGAGCCAGCCGAGCGTGAACTTCATCGCGACAACCCGCCGACCACGCTCGGGACATCGAGGGCCGTGAACCCGTAATGCCTGAGCCAGCGCAGGTCGGCCTCGTAGAAGGTGCGCAAATCGGGAATCCCGTATTTGAGCATCGCGATGCGCTCGATCCCCATGCCGAAGGCGAAGCCCTGGAATTGGCCGGGATCGATGCCGCAATTGGCGAGCACCTTGGGATGGACCATGCCGCAGCCGAGGATCTCGAGCCAATCGCCGCCGGCGCCGATCTTGAGCTCGCCGCCGGCGCGCGAACAGCCGATATCCATCTCGGCCGACGGCTCGGTGAATGGGAAATAGCTCGCCCGGAAGCGCGTGGCGAGGTCGGGGACGTCGAAATAGGCGCGCACGAAGTCGATCAGGCAGCCCTTGAGGTGGCCCATATGGGTCGTGCGGTCGACCACCAGGCCCTCGACCTGGTGGAAATTGGGCGAATGCGTGGCGTCGTCGTCGCGGCGATAGGTGCGCCCCGGCACGATGATCCGGATCGGCGGCGCTTGCGCCATCATGGTCCGAATCTGCACCGGCGAGGTGTGGGTGCGCAGCAGCCGCGGCGCGCCGTCCGGGCCGCCGCCGGCCAGATAGAACGTGTCCATGGTTTGGCGGGCCGGGTGCTCGGGCGGGATGTTGAGGGCGGTAAAGTTGTGAGAGTCGTCCTCGATGTCCGGGCCTTCGGCGACCACGAACCCCATCTCGCCGAAAATCGCCGTCAGCTCGTCGATGGTCTGGCTGATGGGATGGATGCGCCCCTCGGGCAGCGGCCGGGCGGGCAGGGTCACATCGATGCCTTCGCCCTCGAGGCGCCGGGCGAGCTCGGCATCGGCGAGGGCGGCGGCGCGGGCGGCGATCGCGGCGACCAGCTCGTCCTTGACCTGGTTGAAGGCGACGCCCGCCCGGCGACGCTCGTCAGCGGGCAGCCGCCCGAGCCCCTTCATGAGCTCGGTCAGGCGCCCCTTCTTGCCGAGCGCTTCGACCCGCAGCGCCTCGAGCGCCGCCGGCGTGGCGGCTGCCTGGATCGCGCTGCCGGTCTCGCGGCGGATTCTCTCGACCTCGTCGTGCATCGCGTATCGCTGTCCCGCTGGAGCCCCCACCCTTCCCTTCCCCGCCTTGGGGGCGGGGGAGGATGTCGCCCCGCTGGTTCAGGCGGCCTGGAGAGCGGCCCTCGCCTGGGCGACGATCCCTCGAAAGCCGTCGGGGTCGCTGACCGCGAGATCGGCCAGCACCTTGCGGTCGATGGCGATGCCGGCCTTCTTGATGGCGCTCATGAGCTGCGAATAGGTGAGCCCCTCGGCCCGGGCGCCGGCGTTGATGCGCTGGATCCACAGGGCGCGGAAGGTGCGCTTGCGCACCCGGCGGTCGCGGTAGGCATAGCGCAGCGCTTTCTCGACCTTCTCGAGCGCCGGGCGAAAGGCGGTGTGGGAACGGCCGACATAGCCCTTGGCCATGTCGAGGACTTTTTTGTGCCGGGCGCGGGCGGTGACACCCCGTTTGACGCGAGCCATGAGTCGACTCCCTGTGGGGCGGCTATTTGTGCAGGTAGTAGCGGACGACCTTGCGGGCGTCGCCGGCCGCCATGAGGGTGGTGCCGCGGGCCTTGCGTTTCATTTGCATCGCCCGCTTGCGCAAATTGTGGCGCTTGTAGGCGTGGGCGCGCTTGACCTTGCCCGTCCCCGTCAGCCAGAAGCGCTTCTTGGCGCTCGACTTGGTCTTGAGCTTGGGCATTTCGGTCTCCCTCGCAAAGCGAGAGGGCCTCGAAGGCCCCCGGGAACAAGAGCGGTTGGGCATGCCCCGGGGCCCCTGAAGGGCCCGGCCGTGGCCGCTCGCGAAGGCTGGGTTTATAGCCGGCCGGGCGGGGGAAGGCAAGCCGCGTGCCGACCATTTCGGCGCCGACGGCGAGCGGGGGCGTGCGGCCCGAACCGTCCCCTACCGCTCGACGCGCGTTCCATGATATATGGAAAATCATCCCCCGTTCGTGGGGGTGGTGCCCCGGCGTCGATCCGGCCGAACTGCGAGTGATGGCGATGCATAGAGTTTCGTTATCCCTGGCAACGATCTCGGTTTGCATTTCGACCCTGACGGCGGTCGCGGTGGTGGTCCGCGACTTCGCCGTCGAACCCACGGCGGCGGTATCCCGCGCCGCCGCGCCGATTTCGCTCGGCGAGGCGCCGCCGCCCGGCGTCCTGGTGTCGACCTCTTGGTTGCCAGGCGAGCCGCATGCGAATCACTTGATCGGCCTCGCGTACAACTGGAATTGGCAGCCGGAGACGGGCTGGGTCCGGCCCGACCCCGGCAAGCCGTCGGCCGCCCTCCACCTCGAATCGTGGTACGGCGGCCTCGCCGAGCTGAATTTAGACCTCGAGCCGCCGTCCGGATTCAGCCCGTGGGCGGGCGGCCGGGCCTTGGGTTTCGAGGCCCTCTATGACGGCACCTTTGCCAGCCTCACGGTCGGCGGGAGCGCCTACCGTGCCGGCGCGGCCGGCGTGACGCTCACGGGCGGGACCGGCGCCGACCCGCTCATCCGCCTCAAGCAAGGATCCGGGGAGGCCGATGGAGCGCCGATCCTGCGCCTCGACCGCAGCGACGGCAGGGCCAGTCTTCTGGTCCGCGGCGGAGCGAACCCGCACTTGAGCTTGGCGTTCGGGGGCGAGGATGCCGCGGCCCTGGACGGCAAGGGGGCCGTCAAGTTCTCGGGGCCGATCGGGGAGGCGCCGTTCCTCGGCTTCGACGACGTGGGAGTGGACGCCATCTTGCTCGCCGCCAAACCGGAACCGGCCGACCGCAACCCGCGCTTCGTGATATCCGCGACCGGCGCCCTCGCGTGGGGCGACGGGCAGGGCGCGCCCGACGCCGGCCTGTTCCGCAGCCAGCCTGGCCGGATCGCGACCCAAGGCGAGTTGGCGACCCAGGGCCTGATCCTCGGCGACCAAGGCTCGGTGATCACGCAGTTGCGGGTCCTGCCGGTCCAACTCAAACCCACGCCGGTGGCCGGCCGCACGAGCGACGAACAGCGCTTCCGGGTCCCGCAGCTCTCCCTTTCCGACCTCGTATTCCTCAATGCGCCGGCGCAGGCCGCCGGGCTCGGCGTGGCGGGGGCGCGCGTGGCGGGCGAAGAAGAAGTCGCGATCACCTTCGTCAATCTCTCGGCCACGGCGGTAAGACCGACGGCGGGCATCTATACGATCCTGGCGCTGCGCCTCGCCGACTGAACCCGACCCCGACAAGGGGAATTTCACCGCGGAGGGCGCAGAGGAAGGCGCAGAGAGCGCCGAGGGGACCGCGACGCTGTTGCGATCCCAAATCGCGCGCCTTCGAGCGCGACGCCTCTTCTCCGCGTCCTCCGCGTCCTCCGCGTCCTTCTCCGCGATCTCTGCGGTTGAATTCCTCTTGCAGGGGCGGGGCAACGCCCCCGGTTTGAAACTTGCCCCTACGCCTTGACGCGCAGTCCCTTGGGATCGTAGGGCGCGGCGAGCCCGGCCTTCGCCGTGAAGCGCCGGCCGGCGATATCGAGCTCGAATTCGGCCCCGGCGATGAATGCCGCATCGACGCCGTCGGGATGGCGCACGTAGCCCATGGCGACGGCGCGGCCCAGCGTGTGGCCGAAGGCAGCGGAGGTCACCGAACCCGCGATCCGGCCATGGACCAGGATCGGCTCCTCGCCCAGGGGCAAGGCCGCGGGATCGTCGAGCACGAAGACGAGAAGACGCTTTGCAAGCGGCTTGCCCCTCTGGCGCAACAGGGCATCGCGGCCAAGGAAGGGCGTGGTCTTGTCGAGGCGCACGGCGAAGCCCAAGCCCGCCTCGAAGGGCGTGTCATCGGAGGTCAGCTCGCGGCCCCAGGCGCGATAGGCCTTTTCCATGCGCAAGGAGTCGATGGCGTAGTAGCCGGCGTCCTTGAGGCCGAACTCTCGCCCGGCCTCGGCGAGCGCGTCATAGAGGTGGGCCGCGAACTCGACCGGGACGTAAAGCTCCCATCCGAGTTCGCCGACATAGGTGATGCGCGCCGCGCGCACGGGTGCCCCGGCGATCGCGATCTCGCGCACGGTGGCGAAGGGGAAGGCGGCGTTGCCGAGGTCGGCATCGCCAAGACGCTGCAGAAGCTCGCGCGAGCGCGGGCCCATCACCCCCAGCACCGCATAGGCCCGCCCGACGTCGCGCAAAGCGACGCGGGCGCCCTCTTGGATATGGCGCTTCAGCCAGTGGAGGTCGCGGGTGGTCTGGCCCGAGCCCGTGACGATGAAATAGGAGTCCTCGGCCAAGCGCGCGACGGTCAAGTCCGACTCGAACCCGCCCTGCTCGTTGAGCAGCGCCGTATAGACGATGCGGCCCGGCGCCACCGCGACGTCGTTGGCGGCGAGGCGCTGCAACACCGCCTCCGCGTCCGGCCCTGCGAGGAGGAACTTGGAGAACGAGGTCTGGTCGAACACCGCCACCCCCTCGCGCGCCGCCCGGTGCTCGGCGGCGGCACAGGGGAACCAGTTCTGGCGGCCGAACGAGTAGATCGTCTCCGGTTCGACCCCGTCGGGCGCGAACCAGTTGGCTCGTTCCCAGCCCATCTTGGCGCCGAAACAGGCGCCCTTGGCCTTGAGTCGGTCGTAGAACGGCGAGCGGCGCAGGCCCCGCCCGCTCATAAGCTCGCGGTTGGGGAAGGCGATGAAATAATGCACGCCGACGATCTCGCTGGCGCGGGCGGCGAGAAACCGGCGCTCGCCGTGGAAGGGCGCGAAGCGCCTGATGTCGACCGGCCACAAGTCCATCGGCGGGCGGTCGCCGACGATCCATTCGGCGAGCGCCTTGCCGGCGCCGCCGGCGGCGGCGATGCCGCCCGAGCAGAACCCGGCGGCGACGTAATAGCGGCGGACCTCGGGCGCCTCGCCGAGGAGGAAGGCATTGTCGGGGGTGAAGCTCTCCGGGCCGTTGAGCAGCATACGCACTTGGGCGGTCTCGAGCGCCGGCACGCGCGCGATGGCGTTGGTCATCAGGACCTCGAACTGGTCCCAATCCTCGTTGAGCGTCTGGAAGGCGAAGCCCTCCGGGATGCCGTCCATGCCCCACGGCTTAGCCCACGGGTCGAACCCGCCCATCAGCAGCCCGCCCACCTCTTCCTTGAAATAGACATGGCCGTCCGGGTCGCGCATCACCGGCAGGTCGGGCGCCACGCCGTCGATCGGCCGGGTGACGATGTACATGTGCTCGCAAGCATGGAGAGGCACCGTCACGCCGCTGGCGCGCGCCAACTCGCGCGCCCACATGCCGGCTGCGTTGACCACGACCTCGCACCCGATGTCGCCCGCCGAGCTGCGCACGCCGGCGACCGCGCCGTTCCGCAACTCGACCTCGGTGACCTTGACGTTCTCGAACAGCCGGGCGCCGCGGGCCCGCGCCCCCTTGGCGAGCGCCTGGGTGATGTCGGCGGGATTGGCCTTGCCGTCGCCCTCGATCCACACTGCGCCGACCAGACCCTCGGTGCGCATCGGGGGATAGAGCTTCGCCGCCTCGGCGAGCCCGATCTCATGGGCCTCGATGCCGTAGGCGCGCGCCAAGGCGGCATTGCGCCGGAGCTGGGTCAGGCGCTCGGCGGTGCGCGCGAGCGACAGGCTGCCGCAGCGTTTCCACCCGGTCGCCTGGCCGGTCTCGGCCTCGAGCTCGGCATACAGCCGCGCGCTGTAGCGGATGAGCTGCGTCAAGTTGCTCGACGAGCGGAGCTGGCCAACCAGGCCGGCGGCGTGCCAAGTGGTGCCGCAACTGAGGCTGCCCTGCTCGAGGAGGACGACGTCGCGCCAGCCCAATTGCGTCAAGTGATAGGCGAGGCTGCAGCCGACGATGCCGCCCCCGACGACGACCGCGCGTGCCTGTGCTGGTAGGTCCGCCATCGCGCCGCCTCCCGGGCCGGCCACGCCGGGTTCGGCTATTTCGGCACCACCACCATGGTGATCTGGCGGCCTTCGAGGCGCGGCAGCTGCTCGACCTTGGCGAGATCGCCGAGATCGGCCTTGACCCGGTCGAGGAGCTTGGCGCCGAGATCTTGGTGCACCATCTCGCGGCCGCGGAAGCGCAGCGTGATCTTGACCTTGTCGCCCTCGGCGAGGAAGCGGGTCATCGAGCGCCGCTTGACCTCGTAATCGTGGTCATCGATGCCCGGCCGCATCTTGATTTCCTTGATGTCGATGACCTTCTGCTTCTTGCGGGCCTCGTTCCGCTTCTTTTGGACCTCGTATTTGTATTTGCCGATATCGAGCAGCTTGCACACCGGCGGATCGGCATTCGGGGACACTTCGACGAGATCGAGATCGGCGTCGTAGGCCCGTTGCAAGCCTTCGTGCAGGCTGACGACGCCGACCATCTCCCCGGTTTCGTCGATCAGCCGAATGTTTGGCGCTTCGATCCGATCGTTGGTGCGCGGACCGCTCTTGGTCGGCGCGGATACCATCATGCGGCGAGCGATCGCGACTTCTCCTCTTTCCGTTGATCCTCGATCCTGAGCGCACCGGCGGTTAGCGACCGGTTAACGGCCGGGCGCTTCGGCCTCCGTCCGGACTCTAGCGACGGCGTCGGCGAGTGCAAGCGTTTCTTGCGCGGCCCCGCCCAGGCGGCGCAGCACGACCGACCCGCCCTCGACCTCGCGCCGGCCGATCGCGAACAGGAGCGGCACCTTGGCGAGCGCGTGTTCGCGCACCTTGTAGCCGATTTTCTCGTTGCGCAGGTCGAGCTCGACCCGCAAGCCCGCCGCGGCCATCGCGGCCGCGACCCGGCGGGCGTAGGGGTCGGCGTCGGAGGTGATGGTCGCGACCACGCCCTGCACGGGCGCCAGCCACAGCGGCAGCTTGCCGGCGTAGTGCTCGATGAGCACGCCGATGAAGCGCTCGAACGAGCCGAGCATCGCCCGGTGCAGCATCACCGGCCGGTGCTTGTCCCCGTCCTCGCCGATATACGAGGCATCCAGCCGCTCGGGCAGCACGAAATCGACCTGGAGAGTCCCGCACTGCCACTCGCGGCCGATGGCGTCGCGCAGGATGAAGTCGAGCTTCGGCCCGTAGAAAGCGCCCTCGCCCGGGGTGCGGACGAGGTCGAGCCCGGCGGCGGTGCCTGCATCCATGAGCGCCTTTTCGGCCTTGTCCCAAATCGCATCGGTGCCGGCGCGCCGGGCCGGCCGGTCGGAATACTTGATGGTGACGTCGGTGAAGCCGAGGTCGCGGTAGACGCCGCGCAAGAGGTCGCAATAGGCGGTGCTCTCCGAGGTGATCTGGTCCTCGGTGCAGAAGATGTGCGCGTCGTCCTGCGTGAAGGCGCGCACGCGCATGATGCCGTGCAGCGCACCGGAGGGCTCGTAGCGGTGGCAGGCGCCGAATTCGGCCATGCGCAAGGGCAGGTCGCGATAGCTCTTGAGGCCGTGGCGGAAGATCTGCACGTGACAGGGGCAGTTCATCGGTTTCAAGGCGAAGACCCGTCGGTCCTCGGTCTCGGCGATGAACATGTGCTCGCGGAACTTGTCCCAGTGGCCGGACGCCTCCCACAGCGAGCGGTCGACGAGCTGGGGCGTGCGCACCTCGATGTAGCCGGCGCCCGCCAGCTGGCGGCGGATATAGTCCTGGAGGGTGCGGTACAGCGTCCAGCCGTTGGCATGCCAGAACACCGCGCCCACCGCCTCGTCCTGGAGGTGGAACAGCCCCATCTCGCGCCCCAGGCGCCGATGGTCGCGCTTTTCGGCTTCCTCGAGCCGGCGGAGATGGGCCTCGAGCTCGTCCTGGCTGGCGAAGGCGGTGCCGTAGATGCGCTGGAGCTGGGCGTTGCGCGCGTCGCCCCGCCAATAGGCGCCGGCGAGCTTCGTCAGCTTGAACGCCTTGCCGAGCTTGGCCGTTGAGGGCAGATGCGGGCCCTGGCACAGGTCGAGCCAGCCGCCCTGGCGGTAGATCGAGATCGGCTCGTCCTGCGGCATCTGCTCGATCCACTCGGCCTTGTAGGTCTCGCCCTGGCGCTTGAAGAACTCGATCGCCGCGCCGCGCTCCCAAATCTCGCGCGCGATCGGCTCGTCGCGGTCGACGATGTCGCGCATCCGCGCCTCGATCCGCGGTAGGTCCTCGGGGGTGAACGGCTCGCGGCGGGCGAAATCGTAGTAGAAGCCGTCCTCGGTCGCGGGACCGAAGGTCACTTGCGTGCCGGGATAGAGCTCTTGGACCGCTTCCGCCATCACGTGGGCGGCGTCGTGGCGCAGCAAAGCGAGCGCGTCGGCGTGCTTGGCGGTGACGATCTCGACCGCGGCGTCGCGCTCGACGGCGGCCTTCAAGTCCGCGAGCGCGCCGTCGACCTTGATCGCCAGCGCCGCCTTGGCCAGCCCCGGCCCGATCGCGCGCGCGATCTCCTCGCCGCTCACGGCGGACGCAAAGTTCCTGAGGCTGCCGTCGGGCAGCTTGATCGCGACCATCGACACCCACGAGGTTGCGGGGAGGACCGCCCGGGAAGGCCGGAATGTAGTGGGAATCCGCCGGCTGTCAAGGAATTGGCCGGGCGAGGCAGGTAATCCCTAGGAGACGATCGGAACCTTGTGCTGCTGTATATAGGGAACCAGGATCTCGCCCTCGTCGAACATGTACACGATCTCGAAGTCCCCCACATCGACGACGAAGAGGTCGGGCCAGTTGGCGAGGCGGCGGTGGTCAGGGGGAAGCGGATCGGAGGTGAGCAACAGCAGCCTTGCCGTGAGTCGATTTACGTCGGCGGACCGGCAAGCGGCCAGGAACTTTCGCGCGTCGTTTCCCAACCGCAGTCGCCAGCTTCTCTGCGCTCCTCTCATCTCCCCCCTCCTGCCTGGCTAGGATGCCGAAGAGAAACCGCATCGTCTCCTCGTGGCTCATGTACTCCGCCTCCTTATGCGCCTTCATCGCCGCAGCCCCCAGCACATAGTCATCCGAGGCCTGCAACCGCTTGTAGTCCTGCGCCGAGAGCAAGACCGCGACCATGCGGCCGTTCCGGCTGATCTTGACGGGGCGGTCCCGCGCCGCGTCGAGGTAAACGCCGAACCGGTTCTTGACCTCGGTTGCCGAAACCGCATGATCCGGTGCGCGCTTGGCCATGGACCATCCCCGCGAACGAATTTTGGGCTAAATAGGCGAAACAGCTAATATGCCTAATATGACCGCGCGTCAAGCGCCGCGGCCACTTCCTCCCAACCGAGGTCCTCGAGCCGCGCGCGGCGGAGGACCGTGACCCTGGGGCCGCGCGGCGCGCACAAGGTGGGATCGGAGGCGGCCGAGAACAGCACCACGGACGGCGCGCCCACGCCGGCGATCAGGTGCATGGGGCCGGTGTCGTTGCCGAGCGCGCCGGCGGCCAGGCGCGCAAGCGCGGCGATCTCGGCGGGCGTAGTGTCGCCCACCAGGTCGCGCGCGGAGGGACAGGCGGCGCGGATGGCGGCGGCCAACGGCCGCTCGCGGGCGGTGCCGAGCACGACCGGCTCGAGGCCGCGGCCGGCGAGCGAAGTGGCCAGCGCGACGTAGCCGGCGAGCGGCCAGCGCTTGTCCGGCCGGCCGGCCGCGCCGCCGGGGACGATGATCGCGAAGGGGGGCTCGAGCCCGTAGCGAGCGGTATCGGCGTCGAGCCAGTCGAGGTCGGGCGCCGGCACCGCGGCGATGCCGGCGGCGGCCAACTGCTCGGCCTGGCGCTCGAGGGTGTGCATGCGGTCGCGCAGCGGATTGGCATGGGGGTGCGAGCAGCCGCGCGCGATGCCCGACCATTGCGGCCGCGGTCGTGGAAATAGGCGAAAATAGAAGCCGGTGCGGCCCGAGGTCTGCAAGTCGTAGACGCGCTCGAACCGGCCGGCGTCGAGCCGGCGGCGCAGGTCGAGGACCGCTCCCAGGCGCCACCAGGCCGGCCGCGTGTCCACCCACACCTCGTCGACATAAGGACAGGCGGCGAACAGCGGCGCGAAGGGCTGGGTGGTGAGGGCCACGATCCGCGCCCCCGCGTGGTGGCGGCGGATCGCAGCCATCGGCCCGAGGGCCTGGATGACATCGCCAAGCGCCCCCAGCTTGATGACCAGGATGCGCGTCACGCCCGCTCCGCGGCCGCGGCCAGGACCTCGTCGTAGACGGCGAGGGTCGATCGGCACATCGCTTCGCGGCTGAACCGGGCGCGAGTCCAGGCGATGGCGCGGCTCGCCATCGCCTCGCGCGCGGCCGGGGTGAGCGCCAAGGCTTCGCCGAGCGCCGCCGCCAGCGCCCCCGCCTCGCCCGGCTTGACCAGCCAGCCGGTTTCGCCCGCCCGCACGATCTCGCGCGCCCCGCCGTGGTCCGGCGCGATGACCGGGCGACCCATCGCCTGCGCCTCGGCGACCACCCGCCCGAAGGCCTCGGGGTCGGTGGAGGCCGACACCACCACGTCCGCCAGCATGAAGGCGGCCGGCATGTCGCGGCAATGATCGACCATGCGCACCATTCCTTCGAGGCGGCGCGCGCGGACGAGGCGCTCGAGCTCGGCCCGGTAGCGGCGGCGGCCCTGGTCGGAGCCGACCAGCAGGCAGCACACGTCGCGCCGGCCGAGCCGGGCGAGCGCCTCGATGAGCAGCGCCTGGCCTTTCCAGCGCGTCAGGCGGCCGGGCAGCATGACGACGCCGATGCCGTCGGGGAGCCGCCATTCCTGCGCCAGGCGAACGACGCGGTCGGCGGCCACGCGGCGGGGATCGAAGCGATCGAGGTCGATGCCGCGCGGGATGACCCGGATGCGGGCCGGATCGAGCCCGTATTCGGCGACGATGTGGCGGCCGACGAACTCGGAAATGGCGATCACCCGATCGCCCCTGGTCATCACCGAATTGTACCAGCGCTTGAAACGGTTGCCGGTGTTGTAGACGCCGTGGACGGTAGTGAGGAACGGCACGCCCGCGCGCCTGGCCGCATAGAGCGCGCTCCAGGCCGGGGCGCGCGAGCGGGCGTGCACGAGGGCGATGCGGTGGCTGCCGATGAGGTCCAAGAGGGCGAACATGTTGCGGCGCATGAGCAGCGGGTTCTTGGAATCCAACGGCAGGCTGACGTGCCGGGCGCCGGCGCGCTCGATCTCGCGCACCATCGGCCCGCCTTCGGAGGCGACGATGGCCCGCCAGCCGCTTTCCGCGAGCGCGACGGCGATGTCGATGGTGCCGCGCTCGACCCCGCCGGTGACCAGCCGCGGCAGCACCTGCAGGATGGCGCGCGGTGGGACCGCCGGAGCAGCGGCCGCGGTTTCGGGCGTCGCCGGGGTTGAGTAAGCGTGGGCGCGGGAGTTCATCTCGGCGTTCAATTCCAGTACGTTGCTGCGGATGACGATCTCTTCCGCCGCAGCCCCAGCCGGCGTTCTCGACTCCGCACCCGGCGTCTCTATCGCCTATCATAAAACCGTCGGCAAGTCCCCGGGCGTACTATTCCTGGGGGGCTTCATGTCCGACATGACCGGCGCCAAGGCCCTGGCGGTCGAAGCGTTTTGCCGCGCCAAGGGCCATGCGGTGCTGCGCTTTGACTATCGCGGCCACGGCCAATCATCGGGGCAATTCGTTGACGGAACGATAAGCCGGTGGGCGGACGATGCGCTGGCCGTGCTCGACCGGCTGACCGAGGGGCCGCAGATCCTGGTCGGCTCCAGCATGGGCGGCTGGATCGCGCTGCTGGTCGCCATGGCCCGCCCGGCCCGCGTTGCCGGCCTGACGCTCATCGCCCCCGCGACAGACTTCGTCGGCGACCTGATGTGGGCGCGCATGTCGCCCGAGCGGAAGGCGACGCTGGAGCGCGACGGCGTCTTGCGCGTGCCGTCGGC
>JBQTIU010000017.1:0-2602 GCA_052387815.1 Pseudomonadota bacterium
GCGCGTGATCTCGGCGGCCAGCAGCCGGGCCGGGAGGTCGCTGATTTCATCCTCGGGATAGTGCCAGGGGCCGGCCGGCACTCGGGCGGCGATCCAGGCCTTCAAGTCCTTGACCCCGTCGCCGCTCACGCCGCCCGGATCGGGCGGATGCGCGGCTCGACCAACGGCCAGGTGTCGCGTTTCACCCGCCGCACGTCGTACTCCATCTGCAAGCCGAGCCAGAGTTCCGGCGACGTCCCGAAATACTTGCCGAGGCGAAGCGCCGTATCGGCGGTGATCCCGCGCCGGCCGCGGACAATGTCATTGACGCGCGTCACCGGAACGTCGATGTCGCGCGCCAGCCTGTTCTGGCTGACGCCGAGCGGCTTCATGAACTCCTCGAGAAGGACTTCACCCGGAGGAATCGGGTCAAGCATTTTGGCCATTTGCAGTCGCCTTTCCCATACGAAATACCGGAACCTTAGTGGTAATCCACGATCTCGACATTCCAGGCGTCGCCATCCTTCCATAGGAAGAAAATCCGCCATCGGTCGTTGATGCGGACGCTGTGCTGGCCGGCTCGGTCGCCCCGCAACAGTTCCAGGCGGTTGCCGGGCGGAACCCGAAGGTCGTCGAGGCCTCGGGCACGATGCATGACCAACAGCTTGCGTCGGGCGACCCGCTCGAATCGACTGAACCGTGGAACGGGGTGATCGTGGAACAGCGTCTCCGTGTCCTTCGAACGAAAGCTCCTGATCATCGCGCAGTCTATTCCGTAAGCAGTCTATTCCGGAAGCAGGAACGCGCCAAGCGCAATGGCGCGCGCCAGAGTCTCCCTCGGTCGGACGCGCCGAAGGCGCCGGAACGCGCCTTTGCAGGGGGGTGTTGTTCGGTTTTATTGGGACCTCCCCCGGCCCCGACTCGACCGGTAGCAGTCTTGCGGTCTTCGAGCAGCGCCGACCGGAGTGGCGTGGCGGCCGGCCTGCGTGGATAACCCACTTGGGAATCGTGTGTCAGTGCCGGGACACTGGGTCGCGCCATGCCCGGGCCCGGTACAGGGTTGGAACGGGATGCGACCGGCCCACATCATCGAGCGCGCTGGCCCGCGATCGACGAGATTTGCCGGCCCGACCTAATGCGCGCGGATGAGCCTAGTGGCGATCTCCGACACACCGCCGGAAGCAAACGGGGCTCGCACCACCAGATTGCTCAGCCTCGTACCATCCGCCATGTCTTCGCTCAGCGCCACGACACAGCCGGCCTGTTCGGCAGCGGCCAGCAACAACGCATCCCAAAACGACAGGCGACCGGACTTGGCCTCCGCCAGGGCTACCCGTATCGCTTCGCGAGTCGTCTCGACGCCTGGAAACAGCACCATCCAATCCCGGCCCTGGGCCGCCGCCTCGCTGGGCGGCATCCTCATCTTTCGCGTTGCCACCGCGAAGAATTCACAGACGACTTGATTCGTGAGCCAGCAATCGCGTGCGCTCGCTCCGCGGATAATGTCCGAAGCGGTCCGGTGCTTGTTCTTGTCTCGCGCGTCGACGGCGTAAATGAGGATGCTCGTGTCGAGCGTAAACCGCTCATCGCTCATGGGCGACCTCGCGCTCGAAGCGCGCCCCGCCCCCGCTCCACCCGCGCGCCGCGCGGGCGTGCGTGTGCTCGAGAGCGGCCAACTGCTCGGCCGACAGCTTTCGCGTGCCGGCTCTGACCGGCACCAGCCGGGCAACGGGCTGTCCACGACGCGTGATGACAATTTCTTCGCCCCGGGCCACCTCGCGCACATAGCGCGAGAAGTTCTGGTTGGCATCGCGCAACGAGACTGTTTTCACCATTTCATCGACCCCGGAAAATGTAGCACAAATGTAGCTACGATACGGCCGGCTCGTCACGGGGGAGACCGCGGTCGGGGAGACCGCGGTCGTATTTTTTATACGGATCTCGTAGGAAACGGACGGTTGCATTGAAACTGTCGATCTTTGTACAAAAACATGCGGGAAATAAGGAAATCAAGAACATGTAAGGAATCGCCATGCCTACCGCTACTCTCACCGCCAAGGGGCAGACGACGATACCCAAGTCGGTTCGCGACCGGTACCGGCTCAAACCCGGGGATCGGGTGGAGTTGATCGTTCAAGACGATGGGGCCGCGCTGATGGTGCCGGCCATCTCTGCGCTTGCCGATCTCGAAGGGATGGTGCGGGCGACCGGCAAGCGGGTCACGATCGAGGACATGAATCGCGCCATCGAGAAGCGCGGCGGACGGCTGTGACGGGCCTCGACACCAACGTCCTGGTGCGGCTTATCGTCCTGGATGGCGACGCCCAATCGCAAGCGGCGAGCGCCTTCGTTCGATCCGCCTGCACCGCCCAGACGCCGTGCCATCCGCCACCTCAACCCTTGACTCCCAAACTAGTCGCTCACGCCTCGTAGTCGAGGCCCCAATCGGCGTAGAACTGGCGCCGCTCGGCCCAATCCGCGGCCACCTTGACGTGTAGGAAGAGATGGATCTTGCGGCCGAGCAGGCGGCCGAGCTCGCGCCTTGCGGCGGCGCCGATCGCCTTGATCCGCCCCCCCTGCTCGCCGATCACGATCTTCCGTTGGCCGTCCCGCTCGACGTGGA
>JBQTIU010000018.1:0-10097 GCA_052387815.1 Pseudomonadota bacterium
CTTCTCCGTCTTGGCCGCCAGCAGCTCCACCTGCATGGTCAACGCCCCGATCCGCTGCATGGCGGTGTCCAGTTCCGCCTGCACCGGATCGCCGGTGCGCTCCTTCAGCGCCGCGTCGATCCCGGCCGGCCCCTTCTCGCGCCACGCCTCGAGCCGGAAGATCTCGACCCCCAGCTCGCGTGACAAGAGCTCCACCGGCTCGGCCCGCGCAGAAGCCGCAAGGCAACCTCGCGCTTGCGCGCCACGCTCCACCGCTGACCAGGACTCAAGCGGGCCGGCCGGCGAGACCTGGCCTGGGGAAAACGCGGACGAGGCTCGCGCTCACCCTCGTTTACCGCAGGCCCATCGACAGCAACGGTCTTCTCAAGATTCTCGGTCATGAAGAGATCCTCCTTCGGCACTTCGGTTAACCCAATTCCGTGTCCAAGGAAATCGGGTCCGACTCATATTGAACACGACCAAGACACCCGCTTGGCAAATATCCACGGAACTGCGCTGCGGTGATGGTTGGAAAAGTCTTCTCGGAGATCCTGCGCTTCCAGTAAAGCCAGGGCCTGTTCGATGCCTCGCCGCTGCCATTTTTCAAGGACCTCCCTTTGGTATCTGAGTGCAAACGTTTGCGGGGGCTTGAGAACCGTCTGGCCAGGCGCGTCCTGGTCGAATGCGCCGGAAGAAAACCCTAGAGCGACTCCCCGTCCCTCGTCGGCATAGGCGCGCCGCTGGCCGAGATCATCCGGGTTGAAACGGAAGCTGGCAACGTAGAATCCGAACGCGGGCAACCCCGCGTCGAGGCCATTTTTCAGCAGACGGCCCGCTCCGCGTCTGAGTTCGCTTCGCGAGGCGCTCGCAAGTTCCCCGGCAATCGTGACGGCACAGTCGACGCCATACTTGATTTCGGATGGATGGTTCAGGTGGGCGCGTTCCGTGACCCAGAACCGGCCCGAAGTCAGGATTCCGAGCGCCCCCTTCACATCCGTGTAGTGGTAGATCGTCTCCGCCCGAGGATCTGCCGTCTCGGATTCGTCTGCGTTGCGGTCCATTTCGTCATTGCGAAACTTCTCGAAATCCTCAAGACGGGCCGCCAGGCGTGGCGGCAATCCCCCCGGTGCGCCCACCGCCGATGCTCCCTACGCCCCCAGCACCCGCATCAGCGCCTTGGGATCTCGGTCGATGGCGAGCAGGAGCGCGCGGGCCGGGCCTTCAGGCACGCGGCGGCCCTGCTCCCAATTGCGCAGGGTATACGGACTGATCTGGAATGCGCGGGCAAAGCGCTCCTGCGACAGCCCCGTCTTGGCGCGGATGGCGGCGACATCGAACGCTGTCACGATCCGCAAGCGGCCCTCGGCAAGGGCGGCCTCGAAATCCACGGCGTCGGTTTCCGTGCCATCCTGCTTGGCGTGACGAGCGGTTCTCTTTTCCGTCGTCGCCTTGACACGGGACCGTTGCACTCGCGCCTTGGCGCGCGCCTGGTCAGCCGAATATCTTACGATAGACATGGCGTTCTCTCCTGCTCGCCAGTCGAGCCGAAATGATGCGGCGCTCGCGGCCTCGCCACGTGTAGACGACAAACAGGATGTCATCGTTCACACGTCCGATGGCTTGGATGCGCGGCTCGCCGTAATCGACCCGCTCGTCGTCCATTTCCAGCGTGGGACCGCCGAAGATTCCGACGGCATAGGCGAAGTCGAAACCCCGTTGGCGAAGGTTGGCTTCGCTTTTCGCCCCGTCCCACTCGAACATGGCGCCATCATAAGCTATTGGCACATATACGTCAATGGCTTACTAAGCGAGAAACGGAGAAAATTCGGCCCCGGTCCCTTTCGAGCAGGTTGGCGGAGGGGATGGGATTCGAACCCGCGGTACGGTTGCCCGTACACACGCTTTCCGAGCGTGCGCCTTCATCCGCTCGGCCGCCCCGTCCTGCCGGGAGCGGTGCGTTGCAAGGGCGTATGCGCGCCGTGTCCCGGGCGGATTCTTGCCAGTCGATACCGCGGCTTGCGGCCGCGCGGCGACGATATGCCGCAAGCCTCTTTGCTCAGGGCTCGCGCAGCTCGGCCGACTCGCCGAGGTGCCGGCGAATCCGCCGCACCATTGCCCACACCACCAGCACGACCGCTGGAATGGCAAGGCCGGTGGCGACGTCGTGATGGACCGGCAGGCCAGCCGCCGCCGCCGCCCGCACCGCGTAGGAGACCAGGCCGACGACGTAATACGAGATGGCGACCACCGACAGGCCTTCGACGGTGGCCTGGAGGCGGAGCTGGATGCGGGCGCGCCGATCCATCGAGGCGAGCAGGGCCTGGTTCTGCGCCTCGACCGCGATGTCGACGCGGGTGCGCAGCAGGTTGCCGGCGCGGGCCAGCCGCTCGGCCATGGCCTGCAGCCGGTCGGCCGTCGCCGCGCAGGTGCGGATCGCCGGCGCCAGCCGCCGATCCATGAACTCGCGGATGGTCTGGATGCCTTCGATGCGGGCCTCCCGCAGCTCCTCGATCCGCCGTTCGACCAGCGCGTAATAGGCCCGCGCCGCCCCGAAGCGGTAATTCGACGCGGCGGCGATGCGCTCGATCTCGGCCGCCAGCCCGATCAGCTTCTCCAAGAGCTGGCGCTCGTCGCCCAGCCTCGCCATGTCGCGCATGGTTTCGGTGATCGCGCCGAGCTCGCGATCGACGGCGGTGATCGCCGGAGCGACCTCGCGCGCCACGGGCAGCGCCAGCAAGGCCATCATCCGGTAGGTCTCGATCTCCAAGAGGCGCTGCACCAGCCGGCCCGCCTGGCGGGGGGCGAGCGTCCGGTCGCGGACCAGGATGCGGCCGAAGCCGTCGCCATGGATGCGAAAATCCGTCCACGCCTCGGCCGCCTCGCCCGCCAGGCGGGCCCCGGCCAGGGACTCGGCCGCGAAATGGCGCGCCAGCTCGTCGACCGAGCGCGCCCGATCGTGGGGTTCGAGCGCGACGCGGATGGCGACCAACCGGCGCCCGGGCAGGGATGCCACCCACTCGGCGGGCAAGAGATCGAAGCCGCCGCCGGCGAACGGGTCGGCGAAGGCACCGTGGACGAACACCGTCCAGGTGCAGAATTCGGCGTGGCGCTCCCACTTGAGCCGGAAGCGGCCGAAATCATGGAAGAAGTGGTTGGCGCCGGCGGGCGGCGCTGCTACCCCGAACCGCCGGCACAAGCCCTCGAGATGGGCGCGGTCGGCCGGGGCGCCGCCCTCTTCCGACAGCATGGCGACGTGGGCGACCCGCGCGGGCGCCACCAGCGCGGCGTAGGGCCGGGCATGGACCTCGTTGGTCAAGGCCACGCGCCAGGGGTGGTCGCCGGGGGCGGACGGCTTGGGCGTCATGCGTAACTTATATCCGAGTTCGGGAAGCTGAAAAACCCGCCGGAAAGGTCTATATATCGGGCGAAACCCATGCAGTAAGGATAGCGCGATGAGCGACCTCGCCCGCACCGAAGAGCTGTTTTTCACGCGCGCCGGGCTCGACCGCGCCCACGTCGAGCGCCTGGTCGGCGAGGCCCTCGAGGGCGCCGATGACGGCGAGCTGTTCCTCGAATACCGCCAGTCGGAGAGCCTCGCCTTCGACGACGGCAGGCTCAAAGCCGCGTCCTTCGACACCAGCCAGGGCTTCGGGCTGCGGGCGGTGGCCGGCGAGGCGGTCGGCTATGCGCACGCCACCGAACTCTCGCACGCGGCGGTCCGCCGCGCCGCCATGACCGTCGGCGCGGTCAAGTCGGGGTATTCCGGTACGCTCGCCGCGGGGCCCGTCGGCACCAACTTGCGGCTCTACACCGAGGATAACCCGCTCGGCCTCCTGCCCTTCGCCGACAAGGTGAAGCTGCTGGCCGAAATGGACGCCTATGCCCGCGCCCGCGACCCGCGGGTGCGCCAGGTGATGGTCTCGCTGGCCGGCGAATGGCAGGCGGTCGAGATCGTGCGCGCCGGCGGCCGGCGAGTGGGCGACATCCGGCCGCTGGTGCGGCTCAACGTCCAGGTGATGGTCGCTGCCGGCGACCGCCAGGAGACCGGCAGCCACGGCTCGGGCGGCCGTTTCGCCTACGATGCCATCGTCCAGCCGGCGGCCTGGCGCGCCGCCGTCGATGAGGCGCTGCGCCAGGCCCTTGTCAACTTGGGCTCGGTGCCGGCACCGGCCGGCGAGATGGCGGTGGTGCTCGGGCCTGGCTGGCCGGGGGTGCTGCTCCACGAGGCGATCGGGCACGGGCTCGAGGGCGACTTCAACCGTAAAAAGACCTCGGCGTTCGCCGGCCTCATGGGACAGCGCGTCGCCAGCCCCGGCGTGACCGTGATCGATGATGGGACGATCGCGGACAGGCGCGGCTCCTTGACCGTCGACGACGAGGGCACGCCCACCTCGCGCACGGTGTTGATCGAGGACGGCCGGCTGGTCGGCCTGCTGCAAGACCGCCACAACGCGCGCCTCATGGGCATGAAGCCGACCGGCAACGGGCGGCGCCAGAGTTTCGCCCACCACCCGATGCCGCGCATGACCAACACCTTCATGCTGGCCGGCGAGCGCGCCGGCGAGGACATCATCCGGGCCGTCAAGCGCGGCCTCTACGCGGTCAATTTCGGCGGCGGCCAGGTCGATATCACGTCGGGCAAGTTCGTCTTCTCGGCCTCCGAGGCGTACCTCATCGAGGACGGCAAAATCGGACCGGCGGTCAAGGGCGCGACGTTGATCGGCAACGGCCCCGACGCGCTCACCCGCGTCTCGGCGATCGGCAACGACATGCGGCTCGACCCGGGCATCGGGACTTGCGGCAAGGACGGCCAGGGCGTGCCGGTGGGTGTCGGCCTGCCGACTCTGCTTCTCGACCGCCTCACGGTCGGCGGCACCGCCGCCTGAGGCCGAGGGGCTCGACGAGGACCGGGGCGCTACTTCGCCATGCGGGTGACGGGCATCGGCCGGGCCGCCGGAGCGGCGCTTGCGGCGCTGTCGCTGGTCGCGCTCGGTTGCGAAGCGGGGACCGCGGCGGCGCAGACCCCGTCCGTGGCGATGGTCACCGATGTGGTCGGGACCGCCCGCGTGAGGGCCGAGGCGGAGCCGCTCGGGCTGCTTGCGGAACTCCCCTCCGGTGCCGTCGTCGAGCTCGACCCCGGCGGGCGCCTGGCGATGGTCTATATCGCCTCGGGCGAGGAATTTGAATTCCGCGGGCCGGCGCGGATCGAGGTTCGGCCGAATGTCGCGGCGGCGCTGGCCGGTGCCCCGGCGCGGCGCTCCCCGACCTTCGCGTCCGGCCGCCCGGAGCTCAGGATCAAACCCACCGGCCTCGTGCAAGCGGCCCTGGTGATGCGTGGGCTTCGCGAAGCGGGCGTGCCGCCGTTGCGGCTGATCGGGCCCGTCAACACCAAGCTCCTGCGCCCGACCCCGGTTTTCCGCTGGCAGCCGACCGAAGCCGGTCCCTCTTTCACCTTCGAGCTCATGGACGAAAGCGGGCGCTCGATCCATGCGGCCGAGACCATCGCCACCAGCCTCGAGCTGCCGGCCGCAATCCGCCTCGCCGTCAACCTCACCTATACGTGGGAGGTGGCGACCCGACTGTTGAGCGGAAAGCGCCTGACGGCGGTCGCCGAATTCAGCGTCGTCGACGAGGCCCGGCGGGCGGAGGTCGAGCGCTTGCGTCCGCCGGCCAACGCGCCGGCCGCGACGCGCGTCCTGTTCGCCGCCTATCTCGAGAACGCCAATCTCGTCGAGGAGGCGCGCCTGTACTGGAAGGCCCTCGCCCGCGAGCGGCCAGGCGACCACATCTTGCAGGCGCTCACCGGGGAATGATGGCCGATTGAGCGCGGCAGGGGTGGGGCGTTCATGGATGTCGCGACGTTTCTCGGTGCGGTCGTGCTCGGCGTCGTCGAGGGCCTGACCGAATTCATCCCCGTTTCCTCGACCGGCCACCTGATCCTTGTCGTCGACCTCATCGGCTTCCAGGGGCCGCCCGGCAAGGTGTTCGAGATCGTCATCCAGGCGGGCGCGATCCTCGCCGTGTGCTGGGCCTACCGCGCCCGGCTCGGGGGCGTCGCCGCCGGCCTCTTTGCGAACCCCAACGATCGTCGCTTCGCGAGCAACCTCGCTCTCGCCTTCCTGCCGGCGATGGCGATCGGCGCGCTCGGCCACGGCTTCATCAAGAGCGTGCTGTTCAACCCGTGGGTGGTGTCGGCGGCGCTCATCGTGGGCGGCATCGCGATCCTCGCCATCGAGAGGAACCTGCCCGCCCAGCGCCACCACGCGATCGAGCATTTTCCGGCCGGGCTCGCGCTCAAGATCGGCTTCGCCCAGGTGGTGGCGATGATCCCCGGCGTCTCGCGCTCGGGCGCGACCATCATGGGCGCTATGCTGCTCGGGGTCGACCGCAAGACCGCCACCGAGTTCTCGTTCTTTCTCGCCATCCCCACTCTGTTCGCGGCCACGGCCTATGACACCTACCAGAACTGGACCGAGTTCACTCCCGACCAGTCGGGGATCGTGGCGGTGGGGTTCCTCACCGCGTTCCTCGCGGCGCTTTTCGTCGTGCGCACGCTCATCGCCTTCGTCGCTCGGCACGGCTTCGTACCCTTTGCCTGGTACCGCATCGCGGTAGGGGCGCTGATGCTGGCCCTGTTGTCGCTTCGCTAACGGGGCTTGGCGGCGCCGAGCCGCACCAGGACCTCCGCCTGCAGGACCGAGGTCACCGTCGGATCGAGGAGCGGGACCGGGACGCGAGGGGCGATGAGCGAGGCCATGCCGGCGATCCCGGCGCCGCCCAGGATGACGGCCTCGGCGCCGTCCTCGCCGGCGGCGCGCTGGGCGAGCCCGGCCAGCGCCTCTGCCGCCGCTTGGTCCCCCCCGATCTCGCCGGCCGAGAGCGCCAGCGTGCGCACGCTCGCCAAGCGGCCGGACAGGCCGAGCGCGGCCACGAGCTCGTGCAGCATCGGGACCCACCGATGGCCGCCGGTGACGATCGAGAATTTGCCGCCCAGCATGCAGGCGGTCACGATCGCCGACTCGGCCATGCCGACGACCGGGATCGGCAGGAGCTCGCGCGCCGCCGCCAAGCCCGGGTCGCCGAAGCAAGCGACCACGGCGGCGTCGGCGCCGGCCCCATGCTCGGCGAGCGCGGCGAGAGTGGCATGGCCGGCGATCGTCAATTCCGCCCGGGTGGTGATGTAGCGGGCGCCGAACGGCGCGGTCAGGGCGCGGATCTCAGTCCCCGGGCTCGCCGCCTGCCGCGCCACGGCTTCGACCCGCGCCGTCACCTCGACCGAGGTGTTGGAATTGACCAGCAGCAAGCGCACGCTCGGCCCCCCCGCATTGACGCCGGCCTCGGACTGCCTATCTAATCCATTATAGTCTCGAGGGAACGGGACAAGGGCCCCCGATTTTGGCCGAGGGAGGTGGCGATGAAGCGCTCGCGCTCGATACGTCTCGTCGCTTTGGGCTCGACCGGGTTTCTGGCGCTCGCCGCCTGCGAGGACGCCGACCCGCTGGCGCGCAGCGACTTTTTCCGCGACACAGCCGAATGCGCGCGGGCAAACGACGAGGCGGCTTGCCGCCAGGCGCTGATCGATGCCCGCGCCCAGCACTTGAAAAGCGCGCCGGCCTTCTCGAGCCGCGAGGCCTGCGAGGCCAAGTTCGGCGCCGAAAACTGCATGGAGACCAAGGAGCAGCCGGGCCAGGCCGCCCTCCAAGCGGCGGGCCAAGCGCCGGCCGCGGGCACCGGCGGCAGCTGGTACATGCCGATGATGCTCGGCTACATGATGGGCCGCAGCGGCGGAGCCATGGCCCAGCCGGTCTATCGCGATACGGCGAATACCGCCTATTCGGGCAACCAGCGGCTGGGCCAGATCAGCGCCCGCACCATGCCGCCGCCCCAGCCACCCGGCGCGGGCGTCGCCCGCGGGGGGTTCGGCGGGACCGGGGTCGGGACCGTCTCTTCCTGACCCCGAACGAGGGGCCGCTCGTCCATGCAGCGCCTGACCACCGTCGAGCGCGGCGACTGGAAGGAGCGCGCCGCGGCGCTGGGCTTCAAGTTCCACACCATCGACGGCGCCCCGTACTGGACCGAGAGCGCCGCCTATCTGTTCACCGCCGCCGAGGTCGACGAGATCGAGGCGGCGACGGCGGAGCTCGAGCGCATGTGCCTCGAGGCCGTCGACCGGGTGGTGCGCGACGGGCTCTACGAGCGCTTCGGGATGGACCGCGCCGCGGCCGAGTTGGTGGAGGCGAGCTGGCGGCGCTTCGACAAGAACCTTTACGGCCGCTTCGACCTCGCCTACCGGCCGGGGCAGCCGCCCAAGCTGCTCGAGTACAACGCCGACACCCCGACCGCGCTGTTCGAGGCGAGCGTCGTGCAGTGGGAATGGCTGCAGTCGCTCTACCCCACCGCCGACCAGTTCAACTCGATCCACGAGAAGCTGATCGAGGCTTGGCAGCGTTTCGACCTGCCCTCGCGCGAGGTCCATTTCGCGTGCGTGCGCGACCACGACGAGGACCGCGGAACCGTCGACTATCTGCGCGACACCGCGCTCCAGGCCGGGCTCGAGACCCCCTTCCTGTTGATCGACGAGATCGGCTGGGACGGCCAGCGCTTCGTCGATCTCGATCAACGGCCGATCCGGGTGCTGTTCAAGCTCTACCCCTGGGAATGGCTGATGCGCGAGGCCTTCGCCCCCCATATCGGGCCGAGCGGCGTGCACATGATCGAGCCCGCCTGGAAGATGGTGTTGAGCAACAAGGCCGTGCTGGCGCTGTTGTGGGAGATGTTCGAAGGCCATCCCAACCTGCTCGCCGCCGCGCACGATCCCGCCCACATCGACGGGCCGATGGTCGAGAAGCCGATCTTGGGGCGCGAGGGCGGCAACGTGCGGCTGTTCGCCGACGGCCGCGCCGGCCCGCCGACGCTGGCCACCGAGGGCGCCTACGGCGCCGAGGGCATGATCTACCAGGCGCTCGCCCCGTTGCCGGAATTCGAGGGCAACCACCCGGTGATCGGCGCGTGGACGATCGCCTCGCAGCCGGCGGGCATGGGGGTGCGGGAGGACGCCACCCCGGTCACCCGCAACACCAGCCGCTTCGTCCCCCACCTGTTCCGCTGAACCCACGCCCCAACCACGGAGCCAGACGACGATGCTGCAAGCGCCCACCTATTTGACAACGCTGCCCGCCTTCGCGCTCTATTTCGTCGCCGGCCTCGCCATCACCGCGGTGTTTCTCTGGGTCTACACCTGGGTCACGCCGTACAGCGAATGGACGCTCATCGGCGAGGGCAACAACGCCGCCGCCATCAGCCTGTCGGGCGCCGCGCTCGGCTTCGTCATCCCGCTCGCCAGCACCATCATCCACAGCCTGAACGTCCTCGACATGGCGGTGTGGGGCGTGGTGGCGATGGCCGTCCAGCTCGGCACCTACCGGGTCGCGCGCCTGCTCAAGCCGAGGCTCGCCGAGGACATCGTCGCCGGGCGCGCCGCCCCGGCGCTCTCGCTCGCCGCCTTGTCGGTGGTGGTCGGCATCCTCAATGCCGCCTCGATGAGCACCTAGCGCGACGGCGGTTGCTCGCGACCCGCCGGCGGGCAATATCGGCCGTTCTCGCCGCGTTGTTCTGCCTCGGCCTCATGGGCGGCGAGGCGGCGGCGAGAAGACCGCTATGGCAAGCAAAAGGCGGTCTATCACCTCAATTACCTCAGCGGCGAAGGGGCGAAGCTTTATCGCCAGGCCTTGCAGAACATGCACAACCACCTCGACGCCGTCGGGGCGGTGAACGTCGAGATCAAGGTCGTCATGCACGGCGATGGCGTCGAGCTTCTGCGCGTCGCCAAAACCAACGACGCGCTGCAGCGGGCGATCGGCAGCCTGAAGGGCCAGAAGGTCGAGTTCGAGATCTGCAACTTCACGCTCACGCGCCGCAACATCGCCATGACCGAGCTCTTCGACGCCGACCGGGAAGACATCGTGCCGTCCGGCGTGGCGGAGCTCGCGCACGTGCAAATGCAGGGCTACGCCTACATCAAGCCGTAAGGGCGATGGCAAGGGCGCCTCGGGCCGCAGCGGCCCGAGGCGCCGCGTCGGCGTTCAGTAGGCGTATTCGGCGAACAGCGGAGAGACGCT
>JBQTIU010000019.1:0-24628 GCA_052387815.1 Pseudomonadota bacterium
ATCGCATGCAGGGTCGGCCACAAGCGGTTGCCGGGGCCGGCGTAGTAGGCGCCGGCCCGGCGCGAGGCCTCGCCGACGCCCGAGCCGCAAAAGACGACGCGGAGGCCCGGCCCGAGAACGTCGGGCAGGACGTGGCTCGCGCCGGCCGCTCGACCGCCCGAAACGCGCGCATCAATCCCGCAAATCCTTCCACAGCTCCTTCACCTTGGCGAAGAAGCCGGCCGATTCGGGGCTGGTCTCGCGGTCGCTGCCGGCATTCTCGAACTCGCGCAGCAGCTCCTGTTGCCGCTTGGTGAGGTTGACCGGGGTCTCGATCACCGTCTCGATGAACAGGTCGCCGCGGGCGGGCTGGCGCAGCACGCTCATGCCCTTGCCTTTGAGGCGGAACCGGCGGCCGGACTGGGCCCCGGGCGGGATGGTGACCTTGGCCCGCACGCCATCGAGGGTCGGCACCTCGATCGCCCCGCCCAAGGCCGCGACGGTCATCGGGATCGGCACCCGGACGTGAAGGTCGTTGCCGTCGCGCCGGAAGAATCGGTGCGGCGCGATCGACAGGAAGATGTAGAGGTCGCCGGGCGGCCCGGCCCGCGCGCCCGCCTCGCCCTCGCCGGCGAGCCGGATGCGCGTCCCGTCCTCGACGCCGGCGGGGATGTTGACATTGAGCTGGCGCTCGCGGCGCACCCGGCCCTGGCCGCCGCACGCCCGGCAGGCGCGGTCGATGATTTGGCCTTGGCCCTGACAGGCCGGGCAGGTGCGCTCGATGGTGAAGAAGCCCTGCCGCGAGCGGAGCTTGCCGTGGCCCCGGCAAGTGGGGCAGGCGATCGGCTTGGAGCCGGGCTGGGCGCCGGTGCCCGCGCACGCCTCGCAGGCTTGCGCGGAGGCCACGCGGAGAGTGGTCTGCCGGCCGGCGAAGGCGTCCTCGAGGCTGATCTCGAGGTTGTAGCGCAGGTCGGCGCCGCGGCTGGCGCCCCTCGCCCCGGAGCGCCTGGCCCCGCCGAACTCGCCGAACATCTCGCCGAAGATGTCGGCGAAACCGCCCGCCCCGAACCCGAAATCGAACGGGCTGCCCGCCGCCCGGCCGTTGCCGGCCTCGAAGGCGGCGTGGCCGAAGCGGTCATAGGCGGCGCGTTTGTGGTCGTCCTTGAGGACGTCGTAAGCCTCGCTGATCTCCTTGAATTTCTGCTCCGCCTTGTGGTCCCCGGGGTTGCGGTCCGGGTGGTACTGCATGGCCAGCTTGCGGTAGGCCTTCTTGATGTCCTCGGGGCCGGCGCCGCGCGGGACGCTGAGCATGTCGTAAAAGTCCTGCTTGGCCATGGCGGATACCGGAAATCAGAAGTCAAAAATCGGCAGCCACGCGTCGACGCCCGGAAACCGGTTGCGGAGTCTGGCTCCCGATGTCCGGTTTCCGAATTCTGTCATCGGTTACGCCGACTTGTTCTTTTTCTCGTCGACCTCTTGGAAATCGGCATCGACCACCTTGCCATCGCCATCGGCGGGCGCGCCGTTGCCAGCGCCCGAACCGCCGGCGCCGCCGCCCGCCTCGGTCCCCGGACCGGCCTGCGAAGCCTTGTAAATCGCCTCGCCGAGCCGCATCGACGACTGCAGAAGCGCCTGGGTCTTGTCCTCGATGGCCTTGAGTTCGCCGCCGTCGAGAACGCCCCTCAAGGCCGCGATGTCGGCCTCGATCCGGCTCTTGTCGGCCGCCGGCACCTTGTCGCCGTGCTCTCGCAAGTTCCTTTCGGTCGAGTGGATCAAGCCGTCGGCGTGGTTCCGCGCCTCGACCAGTTTCCGGCGCTCTTTGTCCTCGGCGGCGTGGGCCTCGGCATCCTTGACCATGCGCTGGATTTCGGATTCGCTGAGCCCGCCCGAGGCCTGGATGCGGATCTTCTGCTCCTTGCCCGTGCCCTGGTCCTTGGCCGAGACGTTGACGATGCCGTTGGCATCGATGTCGAAGGTCACCTCGATCTTCGGATCCCCGCGCGGCGCGGGTGGGATGCCGACCAAGTCGAACTGGCCGAGCAGCTTGTTGTCCGCTGCCATTTCGCGCTCGCCCTGGAAGACGCGGATGGTCACCGCGCCCTGCCCGTCCTCGGCGGTCGAGAACACCTGCGACTTGTGGGTCGGGATGGTGGTGTTGCGGTCGAGCAGCCGGGTGAACACGCCGCCCAAAGTCTCGATACCGAGCGACAGCGGGGTCACGTCGAGCAACAGCACGTCCTTGACGTCGCCCTTGAGCACGCCGGCCTGGATGGCGGCGCCCACCGCCACCACCTCGTCGGGGTTGACGCCGCGATGCGGCTCGCGCCCGAAGAACTGCTTCACCGTCTCGATCACCTTGGGCATGCGAGTCATGCCGCCGACCAGCACCACCTCGTCGATCTCGGAGGCCTTGAGCCCCGCATCCTTGAGCGCCGAGCGGCACGGCTCGACGGTGCGCTGGATCAGTCCTTCGACCAGCGATTCGAGCTTGGCGCGCGTGAGCTTGATGTTGAGGTGCTTGGGCCCGCTCGCGTCGGCGGTGATGAACGGCAGGTTGACCTCGGTCTGCATCGCCGAGGACAGCTCGATCTTGGCCTTCTCGGCGGCCTCCTTGAGGCGCTGCAAGGCGAAGCGGTCCTGGCGCAGGTCGATGCCTTGCTCCTTCTTGAACTCGCCCGCCAGGTAATCGATGATCTCCTTGTCGAAATCCTCGCCGCCCAGGAAGGTATCGCCGTTGGTCGATTTGACTTCGAAAATGCCGGCGTCGATGTCGAGGATCGAGATGTCGAAAGTGCCGCCGCCCAGGTCGTAGACCGCGATCGTGCCGCTCTTCTTCTTCTCGAGGCCATAGGCGAGCGCGGCGGCGGTCGGCTCGTTGATGATGCGCAGCACCTCGAGCCCGGAGATCTTGCCGGCATCCTTGGTCGCCTGGCGTTGCGAGTCGTTGAAATAGGCCGGAACGGTGATCACCGCCTGGGCCACCTTCTCGCCCAGATAGGCCTCGGCGGTTTCCTTCATCTTCTGCAGGATGAAGGCCGAAATCTGGCTCGGGCTGTAGCGCTTGCCCTGGCTTTCGACCCAGGCATCGCCATTGTCGCTCTTGAGGATCTGGTAGGGGACGAGGCCCATGTCCTTGGCGACCATCGGATCGTCGAAGCGCCGGCCGATCAGGCGCTTGATGGCGTGAAGGGTATTGAGCGGATTGGTCACCGCCTGGCGCTTGCCGGCCTGGCCGACCAGACGCTCGCCCGCCTCGGTGAAGGCGACGATCGAGGGCGTGGTGTTCATGCCCTCGGCGTTGGGGATGACCTTGGGGTTCTTGCCCTCCATCACGGCCACGCAAGAATTCGTGGTGCCGAGGTCGATGCCGATGACTTTGCTCATGAAAACTCCTGGCTCGGGCGGCGGGTCGTGTCGACCTCCCACGGATGGGCACCGCTCCCGACCCCGGTTGGTCGGTCCGCAATCGGTGTCGAGACATGCCGTTCGAGGCTATATAGGGGCGCCTTTGGGCCGCTGCAACGGGGGCCGGTCCGCCGGCCGCACGCGCCGGCGTCCGGGCCGCAACTCGTCGTGCCGCGGATATTATTGGACGAGGAAAGGAGTATTCTTGGTAAACAAATATTAGTCATAAATAAATTAGAGAACCTGCATTTAAGTCTTGACAAAATACAATACCGTGGTATTCGTATAGCGGGTCTAAAGTTTACGTGCCGACAGCGGAAGATACAATGTATTCGGCTAAAATTTTAGATGTTCCGAGCCCACGGTTGCCGGTCGAGCCCTCGCCGGCCGCGGCGGCGCGCGAGCCCCCCGCCAAGCCCGCCGCGCCGGACGGCGGCGGGGCCGCCCAGGCCCCGCGGGCGCCAGCCGCGAGGGCCGGGCCGGGTGCGGGCGCCGAACGCCCCGCGGTCAAGCCCCCGCAGCCGGTTCATGACCTGCGGATCGGGCTCATCGATGGCTCGGTCTACATCGATCTCGTCGCTCCCGGCGATGGCCGGCCGGTCCTACGCCTTTTCGGGCCTCGTTCCGAGCCACCCGAGGAGCGGCCGGCGGACCCGGGCGCCGCCAGTCAAGCCTACGCCGCGGCCGGCGCCGTGGCGGGCTCGCCCTCGCTCCGCGCCAAGGCGTAGCGAGCCGCCCTAGACCGTCGTATCCACACGGGCGCCGGCCTTGCCGGCCCCGTTCCCCTTGGCGACCACGACCAGGGCCGGGCGCAACAGCCGGCCATGGATGGTAAAGCCCGATTGCACCACTTGGACGACGGTGCCCGGGGCCTTGTCCGGGCTGTCGAGGTCCATGATCGCCTGGTGGTAATTGTGGTCGAAGGGCTGGCCCAGGGGATCGATGCGCCGGATGTCGTAGCGCTCGAAGACCGCCATGAGTTCGCGTTCGGTGAGTTCGACCCCGGCGGCGAAGCGGTCGAGCCGCTGGTCGGCGGCCCGCGCCGCTTGGGGAATGCTGTCCAGCGCCCGGCGCAGGTTGTCGGCCACCGGCACGATCTCGCGCGCCAGGTTGGCGATCGCGAACTTGGCTTGTTCGTCGATCTCGCGGCTCGCCCGCCGGCGCGTATTTTCGGCCTCGGCCAGCGCGCGCAGCGCCTGGTCCTTGAGCCTCGCCACCTCCGCCTCAAGCGCTTGGATACGGCCGGCGGCGCTCGCCTCGGGGCTCGCGTCCTCGGGCGAGGGCGGGATGTCGGCGTCGCTGTCCAGCGGGGCCGGAATGTCGGCGCCGCTGTCCGGCGCCGCGGCCGCCGCGCTCGCGGCCGGCGGCGCCTCGGGTGCGGACTCGCGGGTCGGCTTGCCGTTGCTGCTCATGCCTTTGCATCCATCGTTGTATCGGGGCGTCGGCGAGCGGACCTCAGCCGATCAATCGTCCGATCACCTTGGCCGTATAGTCCACCATCGGGACGATGCGGGCGTAGTTGAGGCGGGTCGGGCCGATGACGCCGATCGCGCCGATGATCTGTTCCTGGCTGTTGGCGTAGGACGCGAGGATCATCGAGCAGCCGGCCATGCCGAACAGCGGGGTTTCGGAACCGATGAAGATTTGCACGCCCTCGCCGCCATGCGTGGCATCGACGAGCTTGAGGATCGCATCCTTGGTCTCGAGCGTCTCGAACAGGGCGCGGATGCGCTCGAGGTCCTCGATTGCGGTCACGTCCTCCAGCAGTTTCGCCTGGCCGCGGACGATCAGATAGCCTTCGTCCTGGCTGGTGCCGGCCCAGGTGGCAAGCCCGGCCTCGACCAGCTTGCGCGTCAGCTCGTCGAGCTCGGCGCGGCTGTCTTCCAGTTCGCGCCGGATCTGGCCGCGCGCCTCGGCGAGCGTGCGGCCCATTACCCGCGCGTTCAAATAGTTCGCCGCCCGCACCAGCGCCGCGTGCGGCATGCCGGGCGGGACCTCGATGATCCGGTTCTCGACCAGCCCGTTGGCGGTCACCATGACGACCAGAGCCCGGCCGGGGCCGAGGGTCACGAATTCGATGTGCTTGAGCGAGCGCTCGCCCTTGGGCGCCAGCACGAGGCCGGCGCAGTGCGACAGGCCGGCCAGCATCTGGGTCGCCTGTTCGAGGACCTGGGCCAGGCTGCGGCCCTCGCTCGCGCACTGGGCGTCGATGCCCGCCCGCTCCTCGGCCGACAGCCTGCCCACCTCCAGGAGGCCGTTGACGAACAGCCGCAGGCCGAGCTCGGTCGGCAGGCGTCCCGCCGAGGTGTGGGGGGCGTAGAGCAGGCCGAACTCCTGGAGGTCGGCCATCACGTCGCGGATGGTCGCCGGCGACAACACCTGCCCGAGCTTGCGCGACAGCGTGCGCGAGCCCACCGGCTCGCCGGTCTCGACATAGGCCTCGACGATGTGCCGGAATATCTCGCGGCTGCGCTCGTTGAGCTCGGTGATCAATGAGCGTGGCCGCGCCTCCGCCCCCGACCCCGGTCGTAAAGGCTTGACAATGTTCATGCCGCTCCAATCTAGGGACGGAACCCGAGAGCGTCAATGGCGGGGGCCTCGGCGGGCAGGCAACGCTCGACTGTGGACCCGCCGCTCGCTTTCTGCGTAGGGTGGCGCCGCCCCGACGACAAGGACCGAGGATGCGCCCCTCCGGCCGTGCCCCCGACGCGCTCCGCCCGATCGCCCTCCAACCCGGCGTCGCCAAGCACGCCGAAGGCTCGTGCCTGGCGCGGTTCGGGGACACCCATGTGCTGTGCACGGCCAGCCTCGAGGATCGGGTGCCGCCGTTCTTGCGCCACACCGGCACCGGCTGGGTGACCGCCGAATACGGCATGCTGCCGCGCTCGACCCACACCCGCACCGAGCGCGAGGCCGCCCGCGGCCGGCAGAGCGGCCGCACCCACGAGATCCAGCGCCTGATCGGGCGCAGCCTGCGGGCGGTCACCGACTTGAAGGCGCTGGGCGAGCGCCAGGTGCGGATCGACTGCGACGTGCTGCAGGCCGATGGCGGCACGCGCACGGCGGCGATCTGCGGCGCCTGGGTCGCCCTCCACCAGGCGCTGTCCGGGCTGATCAAGGCCGGCGCGCTGCCCAGCCTGCCGTTGGCCGACCACGTCGCGGCGGTGTCGTGCGGCGTGTGCCAGGGCGTCCCGGTCCTCGACCTCGACTATGCCGAGGATTCGCTCGCCGAGGCCGACGCCAATTTCGTGTTCACCGGCGCCGGCCGCATCATCGAAGTCCAGGGCACTGCCGAGCGCCAGCCGTTCTCCGAGGCCGAACTCCTGGCCATGCTGGCGCTGGCGCGCCAGGGGGCGGCCGAACTCATCGAGCACCAGAAACGCGCGCTCGGGCCGTGAGAGCCATGCCCCGCCGTCTGGCCGACTCCCATCTGGTCATCGCCAGCCACAACCCCGGCAAGCTGCGCGAGATCGCCGCCCTGATGGCACCGTTCGGCATCGCGGCGATCGCCGCCGGCGATCTCGGCCTGGCGGCGCCCGAAGAGAGCGGCACGAGCTTCGAGGACAACGCCACGCTCAAGGCCGGCGCTGCCTCGCGCGGCGCCGGGCGGCCGGCGATCGGCGATGATTCCGGCCTGGTCGTGCCGGCGTTGGGCGGCCGGCCGGGCCTCAACTCGGCGCGCTGGGCGGGGCCGGAGAGGGATTTCTCCCGCGCCATGCGCCGGCTCGAAGCGGCGCTCGCCGGGGCGTCCGATCGGCGCGCGTTTTTCGTCGCCGCGCTGGCGCTCGCCTGGCCCGACGGGCAGGTCGAGACCTTCCGCGGCGAGGTCCATGGACGCCTCGTGTGGCCACCGCGCGGGGAGCATGGCTTCGGTTACGATCCGATGTTCGTGCCCGACGGCCACGAGCAGACGTTCGCCGAGATGGAACCGGCCGCCAAGCGCCGGATCGGCCACCGGGGGGTGGCCTTCCGCAAGCTCGCCGCCGCGCTGTTCCCGCCGCTCGAGCCGCAATGAACGGCGGGATCAACGACGGCGGGTTCGGCGTCTACGTACACTGGCCGTTCTGCGCCTCGAAATGCCCGTATTGCGACTTCAACAGCCATGTCCGCGCGCGCATCGACGAGCCGCGCTGGCGCCGGGCGCTGATCGCCGAGCTCGACCACTACGCGGGGGAAACGCCGGGGCGCCTCGTCACCTCGGTGTTCTTCGGCGGCGGCACGCCATCGCTCATGGAGCCCGCCAGCGTCGAAGCGATCATCTTGCGCATCCGCCGCAACTGGACGACCGCGCCCGAGCTCGAAATCACGCTCGAAGCCAACCCCAGCGCGCTCGACCGCGGGCGCTTTGCGGCGTTGGCGCGCGCCGGGGTCAACCGCCTCTCGCTCGGCGTCCAGTCGCTCGACGACCGGGGGCTCGAATTCCTCGGGCGCGGCCACGACGCGGCCGCGGCGCTCGCGGCCATCGCGCTCGCCCGCAGCCATTTCAAGCGCTGGTCCTTCGACCTCATCTACGCGCTGCCCGGCCAGGGCCTGGCCGCCTGGCGGGCCGAGCTCGAGCGCGCGCTCGCCCTCGCCGACGGCCACCTGTCGGTCTATCAGCTCACCATCGAGCCCGGTACCGCGTTCCATACCCGCTTCGCCCGCGGCGAATTGCGCCTGCCGCCCGAGCAAGACGCCGCCGACCTGTTCGACCTTACCCAGGACGTGCTTGGCGCTGCGGGGCTCCCCGCCTACGAGATCTCGAACCACGCGCGGCCCGGCGAGGAATGCCGGCACAACCTCGTCTATTGGCGCTACGAGGATTATGTCGGCGTCGGCCCGGGCGCCCACGGGCGCCTGACGCTGGGCGGGGCGAAGGTCGCGCTGCGCCAGGCAAAGGCGCCCGAGATTTGGTTGGAGCGGGTCGAGCGCGACGGCCACGCGAGCGCCGAACGGGCGCCGATCGCTCCCCGCGCCGCCGCCGAGGAGGCGCTGATGATGGGCTTGCGGCTGGCGCGCGGCATCGAGCCCGAGCGCTTCCGCCGCCAGACCGGGCTGGGGCTCGAGGCGGCGCTCGAGGCCGGGCGGCTTGGGCGGCTCATCGAGGGCGGCTTCCTGGCCTGCGACCGGCACGGCTTGAGGGCCACGCCCGCCGGGCGCAAGGTCCTGAACGCGGTGTTGGGCGAACTCCTCGCCTCGCGCCTGCATCCCGGCCCTTGACCGTCCTCCTTGGAAGGGTTCAAAGATCGGTTCATTCGTGTGCTACCTACACCGGTCAAATCATGTGCTATCGACAATCGAGGATTTCATCGCCGACGGCGAGCGGCTGGGAGGCGGACATGGGTAACAGGGTGGTGGTTGGGGTCGTCGACTGGGGGCGCACCAAGGCCGATCTGCGGCGCCTCGCACGAGCGCTGGATGCAGGCCGGCGCCTCCCGCAAGCCGACTTCGAACTGAACTTCGCCGAGGCCGGCGACCTCGTCGCCGAGATCCCGCGCGAGCGGCTGCGGCTGCTGGCCGGGCTGCGCGTGGCGGGGCCGCTCACCGTCTACGCGCTCGCCAAGCGCTTGGGGCGTAACTACAGCAACGTGCACGCCGACGCGAAGCGGCGGTGAAATCGGGCCGCGCCGTCCGCCGGCCTCAGCTGCCGCCCTTTTCCGCCATCTCGATGAGCTTGGTCGGCTTGATCATGTTGTGGTCGAGCGCCGCGTCCTTCTTGCCGTCCATGCCGAAGGCGACGGCCATGAGCTGGCTGTAGAACACCACCGGGATGTGATAGTCGGTGCCGAACTTCTTGTTGATGGCGGGCTGGTACATCTCGACGTTCTGCTGGCACAGGGGACAGGGCGTGGCGATCACGTCGGCGCCGGCCTCGACCGCCGCCTGCACGATCTGCTTGATGAGGTGCAGGGTCTTGTCCGGGCTGTAGACCGCGACCGAGCCGCCGCAGCACGAGGTCTTGGGATCGTAGGCGATCGCCTCGGCCCCGCACGCCTTGACGAAATTGTCCAGGAATTCGGGCTGGTCGTAGGTGTCGTACCTGCCGCCGCCGTCGGTGGCGGCGAAGGGCCGCACCGTCTGGCAGCCGACATAGCCGGCGACCTTCAGCCCGGTCAGCGGATTGGTCACCCGCTCCTCGATCTTCTTCATTCCCACATCGTTGACCATCACCTCGCAGGCGTGACGGACATTGAGGTCCCCTTCGTAGGAGAGATCGGCGGCGCCCAGCGCCTCGTTGACCTGGCGGCGCGTGCGCACGTCGTTCTTGATCTTCTCGTTGACGCCGTGGGTGTTGAGGTAGCAGGCGGCACAGGCGGTCAGCACGTCCTGCGTCCCCTGTTGGCGCGCCTTGGCGAGGTTGCGCCCCGACAGCGCGGTGGTCGGCAGCGAGCCGCCCTTGACGTGGCCGACCGAGGCGCCGCAACAGTTCCAGTCGTCGATCTCCTCCAGCTCGATGCCGATCTCGGGCGCGATCGCGCGCAGCGACTTGTCGAGATGCGTGGCCGAGGCCTGCGAGCTGCAACCGGGATAGTAGGTGTATTTCTTCATCTCAGGGGTATCGCTCATGCCTCACTCCTCATCCTTGCGCCGTTCGATCTCCTCGGCCTTGGCCAGGATCGCCCTGAGGTCCTGCACGCCCTTGATCTTGTGCGGCAAGCCGAGCGGCATGCGCCCAGCCATGATCATCTTGAGCGCGATCGGAAGGTTTTTCCATCCGTCGCGCACGAACGCGACCAGCCCGGCGGAGAAATAAAACATCGACGTGACCAGCCGCTCGTCGGTGCGTCCGAACTGGGTGGTGCTGAGCCAGAACGCCTTGGCGAAGCGCGCGGTCGGCTCTTTGGGCGCGTAGCCTTCCCGGACCGCGACGGTCGCCAGGCTCTGCAGGATGCCCGTCACCGGAATGTGGCGCGGGCAGCGCACCACGCAGTTGTAGCACTGGGTGCAGTTCCAAATGGTGTCGGACTTGAGCACCGCTTCCTTCATGCCGGCGCGGATCATCATGAACAGCTTGCGCGGCCCGTGATCCATCTGGGTGCCGATCGGGCACGAGCCCGAGCACATGCCGCACTGCATGCACGTGGCGATCTTGTCGCCGCCCTCGACGTTGTCGTAGACCCAACGCGCGAAGCCGAGGTCGTACTTTCGCTGCGGCTCGGGGATAGCCTGCGCCGCCATCGATCACATCCCCTTGAACGGATTGGGGCCGACGCCCTCGATCGTCGCCATGAACGCATCGATCAGCTTCGGCACACGCTGGGCATCGGCGATCGACACCTCGTAGGTGGCGACCCGCTCCTTCTCCAGCATCATGCTCTTCAGCGTTTCGCCGATCTTGGTCATGCGCTCTTGCGCGATCGCGCTGCCCTTGACGAAGTGGCATTGGTAGTCGTCGCCCGACTTGCAGCCCATCAACATGACGCCGTCGTAGCCGCACGACAGCGCATCCGAGATGCTCAGCGCGCTCACCGACCCCAGGCAGCGCACCGGCATGACGCGCACATGGGGGCTGATCGACGCGCGGTCGATCCCCGCCATGTCGAGGGCCGGATAGGCGTCGTTCTGGCAGGCCAGTACGAGCACGCGCGGCTTGTCCTCGCTCTCGTCGGGGATGTCGACCGCCTTGATCATCGAGGTCTGCATCTCGACCGAGTAGTTGTCGAAGCTGATCACCCGCACCGGGCAGGCGCCCATGCAGACGCCGCAGCGCCGGCAGCGAGTCGGATTGACGATCGGGTAGTTCTCGGCCGTCTCGTCGATGGCGCCGAACGGGCACTCGACCGTGCACCGCCGGCACTTGGTGCAGCCATCGAGGTTGATCCTGGGGAACGACAGGTCGCCGCTGCGCGGGTGCAAGGCGCGGCCTTCGACCACGTTGCGGATCGCCTGAATGGCCTTGAGCGCCGCCCCGGTGGCATCCGCGGCGGATTCGGCCATATCCATCGGCCGGCGCAGCGGGCCGCAGGTGTAGATGCCGGTGCGCCGCGTCTCGTAAGGGAAGCAGATGAAATGCGAATCGGCGAAGCCGTCGGCCAGGATCGGCAGATGCGGGCCTTGACGGTATTGGAGGTTGAGGAGCGGCCCGCCGGCGGCGATCGCCCCGGCCGGATTGCCGGGAGAGGCCGGTGCCGGCGTCGCGCCGGCGTAGCCGGCGACCGCGATCGGCGACAGCGGATCGATGTCGGGCGCCGGCAGCTTCTGGCTTTCGGCCGGGCTGGCCAGCATATCCGTCGAGTTCGGCACCATGCCGGTGGCCAGCACCACGAGGTCGAGGCCGGCCATCGGCACCACCTCGCCCAACAGCGCGTCATCGACGATCACCGTCAAGTCGGCGCCGACCGACTTGACCTTGCCTTTCATGAAGATGACGCCGGCCGCCTGGGCGGTGCGGTAGAACTCCTCGGCGGTGCCGGGCGTGCGCAGCTCGTCGTAGATGATATAGACGCTGCTCGCCGGATCGGCTTCGAGGACCTGCAGCGCCTGCTTGATCGACACCCCGCAGCACACCGACGAGCAATAGGGCAGGTGGTTGGGATCGCGGGAGCCGGCGCACTGCACGAAGGCGATCAGCTTCGCCGGCCGGCCGTCCGACTTGCGCCGCGGCGGACCGTCCTTCAGCATGTCCTCGAACGCCACCGAGGTCACGACATCGGGCGATGCGCCGTAGCCGAGATGGCCGAGGCGGCTGGGATCGTAGGGCCGCCAGCCGGTCGCCAGCACCACCGCGCCGACGCGCTCCTCGCTCGTCGCGCCGTCGTGCATGAGCGTGAGGGCGAACTTGCCCGGTCCGCCCGCCGTCTTGGCGACGCGGCAATTGCGCTTGACGGCGATCAGCGGCTCGGCCTCGACGGCGGCGATCAGGCGGTCGATGTCGTTGTCCTGCGGCAAGCGATAAGGCGGGCGATGCGGCATGCGCTTCGACCACCGCCGCGCCTGGCCGCCGAGGGTATTGGTCGCTTCGATCAGCAGCACCTCGTAGCCGGCGCGCGCGGCCTCGCTGGCCGCGCTCAGCCCGGCCACCCCGCCGCCGACCACCAGGATGCGCTCGCTATAGGGACCCTCCGCGTAAGCGACCGGCGAGTTCGATTTCTTCGCTTCGGCGATGGCCATCCGCACGTAGTCGGCGGCCGCCATCGCGGTGTCCTCGGCGCCCGGCTTGTGGACCCAGGCGACCTGCTCGCGCAGGTTGGCGCGGATCACCTGGGTGCCGTCGAAGCGAAAGCGATCGGCGTTGACCCGCGGCGAACAGGCGGCGATCACCACCTGGTCGACGGCGCCGGCGGCGATGTCGGCGCGGATCATCGCCACGCCCGCCGCGCCGCACAGATAGTCGCTCTTGCGGCAGTGCGGCACCTTCTGCTCCCCGACCACGACCTTCTCGAGCCCGGCCTGCAACACCGCTTCGGCGATGCCGCAGCCGCCGCACAGATAGACGCCGAGCTTCTTGTCCGCCATCGCCGATGGTCCTTACGGCCCGCCGGGCGCCCGCACGGCCTGGATCGCCCGCAGCGCCGCCGCGGTCGCCGATTGCACCGACATCGAAACGTCCAAGGGGCCGGCGGCGACGCCGGCCGCGAACATGCCCTCGCCGTCGTCGAGCGCCGGCACGATGAAGCCGTAGTCGTCCCTCTCGAGCTTGACCGGCGGCCGCTCGCCGAAGGCCGACGGCTCCATGCCGGTCGCCAGCACCACCATGTCGTAGGCGCGGTCATAGAGCTCGCGAGTCAAGGTGTCCTCGCCGTGCACGATCGGATCGCCGTTCTCGGCCGTGCCGATCGAGGCGGGCTTCGACTTGATGAACCGCACCTGCGGGTCGGCCTTCACCTTCAGGTAGAAGCTCTCGAGCTTGTCGTGGACGCGAATGTCGATGTAGTAGATGTCGATTTCGGCGTCGGCGTACTGCTCGCGCAGGTAAGCGGCATGCTTGAGCGAGCCCAGGCAGCAGATGCGCGAGCAATACGGCAGATGGTTGAGATCGCGCGACCCGGCGCACTGGATGAGGGCGACGCGTTTGGCCTCCTTGCCGTCGGAGGGGCGCACGATGCGCCCGCCGGTCGGCCCGCCCGGCGCGGCCAGACGCTCCATCTCGACGTTGGTGATGATGTTGGCGTTGCGGCCGTAGCCGTAGGATTGCAGCTTGGTCGCGTCGTAGGGCCGCCAGCCGGTGGCCCAGATGATGGCCCCGACGTTAAGATCGAACGCGCCTTCCTTGTCGTCGAGATCGATCGCGTCGTACTTGCACGCCGCCTTGATCCGGGCGGCCTCCGGGGTGCCGATGACCGAGCGGGCGATCACATACCGCATCGGATAGGCCATCGGATGCGGCAGATAGGCGGCGGAGACCGTGTTCATGCCGTAATTGAAGGGATTGGGAACGCGGGTTTCGCTCGCCCGGGCGCAGTCGCCGCAGGCGGTGCAGTTCGCCTTGACGTAGCGCGGCGTGGTTTGGACCGTCACCTTGTAGTTGCCGCGCTTGCCGCTGACCGCCGCCACGCTCGCCAAGGTGAAGAGGCGAATCTTGGGGTTGTCGCGGATGCGCTGGTAGTTGATCTCCAACCCGCAGGTCGGATGGCAAAGCTTGGGAAAATACCGGTTGAGCTGCGCCACGCGCCCGCCGAGGCTGGCGTCGCGCTCGATAAGGATGACCTCATAGCCGGTTTCGGCCGCTTCGAGCGCGGCGGTGATGCCGGCGATGCCGCCGCCGACGACCAGGATCGTCTGGCTGTGGACGCCCTCCATGCCCATCCCTCGTGCTTGGTTCCTCGTCGCGCTTCCCGGGTCCTGGGCCGGCGCCGTTGCCTGTGCGCCGCCCGGGCTCGAATGCCCCTCCGATTTATATGGCTATGATGTTGATATCACGGTAACATTAGAAAGATTGCGTGTAAAGCAAGAATCAAGGGTATCGCGAATTCCGCTGAACGTCCACGTCTAAGGGGGAAGGGCCCATGTCCAAGCTCGTCGCGCCGCATGGCGGCGAGACCTTGAAGCCGCTGCTGGCGCCGGAGACGGAACGCCCCGAGGAACTCAAGCGCGCGCGAACCCTCAAGCCAGTTCCGATGACCAGCCGGGAGACCTCCGATCTCCTGATGCTGGCGATGGGCGCCTATACCCCGCTCGACGGCTTCATGGGACACACCGACTGGCACGCGAGCTGCGCCGAGATGAAGCTGGCCAACCGTCTGTTCTGGCCGATCCCGATCACGCTCTCCTGTGCCAAGGAGCTTGCGGACAGCATCGCCGTCGAGGACAGCGTGGCCTTGGTCGAGCAGGAGTCGGGCGAGATCATGGCGGTGCTCGAAGTCGCCGAGAAATACGCGATCGACAAGCCGTTCGAATGCCAGCACGTCTTCCGCACCACCGACCCCAAGCACCCCGGCGTCGCCAAGGTCATGAGCCAGGGCGAGGTCAATCTCGCCGGCCGCGTGACGGTGCTCAGCGAGGGGGTCTATCCACGGCATTACAAGGGGCTGTATTTTCGTCCGGCCGAAACCCGGGCCCTGTTCGCACAGAAAGGCTGGTCGCGGGTCGCCGCCTTTCAGACCCGCAACCCGATGCACCGCAGTCACGAATACCTCGCCAAGATCGCCATCGAGGTGTGCGATGGCGTCCTCATCCATCAGGTCCTGGGGGCCCTCAAGGCGGGCGACATACCGGCCGAGGTCCGGGTCGAGGCGATCGACGTGTTGACGCAAACGTATTTCGTTCCCGGCACGTTCATCCAGGCGGGATACCCCATCGAAATGCGCTATGCCGGCCCGCGGGAAGCCTTGTTGCATGCCTTGTTCCGGCAGAATTTCGGCTGTTCGCATCTGGTCATCGGCCGCGACCACGCCGGGGTCGGGGGCTATTACGGGCCCTTCGACGCGCAGCAAGTCTTCGATACGCTGCCGGCCAACAGCCTCTCCATCCAGCCGCTCAAGATCGACGTGACGTTCTTCTGCCACGCGTGCGACGGCATGGCGACGGCCCGCACCTGCCCGCACGGCGCCGAACGCCGACTGCAAATCTCGGGCACAAGGCTGCGCGAGATGTTCGCCCGGCGCGAGAAAATTCCCCTTGAATTCAGTCGGCCCGAGGTCATCGCCGTGCTGCAGGCGTACTACGACAGCCAGCCCGCATGACGGCGGCGCCGCGCCGCTTCTACGTCATCGCGCCCGGCGGCCAGCCGGTGGGCTACGACACGCTGGCGGCGGCGGCGATGGTCGCCCGCCAGTACGGCGAGGGCACGCACATCGTCGACACGATGGCCACGCCCTATCACCCGATGGCCCAGCGGATCGAGGGCGGCGAGCCGACGTTTCTCGAATACGGCGCGTGGGAAACGCGGCTGGGAACCGACCGCAATCTGATCGAGGCGGTGAAAAAGGGCTACGCGCCGATCGTCCACGCCTTCCTGGCCAAGGGGGCAAACATCAATGCCACGGACGAGCACGGCGGAACGGCCCTGATCTGGGCGGTGGCCCGGCGCAGTCCCGAGATCGTGCGGCTGCTCCTCCAGGCCGGCGCCGATCTCGAGGCCCGCGATTCTGGCGGCACGAGCGCGCTTCAACTGGCCAAGCAAAGAAACCTGTCCGAAATCGCCGCGATCCTGATTGGCGCTGGGGCGCGGGACTAGCAGGGCGCTAAAACCGCCTGTTTGAACAGGCTAAACGCGGTTTGACTCGGTGCCACGTCTTGTATATTATGGTCTCATAATATACGTCCGGGTTGGCCGGGTTGGCCGGGTTGCCGGCCTTGGCCTAAACTCCAACACGCTCAACCGTCCTGGCGGCCGCGACGACGGCCTGACTCGCGGCGGTTGACGGGGACTGGCGCCGGTTCAAGGGAGAGGTTACATGCCGACCTTCGTCCACACCGACAAATGCGATGGCTGCAAGGGCGGTCAGGTCGCCGTTTGCGCGTACATCTGTCCGCACGATCTGATGAAGCTCGATGTGGCGCGGATGAAGGCCTACAACCAGGAACCCGATCAGTGCTGGGAATGCCAGTGTTGCGTCAAGGCCTGCCCGCAACAGGCGATCGAGGTGCGCTCGTTCCAGGATTGGGTGCCGATGGGCGGGGCGGTGATCCCGCTGCGCACCGACAACACGATCCTGTGGACGATCAAGTTCCGTGACGGCGAGGTCAAGCGCTTCAAGTTCGCCAACCGGACCACCCCGGTCGGCTCGATCGATCCCTACGGCAACAAGCCGCCGCCGGGCGATCTCAACAGCCCGCATCTGTTCACCGAGTCGGGCAGGGCCCTGCCCGTCATCTGAGGATGACGGCCAAGGGCGGCGCTTGGGCGCTGCCAACGCACAAGGTCTCAAGCTCGAGGGGACGCGTCGATTCATGAGTCAGGGTACGTTCGGCAATCCGGAAATCGTCGAAGTCAAGACCGATATTCTCATCGTCGGCGGCGGCATGGCGGCCTGCGGCACCGCCTACGAGGCCAAACGCTGGGCCGGCGACGACGTGAAGGTCATCCTGGCTGACAAGGCGGCGACGGACCGCTCCGGCGCCGTCGCGCAAGGGCTGTCGGCGATCAACACCTATCTCGGCGAGCACACCCCGGAAGACTATGTCCGCATGGTCTCGGCCGATCTGATGGGCATCACGCGCGACGATCTGGTGTTCGACGTCGGCCGGCATGTCGACGACACCGTGCACCTGTTCGAGGAGTGGGGACTGCCGATCTGGAAGAGCAAGGGCAGCGAGGGCGTGGCGCTCAAGGACGGCGGCAAGCCGGTGCGCTCGGGCCGCTGGCAGATCATGATCAACGGCGAGAGTTACAAGCCGATCGTCGCCGAGGCGGCGAAGAAGGCGCTCGGCATCGACAACCTCTACGAGCGCATCTTCATCGTCAAACTGCTGCTCGACGCCAAAGAGGACAACCGGATCGCCGGCGCAATCGGCCTGTCGGTGCGCGAGGACAAGCTTTACGTCATCCGCGCCAACGCCATCCTCATCGCCTGCGGGGGCGCGGTCAACGTCTTCCGCCCGCGCTCGACCGGGGAAGGCATGGGGCGCACCTGGTACCCGGTGTGGAACTCGGGCTCGACCTACGCCATGGCCGCCGAGGTCGGCGCCGAGATGACGATGATGGAGAACCGCTTCGTCCCGACCCGCTTCAAGGACGGCTACGGCCCGGTCGGCGCCTGGTTCCTGTTGTTCAAGTCGAAGGCCGTGAACGGCCTCGGCGAAGACTACATGAAGAAGAACGCCCACATGCTGGCGGAGTTCGCCCCCTACGACAAGGCGGCGGTGGTGCCGACCTGCCTGCGCAACCACGCCATGCTGCACGAGATGAAGGAGGGCCGCGGCCCGATCATGATGGACACCCCGGCCGCCATGAAGGCGCTCGGCGCCAACATGACGCCGAAGGAGTTCAAGCATCTCGAAAGCGAGGCGTGGGAGGACTTCCTCGACATGTGCATCGGCCAGGCCGGGGTGTGGGCGGGAATGAACATCCGCCCGGAGGAACACGCCTCCGAGCTGATGCCGACCGAGCCCTATCTGCTGGGCAGCCATTCGGGATGCTGCGGCATTTGGGTGTCGGGTCCGGAAGACCTGAATTCGCCGCCCGAATGGCGCTGGGGCTACAACCGCATGACCACGGTCAAGGGCCTGTTCACCGCCGGCGACGGCGTCGGCGCGTCCGGCCACAAATTCTCCTCCGGCTCGTATACCGAGGGCCGCATCGCGGGCAAGGAGATGGTGCGGTTCGTGCGCGACCATCGGGGCTTCGACCCGACGGTCAAGGGCGACATCAAGGCGATCGCCGAAGAAATCTACAGGCCGGTGCGCAACTATCTCGCGCACAAGGACAAGACGACCCACGAGGACATCAACCCCCACTACATCCTGCCGCGCAACCTGCAGATGCGGCTCATGAAGCTGATGGACGAGTACGTGGCCGGCACCTCCACCTACTACGTCACCAACGGCAAGCTCCTGGGCATGGGGCTCAACTACATGACCATGCTCAAGGCGGACAGCAAGAACATGCGCGCCAAGGACCTGCACGAGCTGCTGCGGGCGTGGGAGAACTATCACCGCATCATCGCCGCCGAGTTGCATCTGCGGCACATCCTGTTCCGCGAGGAGACCCGCTACCCGGGCTTCTACTACCGCGCCGACTTCCCCAAGCTCGACGACGCCAACTGGAAGTGCTTCGTCAACTCGCGGATCGATCCGCAGACCGGGGAGTGGACGATGATGAAGAGGCCGCACAAGGACCTCGTGCCGAAGGTCTACGGCGCCGCGCATTGATGCGGGCAGTGCCATGACCCGCCGTCGGCCGGGGAGCCGGCGGCCGGAGTCCCCCCGGCGCCCTGGTTCGCTGATCGTGCCACCCGCGAGGGGCGTGGCAATCGAAAGGGGTGCGTCATGAGCGATCTTCCGCCCTCGACCGAAGCGCAGGAACTGGCCGAGATCGACCAGCAGGCGCAACGGCCGAGCGAGGCGCCGGGGGTCGAGTTCAAAGTCTTCGACGCGGTGCGCAGCCAAGTCCCCAATCCGGTCGAACCGGTGCGGCTCAAGCCGGACGACACGTTCCGCTTCCGCTGCCATCGCGGCGTGTCGTGCTGGAATGTCTGCTGCCACGGCGCCGATGTCACGCTGACCCCTTACGACATCGTGCGCTTGTGCCGGCGTCTCGGCATCCGGGCGCGCGAATTCCTCGCGCGCTACGCGGTTCCCGCCTTCCACGACCATGCCGGTATGCCGGTGGCCAAGCTGAAAATGGGCGGCGCCGACGGCAAGGGGCCTTGCTCCTTTCTCGCGGAGGAAGGCTGCACGGTCTACGCCGACCGGCCGGCGAGCTGTCGCTACTACCCGCTGGGCGTGGTGTCGATGCAGAGGAAGGACGGCCCGGGGACGGAGGATTTTTGCTTCATCGTCCGCGAGCCCCATTGCCGCGGCCATGACGAGGCCAAGACGCAGACCGTCGCCGAGTTTCGCGACGAGCAGGGCGTCGATCCCTACGACCGGATCGATCGCGGCTGGACCGACATCCTGATGAAGCTGGCGTCATGGAAGTGCGTCGGCGGGCCGCAGGGCAAGGCGCCCTCGCCTCAGACCATGAAAATGTTCTTCCTGGCCTCGACCGATGTCGACGAATTCCGCCGCTTCGTCTTCGAGTCAAGGTTCCTCGACACCTACGTGATCTCCCCCGAAGCGCTCGAACTGATCAAGACGGACGACGCGGCCCTGCTCCAGCTCGGCTTCGACTGGCTGAAGAACGTGCTGTTCAACGAGCCGACGATCAACATGAAGGAGGAGGTGCTGCAGCGGGCGATTGCCACCGCCCGCAGCGAGCTGGGCGGCGCCTGAGCCGCACGCTTGGCGCGCGCGCTCCCTGACCCGAGGCCTCATCTCACCAACTCTTCGAAGCTTTGCGGGGCCGGGGAGATGGTGCGGAACTGGTCGCGGCGGACCTCGAGCACGGCGAGGGCGCGTTCGATCGTCCCGTCTGGGCGCAGCCGGAAGATGCCGTCGAGGCCGGCGAATCCCGCCGGGTTGGTGAGCGAAGCGGCCGAGAAATCGGCGCCCCCCGCCAGGCTCGCGGCCAGTGCCACCGCGTCGTAGGCAAGCGTGGCAAGCCGCGGCGGCTCGCTGCCGTAGAGGGCGCGGAAACGCTTGACGAAGTCGGCCCGCGCCTCGGGGGGCGCGGCCGCGAACCAGGCCCCGATGAGGGCCGGCTCGCGCCCCAGGCGCGGGTCTTCCCACGGCGCCGTGCCCAGCAACCGGATGCGCGCGGGGTCGATGTCGTAGTAGGGCAAGAGCGGCGCGAGGGCGAGCAGCCGGTCGCCGAAATCGGGCAGCAGGACCGAGTCGAACCGGACCTCGCCAAGGACCCCCTCGGGCCCCAGCCGGCGCAGGGCCTCGCGGCTGGCCTCGTCGTCGCGCGCCTCGAGCGCTCGGCGCTGGGCGAGAAGGCCGGCGCGCCTGCTCTCGTGGGCGGCGAGCCGGCGGACTACCGGCGTGGCGTCGCCGGCCTCGGGATCGTAGCGCTCGACCACCACCACTTGGCCGCCGACCCGTGCCGCCGCGCGCTGCAGCGCGTCCTCGACCACGGCGCCGAACGGGCTCATGGGGACGAGGGCCGCATAGCGCGACAGACCGCGCGCGCGGGCGAAGTCGATGATGCGGTCGATCTGCGCCTGCGGAGGAAGCCCTAGAATGTAGGTGCCGGGCGCGGCCACCGCGCGGTCGTTCGACAGGCTCAAGACGTTGACGCGCCGCGGCGCGGCGAGCGCCGCCACCGCCGGCACTTCGGCGGCGAACAACGGACCGACGAGCAGCCGCGCGCCCGCCCCGAGCACCTGTTCGGCGGCCCTGGCCGCGCCCTCGGCAGTGCCGCCCGTATCGCGTGGCAGCAAGGTGAGCGCCGGTCCGCCGACCTCGAACAGCGCCAGCTGGGCGGCATCGAGCATGGCGCGCCCGAGCGCCGCGCTGGGGCCTGATAGCGGCAGCAGGACCCCAATCCGGAGCGGGGTGGCCGCGGCCAGCGGCGCCGGCGCTGCCGCCGCGGCGGCGGGCGCTGCGGCCGGCTGGCCGACCGCGGCGGGCGGCGGCGGGCGTGCCGCCGGCCGTGCCGCCGGCGGGGCGGGCAGTGCCGGGCGTGCCGCCGCCGGGGCGGGCGGCGGGGCGGATGGCGGGGAGACCTGCACCGGGCGCCGAGCTTGAAAGCCTCCGCCGGGACCGATTAGGTTGCCGCCTTCGCAGGCGCCGAGCGCCAAGCAGGCCAACCAGATGCGGGCGGCGGGCTTGATGCGGCCGAGACGGGCGAGCAAGGGGTCCTCCCAAGTGAACGAGTCGAGCGGCGCGGCTGAGCGGCGTAAGCCGGACCCTGGTCTTTACGTCGTCTCGACGCCGCTCGGCAACCTCGGCGATATCACGGCCCGCGCCATCGCCGTACTGTCGGGTGTGGACCTGGTCGCCTGCGAGGATACCCGCGTGACGCGGAAGTTGTTGGCGGCACTCGGGATTCCGTCCCCTCGCCTGGTCCGCTACGACGATCGCGCCGGCGCGGAAGCGGTTTTCATTCAAGCCATCCAGAATGGCAAAACTGTGGCGCTGGTCGCCGACGCCGGCACGCCGTTGATCGCCGATCCCGGCTACCGGCTGGTCCGCGCGGCGCACGCGGCGGGGGTCAAGGTGAGCGCGGTCCCCGGCCCGTCGGCGGCGATGGCGGCGGCGGCGGTCGCGGGCCTGCCTTGCGAGCGCCTGCTGGTGTGCGGTTTTTTACCCACCAAGGCGGGGGGGCGCGCCCGCGCACTGGCCGAGCTCAAGACCGTCCCCGCGACCCTGGTGTTCTTCGAGGCGCCCCACCGCCTGCCGGCGAGCCTGGCCGCGATGGCCGCAGTGCTGGGGCAGCGCGAAGCGGCCGTGGTGCGCGAACTCACCAAGCTTTTCGAGGAGATCAGGCGCGCCAGCCTGCCCGAGCTCGCCGCCCACTACGCCGGCCGCGCCCCCAAAGGGGAAATCGTGGTCGTCGTCGCCCCGCCGGCGAGCGCGGAACGCGAGGTGGACAGCGCCGATCTCGCGGCGCGCCTTGAGGACGCGCTCGCCACCATGAGCCTCAAGGACGCCGCCGCCGCGGTCGCGGCGGCGACCGGGCTGTCGCGCCGGCTCGTCTATGCCCGCGCCCTCGAGCTGGGGCGCAGGACGCGCCCATGACCGGGGATGCGGGTCGCCAGCGCGCCGGCGCCGAGGCCTGGGGCCGGCGTGCCGAATGGCTCGCCGCCTGGCGACTGAGGCTGGCCGGCTACCGCATCCTCGCCCGCCATGTCCGCACCCCGGTGGGCGAGATCGACCTCATCGCCCGCCGCGGCGACTGTCTCATCTTCGTCGAGGTCAAGGCGCGCGCCGCTCTCGACGCCGCCGCCCGGGCGCTGGGCCCCTCGCAGATGCGTCGCATCCGCCGCGCCGCCGAGGCGTTCCTCGCCACCCGGCCCGACCTCAGGGGCCTCACCCTGCGCTTCGATGCCTTGCTGGTCGCGCCCGGGCGGCTGCCGCGCCACATCGTCGACGCTTGGCGCGACTCGGAGTCGCGTATTATATAAAGAGCGGCGTTCGAGCCCCGTCGAGGAGGTAGGTCCGATGTCCGCATTCCGCCGCCTGGCATTGTTCGCCCTGCTGGTATCGTGCGGCCTGGCGCTCGGCGCCTGCGTCGAGTCCACGGTGGTCGGCGTCGGCGCCACGGCCGGCGTGGCCGCGGCCCAGGAGCGCGGCATCAAGGGGGCGGTGAGCGACACCGCGATCGGCATCGAGATCAATCATTACTGGCTGCAGAAAGACCACACCTTCCTCCTCACCCTCTACCTGCAGATCCACGAGGGCCGCGTCCTGGTCACCGGCACGGTCAAGGACCCGCAGGCGCGCGCCGATGCCATTCAGCTCGCCTGGCAGGCGAGCGGAGTCCGCGAAGTGCTCAATGAGATCGAGGTGGCGACCGCGGGCGACATCGGCGCCTATGCCCGCGACGTCGCCGCCTCGGCCGAGCTGCGCGCCCGCCTGTTGGTGGCCAGGGAGGTATCCTCGGTCAACTATCACGTCGAGACGGTGGGCGGCGTCGTCTATCTGATCGGCGTCGCCCAGGACCAGGCCGAGCTCGATCGCGTGCTCGACATCGCCCGCAACCTTCGCAACGTGCGCCGGGTGGTGAGCCACGTCCTCATGAAGGACGACCCGCGCCGCTTCCGGCCGCCGCCGGCCTGAGGCGGCCGCCCATGGGCGCGGCCAGCGAACCCGTGGGCCTGCTGCGCGCCGCCGGGCGCGCCGAGGACGCCGCCATCGACCTCGCCGGCACCGCGCTTGCGCTCGCCTCCCTCGACCATCCGGGGGCCGACCTGCGGCCCTACCGCGAGCATCTGGCGGCGCTGGCCCAGGCGCTCGGCGCCGAGGCCGGGCAGCGCGGGGCCGGGCTCGCGGCGCGGCTGGCCGCCTTGGGCGCGGTCCTCGTCGAGGGCTTCGGCTACCAGGGCGCGCGCGAGGATTATGACGACCTCGCCAACGCCGACCTCATGCGGGTGATCGACCGACGCCGCGGCCTGCCAGTGGCGCTTTCCATCCTGTGGCTGCATGCCGGCCGCGCCCAGGGCTGGACCATGACCGGCCTCAACTTCCCGGGCCATTTCCTGATCCGGCTCGAGGGCGCCGGCGAGGGCGCGATTCTCGACCCGTTCAACGCCGGACGACGGATGGCCCACAGCGATCTCCGCGACCTCTTGAAGGCGATGACCGGGGCGCCGGAGCTGGCGCCCGAGCATTGCGCCCCGGTCGGCAACCGCGCGCTCCTGCTGCGCCTTCAGAACAACATCAAGCTGCGCCTGCTGCGCCAGGCGAATTTCGCCGGCGCCGCGACGGCCCTCGAACGGATGACGCTGATCGCGCCGGCCGAGCCGTCGCTGTGGCATGAATGCGGCCTCGTCCACGCCCGGCTCGGCAACCTCCGCGCCGCGCTCGGCGCGCTCGAGGAAGCGCTGCGGCTTGCGGGCAGCGAGGCTTCGCGCCATCGTATCGAGCAGGAGCTTGCCGAGCTCAAGGGCCGGCTCAACTGACGTGCCATTTGCGTAGGCATGGTTACGGGGCGATCCCATGAATAAACTGATCCGACTGGACTTGCGCGGCTTCAAGTCCATCCGACACCTCCCAGATTTTAGTTTTAGCGGATTGAACGTTCTGATCGGCGCCAAGGGGCCGGCAAATCGAACCTGGTTTCTTTTTTCAAACTGCTCAACTGGATGATGATGCCATCGCCGGGCAATTTGCAATTCCATGTCGGCAAGGTCGGTGGCGCCAACACCCTCTTGCACGACGGCTCGAACGTGACCTGAGTCGGACCCGATTTCCTTGGACACGGAATTGGGTTAATCGAAGTGCCCAAGGAGGACCTATTCATGACCGAGAATCTTGAGAAGACCGTTGCGGTTGATGGGCCTGTGGTAAACGAGGGCGAGCGCGAGCCTCGTCCACGTTTTCCCCAGGCCAGGTTTCGCTGGCAGGCCCGCTTGAGTCCTGGTCAGCGGTGGAGCGTGGCCCGCAAGCGCGAGGTTGCCTTGCGGCTTCTGCGCGGGCCGAGCCGGTGGAGCTCTTGTCGCGTGCGTTGGGGGTGGAGATCTTCCGGCTCGAGGCGTGGCGTGAGAAGGCGCTGGCCGGGATCGACGCGGCGCTGAAGGAGCGCACCGGCGATCCGGTGCAGGCGGAACTGGACACCGCCATGCAGCGGATCGGGGCGTTGACCATGCAGGTGGAGCTGCTGGCGGCCAAGACGGAGAAG
>JBQTIU010000020.1:0-50465 GCA_052387815.1 Pseudomonadota bacterium
GCGTTTCTCGCCATGACGCGCGGCCAGGCGGCGCGCATGCTCGTCGGGGTGGACCTCAAGAAGGACGCCAACCTGCTGCACGCGGCCTACAACGATTCAAGACGCGTGACCGCCGCCTTCAACCTCAACCTGCTGGCGCGCATCAATCGCGAGCTGGGCGCGGATTTCGACCTCGAGCGCTTCGCGCACTACGCCTTCTACAACGCCGCCGCCGGCCGCATCGAGATGCACCTCATTTCGCTCGCCCGGCAGACGGTGCGCATCGGGCGCCACCGCTTCAACTTCGACGCCGGCGAATCGATCCACACCGAGAATTCCTACAAGTACTCGGTCGAGAGCTTCCGCGCCCTCGCCGCGCGTGCCGGCTACGAGGCGAAGAAGCTCTGGACCGACGCGAAGGGCCTCTTTGCCCTCCACGGCCTTCAATAGAAAAGGGGTCAGGGTGATGTAAACCCGTCGAGGCAACACCTTTGATTTAATTGGCATGGCTGAAGAGCGGGCTGACGCTTTCGGAGATTGGCCGAGGCCTGAACCGTCGGGCCGTTAGCGTTCTCAACATTCTGCGGCGCGCCGGCGGGTTCGAGCCGAGAACCCGGCGGCGCGCTGCGCGATCGCTCCAAACAGCTGAGCGCGAGGAGATCTCGCGCTTCTTGGCGGCGGGTCTTGGGGTCAATGAGATCGCGAGGCGGCTTCGCCGAGCTGCATCGACGGTGAGCCGTGAGATCCGTCGCAATGGCGGCAGGCACTGCTATCGTGCCGCGCAGGCCGAAGCCGGCGCCTGGGAGCGTGCCCGCCGGCCGCAGAAGTGCCTATTAGCGCGTCGGCCGCGGCTCAGGGATTGGGTCGCCGAGCAGCTGCAGCGCGATTGGTCGCCGCGCCAAATTGCGGTTGGCCTGCAGCGCAGCTGACCATCTACCGAAGTCTCTTTGTGCAGGCGCGCAATGTGCTCAAGAAAGAGCTGCTCGGGCACCTCAGACGCGGTGGCTTCATGCGCCGGCCACGGGCGCAACCCGGGCCTCTACCGACCATCGTCGACGGCGTCTCCATTCATCAGCGCTCGGCCGAGGTCAACGATCGGGCCATTCCGGGGCACTGGGAGGGCGACTTGCTCATGGGCGGGGCCAGCTCGCAGATCGCCACGCTGGTCGAGCGCCATTCCCGCTATGTGATGCTCGTTAAGGTCGATAGCAAAGAAACCCGCACCGTCACCAAGGCCCTCGCCAAGAATGTGCGCCAGCTCCCTGCGCAGCTACGCCGCTCGCTCACTTGGGATCGCGGCAGCGAAATGGCCGCTCACAAGGACTTCACTGTGGCTACCGACGTGCAGGTCTACTTCTGCGATCCGCGCAGCCCTTGGCAGCGCGGCAGCAATGAGAACACCAACGGCTTGCTGCGCCAGTATTTCCCCAAAGGCCACGATCTCTCAGGCCTATCTCAAAAGGAGCTTGACCGCGTCGCTCGCTTGCTTAACGAGCGCCCTCGGGAAACGCTAAACTGGCGTACGCCGTTGGAGGCACTAAGAGCAACCGTTGCCTCGACGGGTTGAGATCACCCTGACCCCTTTTCTCTAGCTGCTGCGGTTTAGTCCGGTGCTGCTCTCGAGCCACTTGCGGATGCGGTTCGCATCGCCGACCCGCGATTGCTTGCCCCAAGAGTCGAGCAGCACCACGATGAGGTCCTTGGAGGCGAGGCGCACGTGCATGACGAGGCAGCGCCCGGCCTCGCTGATGTAGCCGGTCTTCGAAAGCTCGATGTCCCAGTGCGAGCTGCGCACGAGGTTGTTGGTGTTCACGAAGCGCAGCGGCCGCTTGTAGGGGTGGACGGTGGCGTACTCGCGGGTGGAGTACTCGCGGATGAGCGGATAGCCGTGCGCCGCGCGCACCAGCTTCACGAGGTCGCGCGGGCTCGCCACGTTCGCCGGCGAAAGCCCGGTCGGCTCGACGAACTTGCTGTCGGTCATGCCGAGGTCCGCGGCCTTGTCGTTCATCGCCTTGACGAAGGCCGGCATGCCGCCCGGGTAGGTGCGGCCGAGCGCAGCGGCGGCGCGGTTCTCCGAGGCCATCAGCGCGAGCAGCAGGAGCTCGTCGCGGGTGAGGACACTGCCCGGCATGAGCCGCGAGCGCGTGCCCTTGCCCTTGACGGTGCCGATATCTTCGCGGCTGACCACGATGCGCTGCTCGAGGTCGAGCCCGCGGTCCAGGATCACCATGGCTGTCGCGAGCTTGGTGATCGAAGCGATCGGGACGACCGCCTCGCTGTTCTTGTTGAGGACGATCTCGCCGGTCTCGGCGTCCTGCACCATGACCGCCGAGGAGCGGAGATAGACGACTTTACGGGGGTCGGCCTGGGCGAAGCCTATCGTGAGGGCCAGGACGAAGAACAATGCAAAAGCTGCAACAATCCCCTCAAGCGAGTGTAGTTTTCTCTGCGGTGTTGCCATGGACGCGCATCTTTTCTTAGTGGTACGGGTTTCCGTTTGTTATGCCCATGCCCTACATGGAGCAGGGGGATGTCGCAGTCTAGACGACCGCTAAATGGAAAATCAAGCAAAATCATGTAGTAGGCAGTTGTTCCTCGAAAGTCTGTGAAAAAATTCACATGTCGGGCTGAGACTACAGCGCTTCTTCCTGGTTTTCGGCGCCTTCGAGCACTGCCTGGGCTTCCTCGGCCTCCCGCTGAAGCTCCCACATCCTAGCGTATTCTCCTTGTATTTCAAGCAGTTGAGCGTGAGTGCCGCGCTCCACGATGCGACCGTGGTTGAGCACCAGGATGGCGTCCGCGTCCATCACCGTGGAGAGGCGATGCGCGATCACCAGGGTGGTGCGCCCCTCGGCGATGCGCTGGAGCTCGGCCTGGATGGCTTTCTCGGCGCGTGAATCGAGCGCCGAGGTGGCCTCGTCGAAAATCAGGATCCGCGGATTCTTGAGGAGCGCCCGCGCGATCGCGACGCGCTGCTTTTCCCCTCCGGAGAGCTTGAGGCCGCGCTCCCCCACCATGCTTTCGTACTTCGCCGGCAGGGTTTCGATGAAGTCATGGATGTGCGCGGCCCGCGCCGCCTCCATCACCTCGGCGTCAGTCGCGTCGGTACGCCCATAACGGATGTTGTAGAGGATGGTGTCGTTGAAGAGCACGGTGTCCTGCGGGACGATGCCGATCGCCGCGCGCAGGCTCGCCTGGGTCACGTCGCGGAGGTCCTGGCCGTCGATGCGGATCGTGCCCTCATCCACGTCATAGAAGCGGAACAGGAGCCGCGAGATGGTCGACTTGCCGGCGCCCGAGGGACCGACGATCGCCACCGTCCGGCCGGCCGGGACCGCGAACGAGACTTCGCGCAGGATCGGCCGGCGCGGATCGTAGCCGAACGACACGCGGTCGAATTCGATGCGGCCGCCGGCGACGGCAAGCGGCCTGGCGCCCCCTGAGTCCGCGATCTCGGCATGGATCTCGAGCAGCCGGAACATCGCCTGCATGTCGACCAGCGCCTGGCGGACCTCGCGATAAACCATGCCGAGGAAGTTGAGCGGCAGATAGAGCTGGATGAGATAGGCGTTGACCAGCACGAAGTCGCCGACCGTCATGCGCCCGTCCGCCACGCCCCAGCCGGCCAGGATCATCACCAGCGTGAGACCCACGGCGATGATCGCGCCTTGGCCGAAATTCAACAGCGACAGCGAGGCCGCGCTCTTGACCGCCGCCTGCTCGTAGTCGGCGAGCGCGCGGTCGAAGCGCCGCGCCTCGTGCGCTTCGTTGCCGAAATACTTGACCGTCTCGTAGTTGAGCATGCTGTCGATCGCCTTGGAGTTGGCCTCGGTTTCGGCGGCCAGCATCTGGCGGCGGAATTTGAGCCGCCACTGCGTGATCGAGAGGGTGTAGACGACGTAGCCGAAGATAGTGAGGAAAGTGACGAGCGCGAACCGGAAATCGTAGAGGCCCCAAAGGATTGCGCACACGAGGAGCATTTCGAGGATAGTCGGGACGACCTGGAACAACAGGAAGTGCAGCAGGTTCTCGATCCCGGCGGTGCCGCGCTCGATGGCGCGCGACAGGCCGCCGGTCTGGCGCTCGAGATGGAAGCGCAACGACAAGCGGTGCAGGTGGCGGAAGGTCTCGAGCGCCACCGTGTGCATCGCGTTCTGGGCGACGCGCGCGAACACGATCTGGCGCAGCTCGGTGAAACCGTTCGCGAGCACCCGCGTCGTCCCGTAGGCGATGAGGATGGCGAGCGGCACCACAACGCCCGCCGGGGCCGACAGGGCGTCGACCGCGTATTTGTAGAGGAGCGGGATATAGACGGTCGCCGCCTTGGCGCCGACCAGCAACAGGACGGCAACGACGACGCGGGCCCGAATCGCGAGCGGACCCTTGAGCCACAGATAGGGCAGGAGACGCTTGACCGTCTCGAGGTCCCGGCGCCCGGCGGGGTCCGGGCCGGGCGGCAATCTGGAGGGACCGTGAAGTGCCATCGGCGTGCTTCGAAGGGGATAAGCGCGGAGCCAACATACGCGGTCCGGCCCGACTTGTCGAAGGCCGGCGGTTTTGCGACCTTGCCAGCCGCCGCGGGCCGCGTTTAAGGTAGCCTTGTCGGCGAAGCGAATTTCCAGCCACGGAAGGATCAGGACCCATGTTCAATCGACGGATATTCGTGCGCCTGGCCAGGTCCGGCGCGGCCGCCCTCGGCATCGCGCTGGCCTTCGCGCCGGCGCCGCGGGCGCAGACCATCGACACCCTCAAGCTGTTCATTCCGGCGGCGCCCGGCGGCGGCTGGGATCAAACCGGGCGGTCGATGGAGCAGGCGATCAAGGCGGCCGGCATCGCCAAAAACGTCCAGTTCGAGCACGCGCCGGGCGCCGGCGGCACGGTCGGCCTGCCCCGCTTCCTCAACACCATGAAGGGCCAGCCCAACACGTTGATGGTCGGCGGCATGGTCATGGTCGGCGCGATCATCGCCAACAAGACGCCGGTCAATCTGACCCAGACCCTCCCCGTCGCCAGGCTCACCGGCGAGTTCCAGGTCGCGGTGGTCCCCGCCCAGTCGCCGATCAAGACCATGGCCGAGCTGGTCGCCGCCCTCAAGGCCGATCCCGGCAAGGTGTCGTGGGCGGGCGGGTCGGCGGGCGGCGTCGATCACATCATGGTCGGCATGATCGTCCAGGCGCTCGGCATCGATCCCCGCAAAATGAACTATGTCGCCTACGCCGGCGGCGGCCCGGCGCAAGCTGCGCTGCTCGGCAACCATGTCAGCGCGGGGGTCAGCGGCTGGGGCGAGTTCGCCGAGCAGATCAAGGCCGGCAAGTTGCGCGCGCTCGGCCTGTCTTCGGACCGGCGTATCCCGGGCATCGACGTGCCGACCCTCAAGGAAGCGGGCGTGGATGTCGAGCTCTTCAACTGGCGAGGCGTGTTCGCGCCGCCCGGCATCACCGACCAGCAACGCCAGGCGCTGACCGCCGCCGTCGAAGCCATGGCGAAAAGCCCGGCCTGGCAGGAGGAACTGAAGAAGCGCGACTGGACGGGGATTTATCTGTCCGGCCAAGCCTTCGAGGACTACATCAAGTCCGAGACCTCGCGCATCGAGGGCGTGCTCAAGAACCTCGGCCTTGCGAGCTGAGGCCCCCACCCTCGCCCCCGCGCCACACTTGCGCCGGGGGTGAGGATCAGGGAGGGGCGGATGAACGGCCGCACGGCCAAGCGCCAGGCGCTGATGGCGGCGGGCGTGATCGCGCTCGCCGTCCTGGTCGGTTACCAGACCCTCGCCATCCCGGTTACGCCGCTCTACGCCCGCATCGGGCCCAAGGTCTTCCCCGGCATGGTCGCGGCCGGCCTGCTCGCCCTCGGGCTCCTCCTGTTGTGGCAGGCCCGGTCGGGGAGCTGGGGCGAGATCGAGGAGGATGGCCCGCCCGACTGGCGGGCGCTGGGCTGGGTCGGTCTCGGCCTCGCCGTCAACCTCGCGCTCATCAAGCCGCTCGGCTTCATCCTCGCCTCGACCCTGATGTTCTGCTGCGTGGCGCGTGCGTTCGGCAGCCGGCGCCCGGTGCGCGATGGGGTCGTCGCCCTCGCCGTGAGCACGGCCGCCTTCGTCGGCTTCGACCGCGTGCTCGGCATTTCGATTGGCGCCGGAATCCTCGCCGGACTCCTGTAGATGGAAACCTTCGCGGCGCTCGCCAGCGGGTTCGCCGTCGCGCTTAGCCCGGTGAACCTGATGTGGGCGTTGGTCGGCGCCGTGCTGGGGACCGCCATCGGCGTGCTTCCAGGGGTCGGTCCGGCGCTGACCATCGCCTTGTTGTTGCCGATCACCTTCAAGGTCGAGGCGACCGGCGCCTTCATCCTGTTCGCCGGCATCTATTACGGCGCGATGTACGGCGGCTCGACGACCTCGATCCTTTTGAACACGCCGGGCGAAAGCGCGACCATCGTCACCGCGCTCGAGGGCAACAAGATGGCCCGGCGCGGGCGGGGCGGGGCGGCGCTGGCGACGGCCGCCATCGGCTCGTTCGTCGCCGGGTCGATCGGCATCGTCGGCCTCACCTTCCTGGCGCCGCGGGTGGTCGAATTCGCGCTCAGGTTCGGTCCGGCCGAATATTTCGCCCTCATGGTCCTGGCCTTCGTCACCGTTTCGGCGGTGCTCGGCAACTCGACCATCCGCGGGCTTTCGAGCCTGCTGTTCGGCATCTTCCTGGGCTTGATCGGCATCGATTTGCAGACCGGGCAACCGCGCTTCACCTTCGGCGTGATCGAGCTCTTGGACGGCATCAACGTGATCGTCGTCGCGGTCGGCCTGTTCGCGGTCGGGGAGACTCTGTACCTCGCCGCCCGCCACCGCCTGGGCAAGGACGAAATCCTGCCCGTGAGCGGATCCTTGTGGATGACCGCCGACGACTGGCGGCGGTCATGGAAGGCGTGGCTGCGGGGCGCGGCGCTCGGTTTCCCGATCGGCGCCATGCCGGCCGGCGGCGCCGAGGTGCCGACCTTCCTGTCCTACTACGTCGAGAAGAAGCTGAGCCGCCACAAGGAGGAGTTCGGCAACGGCGCCATCGAGGGTGTGGCCGGCCCGGAGGCGGCCAACAATGCGTCCGCCGCCGGCGTGCTGGTGCCGATGCTGACCCTCGGGCTGCCGACCTCGGCCACGGCGGCGATCATGCTCTCGGCCTTCCAAAGCTATGGCATCAATCCCGGCCCGCTCCTGTTGCAGAACCAGCCGCAACTGGTTTGGGGCCTGATTGCCAGCCTCTACATCGGCAACGTGATGCTCCTGGTCCTCAACTTGCCGCTCGTAGGTTTGTGGGTGAAAATCCTCGCCGTGCCGCCGCCGCTGCTCTACGGCGGCATCCTGGTCTTCGCCACCATCGGCACCTACGGGATCAGCCAGTCGCCGGTCGACCTCGCGCTGCTCTACCTGATCGGCGGCGTCGGCTACCTGATGCGGCGCTACGACTTCCCGACCGCGCCGGCGATCATCGGCATGATCCTGGGGCCGCTCGCCGAACAGGAATTCCGCCGCGCCATGACCATCAGCCAGGGCGACATGACGGTCTTCCTTGCCAAGCCCTTGTCGGCGACCCTGCTCGCGCTTGCGCTCGCGGCGCTCGTGGGACCGGCGCTCTACCGCGCGCTGGCGCGGCGCTGAGCGTCAGGAACGGGCGACGGCGAGGAAGATGGCCGCCAGGGCGAGGGCGGCCGCCGGCAGAATCCAGGCGCCGCTCCGGCCCCTGGTTCGCAGGTTCCAGTAATGGCTCAGCGCGGCGCCGACCACGGCGAGGGCCGCCAGAACGAGCCAGTTGAGCTGGTGGCCGAACGCGCTGGGGTAGTGGCCGCTCACCATCAGGAACACCACCGGCAAGGTCATGTAATTGTTGTGCTTGGAGCGCAGCTTGGCATTGGCGGCGAGGGTCGCATCGGGCGCGGTGCCGGACTTGGTCGCCCGCACCAGTTGATGCTGCGCTGGCACGATCCGCAGCCACACATTGCCGGCCATGAAAGTGCCCAGCACGGCGCCGACATGGAGGTAGAGGGCGTGCCCGGTCATGATCCGGCTCAAGCCGAAGGCGAGCGCGAGGACGAGCAGGAACGAAGCGGCCACGGCGACCACCCCGGTCTTGGCCAGCGGCGACGCCCACAACAGGTCGTAGACGAGCCAAGCCGCGGCCAATGCGGCGACCCACAATCCGAAGCCCAAGACATCGTCGAAGCCAGCGGGATCGAGCAGATAGGCGCCGGAGCCGGTATAGAAGACGAGCGCCAGGAGCGCCATGCCGCTCGCCCACGTCAGCGCCGCCTCCCACTTGAACCAATGCAGGGTTCGCGGCAGCTCCGTAGGCGCGATCTTCTCGACCTGGTAGAACCCGCCGGAATGCACGATCCACAACTCGCCCTCGACGCCCTGCTTGGGCTTCTCCGGCGCGGCGAGTGCGGCATCGAGCCAGTTGAAAAAGAACGACGACCCGATCCAGGCGATCGCCGCGACGACGTGCACCCAGCGCACGACGAGGTTGAGCCATTCGTTCAAGAGCGGATCCATCGACCGTTCCTTCGACCGGCGGAAATCTGCGGTCAACCAACCATCGGGCTACGGCGCCCGGCGCAGCCTTTGCGCGAGCCCGACCGCAAGCGCCAGCGCGATGCCCAAGGCATCGGTGTAACGGAGATGCAAGCCGAACAGGCGGACGACGATTCCCTCAAGCAGGCTCGTGAAGACCAGCAGCAGGCCGGCGAGGATCAAGGCCGCCCGCACGGCCCATGCCACGGGGCGGAACAGCCAGCCTTGGGTGGCGGCCGCCAGCGCGCAGATGCCGACCGCCGTGGTCAGCGAAATCCAGATGACGTCCGCCGCCAACCCGCCGGCGGGAATTCGCGACAGCAGGCCGACGCCCAGGGGATCGAGGACGAACACGAACGGCACCAGGAAAGCAGGCAAGGTGTATTTCCAGGTCTGCAGCGTGGTGGCGTAAGGATCGCCGCCGGTGATCGCCGCGGCAGCGAACGGCGATAGCGCGGTCGGCGGCGAAACTTCGGACAGCACGGCGTAATAGAAGATGAACATGTGGGCGGCGTAATCGGGCACACCGAGCTGGATCAGCGCCGGGGCGGCGATCACCGCGCAGATGATGTAGGAGGCGGTCACCGGCACCGCGAGCCCGACGATCCAGACGATGAGAGCGGTGTAGATGGCGGTTAAAAGGAGGCTGCCGCCGGCATAGGCAATGGCGATGGCGCTGAACTTCAACCCGAGCCCGGTCAGCGTCACCACGCCGACGATGATCCCCGCCGCGGCGCAGGTCGCGGCGGTCCCCAGCACGCTAGTCGAGCCGGCGGCAAGCGCCTGGAAGAGCCTCGCGGGATAGAGCGCGTTCTCGCGGTCGAGGAAGCTGACCGCGGCCGCGAAGACGGTCGCCCAGAACACCGACAAGACCGGCGTGAAGCCGAGCAGCATGAGCACGACGATCGACACCAGCGAGGTGAAGTGGAACCCGTCCTTGCGCGTCAACGCCCACAGGCTTTGCCGCCGCACGGGCACCGTTTCGTGCAGGGTGAACTTGCCGGCGTCGAGTTCGACCATGACGAACAGGGCGAGGTAGTAAAGGATGGTCGGGATGGTCGCCATCCAGATCACGTCGAGATAGGAAATCTTGAGGAACTCGGCGATCAGGAACGCCGCCGCGCCGAGCACCGGCGGAGAAATGATCGCGCCGAGGCCGCCGGCGGCGAGCAGCCCGCCCGCCTCGTTGCGGCCGTAGCCGGCCTTGGCGAGCAGCGGGTGGGCGACCGAGGCTATCGTCACCGTGGTCGCCACGCCCGACCCGGACGGACCGCCGAGAAGGAACGAGGACAGCACGACGGCGCGCCCGGCGCTGTCGGGCCGGCCGCCCATGGCCGAGAACGAAAAATCGATGAAAAACTTGCCGGCCCCGGAAAACTGCAGGATGGCGCCGAAGATCGTGAACAAGATGATCAGACTGGACGACACATCGACCGGGATGCCGAAAATCCCCTCGAGCGTCATGTAGAGGTGCCCGACCAGCCGCGATATGTCATAGCCGCGATGGGTCCAGGGCGGCGGCAGATGCGGGCCGAACACGGCGTAGGCGATGAACAGCAGCGCCACGAACGGCATGACCCAGCCGATGCTCCGGCGCGTGGCCTCGAGCACGAGCACGATGAAGACGACCCCGAACACCTGGTCCCAGGGATTGGGCGTGGTGTTGCGGTCGGTGAAATCGTCGCCGCCCTCGAGCATGTAGGCAATCACCGCGACGGCGGCGACGGCCGGCACCACGTCCCACCAGCGGATGCGGTTGCGGAAGCGCGGCAAGGCCGGGAACAGGAGAAAACTCAGGACCAGGACGAACCCGACATGCACCGGCCGCAGCGTCTGGGTCGGAACGATGTCGTAGGCGGCGTAGAGATGAAACACCGACATGACGACGGCGAAGGCGGTCACGAAGCGGCCGATCCACCCGGGCAGCCGGTTGGCGGCGCGTTCCTCGATCTCGATGAACTTCTCGGCCTCTTTCAGCGCCTCGGCGCTGATCCCCTCGGGCGTGCCGGTCCGCGACTCTTCGTTCATATTGGCCCAGGCTCGCGCATCGCCCCGTCCCGATGGGACGCGGGACGGAGCAACGGTGGCCGCGGCCGGTCGGGCGTCAGTTCAGCTTCATGCCTTTCTCGGCGAAATACCGGATCGCTCCCGGGTGGAACGGGATCGGCGAGTTGGCCTGGGTCTGGTTATCGAGGAGGAAATTCTCCGCCTCCCGGTGCACCGCCACCATCTCGGCCTTGCGCTCGAAAATGGTCTTGACGATGGTATAGGCGACCTGGTCGCTCATTTTCTCGGGCGCCACCATGATGTTCCAGACCACGGCGATTTGCGCGTCCTTGTCCTGCCCGGGATAGGTCCTGGCCGGGATGATGCCCTTGGTGTAGAGGTCGTCGTATCGCTTGTTCATCGCCTCCACCCCGTCGGCGTGGTCGACCAACCTGAGCTTGACCCCCGGGCTGGCGCCCAAATCGGTCACCGCCGCGGTCGGCAACCCGCCGACCCAGAAATAGGCGTCGATTTTCCTGTCCTTGACGGCGTTGGTCGATTCGGCGACGCCGAGGCGCTCGCGCCGCAAGTCCCTATCCCTGTCGAGGCCGGCCGCCTCGATCACCCGGAACGCCATGACTTCGGTGGCGCTGCCCGGCGACCCCGTGGACACGCGCTTGCCCTTCAAGTCCGCCATCGAGTTGATCCCCGTCCCTTCCACCGTGACCACGTGCATGCGGTTGGGATACATCACCATCAGGGTGAGGTGCGAAACCTTGTTGTCCTTGAACTTGTCGACGCCGCGCGCGGCATCCAGGCTGGCATCGGCCATGGTGAAGGCGATGTCGGCCTTGCCAGTCCCGATCAGCTTGAGATTGTCGACCGAGCCGCCCGTGACCTCGGCCGTCGCCTGGTATCCCGGCACATGTTTGGTCAGCAGGTTCGCGAGCCCGCCGCCGAGCGGATAATAGACGCCGCCGGTGCCGCCGGTGACGATCGACAGCGTGCGCTTTTCCTGGGCCTGGCCCGGTATGCCGAGGGCAAGACCCGCCACCAGGACGAAACCCCACACGAGCATGTTCATAATGAGCCTCCCCGATTTTCTCGCCCCCTGCCGGCCCGCCGTGCAGGGGCGCGACCGCGGATGGCAAGAGTGGGGAAGGAATTTACTGTGGAAGGATCGGCCTTGCCTAGTGCCAACTTTCGCATGGCCTTGAGCGGCGGGGCTGAGGCGGTTATGGTCTCGAAACCTCTAACCAGCTTTCCCGAGAGCCACTCATGGAGATGACCGGCGAATACCGGATCGCGGCGGCCCGCGAAGCGGTGTGGCAGGGGCTCAACGACCCCGCGATCTTGAAGCGCTGCATCCCGGGCTGCGAGACCATCGAGAAGCTCTCCGAGACCGAGTTCACGGCCAACGTCGTCCTCCGAATCGGCCCCATGCAGGCGAAATTCGGCGGCAAGGTTACGCTCGCCGACCTCGACCCTCCCAACGGCTACACCATCAGCGGCGAGGGCCAAGGCGGCGTGGCCGGCTTCGGCAGGGGTCGCGCCGCGGTCAAGCTGGCGCCCGACGGCGAGGGCACGGTGCTGCGCTACAGCGCCGAGGCGACCGTCGGCGGCAAGATCGCGCAGCTCGGCCAGCGCCTCGTCGACGCCACGGCGAGGAAACTCGCCGATGAATTCTTCGGCCGCTTCGCCGAGATTCTCGCGCCGGTAGCCGAAGCCGCGGCCGAAACACCGGTCGCGGCGGCTCTCGTGCCGGCCGGGCTCCGCCTGGCACCGGCAATTTGGATCCCGCTTCTCATTGCCCTCGTCGCCGCGCTTCTGTTCGTCTTCGCGCGGGGCTGATGGGGCGCAGATCGCTTGACGGCGGCGCCGTGGCGGTGGAGACTGCGTTTCGGCGCCGGTCGGGGGGCAATCGACCGGCCAGCCAATCCCAGGGAGATGCACATGGCCAAAGTTTCGATGACGGTGAACGGAAAACCCGTTGCGGTCGAGGTCGAGAGCCGGACGCTCCTGGTCCAGCTCTTGCGCGAAAACCTCGGGCTGACCGGGACCCATGTCGGATGCGACACCAGCCAGTGCGGCGCCTGCGTCGTGCATGTCAACGGCCGCTCGGTCAAGAGCTGCACCATGCTGGCGGTCCAGGCCGAGGGCGCCAAGGTGGCGACCATCGAGGGCTTGGCCACGGACGGCAAGCTCCATCCGATGCAGGAGGCGTTCCGCGACAATCACGGGCTGCAATGCGGCTTCTGCACGCCCGGCATGGTGATGAGCGCGCTCGACCTGATCGCCCGCAACCCCCGCCCGAGCGAGAGCGAAGTCAGGGACTGGCTCGAGGGCAATCTCTGCCGCTGCACCGGCTACCACAATATCGTCAAGGCAATCCAGGCCGGCGCGGCCGCGATGGCCGCCGGCGCAAGGAGGTAAAGCCATGGCTGACGACGGCATCGGCGCTTCGGTGCGCCGCAAGGAGGACCGGCGCTTCCTGACCGGGCGCGGCATGTATGTCGACGACATCGACCGGCCGGGCCAGCTCTACGCCCATATCCTGCGCTCGCCCCACGCCCATGCGCGGATCGGCCGGCTCGACGTCGGCCGCGCGCGCAAGGCACCCGGTGTGGTCGCGGTATTCACCGGCCCCGACATGGCGGCCGACAAGATCGGCGGCCTGCCCTGCGGCTGGGGGATCAAGAGCAAGGACGGCAGCCCGATGAAGGAGCCGCCGCATCCGCCGCTGGTCAGCGACCGCGTGCGCCATGTCGGCGACCAGGTCGCGGTGGTGATCGCCGGGACCCGCGCCGCCGCCCGCGACGCTTCCGAGCTCATCGATGTCGACTACAAGCCGTTGCCGGCGTGCGCCTCGATCGCCGACGCCGTCAAGCCGGGCGCCGCGCTGGTCTGGGACGAGGCGCCGAGAAACACCTGCTTCGACTGGCATCTCGGCGACGCGGCGGCGGTCGAGGCCGCGCTCAAGAAGGCGCACCACGTCGCCAAGCTCGACCTCGTCAACAACCGCCTGATTCCCAACGCCATCGAGCCGCGCGCGGCGATCGGCGACTACGACCCGAGTGCGGGCGACTACACGCTCTATACGACGAGCCAGAACCCGCACGTCATCCGCCTGTTGATGGGCACCTTCGTGCTGCACATCCCGGAGCACAAACTCCGGGTGTTCGCCCCCGATGTCGGCGGCGGGTTCGGGTCGAAGATCTACCACTATGCCGAGGAGGCGATCGTCACCTGGGCCGCGGGCAAGCTCGGCCGGCCTGTCAAGTGGACCGCCGACCGCTCCGAGTCCTTCATGTCCGACGCCCACGGGCGCGACCACGTCACCCATGCCGAGCTGGGGCTCGACAAGAACGGCAAATTCCTCGCCCTCAAGGTGGCGACCAAGGCCAACATGGGCGCCTATCTGTCGACCTTCGCGCCGTGCGTCCCCACTTATCTCCATGCGACGCTCTTGGCCGGCGTCTACACGACGCCCGCGATCTACGCCGAGGTGCGCGCGGTGTTCACCAACACCGTGCCGGTCGACGCCTATCGCGGTGCCGGCCGGCCGGAGGCGACGTACCTGCTCGAACGCCTGATCGACATCGCCGCGCGCGAGATGAAGATCGACCGCGTCGACATCCGCCGCCGCAATTTCATCCGGCCCGACCAGTTCCCCTACCAGACGCCGGTGGCCCTCCAATACGACTCCGGCAACTACCACGCGACTCTGGACCAGGCGCTCAAGGCCGCCGACTGGGCGGGGTTCGAGGCGAGGCGGGCGGCGGCGCGCAAGGCGGGCAAGCTGCGCGGCATCGGCATTTCCACATATATCGAGGCATGCGGCATCGCGCCTTCGAACATCGCCGGCGCGCTCGGCGCCAGGGCCGGGCTCTACGAGGTCGGCAACGTGCGCGTCCACCCGACCGGCAGCGTCACGGTGTTCACCGGCAACCACAGCCACGGCCAGGGGCACGAGACCACCTTCGCCCAGATCGTCGCCGACCGCCTCGGCATCCCGATCGACAATGTGGACATCGTCCACGGCGACACCGCCAAGATCCCGTTCGGCATGGGGACTTACGGGTCGCGCTCGCTCGCCGTCGGCGGCACGGCGATTTACAAGGCGCTCGACAAGATCATCGACAAGGGCAAGAAGATCGCCGCCCATCTCCTCGAAGCCGCGGCCGCCGACATCGAGTTCAAGGACGGCAAGTTCACCGTCGCCGGCACCGATCGAGCCAAGGCGTTCGGCGAGGTCGCGCTGACCGCCTACGTGCCGCACAACTACCCGCTCGACGTCCTCGAACCGGGGCTCGACGAGACGGCCTTCTACGATCCCAAGAACTTCACCTTCCCGGCCGGCTGCCATATCGCCGAGGTCGAGATCGATCCCGACACCGGCGTCACCAGCGTGGCGAAGTTCACCGCCGCCGACGATGTCGGCCGGGTCATCAACCCGATGATCGTCGAGGGCCAGGTCCAGGGCGGCGTGGCGCAAGGCATCGGCCAGGCGCTGCTCGAGGGCTGCGTCTACGACGCCAACGGCCAGCTCCTGACCGGGTCGTATCTCGATTACTGCATGCCGCGGGCGGACAACACCCCGCCGATCGGCGTCTCGACCCACGTCACGCTGTGCGCCCACAACCCGCTCGGCGTCAAGGGCTGCGGGGAGGTCGGATCGATCGGCTCGCCGCCCGCCATCATCAACGCGGTCGTCGACGCGCTGGCCCATCTCGGCGTGCGCCACCTCGAGATGCCGGCCACGCCGCAAAAGGTCTGGCAGACCATCCGAAGCGCGTCCGCGAAAGCGGCCGAATAGGGAGCAAACCGATGTACGACTTCGCCTATCACCGTCCCACGAGCCTCGCCGAAGCGGCGCGGCTCCTCAAGGCGTCGTCCGAGAACAAAGCGATGGCCGGCGGCCAGACCCTGATCCCGACCTTGAAGCAGCGCCTGGCCAAGCCGGCCGCGATCGTCGATCTCGGCGCCGTCGCCGAGCTGCGCGGCATCAAGGTCGACAGCGCCAAGGTGACGATCGGCGCGACGACGCCGCACGCCGAGGTGGCGGCCTCCAAGGAGGTCGCCGGCGCGATTCCGGCCCTCGCGCATCTCGCCGAAAGTATCGGCGACCCGCAGGTCCGCAACCGCGGGACCATCGGCGGATCGATCGCCAACAGCGACCCGGCCTCCGATTACCCGGCCGCCGTCGTTGGGCTCGGGGCGTCCATCGTCACCAACCAGCGCACGATCGCCGCCGACGACTTCTTCAAGGGGCTGTTCGAGACCGCGCTCAAGCCCGGCGAGATCGTCACCGCGGTGAGCTTCCCGGTGCCGGAACGGGCCGCGTATGCCAAATTCCCCAACCCGGCCTCGCGCTACGCCGTGGTCGGCGTGATGGTCGCCAAAGGCGCGGCCGGAGTCCGCGTCGCGGTCACCGGCGCGGGCCCGTGCGTCTTCCGGGTCAAGGAGATGGAGGCCGCGCTCGCCAAGCGATGGGCCGCGGACGCCATCAAGGACATCAGGGTGCCGGCGAAGGGCCTCAATTCCGACATCCACGCCTCGGCCGAATATCGCGCCCATCTCGTCGGCGTCATGGCGCAACGCGCGGTCAAGGCGGCGGGGGGGTAAGAATCGCGTCCGTGCCTGCGCCGCTTCCGACCTCGGTCGATGCCGCGCTCGAGCTCTTAAAGGCCGGCGATTACGTCGCCGACCGCTCCCTGGCGACGGCCGTGTTCCTGGCCCTGCGGCTCGAGCGGCCGCTGTTCGTCGAGGGCGAGGCCGGAGTCGGCAAGACCGAGATCGCCAAGGTCCTCGCCGCCGCGCTCGGCCGGCGCCTCATCCGGCTGCAATGCTACGAGGGGCTCGACGTCGCCTCGGCGGTCTACGAGTGGAATTATTCGCGCCAGATGATCGAGATCCGCCTCGCCGAGGCGGCCAGCTCGAGCCGCCAGACCCTCGATGAGGAAATCTTTTCCGACCGCTTCCTCATTCGCCGGCCGCTGTTGCAGGCGCTCTCGCCCGATCCCGCCGGAGCGCCGGTGTTGCTGATCGACGAGCTCGACCGCGTCGACGAGCCGTTCGAGGCCTATCTCCTGGAAGTCTTGAGCGACTACCAGATCACCATCCCGGAGCTCGGCACCATCAAGGCGCCGGCGCCGCCGATCGCGGTCATCACCTCGAACCGGACGCGCGAGATTCATGACGCGCTCAAGCGCCGCTGCTTCTACTATTGGGTCGATTATCCCGATGCGGCGCGCGAGCTCGAGATCCTGCGCCTGAAGGCCCCGGGCGCCGGCGTCGAGCTCAGCCGCCAAGTCGTCGGCTTCGTCCAGAAGCTGCGCGGGGTCGACCTGTACAAGCTGCCCGGCGTGGCGGAGACTATCGACTGGACCAATGCGCTCGTCCAGCTCGACCGCTTGACGCTCGACCCGGAGACGATCAACAACACGCTCGGCGCGCTGCTCAAGTACCAGGACGATATTGGCCGCATCCAGGGACCGGAGGCGGCGCGGCTGCTCGCCCAGACCCAGGCCGAGCTGGCGGTCGCGCCGGCCGCGACATGACCCTCGCGCCGCGGCAAGCCGACGCCGGCGGCGCCCTGGTCGGCAATCTCATGCATTTCGGCCGCGCGCTGCGCGGCGCCGGGCTGCCGATCGGCCCTGGAAGAGTGCTCGAGGCGGTGCGCGCGGTCGGTGCCGTGGGTCTCGCCGATCGATCGGATTTCTATTGGACGTTGCACGCGGTGTTCGTCAATCGCCGCGACCAGCGCGAGCTGTTCGACCAGGCCTTCCGGTTGTTCTGGCGCGATCCGCATCTCCTCGAGCGCATGATGTCGCTGCTGTTGCCACAGGCGCTGGGCGCGGCCGAGCCGGCCAAGCCGCCCTTGAGCCGGCGGCTGGCCGAGGCCCTCAAGGCCGGCGCCGCCCGGCCGCGCACGCCGCCCGCGGGCAAGGAGGAGACCGTCGACGCGGCCCTTACGTGGTCCGATCGCGAGCGCCTGCAGACCAAGGATTTCGAGGACATGTCGGCGGATGAAATCGCCGCCGCCAGGCGTGCGATGGCCCGCATCGACCTGTCGCTCCTGCGGCTCAAGACCCGCCGGCTCAAGCCCGACGACAGGGGTTCGTGCGCCGATCTCCGGGCGACACTGCGGGCGACCTTGCGCGCCGGCGGCGACGTGATCGCGCTTCGCTTCCGCACGCCCAGGACCCGGCCGCCGCCGCTCGTCGTGCTGTGCGACATCTCCGGCTCGATGGAGCGCTATTCGCGCATGTTCCTGTATTTCCTCCACACGCTCGCCAACCACCGCGAGCGGGTCCAGGTGTTTCTGTTCGGCACGCGCTTGACCAATGTCACGCGCTCTCTCCGGCACCGGGATGTCGATTTGGCGCTCGCCCGGGTGGCCGGCGCGGTGGCCGATTGGGCAGGCGGGACGCGGATCGGCAAGTGCCTGTCCGAATTCAATTTGCGCTGGGCGCGGCGCGTGCTGGGCCAGAACGCCATCGTGCTGTTCATCAGCGACGGCCTCGACCGCGACGCCGGCGCGGGGCTGGCGCGCGAGGTCGAGCGCCTGCACAAATCCTGCCGCCGGCTGATTTGGCTCAATCCCCTGTTGCGCTATGCCTCCTTCGAGCCCAAATCATTGGGCATGCGGGCGATCCTGCCCCACGTCGACGAGTTCCGGCCGGCCCACAACCTCGACAGCTTCGAGCGGCTGGCCGAGGCCCTGAGCGGCGCCTCGCCGCGCCGCCTGCCAGCCGCCCAGTTGTGGGAGAATGGGCTTAAATGAGCGAAGACATCTTGGCCGAAGCCGCAAACTGGCGGCGGTCGGGCAAGGGCGTGGCCCTGGCCACCGTGGTCTCGACCTGGGGCTCCTCGCCGCGGCCGGTCGGCAGCCAGCTCGCGGTCGAGGAGGCCGGCGCGTTCATCGGCTCGGTGTCGGGCGGCTGCATCGAGGGCGCGGTGATCCAGGAAGCCCTCGAGGTGATCGCCGACGGCCGCCCGCGCGTACTCGATTTCGGCGTCACCAACGAGCAGGCCTGGGAGGTGGGGCTGGCGTGCGGCGGCAAGGTCCAGGTCTACGTCGAGCGGCTGGAATGAACCGCGCCATCCTCGACGATTTGCTCGCCGCGCGCGCCGCCGGCAGGCCGGTGGCGCTCGCCACCGACCTCGGCTCCGGCGCCCAGCTCCTGGTCTATGGCGAGGGGACCGGCGGCGAGCTTGCCGTCGCGGCCGACTTGGTCGCCGCCATGCGCGAGGCGTTGAAGCGGGATAACTGCACGACGCTGCCTTCGCCCTCGGGCCCGGTCTTCGTCCAGCCCTTCAATCCGCCGCCGCGGCTCATCCTGGTGGGCGCGGTGCATATCGCCCAGCCGCTCGCCCGCCTCGGCGAGATCGCGGGCTACGGCGTCGCGCTCATCGATCCGCGCCGCGCCTTCGGCGCCGCGGAGCGCTTCGTCGGTTTCGAGGTCACCTCGGAATGGCCCGACGAGGCGCTGGCGCGCTTGCGGCCCGATGCGCGCACCGCCGTGGTCACCTTGACCCACGACCCCAAGCTTGACGACCCGGCGCTGGCGGCGGCGCTCAATTCGCCGGCCTTCTATATCGGCGCGCTGGGCAGCCGCAAGACCCACGCCCAGCGCCTCGCGCGCCTGCAGGCGCGCGGGTTGCCCGCGGCCGAGCTCAACCGCATCCACGGACCCGTCGGCCTGGCGATCGGCGCCCTGTCGCCGGCCGAGATCGCGGTGTCGATCATGGCCGAGATCACGCAGGTCCGGCGCCGGGCGGTGGCGCCGTGAAGTTCGACGAAATCCCGGTCGCGGAGGCGGAAGGCGCCATCCTCGCCCACGGCGTTTCCGAAGGCGGTCTCGCCTTCAAGAAGGGCCGCGTATTGTCAGCCGAGGACATCAAGCGCCTCGGGCAGGCGGGACGTGCCAGCGTGATGGCGGCACGGCTCGAAGCCGACGACGTCGCCGAGGACAAGGCCGCCGCCGAAATCGCGGCCGCCATCGCCGGCGACAACCTGGTGGCCAGCCGCGCCTTCACCGGCCGCTGCAACTTGTTCGCCGCGACGCACGGCCTGGCGCTCGTCGACGCCCCACGCCTCGATCGCCTCAATGGGGTCGACGAAGCGATCACCGTCGCCACGCTGCCGCCCTTCGCGCTGGTCGACAAGCGGCAGATGGTAGCGACGATCAAGATCATCCCGTTCGCCGCGCCGCGCGCGGCGCTCGCCCGCTGCGCGGCCATATCCGGCGAAGGCAGCCCACTGGTCCGGGTCGCGCCGTTCCGGCGCGCGCGCGTCGGCCTTGTCCAGACCCGTCTGCCGGCGACCAAGCCGGGCGTGCTCGAAGGCACCGTCGCCACCACCCGCGCGCGGGTCGAGGCGCTGGGCAGCGAGCTTGCGGGCGAGCTCGTTTGCGGCCATGCGAGGGCCGAGCTCGCGGCCGCGATCGCCGAGCTTAAGGGCCGCGGCTGCGATCCGATCCTGGTGCTCGGCGCCTCGGCGATCGTCGATCGGCGCGACGTCATCCCGGCGGCGATCGTGGCAGGCGGCGGCGAGGTGACGCATTTCGGCATGCCGGTCGACCCGGGCAACCTGTTGTTGGTGGGCCGGATCGGCCCCCTAGCGGTGATCGGGCTGCCCGGCTGCGCGCGCTCGCCCAAGCTCAACGGCTTCGACTGGGTCTTGCAGCGTCTGTTGGCCGGCCTGGCGGTGAGCCGGCGCGACATCATGGGCATGGGCGCGGGCGGCCTCTTGACCGAAATTCCCTCGCGCCCGCTGCCGCGAAAAGTGGCGGCGCCGGCACCCGCCGCGCCCGCGCCCGCTGCGACGCCGGCGCGGGCGCCGCGGGTCGCCGCGATCGTACTGGCCGCCGGGCGTTCATCGCGCATGGCGCCCGCTAATAAGCTGCTCGCCGAATTGGGTGGCGGGCGCCTGGTCGAGCGCGCGCTCGATGCGGCACTCGGCTCGCGAGCCCGGCCGGTCGTCGTCGTCACCGGCCACGAGGCGGAACGGATCCGCGCGGCGCTCGCCGCCCGCCCGGTCGTGATCGTCGACAACCCGGACCATGCCACGGGCTTGAGCTCGTCGATCAAGGCGGGGCTCGCCGCCCTCGGTCCGGACATCGACGGCGCCTTGTTCGTGCTCGCCGACATGCCGCTGGTCACGGCCGTGCATCTCGACCGGCTGATCGCCGCCTTCGATCCCGAGCAAGGCCGCGCCATTTGCGTTCCGACCTTCCAGGGCAAGCGCGGCAATCCGATCCTGTGGGCGGCGCGGTATTTTCCCGAGCTCAAGGCGCTGATGGGGGACCGCGGCGCGCACGGCCTCATCGGCGGGCATGCCAGCGAGGTCGCGAGGGTCGAGATGGCGGATGACGGGGTGCTCATCGATATCGACACGCCCGAGGCGCTCGCCGCCTTGCCCGCCGACGCGCGGAAGGTCACGGTATGACGTTCGCCGTCGCGGACCCGTGACTGGGGGCGCAGTGGATGAGCGAGGGACCCTACCACCAGGCCATCCTCGAGCGGGCCCGCGCCGCCGTCAATCGCCATCTTTCCGCCAGCGATGCCAGCGTCATGGTCGACAACCCGCTGTGCGGCGACCGCGTCAGCGTCGACCTCAAGCTCGACGGCGAGCGCATCGCCGAGCTTGCCGCAAGGGTGCGCGGCTGCGCGCTCTGCCAGGCCGCGGCGGCGGTGATCGCCGCCGCGGCGCCGGGCGAGCGCGCCCAAGATGTCGCTGCGGCGAAACAGGCGGCCGCCGGCATGCTCCGCGACGGGCTGCCGCCGCCCGGCGGTCCGTGGGCCGAGCTCGGGATCTTCGTTCCCGTGCGCGGCTACAAGAGCCGCTACGACTGCGTGCTCCTGCCCTTCGAGGCGCTCGGCAAGGCGCTCGCGGCGGCGGCCAAGGTCGAGCCTTGAGGCGGCGATGACGCCCTGCGCTCCCTGTCCGCCGGCCCGCCGCTGAGGGGGCTTTGCTTTCGTGCCAACAGGTTCCGTTCCTGGTGCGCCGGCTGCGGCTGGCGACCGGGCTGGTCCTTATCTCCTTCGTCGCCTCCCATCTCCTCAATCACGCGCTGGGCCTCGTCTCGCTCGAAGCCATGGAGGCCGGCCGGCTGTGGTTCCTTTGGGTGTGGCGCAATCCGGTCTCGACGCTGCTGCTCTACGGCGCCCTTTCGATCCATTTCCTGCTCGCGCTGTGGGCGATCTATCAGCGCAAGCGGCTGCGCGACATGCCGCCGGGCGAGGCCGCGCAGCTCGTCTTGGGCCTGTCGATCGTGCCGCTGCTGGCCGAACACGTGATCGGGAACCGCGTCGCGGCCGAATTTCACGACGTCGTCGATTCGTACGCTTACGTCCTGCTTGTGCTGTGGTATTTCGTGCCGGCCAAGGGCGCGCTCCAGGTCGCGGCGCTCGTCGTCGCCTGGGTGCACGGGTGCTTCGGCCTCCATTACTGGTTGCGCTTGAAGCCGTGGTACCCGGCTTGGCAACCCCTGCTCTACGCCGGCGCGCTCCTCGTCCCGGTCCTCGCGCTCTTAGGCTTCGCCGAGGCCGGCCGCGAAGTCTCGCGGCTGGCGAGCGATCCGGCGTGGCTGCGGCGCGCGCTCACCGAGATCGGTTTTCCGGGCGCGGAGGCGGTGCGCGAGCTCGAGCGGGCCAAAGAGTGGGTCTACGTCGTCTTCGCCGCCTTCCTCGCGGCGGCGTTCGCCGCCCGGGCCGGGCGCGAGTACCTCGAGCGGCGCCGGGGGCTGGTGCGCATCACCTATCCGGGCGGGCGCCAGATCGAGGTCGCGACCGGCCTGTCGGTCCTCGAGGCGAGCCGGCTGCATGGCATTCCCCATGCCTCGGTGTGCGGTGGCCGGGGCCGCTGCTCGACCTGCCGGGTGCGGGTCAACCAGGGGCTCGAGACGCTGCCGCCGCCTTCGGCGGGCGAGCTTGCCGTGCTCAAGCGGGTGAGCGCCGCGCCCAACGTTCGGCTGGCCTGCCAGATCCGGCCGCGCCAGGACCTCGCCGTCACCCCCCTCCTTCCCCCCAGCGCCAGCGCCAAGGACGGGCATCGCCGCCCTGAGCACGCGCAAGGCAAGGAGAAGGAAATCGCCATCCTGTTTGCCGACATCCGAGCCTTCACCAGGCTGTCCGAGAACAAGCTGCCCTACGACGTGGTGTTCATCTTGAACCGCTATTTCGCCGCCATGGGCCAGGAGGTCGTGCGCGCCGGGGGCGAGATCGACAAGTTCATCGGCGACGGGGTCATGGCGCTGTTCGGCGTCGATGAGGATGCCGGCTTGGGATGCTGGAAGGCGCTCGATGCCGCGCGCGGGATGTCGGCGGCGCTCGAGGCGCTCAACCGGACGCTGGCCCACGACCTCGAGAGCCCATTGCGCATCGGCATCGGCATCCATGTCGGGCGGGCGATCGTCGGCGAGATGGGCTATGCGCGCGCGGTGTCGCTGACGGCGATCGGGGACGCCGTCAACACGGCGAGCCGGCTCGAGGCGCTGACCAAGGATTTCGGCGTCCAGCTCGTGGTCTCGGAGGCGGTCGCGGCGAGGGCCGGGCTCGATCTGTCGCGTTTCCCCGAGCGCCGCGTGGAGATCCGCGGGCGCGAGGAACCGCTGTCGATCCGGGTGATCGAGCGGGCGGCCGACTTGCCCACCGGCTAAGCGCGCCCCAGGCAAGCGCGCCGGGCGAGCGAGTGCGGCGCCGGGCCGTTCAGCTCCGCGGCTTGCCGGCCTTGAAGGCGTCGACCGCCTGCTTGAGGTCGCGATACTCCTCGCAGCGCGATTGGCAAGCGCGGGCGAGGACGGCGAGGCGCTCCTCGGCCTTCGGCAGGTCGTTCATCTCGAGGTAGAGCTCGCCCAGGTACTCGTTGGCCCCCCTGTGGTTGGGCTCGAGCCGGAGCGCTGCCAGGTAATAGTCGCGCGCCTGGTCCATGCGGCCGAGCTTGCGGTGGCTGTAGCCGAGATAATTGTTGGCGTCGGCGTCGCGCGGGTTGGCCATGATCACTTGCTCGAGCAGCGGGATCGCCTTGGCGTAGTCCTTGTCCTTGACCAGTTTCTCAGCCTGCACGAGACGCGTATCCTTGACGTCCGCGCCGCCCAGGAAGGCCGATGCCGGTGGGCTGGCGAGCGCGGCGCCGATCAGGCCGGCCGCGAAAAGACGGTGCAAACGACCCATGGTTTCGTCTCCCTGTGCCGATGTCGAACCAGTATAACCCGTCCGGCCGTCGAGGCGCCACACGATCACGCACGATTGATAGGCCGCCGGCTGGCTTGATTTCGCCGCCAGGGCCGTCTAGACCATGGCGCGCATTTCGGCCCGCCCGCCCGCAAGCCCGCGTCTCGCGCCGTCCCCTTCGTCTAGAGGCCCAGGACATCGCCCTTTCACGGCGGTAACAGGGGTTCGAATCCCCTAGGGGACGCCACGGCCAAGGATGGCCAAGGTGGCGTTGACGGCGATCGCCGGGCACGGCCGGCGCGCTCAGCCGGCGCCGCAACGATGATGATGACGAGAGGGCAACCACGATGACGACCTACCCCGCCCGCCGGCCGAATAGGCCGCCGACGCATCCCGGCGCGATCCTCCGGGAGGACGTGCTCCCCGCGCTGCGGATCAGCGTGGCACAGGCGGCGCGCGATCTCGGAATCTCGCGCCAGGGGCTGCACCAGATCCTAGCCGAGCGCGTATCGATCTCGTCCGAGATGGCGCTCAAGCTCGGCCGGTTCTGCGGCGACGGCCCGGATATCTGGATGCGCATGCAGGTGGCCTACGACCTCTGGCATGCGCGCCGCAAGCTCGGCGCCGCGCTGAGCGCCGTGCCCGAGCGCCACGCCCAAGTGCAAGCCTGAGACGGCGGCGCTTGGGCGTGGGAGCCGTGCGGCGCGCGCATTACCCTGCCGCGGCGGGCTTCGACCCGAGGACCTTCACCTTGCTCGCTCGAATCCTCCGCAACCACCGGCAAATGCGGGCCCATCTTCGCTCATGTGCGCTGCGGGATCGGGCCGCAGCGGAACCGCCCGCCGCCCCACGCCTGCTCTCATCCCGGCGCCGGGCCGCGCGGCGGCGCCAGGCGATCGAGCCGCGCTTCGCGCCGCGTGATGTAGAGCGTGCTGGCGACGATGATCCCCGCCCCGATCAGCGTCCACGGGCCCGGCAGCTCGCCGAACAGTGCCAAGCCGAGCGCGGTCGCGAATATGAGGCGCGAGTAGTCGAACGGCGCCAGCACCGCCGCCGATCCCTCGACATAGGCGCGCACGAAACAGAACTGGCCGGCGGCGCCCAACAGGCCGATCACCAGCAGCGACCCTAGGTCCGCGGCGGGCGGCGTGCGCCAGACCAGGGCCGCCGGCGGCGCGGTGAACACCAGCATCGAGACTGCGGAATAGAACATGAGGGCCGCCGTGGTCTCGGTCTCGGTGAGCTTCTTGACCGCGACCGCCGAGCCGCAGGCGAGCGCAGCACTCGCCAGCCCCACCACCATCGCCGGATGGAAGCCCGCCAGGCCCGGGCGAACCATGACGAGCACGCCCACGAACCCGACCGCGACCGCGCTCCAGCGCCGCCAGCGAACGATCTCGGCGAGGAACAGCACGGCGAGCACCGTCATGATCAGCGGCCGGGCGAAGCTGATGGCGGTCGCATCGGCGAGCGGCAGCTCGATCAAGGTGTAGTAGCCGGTGACCAGGCCGCCGACGCTGAAGACGCCGCGCATGACATGCATGGGCAGGCGCCGGGTCCTGAACGCGATCGGCCCGAACCGGACCAAGAGCGGCACCAGCACGGCCAGCCCGATGACGCTGCGGAAGAAGGCGATCTCGAAGGCGTCGTAGCGGCCGCCCAGGACCTTGACCAGCACGAACATGGCGCTGACCAGCACGTTGTCGCAAAGGATCAGCAGGATGCCCCGCCTGTTGCCGCCCAGCGCGAGCCAGCGGCGCTTCAAGGCGGCGAGCGGGGGCGAGGATGAGAACAAGCGCGACCGGATGGTGCTAGGAGTCTACTCGGAAGCGGCGCCGGCGTTACCGGCGAGAATCAATTAATGCTCGGTCTTGGCCTCGCCCGGCACCGGGGTCGGCATGGGGACCAGGCCCGCGGCCGGAAGCGCCGGCGCCGGCATGGGCGCCGCCGCCACCCGCCGCCGCTCCTTGGCCTGCATCCACACCGAGACCGGGATGCTGGCGAGATAGACAACGCCGATGCAAATGAAGGTCGCCCACGGTGCGCTGGCCAGCGCCGCCACAAGCAGGCCCGCGAACAGCAGCGTCGGAAGCATCAGGTCCGGGGGCACGCGGATCGCTTTGGCCGCGAACGTGGGCAGGCGGCTGATCATCAAGAGCGCGACCGCGACGATGGTGACCGCGCTCACCAGCGGGCGGTCGAAATATCCGGGCCCGAGCTCGAAGGTCAGCATCGGTGGCAGGATGACGACCCCCGCCGCGGCCGGGGCCGGCACGCCGGTAAAATAACGGCCGGCCCACGGCGGCGGGTTGGGATCACCGAGCGCGGTGTTGAAGCGCGCCAGCCTGAGCGCGCAGCAAACGGCGAACAACAGCACGAGCGCCCACCCAACGCCGCCGAATTGGTGCAGCGTCCACATGTAGAGCACCACCCCGGGCGCCACGCCGAAACTGACGAAATCGGCGAGCGAGTCGAGCTCGGCACCGAACTTCGAGGTCCCGCCCAGGAGCCGCGCCAAGCGCCCGTCGAGGCCGTCGAGGACGGCGGCGGCAATGATGGCGATGACCGCGAGATCCCAGCGCTCGACCAGAGCGAAGCGGATCGCGGTCAAGCCCGCGCACAACGCGCCGACCGTGAGCACGTTGGGAATGAGCCGATTCATGTGATCGCGGCGCAACCGCGGTCGCCGGAAACGGGGCCGCTTCCGGCGCGGGAAGCGGCGGAACATCAGCGCACCTCGCCTTCGCGGGGCCCTTCGGCCGAGGCCAGGTCGGCCAGCACGGTCTCGCCGCCGACCGCCCGCTGGCCCTCGACCACCAGGGGTTCGACACCCTCGGGGAGGTAGACGTCGACGCGGCTGCCGAAGCGGATCATGCCGTAGCACGCCCCCGCCCGCACCGCTTGGCCGGGCGCAAGCTCGCACACGATCCGGCGCGCCAGCAAGCCGGCGATCTGGACGACCGCCAGTTCGCGACCATCTGCCAACTTGACGCGCACCGACATGCGTTCGTTGTCCTCGCTCGCCTTGTCGAATGCGGCATTGACGAATTTGCCCGGCCGGTAATTCATCGCCTCCACGACCCCGTCCGCCGGTATCCGGTTCACATGCACGTCGAAGATGCTAAGGAAAATGCTGATGCGGGCAAGCGCTATCTTGCCCATGCCGAGTTCCGGGGGCGCGGGCACGCGCCGGATCATGAGGATGCGGCCGTCGGCCGGGCTGACCACGAGGCCGGGGCGCGTCGGCGTCACCCGCTCCGGATCGCGAAAGAAATAGGCGAGCCAAGCCGCGCCGAGCGCGCCCAGCCAACCCAGAAACGACCATGCCAGGCCCCCGATGACCGCCAGCGCAAGCCCGGCGGCAACGAACGGCCAGCCCGATTTGTGGATCGGCGCGAGATATGATTTTATAAGTTCTAACATAGAGTTGAGATGTAGTATTAAAGTTGTTTGGGAAGCGCGGCCCGAGGCTCATATTACCCTCCCCGGCAGGTCGAAAGTTAGGGAATTCGGCGCCGCCGGCCTTAAAGCGTACTTCACCCTTTGTTAAAGCCGATGGGTTTCAATCGGCGGGTCGTGGCCCCAATTCCTTGACCCGAGCGGTGCCGCCCTTGACCACCGAGGCGCAAGTTGGAAGCCGGGCACGGGGTGCGGTCGACCTCCTCGGTCGCCAGCCGATCCCGCTGCCCTTCAACGCCATCCAGGTGGACGCCGATGGCAACGTGACGCGCACGCCCCGCGAGCGGATTTCATTCGGCTTCGAATTCGGCGGCGCGACGTTCACCGCCACCGGGAAGATCGGAACCAGCCGCTTGGATCTGGTCATCGCCGCCGAGCTGGGACCGCTTCCGTTCACCGCCGAATCGATCCCCGCGCGCCGCGCCATTCTCGACCTCATCGCCGCCGGGGGCCCGCCGACCGGGCGAATCGCGCTCGACGAGGCTCAGACCATCCGCATCGACGCCGCGGTCGAAATCCCCGAGCCCGTGACCCCGATCACGGTGGTGACTGGCATCGTCGAATTCCTCATCGCCATCAAGCCGCATCTCGAACGCCTCGGGCGGATCCTGGCCGATGCGTTTCCCCGCTGCGCCGCCTCGATTGCCGCCGACCGCCCCAAAGCGCCTCAATTGGTCTCCGGCAGGCTGAAAATTTGCCCCGGATAGATCAGGTTCGGGTCGCGGATGAGGTCGCGATTAGCCTCGTAAATCACCGTGTAGCGGATGCCGGCGCCATAGGTGCGCCGGGCAATGCGCCACAGGCTGTTGCCGTATTGGACGATCACCGCTGACTCCCACACCGCCTCCGGCGGCACATCGGCGCGTGCGAACGCGGTCTCGATGCGTGAAACGACCCGGCCCTCTGGTGTCACCTCGTCGACCCGCAAGGTGTACAAGCCGGGCGGCACAGGCACGGCCGGTGTCAGACTCCAGCGGCCGGGCTCGGCGTCGCTCGCTCGTCCCAAAGGTCGGTTGTCGAGATAGACCTCGACACCCGCGCCCGGCGGCGCGCGGCCCGAAAGGACGACGTTGCCCGTGTCATCGTAATCGATCACATCGAGGGTCACGCGCGCTGCGGGCGCGGGGCTCGATTGCGGCCTCTGCAAGACGACGCTGCCGGTCTTCTCGGTCGGCCGGGGCGTTGGGGCCGTTTGCGCAGCCGGCGCCTGCGCAGCCGGCTGTTGTCCGCTGGGCGGCTGTCGCGGCGTGATCACCACCAGCGGCGGCACCGGCGCGCCCGCCGGCTGAGCGAGCAAGTCCTTGCCGCGCTCGGGGACCGCCACCACTACGACCTGCTCCAAGCGCACCGGCGGGCCCTTGGCCGTTTCGACCATGAGGCCGAGTTCGCGCCCCCCCGGCGCGAGCGGCACCGGCGGCAGGAAGACCCATTCGCCGCGAGAGTCGGTGGTGACGCGGCCGAGCTCGCGCTCGCCGTCGAGGATCACGACGATGGTGTTGGGCGCCGCGCGCCCGGCCATCACCGCATCGCCGGCCGGATTGACGCGCACGACATCGAAGCTCGGCGCGACCTTCGGCCCTTCGACCCGCGCCGGCTCGTCAGCCGGAGAACCGGGAACGGGCCCAGCCCACAGCGCGGTGGCCGGCGCCGGCCCGGCGACCTCGACGGTCGGCGCTTCGGCGCGGAACAGCAGAAAGGCTCCGAAGGCGCCAGCCAGCGCCAACGCCAACCCAAACAGGCCGATGACGAGCGGACGCTTCATCTGCCTTGAGCCCCGAATCGAATTTCGGGTACACCCCAACGATAGACCCGGCCGCCGTGCGAATGCAACGGCGGCTGTTGGGTACGCTCAGCGGGGCTTCGACTGGACGTCGTTGCGGATCGGCGGCAGGGCGCGCAAATACGCTATCATCGCCTTGAGATCGGCATCGGTCAGCTTGCTCGTGGTGTTGCGGACCACTTCGGCCATGCCCCCGGCCACGAAGTCGCCATCCACTTTCATCCCCATTTTGAAGAGGTCGGTCAAATCGCCGGGGCTCCATTGGCCGATGCCGGTGTCGGGGTCGGGCGTGATGTTGGGTATTTTTTCGCCTTCCGGCCCGGTACGGGTCCCGGCAAAGGCGAGGCTCGCTGTCATGCCGCCGAGGAAGTTGCGCGGGGTATGGCATTCCCCGCAATGTCCCAGCGCTTCGACCAAGTAGGCGCCGCGGTTCGATTCGGCGGATTTGGCGGGCTGCGGCCGCAACGGGCCGGGCGTGAAGAACAGCCACTTCCAGAAGAATTGCAGGAAGCGCAGGTGGAACGGAAACCCCACGTCGTGGGGCCGGTTGGATTGGGCCACCGGCGGCAGCGAGAAGATATAGGCCTTCAAGTCCTTGAGGTCGGCGTCGGCGATGCGGGTGAACGAGGTATAGGGAAAGGCCGGGAAATAGTGCGCGCCGTCCGGGCGCACGCCGGCGCGCAGGGCGCGGATGAAGTCCGCCTCGCTCCACCGGCCGATGCCGTGCTCAAGGTCGGGGGTGATGTTGGGGCTGTAAAAGGTGCCGAAGGGTGTTTTCATCGCCCGCCGGCCGGCAAAAGGCGGCCCGTTGTTCTTGACGTCGGTGTGGCAGCCGCCGCAGCCGCCGGCCTGGAATATGTATTCGCCGCGGCGGATCGCCTCGGCATCGCTCGCCTGCGCGAACGCCGGCGCGCCGAGCCCGACGACGGCGAGCAGCAAGCAGCCGGCCGCCCAAGCCGTGGCCCCGACCCGCGCGGCCGGGGTGGCACCAGCCTGCACCCCGACCCCGCGAGGCGGTGCGCCCCGGGGGCGCTTTAGGCCCCCGGTGGCGCCGTCCGGGCTATTGCGGCGGCTTGCGGAACGGTTCGTGGCAGCCGCCGCACGCCTGGCCGAGGGTCGGCCAAGCGGCCTTGAACCCGGCTTCGTCATTGGCCTGGGCGATCTGTATCAGCCGCGCGCTCGTGTCCTCGAGTCTCTTGGCCGCCGCCTGGAAATCCGCCCATTTCTGCCAAATCTGCGGCAAGGCGTTGGTCGTGCCCTTGTCGGGCCCGGTGCCCTCGGGGAACAGGCTGGGGATTCTCTTGGAGGTAGTGTTCAGCGTCGTGACGTGCTGCAGCACGGTCGCGGCGTTCCATGGCTGCTCGCCGCGCATGATCGGGGTGAGCCCGCGCATCGCGCCTCCCTGACTCTTCATCACAGTCTGGCGATCGTCGATCTGCTGGGCCACGTTGGTCTGCGCCTCGGCCACCGCCAGCGCCGCCGCCAGCCCCAACGCCGCCAGCCCAAGACCCGTCATCTTTCTCATCGCGATTTCCCCCACTAAAAAGCCGCACGCGGAATGCCGTGCCATGGAAACATACACGCCGGCGGCGTGTTTTATTCCGTTGTCGATATTACCATCAAGCCATTGTGTGGCAAGGGCGGGCGAATCGCTTTAGCGTGGTGGCGGGATCGGGCGAGCGTTGGGAACGCCCATGACGGTCGCGAAGTCGATATGCGTCTATTGCGGGTCATCCAACCGCGGGCCCAAAAGCCATCGCCAAGCGGCGGCGAGGCTGGGCCAGCTCATCGCCGGCGCCGGCATCGAGCTGGTCTTCGGGGGCGGCCGGGTCGGCCTCATGGGGGTGATCGCCGACGCGGCGCTCAAGGCCGGCGGCCGGGTCACCGGCATCATCCCCGAGCACCTGATCAAGGCCGAGGTCGGGCACGGGCGGGTGAGCGAGCTGGTGGTGGTCGACAGCATGCATGCGCGCAAGGAAACCATGTTCCGACGCGCCGACGGGTTCGTCATTCTTCCCGGCGGCCCCGGCACGCTCGACGAAACCTTCGAGATCCTGACCTGGAAGCTCCTTGGCCTGCATGACAAGCCGGTGGTGATCGTCAGCCTCGGCGACTATTGGCGCCCATTGCTCGTCCTCATCGACCGCATGGTCGCTCGCCGCTACGCGCAGCCCGGGTTCCGCGACATGTTCCAGGTGGTCGCCCGCGTCGAGGAGGCGCTGCCGGCGATCGCCCGGGCGCCGGAGCCGCGGTTTGCGCCGGCGATCAGGCGGCTTTAGCCTCCGCAGGACTCTTGCCCGCGAGTGGTGCTAGAACCGGTGCCGCCGGCCCCTTTCCGCCCACCCCCCGCGAAAGCCCCATCGGAGCTCGAGAAGTCCATGCAGAAGATCAAGGTCGCCAACCCGGTCGTCGAGCTCGACGGCGACGAGATGACTCGCATCATCTGGAAGATGATTCGCGACCGGCTGATCCTGCCCTACCTCGACATCGACCTCGAATACTACGACCTCGGCATCGAGAGCCGCGACCGCACCGAGGACCGGATCACGCTCGAGGCGGCCGAGGCGATCAAGAAGCACCGGGTCGGGGTCAAGTGCGCGACCATCACGCCCGACGAGGCGCGGGTCAAGGAATTCAATCTCAAGAAAATGTGGAAGTCCCCCAACGGAACGATCCGCAACGTGCTCGACGGCACGGTGTTCCGCGAGCCGATCCTGTGCAAGAACGTGCCGCGCCTGATTCCCACCTGGACCGAGCCGATCGTCATCGGCCGCCACGCCTTCGGCGACCAGTATCGGGCGGTCGATTTCAAGATCCCGAGCGCGGGCCGGCTCAGCATCGCCTTCACGCCCAGCGACGGCGGCGAGACGATCCGCCACATCGTCTTCGACTTTTCGGGAAGCGGCGTGGCGCTCGCCATGTACAATGTCGACGACTCGATCCGCGGCTTCGCGCGCGCCTGCTTCAACTATGGCCTCCAGCGCGGCTATCCGGTTTACCTGTCGACCAAGAACACCATCCTCAAGATCTATGACGGGCGCTTCAAGGACATCTTCCAGGACGTCTACGAGCAGGAGTTCGCCGGGCGCTTCAAGGACAGAAGGCTCACCTACGAGCACCGATTGATCGACGACATGGTCGCCGCCGCCCTCAAGTGGAAGGGCGGGTATTTGTGGGCGTGCAAGAACTACGATGGCGACGTGCAGAGCGACACTGTGGCCCAGGGTTACGGCTCGCTCGGCCTGATGACCTCGGTCCTGCTGACGCCCGACGGGCAGACGGTCGAGGCCGAGGCCGCGCACGGCACGGTGACCCGCCATTACCGCGAGCACCAGAAGGGCCGCGAGACCTCGACCAACCCGATCGCCTCGATCTTCGCCTGGACGCGGGGCCTTTCGTACCGCTCCCAGTTCGACGCCAACCCGGCGCTCGCCAACTTCGCGCGCACCCTCGAGCGGGTCTGCGTCGACACGGTCGAGGCGGGCGCCATGACCAAGGACCTCGCCGTCCTCATCTCGCCCGACCAGGCGTGGCTGACCACCCGGCAGTTCGTGGACAGGATCGACGCCAATCTCAAAGCGGCATTGAACGCCTGAGGGCGGGTCTGTGACCCGCCCGTGGGCCGGTTTGAAACCGGCACCTACGATATGCCATCGCCGTTTCCCGATGCAGGGGCGAGGCCGCGAGGCATTGCCTCGCGCCTTGCAGGTCTTAGACCCGCCCGTTCGAACCCCGCCGCTCAGGAGGCGGCGCGTTGCGCCGCCTCAGCCCGCGCTGCGAGGGCGGAGCGGATCGCCGTCAGAGCCGCCCCGGCCTTGGCCGCATCGGGGCCGCCGCCCTGGGCCATGTCGGGCCGACCCCCGCCGCCCTTGCCGCCCAGTTCGGCCACGCCCAGGCGCACGAACTCGACCGCATCGAGGCGCGCGGCGAGGTCGTCGGTGACGCACACGACCAGGCTCGCCTTGCCCGCCTCGATGCCGACGATGGCGATCAGGCCCGAGCCGATCTTGCCCTTGAGCTCGTCGGCCATGGCCTTGAGCTGGCGGGCCGGCACGTTGTCGATCACGCGGCCCACGAACTGGATGGCGCCGATATCCTCGGCGAGCGGCCCGCCCGCGCCGCTCGCCAGCTTGAGGCGAGTCTCGGCGAGCTCGCGCTCGAGGCGGCGGCGCTCCTCGAGGAGTGCTGCGACGCGCGCCGGCACTTCCGCGGGCGGCACCTTGAGCTGGGCGGCCGCCTCGAACAGCAGCGCCTCCTGCGCCACCAGGTAGCCGCGCGCGCCCGCGCCGGTGAGCGCCTCGATGCGCCGCACGCCGGCCGCGATCCCGGTCTCGGCGACGATCTTGAACACGCCGATATCGCCGGTCCGGCGCACGTGCGTCCCGCCGCACAGCTCGGTCGAGAACGGCCGCTCGCCGTCCGCCCCCATCTGGACGACCCGCACCTCCTCGCCGTATTTCTCGCCGAACAGGGCGAGCGCGCCGGCCGTCACCGCCGCATCGGGAGTCATCAGGTGGGTGGCGACCTCGCGATTGGCGAGGACTTGCGCGTTGACGTCGTCCTCGATGCGGCGCAGCTCCGCGGGTGCAACCGGGTTGGGCTGGCTGAAGTCGAAGCGCAGCCGGTCGGGGGCGACCAGCGAGCCTTTCTGGGTGACGTGGGTGCCGAGCCGCCGGCGCAGCGCCTCGTGCAGCAAATGAGTCGCCGAGTGGTTGGCGCGCAGCGCGGTGCGGCGTCCGACATCGATGCCGAGGTTGACGATGTCTCCGACCCTGACCGTCCCGCGCTTGACCGTGCCGAGATGGACGTGGAGATCGCCGAGCTTCTTGTGGGTGTCGGCGAGCGCGATCTCGGCGCCGCCGGCGGTGACCATGATCCCGGAATCGCCCATCTGGCCGCCGGCCTCGCCGTAGAACGGGGTCTGGTTGACGACCACGGCGATCTCGGTCCCGGCCGAAGCGGCCGCCACTTCCCGGCCGTCGACCACGAGCGCGCCGATCACGGCCTCGGCGGTGTCGGACTCGTAGCCGAGGAACTCGGTCGCGCCCAAGCGCTCGCGCAGCGCGAACCAGATCTGCTCGGTGCCGCTCTCGCCCGAGCCGACCCAGGCCTTGCGCGCCTCTTGGCGCTGGCGGTCCATGGCCCGGTTGAAGCCCTCGACGTCGACGCCGAGCGAACGCCCGCGCAGCACGTCCTGGGTGAGGTCCAACGGGAATCCGTAGGTGTCGTAGAGCTTGAAGGCGACCTCGCCGTCGAGCGCCTGGCCGGTCGCCAGCGAGGCGGTGTGCTCCTCGAGGAGCCGCAAGCCGCGCTCGAGGGTTACCTTGAACCGGGTCTCCTCGAGCTTGAGGGTCTCGGCGATCAGCGTCTGGGCGCGCACGAGTTCGGGATAGGCCCGGCCCATGGTCTCTGCGAGCGCCGGAACCAGCCGGTGCATCAGCGGCTCCTGGCAGCCGATCATATGCGCATGGCGCATGGCCCGGCGCATGATCCGGCGCAGCACGTAGCCGCGGCCTTCGTTCGACGGCAATACCCCGTCGGCGATCAGGAAGGCCGAGGCCCTGAGGTGGTCGGCGATCACCCGGTGCGGGACCGCGTGCTGCCCGTCGGCGGCGACCCCGGTCGAGTCTGCCGAGGCCTCGATGAGACGGCGCAAGAGGTCGATATCGTAGTTGTCATGCTTGCCCTGGAGGACCGCGGCGATGCGCTCAAGGCCGAGGCCGGTGTCGATCGAGGGCTTGGGCAGGGCGACGCGCCGACCCGGCCCGTGCTGCTCGAACTGCATGAACACCAGATTCCAGATCTCGATGAAGCGGTCGCCCTCGGCCTCAGGCCCGCCCGGCGGGCCGCCGAGAATGCCGGGGCCGTGGTCGTAGAAGATTTCCGAGCACGGGCCGCACGGGCCGGTGTCGCCCATCGCCCAGAAATTGTCGGCAGTGGCGATGCGGATGATGCGGTCCTCGGGCAGGCCGGCGATCTTGCGCCACAGCCCGAAGGCCTCGTCGTCCTCGGCATAGACCGTGACCAGGAGCCGGTCGCGGGCGAGCCCGTACTCCTTGGTCACCAGGTTCCAGGCGAGCTCGATCGCCAGGTCCTTGAAGTAATCGCCGAAGGAAAAATTCCCCAGCATCTCGAAGAAGGTGTGGTGGCGCGCCGTATAGCCGACGTTCTCGAGGTCGTTGTGCTTGCCGCCCGCGCGCACGCATTTCTGCGCCGTGACCGCGCGCTTGTAGGCCCTCGTCTCGGCGCCGGTGAAAATGTTCTTGAACTGCACCATCCCGGAATTGGCGAACAGCAGGGTCGGGTCGTTGCGCGGCACCAGGGGCGAGGACGGCACGACCTGGTGGCCGTGGCGGGCGAAATAGTCGAGGAAGGCGGTGCGGATGGCGTTGGCGCTGATCATGACGACGGACCCCGAGGCTCGGCGGGCCGGGGATCGCCCTACGGCCAAGCGAACCCAAACGCCGTGCCCGCCTGCCTCCGTGCCGGCGCCGGGCCGGCGAGTTCAAGCGGGACTTGAAAATATCCCAGGTAGATGTAGCGGCGGGCCGCGCGGCTGTCCAGGCCGCCTAACGCCGCGGCCCGCACCCAAGTATCGACAGGGATTTCACCGCCGAGGCCACAGGCGATACGCAGAGTTCGCAGAGCACTTGATGGCGGCGCGGGACGCGCCGCAGCGTTCCTTCTCCCGCGTCCTCGGGGATCGCGACTTCGTCGCCATCCCGCCGCGATCCCCGCGGTCAAGCCCCCGGCGGGTCGATAACCCGCCATTCCACGACCGATTGCTTGCTGCCCGGTCTCACGTTTTCGTGGCTGGCGCTCGAAAACGTGATCCCGGGCAGCGGCCGCCGGCAGCCCAGGTGGCTGGGTCGAGGCCTACGCGCTGCCGTCGCTCCCCACCTGGTCGGCGGCGGCCAGCATGGTGGTGGCGATGAGGCCGGCGTTCTTGCGGATCGCCGCCTCGATCAAGGCGGCGGTCTCCGGGTGCTCCTTGACGAACTGGCGGGCGTTGTCGCGGCCCTGGCCGATCCGCTGGCCGTCATAGGAGAACCAGGCGCCCGATTTCTCGATGATGCCCGCCTTGACGCCGAGATCGACGAGCTCGCCCGACTTGGAGATGCCCTCGCCGAACATGATGTCGAACTCGACCGCCTTGAACGGCGGGGCCATCTTGTTCTTGACCACCTTGACGCGGGTCTGGTTGCCGACCACGTCCTCGTGCTCCTTGATCGCGCCGATGCGGCGGATGTCGAGGCGCACCGAGGCATAGAACTTCAGCGCGTTGCCCCCGGTGGTGGTCTCCGGGTTGCCGAACATGACGCCGATCTTGATCCGGATCTGGTTGATGAAGATCACCATGCACTGCGAGCGCGAGATCGAACTCGTGAGCTTGCGCAACGCCTGGCTCATCAACCGGGCTTGGAGACCGGGATGGGAATCGCCCATCTCACCCTCGAGCTCGGCGCGCGGCACGAGGGCGGCCACGCTGTCGATCACCAGCACGTCGATCGCGCCCGAGCGCACCAGCGTGTCGGCGATCTCGAGCGCCTGCTCGCCGGCGTCGGGCTGGGAGATCAGGAGCTCCTCGATATCGACGCCGAGCTTGCGGGCATAGCCGGGATCGAGCGCGTGCTCGGCGTCGATGAAGGCGCAGGTGCCGCCGGAGCGCTGGCCCTCGGCGATGACGTGGAGGGCGAGCGTGGTCTTGCCCGAGCTCTCCGGGCCGTAGATCTCGATCACCCGCCCGCGCGGCAAGCCGCCGATGCCGAGCGCGATATCGAGCGACAGCGAGCCCGAGGAGATGACGTCCGTCGCATCCGCCATCTCGCGCTGACCGAGCTTCATGATCGAGCCCTTCCCGAACGCGCGTTCGATCTGGCCGAGCGCGGCTTCGAGGGCCTTGTTCTTGTCCATCGTCTCCCTGTCGAGATCGTTTCTCGCCACCGGGCGCAGTGAGGTCACCGACATGAGCCACTCTCCTCTTATTCCAGCGTTGCCGGGGTTGCAACCACCGCCCCCCCGCGCCGGCCGTCCCGGACTCGGGCCGAACGGGGTACCTGTTTTGTTCTCACAAAAACCTTGGCGTGGGGACCCAACCCCGCGCCGTTCATCGACCCCATTGTACATAGTTTGTTCTGGTCCGCAAGGAGAATTTTTCAGGGTCCGCTCGAGCCTCAAGACCAGGCATTCCGCGGTAACAGGGGAAGCCGAACGCGCCCGGCGGCCGGTGCTATGTTGACGGTCCCTGCTCGATCGAAAGGCCCGGCCGTGACCCCGCTCCTCATGGTCGCCGACCTCCTCGCCGCCTACGGGCGGACCCCGGTGCTGCGCGGGGTCGGATTCAGCGTCGCGGCCGGCGGCATTGCCGCCCTGCTTGGCGCCAACGGCGCCGGCAAGACGACGACGCTGCGCGCGGTGTGCGGCATGGTTCGCCGGCAGGGCGACATCCGCTTCGCGGGCCGGCGGATCGATGCCCTGGCCACCGAGGATATCGTGCGCCTCGGCATCGGCCATGTGCCCGAGGGCCGGGGCACATTCGCGCATCTGACGGTCGAGGAGAACCTGCGTCTCGGCGCCTATGTGCGGCGCGATCGGGCGGACCTGGCCGCCGATCTCGAGCGCATGTACGGCTATTTCCCGAAGCTCAAGGAACGGCACCGGCAGCAGGCCGGAACGCTGTCGGGCGGCGAGCAGCAGATGCTGGCGATTTCGCGCGCGCTGATGCTGCGCCCGCGCCTCCTGTTGCTCGACGAGCCGAGCTTCGGCCTCGGGCCGCTGGTGGTGCGCGACATTTTCGAGATCTTGCGCGCCATCAACCGCGACCAGCGGGTCGGCGTTTTGCTGGTCGAGCAGAACGCCGCCCTCGCCCTCGACCTTGCCGATCAGGCCTACGTGCTCGAATCCGGTCGCATCGTGGCCTCGGGTCCGGCCGTCGAGTTGCGCCACGACGCGGCGATCCGCCGCGCCTATCTCGGCGTCTAGCCGGGCGCCTCGGCGTTGACACGTCCCCTCCCCCGCACCTAGTGTTGAGGCTAGGCGGCGGCACGTGCCCCAAGGGCGGCCCGGAAACAAGCCGCCGCGACGGCCGATCTCGGCCCGTCCCAAGAACTCTGGGAGAAAGGATCACATGATGGACTTGCGCCTGTTCGCGGCCGCGCTCGGGCTAGCGGCATTGGTCGCCGCCCAAGCCGACGCCAAGACCCTGGTGTATTGCTCGGAAGGCAGTCCCGAGGGCTTCAACCCGATGTTCTACACCGCCGGCACGACCTTCGACGCCTCGTCGCGGCCGATCTACAACCGGCTGATCGAATTCGAGCGCGGCGGGACCAAGGTGACGCCCGGCCTGGCGCTGTCGTGGGAGGCGTCAGCCGACGGCACGGCGTATACCTTCAAGCTGCGACCGGGGGTCAAGTTCCATACCACCCGGACCTTCACGCCGAGCCGCGATTTCAATGCCGACGACGTGGTATTCAGCTTTGGCCGCCAGTGGCGGACCGATCATCCCTTCCACAAGGTCTCGGGCGGCAAGTACGAGTACTTCAACTCGACCGGCATGGCGAAGCTCATCCAGGCGATCGACAAGGTCGACGCGATGACGGTGCGCATGACGCTCCATGCATCCGAAGCGCCGTTCATCGCCAATCTCGGCATGGATTTCGTGCCGATCATGTCGGCCGAGTACGCGGACAAGATGATGGCCGCGGGAACGCCGGAAAAGATCGACCTCGAGCCGGTCGGCACCGGGCCTTTCACGCTGGTGAGCTACCAAAAGGACGCGGTCATCCGCTATCGCGCCCACCCCGCCTACTGGGCCGGCCAGGCGAAGATCGACGACCTCGTCTACGCGATCACCCCCGACGCCTCGGTGCGCTACGCCAAGCTCAGGGCCGGCGAATGCCATATCATGCCCTATCCCAACCCGGCCGACCTCGAGGCCATGCGCAAGGACCCTGCCCTGCAATTGCTGGAGCAGGAAGGGATGAATGTCGGCTATTGGGCCTTCAACACCCAGAAGAAGCCGTTCGACGACAAGCGCGTGCGCCAGGCGCTGAACTACGCCGTCAACAAGCAGGCGATCATCGAGGCGGTGTTCCTCGGCGCGGGCAAGCCGGCCACCAACCCCATCCCGCCGGTCATCTGGTCGTACAACAAGAGCGTCAAGGACTACCCCTACGATCCGGAGCGGGCGAAGAAGCTGCTCGCCGAGGCGGGCTATCCCAGCGGCTTCGAGACCGACCTGTGGGCGATGCCGGTGCAGCGCCCCTATAACCCCAACGCCCGCCGCATGGCCGAGCTTATCCAGGCCGACTTGGCGAAGGTCGGCGTCAAGGCCAAGATCGTCACCTTCGAATGGGGCGAGTACCTCAAGCGCTCGAAGGACGGCGAGCACCAGACGCTGTTGCTGGGATGGACCGGCGACAACGGCGACCCGGACAACTTCCTGCACACCCTGCTCGGCTGCGACGCCGCCAAGGACGGTACCAACCGGGCGCGCTGGTGCTTCAAGCCGTTCGATGACGTCGTCAACGAGGCGAAGCGGACGCCCGACCTCGCCAAGCGGACCGCCCTTTACGAAAAGGCCCAGGAGATCTTCAAGGAAGAGGCCCCGTGGTTCACCATCGCGCACTCGGTGCAGTTCAAGCCGATGCGCAAGGAAGTCGTCGATTTCAAGCTCTCGCCCTTCGGCGCCCACGTGTTCTACGGCGTCGATCTCAAGTAGGCCTCGGGTGACGGGGTGGGTCGTGCCGGCGCACGCCAATCCGTGAGTCCGCATCGCGCCCACCCCGGCGCACGATCGACGTCACCTTCCCCTTCGCGGGGGACAACACCGACGGCACCCTTCCCGCGGGCGGGAGGGTAGGCCGTCCTCGCCCATGCTGCGCTTTCTCCTGACCCGGGTCGGTCTCATCGCGCCGACCTTCGTCGGCGTGACCCTTTTGACCTTCGCGCTCATCCGGCTCGCCCCCGGCGATCCGGTCCTGCTGTTGGCCGGCGAGCGCGGCATCGATCCCGTCCGCTACGCGGCGCTGCGCGCCGAGCTGGGGCTCGACCGGCCGCTCCTCGTGCAGTACGCGTTCTACATGGCCGACGTGCTCAAGGGCGATCTCGGCCGCTCGATTTCCACCCGCGAGCCGGTGCTGGGCGAGTTCCTGACGCTGTTCCCGGCGACCATCGAGCTGTCGTTCTTCGCCATGCTGTTCGCGCTCACGCTCGGTCTGCCCGCCGGCGCGCTGGCCGCCGTGCGCCGCGGCTCGGCCCTCGACCACCTCGTCATGGGCGCCTCGGTGACCGGCTATTCGATGCCGATCTTCTGGTGGGGCCTGCTCCTCATTCTCAGCTTTTCGGTTGGGCTCGGCTGGACGCCGGTGTCGGGGCGCATCGGCGTCCTGCACATCGTCGAGCCGGTGACCGGGTTCCTGCTCGTCGACGCGGCGCTCGCCGGCGACGACCGGGCCCTGGTCTCGGCGCTCCGGCACTTGATCCTGCCGGCGGTGGCGCTGGGGACGATCCCGCTCGCGGTCATCGCGCGCATGACGCGCTCCTCTATGCTCGACGTCCTCAACGAGGACTACATCCGCACCGCGCGCGCCAAGGGCGTTTCGCCGGTCGCCGTGGTCGTCGTCCACGCGCTGCGCAACGCGCTCATCCCGGTCGTCACCGTGATCGGCCTCCAGGTCGGCCTGCTGCTCACCGGCGCGATCCTCACCGAGACGATTTTTTCGTGGCCGGGGGTCGGCAAGTGGCTGATCGAGTCGATCCGCCGGCGCGACTACCCGGTCCTGCAGGGCGGGGTCCTGCTGGTCGCCTGCGTGGTGATGGCGGTGAACCTCACCGTCGACCTGCTCTACGGCCTCATCAACCCTCGCATCCGCCGCCGCTGACGCCATGTCCGAGCTTGCCGCAAGCTTGCGCGCGCCGCTGTCGCCGGCGGCCGAGTTCTGGATGTATTTCCGCCACAACAAGGGCGCCGTGGCCGGGCTGGCCGTGGTTGTCGCCATCGCCCTCGCGGCCCTCTTGGCCGACCTGATGGCTCCCCATTCCGCCATCGAACAGTACCGCGAGGCCTTTTTGCGGCCCCCCATGTGGCAGGAGGGCGGCTCGGCGCGCTTCGTGCTGGGCACCGACGACGTGGGGCGCGACATGCTCTCGCGCCTCATCCACGGGGCGCGGGTGTCGATGACGGTCGGCGCCATCGTCATTACCATGTCGCTGGTCGCCGGCATTGCGCTCGGCCTCCTCGCCGGGTTCTTCCGCGGCCTCGTCGACATCGCGGCGATGCGGCTCATGGACATCCTGCTGGCGCTGCCGAGCCTGCTGCTGGCGATCGTCATCGTCGCCATCCTCGGGCCTAGCCTGTTCAACGCCATGCTCGCGGTCTCGGTCGTCGTCCTGCCGCATTTCGCGCGGCTCACGCGGGCGGTCGTGATGGCCGAGCTCGCCAAGGATTACGTCACCGCCTCGCGCATCAACGGCGCCGGGACCTTGAGGCTCATGTTCTTGACCGTGCTCCCCAACTGCGCGGCGCCGCTGATCGTCCAGACGACGCTGGGGTTCTCGACCGCCATCCTCGACACGGCGGCGCTCGGCTTTCTCGGCCTCGGCGCCCAGCCGCCGACCCCGGAATGGGGCACGATGCTGGCCGACTCGCTCCAATTCATGCAGCGCGCCTGGTGGGTGGTGATGCTGCCCGGGCTTGCCATCCTGATCACGGTGCTGGCCTGCAACCTGATGGGCGACGGCCTGCGCGACGCGCTCGACCCGCGCCTCAAACGCTGATGGCGCTCCTTGAAATTCGAAACCTGTCGGTGACGTTCGAGACCGCCCGCGGCCGGCTGCACGCGGTCGAGGGGCTCGACCTCGAGATCGAGGAAGGCGAGGTCCTCGGCGTGGTCGGCGAGTCGGGCTCGGGCAAGAGCGTTGCCATGCTGGCGGCGATGGGGTTGATCGCCTGGCCCGGCCGGGTCGCCGCCGACCGGCTGTCGTTCATGGGCCGGGACCTCTTGGCGCTGGCGCCGGCGGCGCGGCGGCAGCTGTTGGGCCGCGATATCGCCATGGTCTTCCAGGAGCCGATGACCAGCCTCAATCCCTGCTACACGGTCGGCTACCAGATCATGGAGGCGCTCCGCATCCACGCCGGCGGCAGCCGGCGGCAGCGCCGCGCGCGCACCGTCGACCTCTTGGACCAGGTCGGCATTCCGGCGCCGGCCTCGCGGCTAAAATCCTTTCCCCACCAGCTCTCGGGCGGCATGAACCAGCGCGTGATGATCGCCATGGCAATCGCCTGCAAGCCGCGGCTGTTGATCGCCGACGAGCCGACCACCGCGCTCGACGTCACCATCCAGGCGCAGATTCTCGACCTGCTGGCCCGCCTGCAACGCGAGGTCGGCATGGCGCTGGTGCTGGTCACCCATAACATGGGCGTGGTCGCCGAGACGGCGCATCGGGTGGCGGTCATGTACGCGGGTCAGCTGGTCGAAGAGAACCGGGCCGCGGCGCTGTTCGCCCGGCCGCGTCACCCCTATGCCGCGGCCCTCCTCGCGGCGCTGCCCGAGCGCGGGGCAAGCCGCGGACGGCTTGCCAATATCCCGGGCGTCGTCCCCGGCCTCGACGACCGTCCCTCGGGGTGCCTGTTCGCGCCGCGTTGCGCCTTCGCCACGGCACGCTGCGAGGCCATGCGTCCCGCGCTCGGCGTGGGCGACGGCGGCCGGGTGCGCTGCCTCACGCCCTTGGACGATTCGGGGCGGCCGCGATGAGCGCCCAGCCGCCGGTCGTCGAGGCGGTGGAGCTCACCCGGCATTACCGGGTCGGCGGCCGCCTGTTCGGCCGCGGCAAGGTGTTGAAGGCGGTCGACGGCGTTTCGTTCACCCTGACCGGCGCCAAGACGCTGGCCGTGGTCGGCGAATCGGGTTGCGGAAAATCGACCCTGGCGCGCCTCGTCACCGGGGTCGAGGCGCCCGATTCCGGCCGCCTGACGGTGGCCGGGATCGCGGCCGCGGCGGGCGGTGCGGCGGCGCGGGCGCGCCGGCGGGCCGTGCAAATGGTCTTCCAGGATCCTTACGGCTCGCTCAACCCGCGCCAGAAGGTCAGCGCCATCCTCGCCGAGCCGCTCGCCATCAACACCGATATGACCTCCGCCCAGCGCGCCGAGGCGGCGCGCTCGATGATGGCGCGGGTGGGCTTGCGGCCCGAGCACTACAACCGCTATCCGCACATGTTCTCGGGCGGGCAGCGTCAGCGCATCGCCATCGCCCGGGCCCTCATGCTCCACCCCGCGGTGGTCGTCGCCGACGAGCCGGTCTCGGCCCTCGACGTGTCGATCCAGGCCCAGGTGCTCAACTTGCTGATCGACCTCCAGGGCGCGATGGGCCTCGCCTATCTGTTCATCTCGCACGACCTGTCGGTCGTGCGCCACATCGCCGACGACGTCATGGTGATGTACCTGGGCCGGGCGGTCGAGCTCGGTTCCCGGGACCGCGTGTTCGCCGGCCCGCGCCACCCTTATACGCGCGCGCTCCTCGCCAGCACGCCCAGCACCGACCCGGCGCGGCGCGGGGCGCGCGGCGTGCTCAAGGGCGAACTGCCCTCGCCCTTATCGCCGCCCCCGGGCTGCGCCTTCCACACCCGCTGCCCCAACGCCACCGAGCGCTGCCGCGTCGAGCGCCCCGACCTGCGCGCGGTCGCCGGCCGCCAGGTGGCCTGCCACCACGCCGAGGCGATCGGGTGATACGCCCCGCGAGGCAGCGCCTCGCGCCTACGCGCGTTTCACCGCCGAGGTCGCGTAGGCGCGGGGCAATGCCCGCGGGTTTCAAACCGGCCCGCGGGCGGGTCGAAAGACCCGCCCCTACGGCGGCCTCTGCGCGATGTCAATTGACATCGCGCGGCGCCCTCCCTCGGTAATTCTTCTTGCTCCAGGAGGCGCCGGCGCGCCCTAACCCGCCTACCGCAAGACGTCCTTCACCTTGCCGGCGAGTTCGTCGAGGTTGAAGGGCTTGGGCAGGAAATGCACGCCCTCGGCCTTGTCGAGGCGGGCGCGGAACGACTCCTCGGCGTAGCCGGAAATGCAGATCACCTTGATCTGCGGCCGGCGCTCGCGCACCACCTTGATGAGCGTGGTGCCGTCCATGTGCGGCATGACGACGTCGGTGACCATGAGATCGATATTGCCGCCGAACTTGTCGAGGATGTCGAGCGCCGCTCCGCCGCTCTGCGCCTCGACGACCCGGTAGCCCTTGTTGCGCAAGGCGCGGGCGCTGAACAGGCGCACCGCGTCCTCGTCTTCGACGAGCAGCACGGTCCCAGCGCCGGTGAGGTCGGCGTGCCGCTCCCCAATCCGGCCCCGGCGCGGGGCCGCGCCGGCCTCGTCGCGCCAGCGCGGCAGGTAGATCGAGAAGGTCGCGCCCTGGCCGGGCGCGGAGTCCACGAACACGAAGCCGCCGGTCTGCTTGACGATGCCGTAGACCGTCGACAACCCGAGCCCGGTGCCCGAGCCCACCTCCTTGGTCGAAAAGAACGGCTCGAAAATGCGTCCCAGATTCTCCTTCGCGATCCCGACGCCGGTGTCGCGGACCTCGATCCGCACGTACTCGCCGGGTGGCAGGACATCGGCTCCGTAAGGCGCGGGCTCGGCGAGCCTCACGTTCGCCGTGCGGATCGCGAGCCGGCCGCCGTCGGGCATCGCGTCGCGGGCGTTGACCGCGAGATTGATGATCACCTGCTCGAGCTGACCCTGGTCGACCTTGACCAGGTCGAGGTCGCGGCCGTGGACCACTTTGAGCTCGATGTTGCTGCCGATGAGCCGGCGCAGGAGATGGGACAGCTCGGTGAGCTCATCGGTCACGTTGAGGAGCCTGGGCTGCAAGGTCTGCTGGCGCGAAAAGGCCAGGAGCTGGCGCACCAGGTTGGCGGCGCGGCTGGCGTTCTGCTTGATCTGCATGATGTCGCCGAAGGACGGGTCGCCGGCGTGGTGGCGCAGCAGCAGCAGGTCGCAGAACCCGATCATCGCCGTGAGCAGGTTGTTGAAGTCGTGGGCGATGCCGCCGGCGAGCTGGCCCACCGCCTGCATTTTTTGCGATTGCACGAATTGGGCCTCGAGGCGTTTGCGCTCGGCTATGTCGAGGACGTAAAGGATGAGCCCGCCCTCGTCCGCGGGCTCGAGCCGGGTGGCGAAAAGCTGGACCGTGGTCCCGGCCGTCCCCGCGAGCCGCACCTCGATCGGTGCGGGCGGCGTCCCGTCGCTGGTCCCCGCCACGCCCCGCAGGCGGTCGGCCAGGCCGGCCCGGTCCTCCTCGCGCACGAGCTCGGCGACCGGCCGGCCCGCACCCTCGCCACGGCCCAATCCCGTCATGCGCTCGAAGACGCGGTTGAGCTCGACCAGCCGCCCGCCCGCATCGAGGTGCGCGATGCCGACCGGGGCGTCCTCGAAAAACCGCCGAAAGCTCTGTTCGGAGCGGGACAGCGCAACCGCCATGTCGCGTTCCGGGGTGCGGTCGCTGATCCGCCACGACGTCGCCCCCTCGATGCCCGCGACGGGCCGGACGTCGAGGCTGTAAACCTCGACGGCACCGGCCGGGCCCCGGGTCGAAAACTCGTCGCTCGCGGCCGCGCCCGCCGCGGCCACCTCGCGCAGGCGCCGGAACCGAGCCCGCGCCGCCTCCTCGCCGCACAGGCGGCTCTCGAGGGCGTCGAGCACCCGATCCGGAGCGACGGCGAACCGGGCCCGGAACGTCTCGTTGGTCCACAGCGCCCGGCCGTCGGCGCCGACCGCGACGCGCGGCGTGAGCGTGGCCGAGCCGAGAATTTCGATCAGCCGGGCCTGGCGGCGGAACCCGGTCCGCACGGCCCGGTGGCGGGCCAGCAGGGCGAAGCCGATGAGCGCCGGCACCGCAGCGCCCGCGACCGCCAGCCCGTCGTAGCCGGTGAGGCCAAGGGCGAGGGCCGGCAGCGCCAACCCGCCCGCCACGGCGGCGAGGATCGCCACCTCCGGTCGCGTAGATCCGGCGCTGTCGCGGGAAACGGTCACGGTCCGAAATCTAGCATATCCGGCTCGGCCGGCATCCAACCGATCCGCCTCGGCGCGTCGGGCGTCCCCCAACCCGGCCCCGTCATCCGGGCTCGCGGCCGCGCTTCAAGCGCATCACATAGGAGATGACCTCCGCGACCGCTTTATAATGCTCGGGCGGGACCTCGTGGTCGATCTCGACGCCGGCGTAGAGCGCCTGGGCCAGCGGCGGGTTCTCGACCACCGGCACCTTGTGCTCCGCAGCCACCTGGCGGATGCGCTGGGCCATGAGATCGGCGCCCTTGGCGACCATCTTCGGCGCCGCCATCGTCGCCATATCGTAGCGCAGCGCGACCGCATAGTGCGTCGGGTTGGTGATCACCACGTCGGCTTTCGGCACTTCCTGCACGATCCGCCGGCGCGCGCGCTCGAGCCGTAGCTGCTTCAAGCGGCGTTTGATCACCGGGTCGCCTTCGGTCTGCCTGTATTCGTCGCGCACCTCGTGGCGCGTCATGCGCAGGCCGCGCAGATGCGAGAGCTTCTGGTACAAGAGGTCCGCCGCCGCGACCGCGGTCAAGACGGCGAGCACGCCTGCCATCACGCGCAGCGTCAGCCGCTCCGAGAGGCCGAGGATCTGCCTCATGTCGCCGCCGACCAGCGCGTCGAGGCGATCGAGCTCGGGGCGGAGGAGATACCAGGCGACCGTTCCCACGACCAGGATCTTAGCGAGACTCTTGGCGAACTCGACCACCGCGGCCAGCGAAAAGATGCGCTTGAGGCCATGGACCGGCGATACTTTTTCGAGCTTGGGCTTGAGGGGCTCGGCGGTCCATAGCGGCCCGGCCTGCAGGAAGCCGGCGCCGGCGGCCGCGAGCACCAGGATGCCGATGGCGGGTACGAGCCTCCACCCCAGCTCCCGGAGCGCCCCCCAGGCCTGATCGCGGAGCGCGGATGCCTCGAAGGCGCCGAGATAGGTTCCGTCGAGAAACGCCGCGAGCGTGATCTGCAGGCGCGGGAGGACCGGCGGCAGGACGACCGCGACGACCACGGTGGCGGCGAGGATCATGAACCAGTGATTGACGTCGCGCGAGGCGGCGATCCGGCCCTTGTCGCGCGCCTCGCTGAGCCGCCGTTGGGTCGGCTGCTCGGTTTTCTGGGAGTCGTCGGCACCGAAGGCCATCGCTCAGCGCGCCACCCCGAGCGCCCGCAGCGTCTCCTCGAAGCTATCGAGAACCGCCAGCATGATCGCGGCGATGGTCATGCCGAGCACGAGCAGGCCGAGCGCGATTTGCAGCGGCATGGCGATGAAGAACACCTGCAACTGCGGCATCAGCCGCGCCAGCAGGCCGAGCGCCAGGAAGAAGATCAGGCCGAACACCAGCAACGGGGCGGCGATGCGCACGCCGAGCGAAACACTTTCCGCGGTGATCCGGACCATGGCCTCGGCGAAGTCACCGACCGGCGGCAGCGCCCCCGGCCGGAACATGGCGTAGGAATCGGCGAGCGAGCGGAGCATCAGGTGGTGCAGGTCGGTGATGAAGATCAGCACCAGCGCGATCGCCGTCAGCCAGGCGCCGGTCAGCGCGCCCTGCTGGGCCGAGGCCGGGTCGAAGGTCAAGGCGTTGGCGAGGCTGGACTGGTAGGCAATGATCATGCCGGCCGTGTGCAGCGCCACGAGCGTGAGCCGGACCACCAGCCCGAGGAACAGGCCGACGGCGATTTCGCCCCCCAACAGGGGAAGCAACTCGACGGGCGCGGAGGGCAGCCCGGGCAGGTCCGGCGCCAGCGCCGGGGCGAGCACGACCGTGATGGCGACGGCCAGCAGCAGCCGATAGCGCACCGGCACATAGGCCTCGCCGAAGCCCGGCAGCAGCACGAAGGCGGCGCCGATCCGCGCGAACACCAGGAGTAGACCGAAGAGTTGTCCCCCCACAAGCTGGTCGAGCATCCCCCGCCCCGCCGCTCAGCCCGAGCCGATGATGCGAACCGCGAGGTCTTGCGTGAAGGTGACGAGCGTCGCCATGATGAACGGCAGGAATACGAGGAAGGCGGCGAATGTCACGACGATCTTCGGCACGAAGGCGAGGGTCATTTCCTGGAGCTGGGTCAAGGCCTGGACGAGGGATACGACGAGGCCGACGATCAGGGCCGCCATCAGCATCGGCGCCGAGATCTTGAGCGAGACGATGATCGCCTCGCGCATGACATCCTGGATTTCGGCTGGATTCATGTTTGGATCTCTGTCGCAGGGGCTCGCGTATTCGGGCCGGCGCGACGACGGGGGAATCGGCGCTTAGATCGGCATCCGAATGATGTCGAGGTAGGCCGCCACGACCTTGTCGCGCACGGCGACCACGGCCTGGAGCGTGAGCTCGGCGTTGGCGATCGCCGTCACGACTTCATTGATGTCGGCTTTGCCCGCGATCGCCTTCAGGCTGGCATCCTCGCTCCGTTTGAGGCTGTCGACCGCCGCCGCCGCGGCGTTGCGGACCAGGCCGGCGAAATCCTCGCCGCCGGGCGGCCGGAGCGCCGGCTTGGGGCCGGCGATGCGGGCGGTGCCGCCAAGGGCGGCGGCGGCCGGGCCGATATTGATGGCCATGATCCTCGCTTCCTCCCGTTATCCGCGCAATATGTCGATGGTGCGCGCGATCATGCCCTTCGCGACCTCGATCAGGCTGAGATTGGCCTCGTAGCTGCGCTGGGCCTGGCGCAGGTCCATGATCTCGACGAACGCATTGACGTTGGGCGCCAGGACGAAGCCGTCCTTGTCGGCCGCCGGATGCTGGGGGTCGTAGCGCCTCTGGAAATTCGCGCTTTCGACCCCGATGCGGTCGACCTTGACCCGCTGGACGTCGAGCTTGCGGTCGAGCACGTTCTTGAAGGTGACGTATTTGCGACCGTAGGGTTGGCCGCCCGGCGTCGTCGCCATCGAGTCGGCATTGGCGAGATTCTCGGCGATAACCCTGAGTCTCGTGCCCTGGGCCTGCATGCCCGACGCCGAAACCAGCAACGACTTGGCCACATCCATGCGTTTTCCTTCGTGCCGCTAGGCCGGGCCGCCGCCGCGGCCTAGTGCCGTGCGGATCATGCCGAGCTGCCGGCGGTAGATGTTGGTGGTGAGCTGGTGATCCATGGCCGTTTCGGCGACCTTCATGACCTCCGCCTCGATCGACACCGCGTTGCCCGACGGCGCGCTCTCGGCGGGCTTTTGGCGCGCCCGCGCAAGAGCCCCCTCGATGCCGGTTCCCGGCCCGCGCTGGCCCGCCTCGCTGCCAGCCGGCTTGCGGCGCGCCGCCGCATCGGCGAGGAGCGTCCGAAAGTTGAGCGGCTTGAGGTCGCGCGGTTTGTAACCGGGCGTGTCGGCATTGGCGACGTTCTGGGCCAGCAGCTTTTGGCGCTCGGAGAGCCAGCCCATCCGCCCGGAGATCATCTGGAACAGCGGCAGACTGTTGAGGTCCATCGACCCTCGCGCCAACCCTTGAAGCAACCTCGAACGGACGGCACCGCCTTGGGGGGCCGTGCCGGGTTGGGGCACTCTCGGGCATTGTCGTTAACATCGCGTAAAAGCCTGCGCCTGCCTGTCCACCGCCCCCTGTGACGCGCGAGGGCGTTAATCCGTCCTTAAGCATATTCGGCGATGTTGGGCGCCAAGCTCGAAACTCCTCCTCGATTTTGGGACAACCCCTTGGCCGGCACTCGTTCCCCCGCCAGCCCCCGGACGGCAGAAGGCGACCGGTTGGTGGCGGTGGCCCTCAAGTACGAGCACGGCATCGATCCGGCGCCCCGTGTGGTGGCGAAGGGCGAGGGCGAGCTCGCCGAATCCATCCTGGACCTCGCCCGCGCCAACGACGTGACGGTTCGCCAGGACGCCGATCTCGCACGGCTGCTGGCAAGGGTGGAGATGGACAGCCCGATCCCGGCCGAAGCCTTCGCCGCCGTGGCCGAGATCCTCTCCTACATCTATCGGGTCAATGGCCGCTTGAGGAAGGCCGCGAAGCCGTGAACCCGTCCGACCTCTCGCACCGGATCGACGTCCTTACCCAAATGGCGAGCGAGGCGCGAGCGTTCGTCGAGGCGGGGCAAGCGATCGACCTCCGCCGGTTCGAGGGCGAGGTCGAGTCCGCGTGCCGGGCGGCGAGAGATCTGCCGGCACCCGACGGCCGGGCCGTGGCACCGGCCCTCCATCGGCTCGAGGCGGCCCTCGCCGGGCTCGAGAGCAGCCTGCGCGCGGGCATTTCGGGACCGCCATGATCGACGCCGAGCTCCTGTTGCGCCTTGTCCTCGCGCTCTTGGTCGTGCTCGCCTTGGTGCTCGGCGCCGCGCGCCTCGGGCGGCGCTATTTCGTCGACGGCGGTGGCGCGGCGGGCGCCGGCAAGCGCCGGCGGCTGCGCGTCGTCGAGTCCGCCGCCGTCGACGGCCGCTCGCGCCGCGTTGGCGGGCGGGGCGACGACCTAGAAAAACATCAGGTGCTGGGTCCCACCGCACCCCGCGTCGTCGAGACCGGCAATACGGCCCGGTTCGGCGCGGCGCTC
>JBQTIU010000021.1:0-60274 GCA_052387815.1 Pseudomonadota bacterium
GCGCGTGAGCGTGCGGCGCAGCGCGCCAAGGCGGGCATAGATGCTGGCCGCGACCGGCCCCGAATAGATATAGCCGGCGTGGGGCGCAATGATCGCCTTGGGCGGGTTGGGCTCCGCTCCCTCGCCCCTGGCTGCCGCGAGCAGGGCTTCGACCGCCGCCGCCAGCTCGCGGGCATCGCCGGGATAGAACGTACCGGCCACCGCCGGCGCTCGCACCAACCCCATCTGGCCCTCCTCCCCGTCGATCGGCTTCGCCATTCAAGAGCTAGGCGCGCCGCCGCCAGGTGTAAAGGACCCTGGAGTTGATCGCGGCGGGACGGTGTCCTAATGTTGCCGATAGCGTTCGGCGCATCGGGCGATCGGCGCTTCTGCCGGCGGCAAGCGGGGATGGAAGCAGCAACACCGGAGCGGTTCGAGGCGTGGCCGGGTCGCTACTGGCACCCGCTCGAGGATGGGCGCATCCAGTGCGACATCTGCCCGCGCGCGTGCAAGCTCCACGACGGCCAGCGCGGCTTGTGCTTCGTGCGGGCGCGCGAGGGCGAGCGGATCGTGCTCACCACCTATGGCCGCTCCAGCGGCTTCTGCATCGATCCCATCGAAAAGAAGCCGCTCAACCATTTCCTGCCCGGCACGCCGGTGTTGTCCTTCGGCACGGCGGGCTGCAACCTGGCCTGCAAGTTCTGCCAGAACTGGGACATCAGCAAGTCGCGCGAGGTCGATACGCTGGCCGACCGGGCGACGCCCAAAGCCATTGCCGAGGCCGCGGAACGGCTCGGCTGCCGGTCCGTCGCGTTCACCTACAACGACCCGGCGATCTTCCACGAATACGCGATCGACGTGGCGGCGGCCTGCCGCGAGCGCGGCGTCAAGAGCGTGGCCGTGACGGCGGGCTATGTCTGTCCCGAGCCGCGGGCCGAGTTCTACCGCCACATGGACGCCGCCAACGTCGACTTGAAGGGCTTCACCGAGCGCTTCTACCACCGGATCTGCGGCGGGCATCTGCAACCGGTCCTCGACACGCTCGTGTATTTGAAGCGCGAGACGAGCGTCTGGTTCGAGGTGACCACCCTGCTCATCCCCGGCGAGAACGACTCCGAGGCGGAGATCGAAGCGCTGACCCAATGGTTCGTCTCCGCGCTCGGCCCCGAGGTGCCGCTGCACTTTACGGCCTTCCATCCCGACTGGAAGATGCTCGACAAGCCGCATACCCCGCCCTCGACGCTCGCCCGGGCGCGTCGGATCGCCTTGAAGAACGGCATCGGCTACGCCTACACCGGCAACGTGCACGACCCCGAGGGCGGCAGCACGTGGTGCTGCGCCTGCGGCGAGCTGCTGATCGGCCGCGACTGGTACGTGCTCGGCGAGTGGAACCTCACCGCCGAAGGCAAGTGCCGGAATTGCGGCGCCCTCTGCCCCGGCGTCTTCGAAGCGAAGCCGGGATGGTGGGGGGCACGCCGGCTCCCGGTGCGGATGGCGGGGTTGGCGGCGTGATCGCGGGGGTGGACTCCCGCGCCGGTCCGACGCCGGCGGAGGAGCGAACCTTGCAGCGGTGCGACGGCGGCTTCGAGATGGCCGTGGCGCCCCGGGACGGCGCCACGCGGCTCGTCCATCTCTATCAGCACGACCCCTGCCGCCTGTTGTTCCCCGAGGTCGATCCGGGGGAGGCCTTCACCGCCGTGACGCTCACGACCTCGGGCGGCCTCGCCGGCGGCGACCGCATCCATTGCGAGGTTGCCTGCCAGGCCGGGGCCGCGGCGGTGGTCACTGCCCAGGCGGCGGAGAAGGTGTACCGCTCGCTGGGGCCGGAGGCCGAGCAGCGGGTCAGCATCGCGGTCGAGGCCGGCGCGTGGCTGGAATGGCTGCCGCAGGAGACCATCTTGTTCGACGGCGCACGCCTGCGGCGCACCATGGCCCTCGACGTCGCGCCCGGCGCCCGGGTCATGGCCGGGGAGATGCTGGTGTTCGGCCGCGCCGCCCGCGGCGAGACCTTCAGAGAGGGCATGCTCCATCACGCCATCTCGATCCGCCGCGAGGGGCGGCTGGTGTGGGCCGACGCGCTGCGGCTCGAGGGCGAGATCGCGGTCGCCTTGCGCCACCCGGCCGGGTTCGCCGGCGCCGGCGCCCAGGCGACCGTGCTCTATATCGGCGAGGATGCCGCCGCGTTGCTCGAGGCGGCGCGAGGGCTGCTCGCGGGCTCGACGGCGCGCGCCGGCGCGACGCGGATCGGGCCGGTGCTGATCGCCCGCCTGCTGGGCGGCGACGGCCAGGCCCTGCGCCGGGACGTGGCGCGCTACTGGACGGGGATGCGCCACCTCGCGGCCGGCTTGCCTGTCGCCTTGCCGCGATTTTGGTATAGTTGACCGGTTCGATCCGCACGCCGGGAACCCATGCATCTCACGCCCCGGGAAATCGACAAGCTGTTGGTGGCCATGGCCGCGCAGGTGGCGCGCCGGCGCCTCGAACGCGGGGTCAAGCTCAACCACCCCGAAGCCGTGGCTCTCATCGCCGATTATGTGGTCGAGGGCGCCCGCGACGGCCGCAGCGTCGCCGAGCTGATGCGCGACGGCGGCACCGTGCTGCGCCGTGATCAAGTGATGGAGGGCGTGCCGGACATGATCCGCGAGATCCAGGTCGAGGCGACGTTTCCGGACGGCACCAAGCTGGTCAGCGTCCACAATCCCATCCGCTAAGAGCCGGCCATGATTCCGGGCGAAGTCATTCCCATGCGCGGCGACATCGTCTTGAACGACGGCCGAGCGACCGTGACCGTGGAGGTCGCCAACACCGGCGACCGGCCGATCCAGGTCGGCAGCCATTACCATTTCTTCGAGACCAACCCGGCGCTCGAATTCGATCGCGCCAAGGCGCGGGGCTTCCGCCTCGACATCCCCGCCGGCACGGCGGTGCGCTTCGAGCCGGGCCAGGGGCGCACCGTGACCCTGGTTGCACTCGCCGGTAGCCGCACCGTGTTCGGGTTCCGCAACCAGGTCGACGGCAAGCTCTAAGGAATCGCCCATGCCCGCCCGCCTCTCGCGCAGCGCCTATGCCGGCATGTACGGCCCGACCACCGGCGACAAGGTGCGGCTCGCCGATACCGAGCTCTTCATCGAGGTCGAAGCCGATCGCACCACCTACGGCGAGGAGGTCAAGTTCGGCGGCGGCAAGGTGATTCGCGATGGGATGGGCCAGAGTCAGGTCACGCGCGCTGCCGGCGCCGTCGATACCGTCATCACCAACGCCCTCATCGTCGACCACTGGGGCATCGTCAAGGCCGACATCGGCCTCAAGGACGGGCGCATCGCGGCAATCGGCAAGGCCGGCAACCCAGACATCCAGCCCAATGTCGACATCGTCATCGGCCCCGGCACCGAGGTCATCGCCGGCGAGGGCCGGATCGTCACCGCTGGCGGCGTCGATACCCACATCCATTTCATCTGCCCGCAGCAGATCGAGGAAGCGTTGATGTCGGGCGTCACCACCATGATGGGCGGCGGCACGGGCCCGGCGGCCGGCACCGGGGCCACCTCCTGCACGCCGGGACCGTGGCACATCATGCGCATGCTGCAGGCGGCCGAGGCCTTCCCGATCAACCTCGGCTTCTACGGCAAGGGCAACGCGGCCAGGCCCGAGGCGCTCGTCGAGCAGATCGAGGCCGGCGCCTGCGGCCTCAAGCTCCACGAGGACTGGGGCACCACGCCGGCCGCCATCGACACCTGCCTCGAGGTCGCCGAGGCGCTGGACGTGCAGGTGGCGATCCACACCGACACCCTGAACGAGTCCGGGTTCGTCGAGGAATCGATCCGCGCCTTCAAGGGCCGCACCATCCACGCCTTCCACACCGAGGGTGCGGGCGGCGGCCATGCGCCCGACATCATGAAAGTGTGCGGGGAAGCCAACGTGCTGCCGTCCTCGACCAACCCGACCCGACCCTACACGGTCAACACGGTGGATGAGCACCTCGACATGCTGATGGTGTGCCACCATCTCGACTCGCGCATCCCCGAAGACGTCGCCTTCGCCGAAAGCCGCATCCGGCGCGAGACCATCGCCGCCGAGGACATCCTGCACGACCTCGGCGCCTTCTCGATGATGTCGTCGGACAGCCAGGCCATGGGCCGCGTCGGCGAGGTGATCATCCGCACCTGGCAGACGGCCGACAAGATGAAGCGGCAGCGCTCCCGCCTGCCCGAGGAGTCGGGAGCGAACGACAATTTCCGCGTCAAGCGCTATATCGCCAAGTACACCATCAACCCGGCCATCGCGCAGGGGATCGCACGCCAGGTCGGCTCGGTCGAGGTCGGCAAGCTCGCCGATCTCGTCGTGTGGTCGCCGGCCTTCTTCGGCGTCAAGCCGGAGCTGGTGCTCAAATGCGGGTCGATCGCCGCCGCGCCGATGGGCGATCCCAACGCCTCGATCCCGACCCCGCAGCCGGTGCGCTACCGGCCGATGTTCGCCAGCTTCGGCCGCAACCGCATCGAAAGCGCGGTCTTGTTCGTCAGCGCGGCGGCGCTTGGGCGCGCGATCGGCGACACCGCCGGCCTGCGCCGGCGGCTCGTCGCGGTCGAGAACACGCGCCGTATCTCGAAGCGGAGCATGGTCCACAACGGCGCCACGCCGAAAATGGAGATCGACCCGGAGACCTACGAAGTGCGCGCCGACGGCGAGCTGTTGACCTGCGAGCCGGCCAAGGTGCTGCCCATGGCGCAACGCTATTTCCTGTTCTAGCCGGATTGAAGCCCGAGCGCGACGGGCTTCGGTAGGGGGCGCTCGCGCCGGACGGCGCGCGCGATCAGCCGTGGCGCCGCACGGTGCCTGGTCTTGAAACCAAAACCAGGCACGAAATCAACGGTTTATTCTTAGTCCGCCAGCTCCGGACCGGCTCGTTCGTGGATCGGGCAGGATCCAGCGGGACCACGTTTTGCGGAACGATGATCCCCTGGTAGACTGTCGGAGCCATGGAACACAGAGAAGCAGTCGCCACCATCAAACGAACCTACACGCCTACACGGTCGTCTTCGAGCCCGAGGAAGAGACCGGTGGCTACGTCGTCACCTGTCCGGCGCTCCCTGGTCCGGTGCGCAAAGGGGACACCATCGAGGAGGCGCGGCGCATGGCGAAGGATGCCATCGAAGGTTATCTCGAAAGCCTCCTGAAGGACGGACTCGAGCTGCCGATCGGAGAGAGGAGCACCGGGCCAACCCCATTCGCGAGGAGGTCACCGTCACGTTGAAGACGGGATGACCCGGCTTCCTGTCACAACGTCCCGCGAGGTTATTGCCGCGCTCGAGCGAGCGGGAGAAGCGTATCCTCGCCCACGGAGGGTGACGTGCGCCTGCGACTGTGGTTTGGGTGTAGAATATCGCGCTGGAGCCAAGGGGACCTGCATGCTCAAAGCCACCGCCGTCGCGCCTGCCGGGACCTGGCCCCTCGCCGAAGCCCGCGACAAGATCACGCTCGGCTTCGACGATCGCCATCGCCGGCGCATCCGGCTCGTGGCCGACGGGGGGCTCGGGTTCCTGCTCGATCTTCCCGAGGCCGTGGCGTTGCGTGACGGCGACGGGCTCGTGCTCGACGGCGGGGGCGTCGTCGCGGTCCGCGCCGCCGCCGAGGAGCTGCTGGAAATCACTGCCTCGCCCGGGGCGCTGACTCGGCTTGCCTGGCATCTCGGCAACCGGCACCTGCCGGTGGAGATCGGGGCGGGGCGGCTGGTGATCCGCGACGACCATGTGATCGGAAACCTGCTCCGCGGCCTCGGCGCAACGCTCAAGCCGGTGCGCGCGCCGTTCAATCCCGAGGGCGGCGCCTACGGGCAGCATAACCACGATCCCCGACATCCTCATCCTCACCGCGATCATGGCTGAAGGGGACCTCTATCGCCTGCTGGCGTGGCTGTCGCTAGCCTATCCGACGGGGGCCTTCGCCTACAGCCACGGCATCGAATTCGCGGTCGAGGCCGGCCTCGTCAAGGATCACGCGAGTCTCGTCGATTGGGTCGCGCATATCCTGGGGCGCGGCATGGGTTGGATCGACGCCGTGCTGTTCGCGCGTGCCTATGACGCCGCCGCGGCCGGCGACGAGGATGCCCTCGATGCGATATCCGAGCTGGCGGCGGCGCTGCGCGGCACATCCGAAACCGCGCTCGAGAGCAGCCAGCAGGGCGCGGCTTTTCTCGCCACCACCCGCGCCGCCTGGCCGGATCCGCGCCTCGAGGCCTTCGCGGCGCGACGGGGGACGGGCCCGGTTGCGCTGGCGGTCGCGCTGGCGGTGGCCGCAGCCGGGCGGATCGAACGGTCGGCGGCGCTCGCCGCCTTCGTGCAGACCTTCGGGGCCAACCTGGTCTCCGCCGGAGTTAGGCTCATCCCCTTGGGCCAGACCGACGGCCAGCGCGCCATCGCCAACTTGGCGCCGGCGGTCCACGCGAGCGCCCGGGCGGCGCTCGAGCGGCGGCTCGAAGATCTCGGCGGCGCGGCGCCGATGGTCGAGTGGACGTCCCTGCGTCATGAAACCCAGCACACGCGGTTGTTCCGCTCATGACCGGCCCCTTGCGCGTCGGCGTCGGCGGCCCGGTCGGCTCGGGCAAGACCGCGCTCATCGACAGGCTGTGCAAGCGCCTGCGCGATGCCCTCGACATCGCCGTCGTCACCAACGATATCTACACCAAGGAAGACGCGGAGTTCTTGACCCGCTCGGGCGCGCTTTCACCCGAGCGCATCGTGGGCGTGGAGACGGGCGGCTGCCCGCATACCGCCATCCGCGAAGACGCCTCGATCAACCTGGCGGCGGTGGCGCAGCTGCGGGAGCGGTTCGCCGGTCTCGACCTCGTGTTCATCGAATCGGGCGGCGACAACCTGGCGGCGACCTTCAGCCCCGAGCTCGCCGATCTCACCCTCTACGTCATCGATGTCGCCGCCGGCGACAAGATCCCGCGCAAAGGAGGCCCGGGTATCGTGCGCTCGGACCTCTTGGTGATCAACAAGGTCGATCTCGCCCCGCTGGTCGGCGCCAGCCTCGAGGTGATGGCGCGCGACGCCAAGAAGATGCGCGGCACCCGTCCGTTCGTGTTCGCGAACCTGAAGGAGGGCCGCGGCGTCGCCGAGATCGCCGCGTTCATCGTGCGCGCGGGCGGGCTCGAGGCCGGCGTCGGGCCGCGTGCGGGCTGAGCGCTCGCCAGGCGATCGAGGGGGCGCGCGGGGCCGCCGCTTCGCTCACACCGTGAGGTGGCGGCGAACCTCGTGCTCGGCGAGGTTGCGGGCGGGACCCGACAGCACGACTTCGCCGCGATTCATCACCACCGAATGGTCGGCGAGATCGCGGGCGAATTCGTAGTACTGCTCGACCAGCACGATCGCCAACTCGGAGCGCCGGACGAGCAGTCGAATGACCCGCTCGATGTCCTTGATGATCGACGGCTGGATGCCTTCGGTCGGCTCGTCGAGGAGCAAGAGGCGGGGCCGCATGACGAGCGCCCGGGCGATCGCGAGCTGCTGCTGCTGCCCGCCCGACAGGTCGCCGCCGCGCCGCTTCAGCATGCTCTTGAGGACCGGGAAGAGCTCGAAGATGTCATCCGAAATCGAGCGCTTACCGCGCGGCAGCGCCGCGAAGCCGGTCTCGAGGTTCTCCTGGACCGTGAGCAAGGGGAAGATGTCGCGCCCCTGCGGCACATAGCCGATACCGGAGCGCGCGCGCTCATGGGCCGGCAGCGCCGTCACCTCGCGCCCCTCCCAGACGACCCGGCCGCCGCTGACCTTCTCCAGCCCGGCTATGGCGCGCAACAGGCTCGTCTTGCCGACGCCGTTGCGCCCCAGGATGCAGGTGATTTGCCCCTTTTCCGCCGTCAGCGAGACGCGCCTGAGGCAGTGGCTCGCGCCGTAGAAGAGGTCGATGCCGTCGACGGCGAGCATGTCCCCTCAGCGCCCCAGATAGACTTCGATGACCCGGGGGTCGCTTTGCACGCGGTCGATCGAACCTTCCGCCAGCACCGAACCCTCGTGCAGCACCGTGACCTTGGTCTTGAGCGCGCGGACGAACTCCATGTCGTGCTCGACCACGAGCACCGAGCGCGTCCCGGCGATGGCCCGCAGCAGGACCGCGGTCGCTTCGGTCTCGTGGTCGGTCATGCCGGCGACCGGCTCGTCGATGAGCAGCAGTTCGGGGTCCTGCATCAGCAGCATGCCGATCTCGAGCCACTGCCGCTGGCCGTGCGAGAGGGCGCCCGCCGTCTCGGCGGCGCGATCCTCGAGGCCGGTGAGCTCGAGCACCTCTGCGACCCGCGCGCGCTCGGCCGCCGACCGGCGGAAGACCAGCGTCGGAACGACGCGGCGGTCGGCCTTGAGCGCCAGCTCGAGATTGTCGAACACGGTATGACGATCGAAGACCGTCGGCCTCTGGAACTTCCGCCCGATGCCGAGATTGGCGATCTCGGCCTCGTCGAGGCGCGTCAGGTCGTGGCTGCCCTTGAACAGCACTTGCCCCGCCTCGGGGCGGGTCTTGCCGGTGATCACGTCCATCATGGTGGTCTTGCCGGCGCCGTTCGGCCCGATGACGGTGCGCAGCTCGCCCGGTTCGACGACCAGGCTCAAGTTGTGGAGCGCCCGGAAGCCGTCGAAGCTGACGCTCACCCCGTCGAGATAGAGGATCGGCGAAGCGTCGCTCATCGCCGCGCCCTGGCGAGAGAGAGGAGGCGAGCGGGGTGGGGAAGACGGCCGAGGCCGCGTCGCCCCACGGGCCCGAACAGGCCGACCAGGCCCTGCGGCAGGACCAGCGTGACCCCAATGAACAGCCCGCCGAGCACGAACAGCCACAGCTCGGGCGCGGCCGTGGTCAGCCAGGTTTTGATCGCGTTGACGAACAACGCCCCCACCACGGCGCCGGCGAGCGTGCCGCGGCCGCCGACCGCGACCCAGACGACCGCCTCGATCGAGGCGGCGGGCGAGAACTCGCTGGGGTTGATGATCCCGACTTGCGGCACGTAAAGGGCGCCGCCCAGCCCCGCCAGCACCGCCGACACCGTGAACACGAACAGCTTGTAGGCCTCGACCGAGTAGCCGAGGAAGCGGACCCGAGTCTCGGCGTCGCGCACCGCAATGAGCACGCGGCCGAGCTTGCTTGCCACGATCGCGCGACAGGCGATCCAGGTCAACAGCAGCCCCGCCGCCGAGGCGAGGTAGAGGCCGGCGCGGGTGGTGTCGCGATTCAAGGGGAATCCCAGGATGTCCTTGAAATCGGTGAGACCGTTGTTGCCGCCGAACCCCATGTCGTTGCGGAAGAAGGCAAGCATGAGGGCGAACGTCATCGCCTGGGTGATGATCGAGAGATAAACCCCGGTGATGCGCGAGCGGAAGGCGAACCAGCCGAAGACGAAGGCGAGGGCCCCCGGGACCGCGAGCGCCATGGCCAGCGCGAAGGCGAAGTGGTCGAAGCCGTACCAGTACCAAGGCAGCTCCTTCCAATCGAGGAAGACCATGAAGTCCGGCAGCACCGGGTCGCGGTAGACGCCGCGTGGACCGACCTGGCGCATCAGATGCATGCCCATCGCGTAACCGCCGAGCGCGAAGAACGCCCCGTGCCCCAGCGACAGGATCCCGGCATAGCCCCAGATGAGGTCGATCGAAAGCGCGAGGATGGCGAGGCACAGCCACTTGCCGATCACGGTGACGTAGAAATCCGGCAGGTGCAGCGCCGCGCCGCTAGGGGCCGCGAGGTTCAGGACCGGCACCAGCAGGATCGCCGCGCCGACGGCGAGGAACGCCGCCCGGCGGACCCATCCGCCGCCGACGCCCACGCGCGCCAAGGATTCGCCCATCTTGGGTTCAGCTCTCGGCGGCGCGGCCGGTGAGCGCGAACAAGCCACGCGGCCGGCGCTGGATGAACAGGATGATGGCGACCAGGACGAAGATCTTGCCGAGCACGGCGCCGGCATAGGGCTCGAGGAACTTGTTGATGATCCCCAGCACCATCGAGCCCATGAGCGCGCCCCATAAATTGCCCACGCCACCGAACACGACGACCATGAAGGAATCGACGATATAACCCTGGCCGAGATTGGGGCTGACGTTGTCGATCTGGCTCAGAGCCACTCCGGCCATGCCGGCGATCCCCGAACCGAGCCCGAAGGTGAGGGCGTCGATGCGGCCGGTGCGAATGCCCATGGCCGAGGCCATGCCGCGATTCTGGGTCACCGCGCGCATCTGCAGCCCGAACGCGGTATAGCGCGTGATCAGCATGACCGCGGCGAGCACGGCCAGCCCGAACAGGAAGATCCAGACCCGGTTCTGGGTGATGGCGATGCCGCCCGTAAGCTCGATGGCGCCGGTCATCCACGACGGGCTCGCGACCTCGCGGTTGGTGGTCCCGAACGCCGAGCGCACCGCCTGCTGCAAGATCATGCTGAGGCCCCAGGTCATCAGCAGGGTCTCGAGCGGCCGCCCATAAAGATGCTGGATCATGCCCCGTTCGATCCCCACGCCGAGGCCGCCGGCGACGATGAACGCCGCCGGAACGGAGATCAAGACCGACCACTCGGCGGCCTCGGGCAGGAAGGCGCGGATCGCCTGCTGGACCGCGAAGGTCGCATACGCGCCGACCATCACCATCTCGCCATGCGCCATGTTGATCACGCCCATGACGCCGAAGGTGATGGCCAGTCCCATCGCCGCGAGCAGCAGTACGGACCCCAGGCTCAGGCCTTGCAACAGCGCTTGGACGACTCGCAGCGTGGCGAGTCTGGCCTCGATCGCTTCGATCGCTTTGGCGGCTGCCTCGCCGAGCACGGCGTCGGGCTCGCCCGCGAGCGCCAGCAATATCGCGCGCGCCTCGGCGTCCGAAGATTCGGCGAGGCCGGCGATGCCGGCCAGCCGCACGGCCCGGTCGGGGCTCAAGAGCCGCGTTGCCGCGAGACTGAGACCCAGTTGCGCGAGCACGCGCCGATCCCGCTCCGTCGATAGGGCCTTCTCGATGAGCGGCAGGTTGTCGAGCGAGCGGGTCTTGTAGATGCCGAGCGCGGCGGCGAGGCGCTCCTCGGCGTCGGGGCTGAAGAGGACCAGCCGGCCGAGCCCGCCGCGGATCGCGCCGCGCAGGCGGTTGTTGAGCCGTACGGCCTCGTGCGCATCGGGGGCGAAGGGTCCGAGATCGCGCCCCGCGATCGGATCGTGGGCGCGGCCGCCGCGGGCGATGACCAGCGCGCCGTCCGCCTTGCGAACGTGGAGATTGCCCTCGCTCATCGCCCGCAGCACCGGCACCGCGCGGGGGTCGCCGAGCGCAGCCAGCTTTTCGACCGCGGCAATGCTGTGGGCGAAATCGTCGCCGGCCAGACCCGACAGCGCCGCCGTGAAGTCGTCTCCCCACGCCGGCCAGGCGGCGACGAGCAGGAACAGCAGAACCAGCCTGGCGAGCACGAGGATCGGCGATCGCGCTGTCGGCAACATGGGAATCACGACCGGCCCGCCGCGGTCGATCCGCGGCGGGCCAGGAGCACCCCGAGGGCCTCAGTTGGTCTTGAAGCGCGGCTCCACGCAATTGCCGCACACCCACGGGAAGGCCCAGTCGGCGACCTTGCCCTTGTTCTCGGCGATGTGCGGGCTCCACGCGTCGGCGACGATCGGACCCTTGGTCTGCCAGACGATCTGGAACTGGCCGTCGGCCTGGACCTCGCCGATCATCACCGGCTTCGAGAGGTGATGGTTGGTGTGCATCATCACCTCGAAGCCCGACAGCGCCTTGACCTTCTGGCCGTACATGGCCTGGCGCACCGCATCGACGTTGGTGCTGCTGGCCTGCCGCACCGCCTGCACCCACATCTTGAAGCCGATGTAATGGGCCTCCATCGGGTCGTTGGTGACGCGCTTCGGGTTCTTGGTGAAGGCGTGCCAGCGCTTGATGAAGTCGGCATTGGTCGGGTTCTTCACCGACTGGAAGTAGTTCCAGGCCGCGAGGTGCCCGACCAAGGGCTTGGTGTCGATGCCCGCCAGCTCCTCCTCGCCGACCGAGAACGCGACCACCGGGATGTCTTCGGCCTTGATGCCCTGGTTGCCCAGCTCCTTGTAGAAGGGCACGTTGGCATCGCCGTTGATGGTCGACACTACGGCCGTCTTCTTGCCCTCGGCGGCGAACCGCTTGACGCGCGCGACGATGGTCTGCCAGTCGGAATGCCCGAACGGCGTGTATTCCTCCATGATGTCGGTTTCGGCGACGCCCTTCGCCTTGAGGAAGGCGCGCAGGATCTTGTTGGTCGTGCGCGGGTAGACATAGTCCGTCCCCAACAGGACCCAGCGCTTGGCCTCGCCGCCGTCCTTGCCCATCAGGTACTCGACCGCCGGGATCGCCTGCTGGTTGGGGGCGGCGCCGGTATAGAAGACGTTGCGCGACGACTCCTCGCCCTCGTACTGCACCGGGTAGAACAACAGCCCGTTGAGCTCCTCGAACACCGGCAACACGGATTTGCGCGACACCGAGGTCCAGTTGCCGAACACGACGTCAACCTTGTGGATCTGCAAGAGCTCGCGCGCCTTTTCCGCGAACAGCGGCCAGTTGGAGGCCGGATCGACCACCACCGCCTCGACCTTGCGGCCCAACAGGCCGCCGCTCTTGTTGAGCTCGTCGACCATCAACAGGACGGTGTCCTTGAGCGTCGTCTCGCTGATCGCCATCGTCCCCGACAGCGAGTGAAGGACGCCGACCTTGATCGGCGCTGGCTGGGCGATGGCCGGCGCGCCGGCGGCGCCGACCAGCCCGAGGATGATGCCCGCGCCTGCGAGGGCGCGGGCTCGAATGCGGTTGGCCATGATTTTGCCTCCTTGATTGGCGTGAGGAAACTGCATCGCCTGCGGCTTTTGTTGCAGTGCAATGTAGGTAAGGCAAGAAACATGCCAAGCCGACCGTGTCTATGATTTCAAAATTAAATCAATAGGATATAAACCAACCCCGAGCTATCCCGAGGCTTGGGAACGACCAGGAGCCCATTACCTGGGCGCACAGGTGCATGAATATTAGGCAGTTATCGTAACCAGGCGGCCCTCGACCGCCGACGGGCCGCCGGCCCGCTCGATCAAAAGATCTCCGGCTCGGGAGTCGGGGGGCCGGCCGATAGAAAATCAAAATCGCAGCCCTTGTCGGCTTGGCCGATGTGGCGCTCGAAGAGGGCGCCATAGCCGCGCGCGTAGCGGGCGGGGGGCGGGGTCCACGCGGCGCGACGGCGGGCCAGCTCGGCGTCCTCGACGCGCATCTCGATCCGGCGGGCCGGCACGTCGAGGTCGACGATGTCGCCGGTCCGCAACAGGGCCAACGGGCCGCCCAGGTGGGATTCGGGCGCGACATGCAGGACGCAGGTGCCGAAATGCGTGCCGCTCATCCGCGCATCGGAGACGCGCACCATGTCGCGCACGCCGCGCGCGAGAAGCTGCTTGGGGATCGGCAGATTGCCCCACTCCGGCATGCCGGGGCCGCCGACCGGCCCGGCGCCGCGCAGCACCAGCACGGTGTCGGGATCGACTTCGAGACTCGGATCGTCGATGCGCCCCATGAGATCGGCCGCTCCGTCGAACACCAAGGCCGCTCCGGTGTGGCGCAGGAGCCCGGGGCTCGCCGCCGACGGCTTGATGACGCAGCCGTCGGGGGCGAGATTGCCCCTCAAGACGGCGAGCGCGCCGGCGGCGGTGACCGGGTCGTCGAGGGGGCGGATGACGTCGTCGTTCCAGCACCGCGCCCGGGCGATATTTTCGCCAAGCGTGCGGCCGTTGACGGTCGGGCAGTCGAGCGCCAAGCGATCGGCGAGCCGGGCGAGGAGCGCCCCGAGGCCGCCCGCATAGAAGAAATCCTCCATGAGATGGCGGCCGGACGGGAAGAGATTGGCGAGGACGGGCGTGCGCCGCGACTCGGCGTCGAAGGCATCGAGCCTCATTGCCACGCCGCGCCGTTCGGCGAGCGCCATGAGGTGGATGACCGCGTTGGTCGACCCGCCCAGCGCCATGTCGACGACGATGCCGTTGGCGAACGCCCGCTGGTCCAGGATGGCGGACGGCTTCAAGTCCTCCCAGACCATCTCGACGATGCGCTGGCCGCAATCCGCGGCCATGCGCAGGTGAGCGGAATCCGCCGCCGGGATCGACGAGGCGCCGGGCAGCGTCATCCCCATGGCGTCGACGATCGAGGTCATGGTCGAGGCGGTGCCCATCGTGTTGCAGGTCCCGTGCGAGCGCGCCATGTGCGTCTCGAGCTCGGTCCAGTCGGCCTCCGAGATCGTCCCGGCCCGCAGCTCGTCCCAGTATTTGCGGGTATGCGTGCCGGCGCCGACCGTGTGGCCGCGCCAATGGCCGTTCAGCATCGGCCCCGCCGGACAGAAGATGGCCGGGATGTCCATGCTGATCGCGCCCATGAGCAGGCCGGGCGTGGTCTTGTCGCAGCCGCCCAAGAGGACCGCGCCGTCGATGGGATGGCTGCGCAACAGCTCCTCGGTCTCCATGGCGAGGAGGTTGCGGTACATCATGGTGGTCGGCTTGACCATCACTTCGCCCAACGACAGGGCCGGCAATTCGACCGCGAAGCCGCCCGCCCGCCACACGCCCTGGCGGACGGCGTTGGCGCGCTCGCGCAAGTGCGCGTGGCAGGGGCTCATCTCGCTCCAGGTGTTGACGATGGCGATCACCGGGCGGCCCATGAAATCTTGGCGGCGGAAGCCCATCTGCTGGGTCCGCTGCCGGTGGCCGAAGGCGCGCATGTCGGCGGCCGCGTACCAGCGCTGGCTGCGCAGCTCGCCGGTCTGTCTTCGCCGCCGCTCCGCTTCGGGCATGTCGTAGATCCGCAAGGGCGATCGAGGCCGCCGATGATAGCGCTCTCGAACGTGGCGGTGAAGCCGGGCGCAAGGGAGGGGCGATGAGGCGCCAAGGACGGCCGACCCGGCCGTAACGGTCGCGCCAGGCGGGCGGTGGCGACAGGTTCCGGTTCTCCCTCGACCACGGCCTCGACGATTACCTCGCCTGGGTCGCAGCGCACCGCGTTCGGGTTGCGGCGCCGGTATGAGCGGCTTGGGGCGCGCCCCTTGGCTCGCCCCGATCCCGAGGCGGGGCGAGGCCGCGCATGTCGGCACGACAACGGTTGCTTGACCTCCGTTTTCATGGTAGGCAAAATCATCGACGCGCGTTGGCATTCTTCCCTCGGCACGGCGCAGCCCGTGAAATTCTTTTGGATGGGCGCGTGCTTCTCCGGCGATCGATCGAGCGGGATTTGAGATGTCGCTGAAAGCGCGAATGGCAGGCGAGCCGGTGTTCGGGACGTTCGTCTTCCTGCCCGATCCCGGCGTGGTCGAGATCATGGCGCTCGCCGGGATGGACTTTGTGATCATCGATCTCGAGCACAGCCCCAAGAATTGGGAAACCGTCGAGAACATGGTTCGGGCGGCAGAGGCCCGCGGCCTTTCGGTGCTGATCCGGGTGAGCGAAAACAACGAGAAGGGCATCCTCCAGGCCTTGGAACTCGGCGCGGAAGGCGTCGTCGTACCCTTCGTGCAAACGGCCGATGACGCGCGCAAGGCCGGGGCCGCCATGAAATATGCGCCCGCTGGCACGCGGGGGACGTGCACGTTGACGCGGGTCGCGGCGTATGGCGGCCTGCGGGCGGGATTCCTCGACCACGCGCGCCGGCTCAATGAAAAAACGCTGTTCGTGGCGCAGGTCGAGGACAAGGTCGCGGTCGACAACATCGCTTCCATCGTGGCGGCCGAACCCGGTCCGGACGTGATCATGATCGGCCGGTCGGATTTGGCGTCGTCCCTGGGCCGACCCGGCCAGGTCAACGACCCGGCGGTCCTCGAAGCGACCGATTGGATCATCCGGGCGGTCGCGACGGGAGGGGACCGGACACGGTGCTTCGGGATCGGCGTGTACGGCCCCGCGGAAGCCGCCGCGTGGCTCAGGAAGGGGTGCCGGTTCTTCTTCTTCTCGTCCGATGGCCTCATCCTCCTGAACGCGGCCAAAGGCGCCCGCGAGGCGTTTCGCCAAGCCGTCGCCGAAAGCGCGAAGTCGGGGAGCAAAGTAACCGCGGCTTAGTGCCGCGATTGGGAACGAAGTCTCGAAGGGAGGACGCGATGGTGGACGTCATTGCCCGCGCCAAGATCACCGATGTCATCTATGCGCAGTTGTCGCCGGACGGCGACCTGTACAAGGAGATCATGGAGATCGCCAAGCGGGAGAACATCAAGACCGGCATGGTGCTCAACGTCGTCGGCGGGTTGCGCAAGGCGCGGCTGAGCATGCCGGTGAAGGCGACCGAGCCGTCGGCCCCGCCCGGCGTCCTCGAACTCGAGGGCATGATGGAGTGTTCGGCCTTCGGCACCATCGGGCAGAATCTCGACACCTACGATTCCGAGGGCACCTCGGGTATCCTTTACAAGAAGGGCGAACCGAATCTGCATGTCCACGTCACGGTCACCCATGCCGGCAAGACCTATATGGGCCACCTGATCGAGGGGTGCGTCGTCCGCTCCCTCCACCCGAAATCCCATTTCACCATCGTGCTGGCGAAGACCAAGGGCGCGGTCTTGAACTTCCGGGTGTCGAAGGAGCGCACCGACAGATACCCGAAGGGAATTCCGATCCACGATCTCCAGTCGGTATGACAGGCTGGGGGTGGCGTCGGTTGCGGCGGCGCGGTTCGCGCCGCCCCGTTTCAACGAGGGAGGATCGCACATGAATGTGAAGGGAGTGGTGTTCGGATCGTTGGTCGGGCTCGTCGCGATCTTCGGATCGCCGGCGGTGCAAGGCCAAACGGTCCAGCTCGTCTATGCCAACGGCTACGCCAAGACCCATGTGCAAGTGGGCGTGGTCGCCGACGAATGGATCAAGCGGATCGAGGAGCAGACCCAAGGCCGCGTCAAGATCCGACACGTGCCGGGCGGCGCGCTCTTGAAACCGGAGAACATGCTCGAAGGCCTGCGCGGGCGCGTGGCCGATATCGGATCGCTAGTCGTTTCGTTCTTCCCGGGCCAGCTGCCGATCTCGGCGACGCTCGCCAGCACCATCGATCCGAACCTCGGCAACAAGCTCGACTTGAAGGGCGTGACCGCCATCACCATGCGGCTCATCGAGGAGTTCGACGCGGTCGGCGCCGAATACGACAAGCTGGGCGTCAAAGCGGTCTACTGGGTGCCGACGCCCGCCTATGCCATCATCGCGAACAAGTCGATCCAGGGCCTCGGTGATTTCAAAGGCAAGAAGATGCGGGCGTTCGGCACCAACCTGCCGAAGCTCCTGGATGCGGCCGGCGCGGCGCCGCTCGCCATGGCGTTCGGCGAAATCTACACCAGCCTGCAGACCGGCGTGATCGACGGCGCGGTGACCGACCCGCCGGCGATGATCAGCGGCAAGTTCGGCGAGGTCGCGAAGAACGTGATCACCACCGGCCCCGGCGACGGCGCCATATCGGCGATCGCCCCGGTCGCGTATCTCTTCAACAATGAAAGCTGGGCCAAGCTCACGAAGCAGGACCAGGACATCGTCCGGAAGGTGAGCCGCGAGATGACCCCCTATGGGGCCGACAAGATGATCGAGGCCCAGAACGGGGCATTCGACGAGCTGCGTAAACAGGGCGTCACGGTCCGCCATCTCTCGGTGGCCGAGACCGAGGAGCTGACGCGCAAGTCGCCCGACTTCTACAAGCTGGCGGCGGACAGCATCAACGAGAAGGGACTCCCGGGAACCGCGATCGTCGATCGCTATAAGGCGCTGGCGATGGACTACCTCGCCGGCAAGTGGAAGCCGTTCTGATCGGTTGCGCCGGCGCCGGTCGTCGGGTCCACCCGTGGGCCAGGTGGAGGGGTGTAGGTCGCGTGCGGATGAGGCGGGGTCGGGCGCTGGATGCTGTCGGGCCCGGCGGAGGTTGCCCCTCGAGGCACCGGGGCGAGGGAGAATCTTTGGCATTTAAGACGGGCGGCGGGGCAGCCTTGAGGGGGAATCTTGGGGCAAAGGTTTGAGCGCATCTGGCGCGGGATTCTTTACTTCTTCGCGCTGTTGAGTGGCATCCTTCTGTTCTGCCTCGCAGCCGTCGTCACGACCGACGTCCTGATGCGATATGCGACCGGCCGGCCGATCATCGGCGTGTTCGAAGTGGCCGAGATCCTCTTGGTGTTCGTGACCTTCTTCGCGGTCGGTTTTGTCCAGCATTCGGGCCGCCAATTGCGGGTGGATGCGTTGAGCCACCGCGCGCGCGGGCGCACGGCCGCGGCGCTCGCCGTCTTCGACGGCTTCATGGCGCTCATCGTTTTCGGAATCCTGCTCGTGACCGGCTGGCGCGAACTCGGCAAGGCGATGGCCGGCGGGTTCTTGCGCCGCGGTCTCATCGAAATCCCGACCGCGGTTCCGTTGAGCGTGCTGGTGTTCGGCACGGCTCTCCTCTGCGTAGCGATCCTCGTGGGTTTGGTTGCGGGTCTGCGGCAGCTCTTCGGTCGCATCGACCACGCCGCCGCCAACCCGCGCGAGTGATCCATGGACCCGACGCTGCTCTCGCTCGTCGTCGCCTTCGCGATCATCACGGTCCTGTTTCTGGCCGGGGTCCAGATCGGGGTGACGCTGGCGCTCGGCGGGATGATCGGCGCGGTCGTTTTCAGCGGCAACTGGACGTCGGGAATCAGCCTGCTGTTGATCCAGAGCATGGACGTCACCGGCTCGTATTCGCTGATGGTGATCCCCCTGTTCATCGCGTTAGGCTCGCTGGCCGCCGCGTCGGGGATCACCACCGACCTGTTCAGCGCGTTCTACCGCTGGTTCGGCCGTATTTCGGGCGGGATCGCGGTGGCGACGATCGCGACCTGCGCCAGCATGGCGGCGATCACCGGTTCGGGCGTCGCCGTCGCGGCGGCGATGACCAGGATCGCGCTCCCGGAGTTGCGGCGATTCAAGTATTCGGAGGAGCTGTCGGTAGGCGCGATCGCGACCGGGGGCACGATCGCCATCATGATCCCGCCGTCCATCACGCTCGTCATCTACGCCGTATTCGCCGAACAGTCGGTCGGCAAGCTTTTGATCGCCGGCGTCCTGCCGGGCCTGCTCACCAGCCTCTTCTATGCCTTGCTGATCGTCGTGCGCTGCTACTTCAATCCGGCGCTCGGGCCGTCGGGGCCGATCTTCAGCCGGCGGGAAAAGCTGGCGGCGGCGCCTTCCGTGCTGCCCTTCCTGTCGATTGTCGTGGCAATCATCGTCGGCATGCTGACCGGCGTCTGGACGCCGGTCGAGGCCGCGGCCATCGGTGTCGTCCTGGTCCTGCTCATGGGCCTGTGGCGCCGCAGCCAGACGCTCCGCACTCTCCTCGAGGGCTTCATGGACGCCGCCGTCACCTCGGCCTCGGTCCTCGTGGTCGTGATCGGCTCGCTGGTGTTCAGCAACTTCCTCGCGGTGAGCGGGGTCAGCGAGATCGTCACAGAAGGGATCCTGGCCCTCGACCTGTCCCCGGTCGCCCTGTTCTCGATGTTCATTTTCGTCTATCTGGTCCTCGGCTGCCTCATGGAAGTAACCAGCATCCTCGCGCTCACCATCCCACTCTTCATGCCGGTCGTGAAGGCCGTGGGATGGGACCCGGTGTGGTTCGGGGTGGTCGTCGTGTCGATGATGGAGGTCGCGGCGGTGACGCCGCCGGTCGGCCTCAACCTCTACGCAGTGAAGGCGACGGCGCCGGACGTCCCGCTCGCTACGATCTACCGGGGGGCATTCCAATTCTGGCTGATGAACATCGTGGTCGTCTTGCTCCTGTATATGTACCCCGAGATCGCCCTCTATCTGCCGAATATGATGTAGCGCTGTCGCGGGGGGCCCAGGAACGCTCTCATGTTGGTCAAGGCCGAGGTCGCGCGCGACCAGCTGGTCGCCATATTCCGCGCCTGGGGAATGGCGGCGGAGACCGTCGCCACCACCGTCGGGGTGATGGTCGAGACCGATCTGCGCGGCGTCGACTCGCACGGCATATCGATGCTGCCGATGTACGACGAGATGCGGCGGCAGGGAAAGCTGGCCATGAATCCTGCGATCAAGACGGTCCGCGAAACGCATGTGACGGCGCTCATCGATGCCGGGGCCGGGCTCGGCCACCCGGTTTCGGTCAAGGCCATGAACCTGGCGGTCGACAAGGCGCAGGCGGCCGGCGTGGCGGTGGTCGCGGTGTTCAATTCGCATCATTTCGGGGCCGCTGGCATCTACGCCAAGATCGCCGCCGATCGCGGGGCGATCGGCATGGTCACGTCCTCGACGCGCTATATCGCAGTCGTGCCGACCTTCGCCGCCGAGCCCGTCCTCGGCACCAACCCGATCGCGTTCGCCGCCCCCGCCAAGCGCAATGCGCCCTTCCTCCTCGACATGGCGACCAGTACCGTGGCGGCCGGCCGGGTCAAGGTGCACAAGCTCAACGACCGGCCGCTGCCGGAAGGCTGGGTGGTCGACGAGGCAGGAAGGCCGGTGACCGATGCCGCTCTTGGCATGCGCTACATCTTCGAGCGGCCGGTCGGCGGCTTGACCCCATTGGGCGGCGCGCGCCTGCTCGGCAGCCACAAGGGGTACGGCTTGGCGGTCATGGCCCATATCCTTGCTGGGACGCTGTCCGGCGGGTCGTTCTCGCCGATCCGCGACCGGACGCAGAAGCCCGAAGACCCGGATAATGTCGGCCATTTCTTCCTGGCGGTCGATCCCGGCGCGCTCCGGCCCGAAGGCGCGTTCGAGGACGACCTCGACCAGGTGATCGATGTTCTCCATGCCGCCAAGCGCGCCGACGCGGACCAGCCGGTCCTGGTCGCCGGCGACCCGGAGCTCGCCATCCGCGCCGAGCGGCTCGAGACCGGGATCCCGATACCCGATAGCTTGAGGGACCAAATCCGGGCGATCGCCGAGCGCGCCGGCGCGCCGTTCCTGCTCATGTAGGGGCGGGTCGCTGGACTCGCCCGCGCGGGCGGGTTTGAAACCGGCGGGGTATTGCTGCGCCCCTACCGCGCCGCCTTTTGGCTCGCGGCCGGTTTTTTCCACCCGTAATGCCGGACGGCGAAGTCCGGCGTGACGTAGCCGCGGGCAAGATCGGTCGCCACATCCTGGGCGAGGCGTCGCTGCGGGTCGCCGTAGCCACCCCCGCCGGGCGTCTCGACTTGGATCGCGTCGCCCGCGTGGATGGGGATGTTCTCGTCCTTCATCCGCAATTCCGGAACATAGGTCTTGCCCCGGCATTCCATCTCGATCGTGGCGACCTCGCCGCTGCCGCCGCCCTCGATGCCGAACGGTCCGCGCTTGGCTCGATCGCCCAGCACCGAGACCTGCCCTTCGCCGCGCGAAAGGCGCAGCCTATAGCGCACGCCGAGCCCGCCGCGGCGCTCGCCGGGGCCGCAGGAATCGGGCCTCAGCGCATATTCGTCGAACACGATGGGCGTTTGCTGTTCGACGACCTCCAAGGGCGGCGTCTTGGCGAGGCCCACCGAGGTGCAGGCATTGGAGATGCCGTCGCCGCCCGCATACCCCCCGTGCCCGCCCCCGGTATAGAAATAGAAGATGTAGCGCCGGTCCTCGCCCGGATCGTAGCCGCCGATCGCGACGTTGATCGAGGTCCCGACCGGCGCCCCGTGCAGCTTCTCAGGGATGGCCTGGGCGAGCGCGCCGAAGCAGACGTCGATGATGCGTTGCGAGACCTCCGCCGCGCATCCGGAGACCGGCTGCGGATAGCTGGCGTTGAGGAATGTCCTTTGCGGGGCGATCACCTCGATCGGCCTGAAGCAGCCGCCGTTCATCGGGATCTCGGGGTAGACGTGCTTGAAGGCGATGTAGACGGCCGAGCAGGTGGTGGAAAACACCGAGTTGAGCGGCCCGCGGCAGGGCGGGGAGCTGCGGCTGAAATCGAACACCAACCGGTCCGGCCTCGCCGTCAGGTCGAGCCGGACCCACAACTCGCGGTCGTCGATGCCGTCGTTGTCCATGAAGTCCTCGAAGCTGTACGTTCCGGGCTTGATGCGGGCGATCTTGTCGCGCACCAGGCGGGCGGACAGCGCGTCGAGTTGGGCGATCGCCTCGCGGAGCGTGGCGATGCCGTATTCGTCGATCGCCTTGCGGAGTTCCTGCTCGCCCACCCGGAGCGAGGCGACCTGGGCATGGAAATCGCCCCGGCGCTGGGCGGGCACCCGGACGTTGTCGAGGATCATCATCAAGAGATCGTCGTCGAGCTTGCCCTCGCGGTAGACCTTGATGCCGCCGATGCGCAAGCCCTCCTGCTGGACCTCGACCGCCTTGGTCGCGTAGCCGCCGGGCGCGGCGCCGCCGATATCCGGCCAATGGCCGCTCGAGCCGAGGAAGCAGAACAGCTCGTCGCCGAGGAAGACCGGCATCACGAACTTCATGTCCATGAGATGCGTGCCGCCGAGATACGGGTCGTTGATCATGTAGATGTCGCCCGGGCGATGCGGCCCGCGCTTGCGCGCGATTGTGCCGACCGCGAACTGCATCGCGCCGATATGGATCGGCATGCTGGTACTGCCTTGGGCGATCAGCAGGCCGTCCGCGGCCGTATACAGCCCCGAGGCGCGATCGCGCCCCTCGGAGATGATCGGCGAGAACGCCGCCCGGTCGAGGACGATGTCCATCTCCTCAGCGATCTGCCGGAACCGGTGTTGAAGCACGGTGAGCGTCACCGGGTCGAGCATGGTCAGGCTCCCTTGCGTCGGATTTCGATGTTGCCGATGGGATCGATGCGGGCGACCCAGTGCGGGGGCACGAGCGTCGTCGTATCGGCCTGGTCGATGCGCGCGGGGCCGGGGATCGCCGTCCCCGTCGGCAGTTTCCAGCGCTCGTCGATCTCGGCCTCGACCCATGTGCCGCCGAACATCATCCGGCCCATGCCGGTGCGTGCCCGTGCGGCGGACCCCTCCGTCACCAGCGGGACCTTGATGTCGACCCCGGCGTGACGGCGGGCCGAGGCGCGGACCCGCAAGTTGACCAGCCGCACCGGTATGCCCTCGACCGTCACCCCGTAGCGCCGGCGGTATTCTTCCTCGAACCGCCGGAAGAGCTCCCGGGCGTCGGTGTCGGGCGAGGGCAGCGTCACGATCACGCGGTGCGTCTGGCCCTCGTATTGCAGGGCCGCCTCGTAGACCCATGCGATCGCGCCTCGAGCGACGCCGTCTTCCTCTATGACGGCGACGATCCGCTTGACCATCTTGTCATAGAGGTCGCGGACCTGGTCCTTGGTGACCTGTTCGACGCGGCGGTGGAGCGTCCAGGTATCGTCGTACTTGATGTCGGCGAGGAGGCAGCCGAGTGCCGAGGTGACGCCGGGCCAGGCCGGCACCACGACCTGCGGGATATGGAGTTCGTCGGCGATTTCGCAGGCATGCAAGGGGCCGGCGCCGCCGAACGGCACCAGAGCGAACTTGCGCGGGTCCATGCCCTTCTCGAGCGAGACCCGCTTGATCGCCCCGGCCATATTGACGTTGACGACGCGGATCGCCGCCGCGGCGGCATCCTCGGCGCTCAAGCCCAGCTTGCGGCCAATCTCGGCGAAGGCGGCGGTGGCCTTGGCGAGGTCGTGGGGCCGGCCGGGAACCACGCGCTCGATGTCGAGGCGTCCCATGATGACGTTGGCGTCGGTGACCGTCGGCATGGTCCCGCCGGCGCCATAGCAGATGGGCCCAGGATGGGCGCCCGCGCTCTGCGGCCCGACCTCGACGAGCCCTGCCTCGTCGACCCGCACGATACTGCCCCCGCCGGCGCCGATGGTCTCGATGTCGATCATCGGAATTCGCGACGGCACGCCGTAGGCGAACTCTTTTTCCTCGGCGAGCAGCGGCTCACCGTCGAGCACCAGCCCGACGTCGAAGCTGGTGCCGCCCATGTCCGCGGAGATGACGTTCTTGGCGCCGAGCCGCCGGCCGATCCAGCTCGCCGCGATCACGCCGCCCGCCGGCCCGGACAGCACGCTCCGGCAGGCGCCGCGGACGGCATTGCTCACGTTGAGCGCGCCGCCGTTGGACTGCATAATCCGGAACGGCCGCCGGTAGCCGGCCCGCTTGAGCTCGTCCTCCACCCGCGCCAGGTAGCGGTCGAGGAGCGGTTGCAGGTAGGCGTTGATGACGGTGGTCGAGGTGCGCTCGAATTCGCCGACTTCCGGCAGGACCTCGTGACTGAGGCTCACATACCGGTTGTTCCAGACCCGCTCGATGATCCGGCGCGCCTCGAGTTCATGGGCATGATTGGCATAGCTATGCATGAACATCACGGCGAGCGATTCGACGCCGGCTCGCATGAGCTCGCGCGCCGCTGCCTCCACCGCCGGGCCATCGAGCGGGGTCATGGTCGCGCCGCTCGCGTCGACCCGCTCGGGGATCTCGGCCCTCAAGTCGCGCGGCACGAGGGGCTGGAACTGGCCGGTCATCCCATAAGGGTTGGGCCGCGTCCGGCGCCCGAGCTCGAGGACGTCGCGGAATCCTTTGGTCGTGATCAGGCCCGTGCGCGCGCCTTTACGCTCGAGGATGGCGTTCGTCCCGACCGTCGTGCCGTGGACCACGGCCTGGATTTCCTGAAGCGGCGCCGTCGCCTTGAGCCCCGCGAGAAACCCCTCGGCTTGGTTATCCGTCGTCGGCACCTTCTTGACCCGGACTTCGCCGGATTTCGTATTGACCAGGACGACATCGGTGAAGGTCCCGCCGACGTCGACGCCCGCGAGCCAGGTCATGTTGCGAAGGTTCTCCGTCAAAACGATCGTCCGCCAAATCGCGCCGCCCGGGCCGTGCGAAAGCGCGGCAAGACGAGCCCCGTGGAATGTGCAGACGGCGAGCCGAAACGCGTGTCAACGCAGGAAATAAAGTTTATCATGCGGATGCAGCCACCAGCAATCCGGGTGGTTGGCGGCCGCCCTCGTCCTCGGACGGCGGTGGAGCCAAGGCGAATGCACGGAAAACAAGGGGCGCGAGGCATGCCTTCGGCCACGCAACAGGTCCGACAGTGTCTCGACAACATCGAGCACCACGACGGCCTCTTGAAAGCCATGATCACGGTGACGGCCGACGACGCGCTTGCCCAGGCGGCGGCTGCGGATGCCGCAGCCTCTGGCGGCGCGACGCTCGGTCTCCTCCATGCCATGCCGGTCACCCTCAAGGATGTGATCTACACGGCCGGCGTAAGGACCACGAGCGGATCGAAATTCTTCGAGGACTTCGTGCCGGCCGAGGATGCCGAGGTCGTGCGCCGTCTCAAGGCGGCGGGCGCTATTTCCGTCGGCAAGGCGAATCTCCACGAATTCGCGTATGGCGGGACCACCCAGAACCCGTTCTACGGGAGCTGCCGCAATGCCTGGGACCCGGAGCGCATTCCGGGCGGATCGAGCGGCGGGTCGGCGGTTGCGGTGGCGGCCGAGATGTGCGTGGTCTCGCTGGGCACGGATACCGGCGGGTCCGGCCGCCTGCCGGCGGCGCTCAACGGCGTTGCGGCGCTGCGGCCCACGCCCGGCCGCATCTCGAACCGCAACGTGACGCCGGTCAGCCAGCCCTTCGACACCATCTCTCCGTTGGCGAAGCGCGTAGCCGACATCGCGCGGGTCTTCGCCGCGATATCCGGCTACGACCCGGCCGATCCGGTGTCGGTCGATCGCCCGGTCGAGAATTTTCTGCCCGGGCTTGGCGCCGGCATCGCCGGCGTGCGGATCGGCCTTCCCAAGACCTATTTCTTCGAGGAGGTGGACGCCGACATCCTCGAGGCCGTCATGGCGGCCGCGCGGCAGTTCGAGCGGTTAGGCGCGCGACTCGTCGAGGTCGAACTTGCGGGCGCGGAAGAGGCGAAGGATCGCTTCGAGAAGATATTCCACACCGATTGCGCCGATTTCCATCGCCGGCGGCTGGAAACCGAACCCGAGAAGTTCGGGCCGGACACGCGCGAGCGGCTGCTGATGGGCACGGCGCACAAGGGCATCGACTATGCCGCCGGCATGCGCTGGATGGAGCGCTGGCAGCGGATGCTCCTCCGTCTGTTCGCCGAAGTGGACATGGTGCTCTCGCCGATGGTCCCGGTGCCGCCGCCCTTGATCGGCGAGAGCCGGCAGACCACCGCCGTCACCAGGCGGCTGACCCGCTACTGCTACGTGTGGTCGATCGCCCGCATCCCGGTCCTGGCGGTTCCCTGCGGCTTCAACACGGACAGCCTGCCCGTCGGCCTGTCGCTGGCCGCTGCCTGGTGGCAAGAGCCGCTGCTCTTCCGGGCCGGGGTGGCCTACCAGGGGGCGACGGACTGGCACCTCGCCCGGGCGCCGCTCTTGGGGCCCTCCCCCAAAATGTGAGTGACAGCATGCCCAAAGATTCGTTGGCAGAGCGCATCGCCCGCCTCGAGGCGATCGAGGAGATCAAGCAGCTCAAAGCCCTTTATTGCCTGCATTGCGACGACAATTACGACCCCGACGCGATCGCCGCCCTGTTCACCCAAGACGGCACCTGGGACGGCGGGCGGCTGCGCGGCAACCATGTGGGCCGCGCGGCGATCCGCAAATTCTTCAAGGGGGTGTCCCAGAAGATCGTGTACGCGGGGCACCTGGTCATGAACCCGATCATCGAGGTCAAGGGCAACACCGCGACCGGGCGCTGGCGGATGCTCATGCCGAGCATGGTCCGCGAAGACGGAAGCAAGATCGCCCGCTGGACGCTGGGCGATTACCACGAGGAATACGTCAAGACGGGAGACCGATGGAGGTTCAAGTCGCTCAAGGTCGAGCTCGCGATCCTCGACCCCAAGATCGGCGTCTGGACGCCGGTGACGGGCTAGAATTGGTTGCCGCACCGCGCGGGCTTACGCGTCGTCGTCGGTTCGCGATAGCATTCGGCCGGGAGTGAAGGGAGACAAGGCACATGGCATCGATGCAAAAGAAAATCAGGTCAGCGGAAATCCGGGCGCGGCTCGGCCATCCGGTCATCGACGCCGACGGCCACGTCATCGAGTTCGTGCCGGCGATCATCGATTACTTGAAAGCGCTCGCCGGGCCGCGGCTCACCGAGACGTACATCGCCTTCTTGAAAGGCGGACCCGCCCACAGCTTCGACCTCGGCGACCGGCGCCGGCAGGTCGGATGGCACGGCTTGACGCGCGAGGAACGTCAGGCGAAACGAGTGACGCGGCCGTCCTTCTGGCTGTTTCCGGCCGCCAACACGCGCGACCGCGCGACCGGCATGCTGCCGCGGCTCCTTCGCGAGCGCCTGGACGAGATCGGCATCGACTACCTCGTCATGTATCCCACGCTCGGCGTCCACGTCCTGCGCCATCCCGACGGCGAGCTGCGGCGGGCCGGATGCCGCGCCATCAACATGCTGCACGCGGATATCTTCCGCGACCAGGCCGACCGCATGACCCCGGCCGCCATCATTCCCATGCACACGCCCACCGAAGCGCTCGATGAGCTCGATTTCGCGATCGGGCGGTTGGGCATGAAGGTGGCGATGATCGCCGGCGGTGTCGCCCGCCCGACGCCCGAGCTGGCGGAGCGCGCCCCCGAGCTTGCCCGCCACGGCTTGTGGATCGACAACCTGGCGCTCGACAGCGACCACGACTACGACCCGGTGTGGGCCAAATGCGTCGACCTCAAGGTCGCCGCCACCTCGCATAGCGGCAGCATGGGCTGGGGAGCGCGCGGCTCGACCGCCAATTTCACCTACAACCACATCGGCCATTTCGCCGCGGCCGGGGAAGCCTTCTGCAAGGCCCTGGTTCTGGGCGGCGTCACCCAGCGTTTTCCGCGCCTTAACTTCGCTTTCCTCGAAGGCGGCGTCGGCTGGGGCTGCGAACTCTACAACCATCTGATCGAGCACTGGGAGAAACGCAATCGCGTGGTCGCCGAACGGGAACTCGACCCGGCCCGGGTCGACGTCGATCTGCTCGCCGATCTCATGCGGCGTTACGGCGGCACGTTCACCGCGGGCCATCTCGATAAGCTTGCGATCAACGGCGGCAACCCCTATGAGCCGAAGGAATCGCCGGCGGATATCGACGACTGGGCCAAGGTGCGGATCGAACGGCGAGAGGATTTCTACGACCTGTTCGTACGCAATTTCTATTTCGGATGCGAAGCCGACGATCGCATGACCGCCGCCGCCTTCAACCGCAAGATGAATCACTTCGGCGCCCGGGTGAAGGCCGTGTTCGGCTCGGATATCGGTCATTTCGACGTCAAGGACATCACCGAGGTCGTTGCCGAGGCCTACGAGCTGGTCGAAGCGGACCTGCTCTCGGCGGACGACTTCCGCGACTTCGTCTTCGGCGACGCGGTCGCGCTCCACGGCCGCATGAATCCCGACTTCTTCAAGGGCACGAGCGTCGAGGACGCCGCCGCCAAGGCACTCGCCGCCGACAACGAAGCGGTCGCCGCCTAGCCTTGCGCGGGACCGGACCCATGCCGATCGCGGGCGCCGACATCCGGGTGGCGGGCGGCGCAGGAGGCCGCGTCGAACCCGGCGTCCTTCCTGGCCTTGATCTCGACCCGGCCGCCGTGTCACGGCCAGGCGGGAACCCATTTTGTCTCGTCTGGCAAACCGTGCGATAATTCAGCGGTTTCCTCGATACCTGGGAGGCAAGGGATTCGCGGCGCCGATCCGGCGCCCTCGAGGGGGCATGATGACGGTCCAAGAGCTTCTGAAATCGCCGCTGCGGGTCGTCAACGTCGGGCTGGAAAGCTTCGCGCGCGAGCTCGCCGACAGCGGCGTCAAGGTCGTCCACGTCGATTGGTCGCCGCCGGCTTCGGGGAACCCGAGGCTGATGGGCCTGCTGGCCAGACTCGAGGAGCGGCGCGAGACCATCGAGACGGCGAACCGCGAGGCGCTCGAGCGCATGTTCGCGGCGGACCCCGTGCTCATCGATGTGCGCCCGGCGGGCGAGGCGATCGCGGGCTTGGGCGCGCGCATGATCCTGCATGCCGGGCCGCCGATTGCGTGGGCGCGCATGTGCGGCCCGCTTCGCGGCGCGATCGCCGGCGCGATCGTGTTCGAGGGCTGGGCACCCGACCTCCTCGCCGCCGAGCGGCTGGCCGCCGCGGGCGGCATCGCCTTCCATCCCAACCACCATTTCGGCGCGGTCGGACCCATGACCGGGCTCACCACCGTGGGCCAGCCGGTCATGGTGGTCGAGAACCGCAAGTTCGGGAACCGCGCCTACTGCACGTTGAACGAGGGTCTCGGCAAGGTGATGCGGTTCGGCGGCAACGACGCCGAGGTGCTCGCGCGCTTGCGCTGGCTCGCCTCGACTCTCGCTCCGGCGCTGTCCTTGGCGCTTCGCCGGCAGGGCGGCATGCCCTTGAAGGGGATCGTCGCCCGCGGGCTGTCGATGGGCGACGAGATGCATCAGCGCAACCTCGGCTGCTCCGGCCTGTTCCTGCGCTCGCTCGCGCCGGCGCTGGCGCGCGCGCTCGGCTCCGGCGAGACGCTGGGGTCGATCCTCGAATTCATCGGCGGCAACGACCAGTTCTTCCTCAACGTCGCCATGGTCATGGGCAAGGCGATCATGGACCCGGTCGGCAATATCGAGGGGTCCAGCATTGTCACCGCGATGTGCCGCAACGGGACCGAGTTCGGCCTTCGCGTCAGCGGCACCGGAGATCGCTGGTTCACGGCCCCCGTCGAAATGCCCAAGGGCCTGTACTTCCCCGGCTTCAGCGAAGCCAACGCCAATCCCGACCTCGGCGACTCGACGATCGTCGAGACCATCGGGCTCGGCGGCTTCGCCATGGCGGCCGCGCCGGCGGTGGCGGGGTTCCTCGGCGCCGGCTCGGCGGCCGATGCGACCCGGCACACGCGGGCCATGTACGAAATCACCGCCGGCCGCAACCCCGACTGGACCCTGCCCGCGCTCGATGATGCGGGCGTGCCTGCCGGCATCGACATCCGCAAGGTGGTCGAGACCGGCATCGTGCCGACGATCAACACCGGCATCGCGCATCGCCAGCCCGGTGTCGGCCAGGTCGGCGCCGGCGTGGTGCGCGCGCCGTTGGCCTGCTTCGAGCAGGCGCTCGTCGAATTCGCCTCGCGCATGGGCGCCTCGTGAGCGGGCCGGTCGTCCTCAACCGCGTGCGGCGGCGCACCTATCTCGACTCGGTAGCGCTGATGCGCCGCTCGCGCGAGCTCGCCGAGCGGCCGGGGGTCGAGGGCGCGGCGATGATGATCGGCACCGAAGGGAACAAACGCATCCTGGACGAGGCCGGCCTCCTCACCGCGGACGGGCTGAGGGCGGGGGCGAACGACCTGATCATCGCGGTCAGCGCCAGGAGCCGGGCGGCGGGCGAGGCCGCGCTCGCAACGGCGGATGCGGCGCTGGACCGGCCGTCGCCGGAACGCGGCGAAGGCGCGGCCTGGCGTCCGAAATCGCTCGCCGCCGCCGCCGCGCTCGAGGGCGCCAATCTGGCGCTCATATCGGTTCCCGGCGAGTTCGCGGCCGAGGAAGCCGCCAAGGCGCTCAGGCGCGGCCTCCATGTCATGCTGTTCAGCGACAACGTGGCGGTGGCGGAGGAACGCCGCCTCAAGGACATGGCGCGCCAGCGCGGCCTATTGCTGATGGGGCCGGATTGCGGCACGGCCCTCATCGGCGGCGTCGGGCTCGCCTTCGCCAACGCCGTCAATCGCGGGCCCATCGGCATCGTCTCGGCGTCGGGCACCGGCCTCCAGGAAGTTTCGTGCCTCATCTCCCGGGCCGGGCAGGGCATCTCGCACGCGATCGGCGTCGGCGGGCGGGATCTGAGCGATGCGGTCGGCGGCCTGATGACGCTTTCAGCCATCGACGCCCTCGACGCCGACCCCGAGACCGGCCGCCTCGTGCTCGTTTCCAAGCCGCCCGGCGCGGATGTGGCAAGACGCATCCTCGACCGGGTCGCACGCAGCCCGAAACCCTTCACGATCTGTTTCCTGGGTTTGGCGGCGATGAAGGTACCGGCGAACGCCAAGCTCGTAGCGACGCTCGAGGCGGCGGCCGCGGACGCGCTCGGGCGTGCGCTCCCGGGCGCGGCCGCACCCGATCCAGCACGCCGCCGCCCGCGCGGGCGCTGGGTCAAGGGCCTGTTCGCCGGCGGGACGCTGTGCGCCGAGGCGCAAGTGGTGCTGCGGATGGCCGGCGAGACGGTGTACTCGAACGCGCCGGTCCCCGGTGCGCGCGCGCTCAAGGGGTTCGGGGCCGAGGGCCATGTGCTCGCCGATCTCGGCGCCGAGGACTACACGCGCGCCCGGCCGCACCCGATGATCGACCCCTCGCTGCGCACCGCGTTGCTGAAGGAGGTGCTGTCGCAACCCGAGATCGCGGTCGTGCTCATCGACGTGGTCATCGGCAAGGGCGCGCACGACGACCCCGCGAAGGCGGTGGCGGAGGCGCTCGCGGGCTGGCCCGAGGGCGGGCCGGCGGTGGTGGCCTCGGTGTGCGGGACCGACGGCGACCGGCAGGGCTATTCCGATCAGGTGCGGAAGCTGGCGGCCGCCGGCGCCATCGTCGCGCCGTCGAACGCCGCGGCGGCCAGGCTAGCGCTCGCGCTCCTGCGGCCTCGCGGCTGAACGGGGTGCCTCAAGCGCCGTCGGCGAGGATGTGGGTCCCGGCCTCGCCCCGCAAGGCCGGCAGGGCGTCCTCGATGCGGGCGATGATCACCCGCTTGCCGCCGCCCTCGAGGAAGCGGATGGCGGCGTCCACCTTGGGGCCCATGCTGCCCGGCGGGAAATGCCCTTGCCCGTGCAGGGCGCGCAGTTCGGAGAGCGAGACCAGGCCGAGGTCGCGCTGCGCGGGCGTGCCGAAATGGATGGCGATGCGCGAGACCGCGGTCAACAGCATGATGTCCTCGATGCCGAGCACGTTGGCCATCAGGGCCGAGCTCAAATCCTTGTCGATCACGGCCTCGACGCCGCGGCGCATCCCCTTGGGGTTGCGGACCACCGGGATGCCGCCGCCGCCCCCCGCGATCACCACCGCCCCTTGCTGGACGAGCGCCCGGATGAGCGAGATGTCGACGATATGCTTGGGCCTTGGCGAGGGCACGACGTGGCGCCAGCCGCGGCCCGCGTCCTCGCGCATCTGCCAGCCCAGTTCGGCCGACAGGCGCTTGGCCTCGTCCTCGCCGTAGAAATAGCCGATCGGCTTGGTCGGGTTGCGGAAGGCGGGGTCGTCAGCATCGACTTCGACCTGGGTGAGCAGGCAGACGACGTGGCGCGGGTTGCCGACCTCGCGCAGGGCGTTCTCAAGGGCCTGCATCAGCAGGTAGGCGATCCCGCCCTGGCTATGAGCGACGCAGATATCGAGCGTCATCGGGCTCACCCGCTCGCGGGCCAGCGCTTGGCGCATCAGGATCTTGCCGACCACGGGACCGTTGCCGTGGGTGAGGATGAGCTCGTTGTTCAATTCCATGATGGGCAAAAGGGCGCGGCCCGTCGCCGCCGCCATGGCGACCTGTTCCTCGGCCGTGCCCAGGCTGCCGGCCGGATGGATGGCGTTGCCACCGATGGCGACCACAAGCCGGTTCGGGATGCTGCGGGCCTCGCCCATGCGCAGATCCGTCACTCGATCAGCGCCGCGCCGAGGGCGGCGAGGATCGCCACCATGTCGCCCGTTTGCTTGGCGTCTTCGGCGCTGGCGATGCCCTGGAGCGCGCGGGCATAGACGCCCTGCAGGATGGCGGCGTAGCGGAACGCCGCATAGGCCATGAAGAAGCGCCAGGCGGGGCCGGGATCGCGGCCGGTGCGCCGGACATAGAGGGCCCTATAGGCGGCCTCGTCGGGAATGCCGGATGCCTCGAGATCGATGCCGACCAGTCCCCGCAGGGTCGGCAGGCCGGCCGGGATGCGAAAGATCAGGCAGTTGTACGCGAGGTCGGCGAGCGGGTGGCCGAGGGTCGCGAGCTCCCAGTCGAGCACCGCGACGACCCGGGGCTGGCTCGGGTGGAAGATCAGGTTGCCGAGCCGATAGTCGCCGTGGACGAGGGTTGTCTCCTCGCGCTCCGGCAGGTGGCGCGGCAGCCAGTCCATGAGCCGGTCCATGGCCGGAATCTTTTCGGTCTGCGAGGCCGCGTATTGCTGCGACCAGCGCGCGATCTGGCGTCCCACGTAGTTGTCGGGCCGCCCGAAATCGGCGAGGCCGACGGCCCGCCACTCGACGGCGTGCAAGCGCGCGAGCGCCTCGACCATGGCCTCGAAGATGGGGCCACGCTCGGCTCGCTCGAGGCCGGGCAAGGCGGGTTCGTTGAAAATCCGCCCGGCCACGAAATCCATGACGTAGAACGGGGTGCCGATGACCTCCGGGTCCTTGCACAGGAGGCGCACGGCCGGCACCTCGACCTCGCTGGCCGCCAGCGCCTCGAGCACGCGGTATTCGCGCTCGATCATGTGCGCCGACGGCAACAGCTTGCCCGACGGCTTCTTGCGTAGCACGTAGCGCCGCCCCGCCGCCTCGATGAGAAAGGTCGGATTAGACTGGCCGCTCTTGAACTGCCGCACCGCAAGCTTGCCCGCGCAATCGGGCAGATGCCGAGCGAGGTAACGGGCGAGCCGATCTTCGTCGAAGCGATGCGCCTCGCGGACAAGAGTGGTGTCGGTCGCGCTCGACATGCGGGTCGCCCTCCTCGATGCTGGTTCGCCGGCCGGATGTGGCGTTCCACGCCGAACCAGCCTATGCTGCGATCCGAAGCCCAGCAGAAACAAGTGAAATCCGGCATGAGAGTAAACCGGTGCCTGTGGAATATACGCTCAATGGGCGGGTCGGGGTCATCCTCGTCGACAACCCGCCGGTCAATGCGCTCGGGCTCGCCACCCGCCGGGGCCTGATCGATGCCCTCGACCGCGGCCTCGCGGATGAGGGCGCGACGGCGCTCGTGCTGGCGGCGGCCGGGCGCACCTTCATGGCGGGCGCCGATATCCGCGAATTCGGCAAGCCGCCCCAGCCGCCCGACTTGCGCGAGGTGATCGCCCGCTTCGAGGCATCGGCGAAGCCGGTCGTCGCTGCCATCCACGGCACCGGGCTGGGCGGCGGGTTGGAACTCGCGCTCGGCTGCCATTATCGGGTGGCGGCGCGCGACGCGCGCGTCGGCCTGCCCGAAATCAAGCTCGGGCTGTTGCCCGGCGCGGGCGGCACGCAGCGCCTGCCGCGCCTGGTCGGCGTCGAGACGGCGATCGACATGATCCTCTCGGGCGACCACATCCCGGCCGAGAAGGCCATGGCGCTCGGCCTCCTCGATGCGATCGTCGAGGGCGACCTTGTGGCAGGCGCGGTGGCGTTCGCCGAGCGCCTTGCCCCCGGCGCGCTGCCCCGGGTCCGGGACCGTGGCGACAAGCTCGCCGCACAACCCGAGGTTTTCGCCGCGCGGCGAAAGGACGCCGCCAAGGCGCGGGGCCAGATCGCGCCTTCCCGCGCGCTCGACGCCATCGAGGCAGCCGCCAGGCTGCCGTTCGAGGCGGGACTGAAACGCGAGCGCGAACTGTTCGCGGAGCTGCACGCCTCGCCGCAGAGCAAGGCGTTGATCCACATCTTCTTCGCCGAGCGCGAGGCGGCGCGGATTCCCGATCTTTCCGCCGACACGCCGACCCGCGAGGTCCGTCGCGCCGCAGTCGTCGGGGCCGGGACCATGGGCGGCGGCATCGCCATGTGCTTCGCCAACGCCGGCATCCCCGTGCACGTGGTGGAAGCCAGTGCCGAGGCGCTGGCGCGCGGCCTCGGGGTGGTGCGGGCGAACTACGCGGCGAGCGTCGCCAAGGGCCGGCTCGACCAGGCGGCGATGGATATGCGGATGGATCTCCTCGCCGGCACGCTCGCCTACGACGACATCGGCGCGGCGGATATCGTCGTCGAGGCGGTGTTCGAGGACATGGACTTGAAGAAACCGATGTTCGCCAGGCTGGACCAGGTCTGCAAGCCGGGCGCCATTCTGGCGACCAACACCTCGAGCCTCGATATCGACGAGATCGCCGCCGTCACGAGGCGCCCCGCGGACGTGATCGGCGCGCATTTCTTCAGCCCGGCCAACGTGATGCGGCTTTTGGAGATCGTGCGCGGCAAGGCGACCTCGAAGGAGACGATCGCCACCGTGATCAAGCTCGCCCGGCCGCTCGGCAAGGTGCCGGTGCTGGTCGGCGTGTGCGACGGCTTCGTGGGCAACCGCATGCTGCACCAATACGGGCAGCAGGCCGAGTTCATGCTCGAGGAAGGCGCGCTCCCGGACCATGTCGACAAGGCGATGCGGGATTTCGGCCTGGCCATGGGGCCGTTCGCGATGAGCGATCTCGCCGGGCTCGACGTGAGTTGGCGCATCCGCAAGCGCCGAGCGAGGCTCGCCCCGTCGAAGTTCCGCCCGCCGGCGATCGCCGACCGGATTTGCGAGCGGGGCCGCTTCGGCCAGAAGACCGGCGCCGGCTGGTACCGCTACGAGCCTGGCAGCCGCGCCCCGATCCCCGACCCGGAGATCGAAGCGCTGATCGTCGCCGAGTCGCGGCGGCTCGGGATCGAGCGGCGACCGATCGGCGAGGAGGAAATCCTCAAGCGCTGCCTCTATGCGCTCATCAACGAGGGCGCCAAGATTTTGGAGGAGGGGATCGCGCTTCGGCCCGGCGACATCGATGTCATCTACGTCTACGGCTACGGGTTTCCCGCTCACCGCGGCGGGCCGATGTTCCATGCCGACAGCGTGGGACTACGGAACATCTACGCGGATGTGCTCCGCTTCCGCGAGCGTGAGCCCGAGGCCTGGGAGCCGGCCAAGCTGTTGAAGCGCTTGGTGGAGGAGGGCAAGTCCTTCGCCAGCCTCGAGGAAGGGACGCGGCCATGAGCGAGGCGGCGATCGTTGCCAGCGCGCGCACGCCCATCGGCAAGGCGTTCCGGGGCGCCTTCAACCTGACGCACGGCGCCATGCTCGCCGGCCACGTCATCCGCCACGCGGTCGAGCGCGCCGGCCTCGAGCCGGGCGAGGTCGAGGACGTGATCATGGGCTGCGCCTTGCCGGAAGGCGCGACCGGGCACAACATCGCCCGCCTGTCGGCGATCCGCGCCGGCCTGCCGGCGACCACCAGCGGGCTCACCGTCAACCGGTTCTGCAGCTCCGGGATGCAGGCGATCGCCATCGCCGCCCAGCGCGTCGTCATGGACCGCGTTCCGGCGGCGGTCGCCGGCGGGCTCGAGTCGATCAGCCTGGTGCAGAACAACCTCAACAAGCATCACGCCACGGAAGACTGGCTGTTGGGCCACAAGCCGGCGTTGTGGTGGTCGATGATCGAGACCGCCGAGAATGTCGCCAAGCGCTACGGCATCTCGCGCCAGGCCCAGGACGCCTACGGGCTCGAAAGCCAGCGTCGCACCGCCGCGGCCCAGCAAGCGGGCCGCTTCAAGGACGAGATCGTCCCGCTCGCCACGGTCAAGCAGGTAAGCGACAAGGACAGCGGGCGGAGCTGGACCGAGGAGGTCACGCTCATGCAAGACGAAGGCAACCGGCCGGATACGACGCCCGCAGGGCTCGCCAAGCTCAAGCCGGTGGTCGGCGAGGCCGGGACCATCACCGCCGGCAATGCGAGCCAGCTCTCCGACGGCGCCTCGGCGTGCGTGGTGATGGACGCGAAACTAGCCGAAAAGCGGGGCTTGCGGCCGCTCGGCATCTACCGCGGCATGGCGGTGGCCGGGTGCGAGCCCGACGAGATGGGGATCGGCCCGGTGTTCGCCGTCCCCAGGTTGCTGGCGCGCCACGGGCTCGAGGTCGACGACATCGATCTCTGGGAGCTCAACGAGGCCTTCGCCGTGCAGGTCGTCTATTGCCGCGATCGCCTGGGGCTACCGATGGAGCGGCTGAACGTCAACGGCGGCGCGATCGCGATCGGCCATCCCTACGGCATGAGCGGCGCGCGCCTGGTCGCGCACGCGCTCATCGAAGGCCGGCGCCGCATGGCGAGGCGCGTCGTCGTCACCATGTGCGTGGGCGGCGGCATGGGCGCCGCCGGCCTGTTCGAGGTGGCGTGAGGGCCGGGTCTAGCGGCCGGGCCGGAAGGTGGCCAGGTCACGGTGCTCGAGGAGGAAGGCCAGAACCTCGCGGTTGAACTCGGCCGGCTTTTCGATGTTGGTTAAGTGCCCGGCCCCGTCGATCACGGCCAGCCGCGCCCCGGGGATGTCCCGAGCCAAGGCGCGCGCGGTTTCGGGCGGGGTCAGCCGGTCGTCGGCGCCGACCACCACGAGGCACGGCACTTTGATGGTCGCCAGCGCCGGGTAGCCGTCGTAGCGAGTGGTGGCCTCGAGGGTCTTCAAGTACGACTCCTTGCGCAAGGCGGACAGGCTGTCGATGAGCCGCTTGACGATCGCGGGCGGCGCCTTGGGACTGGCCAGCGTCGGGGCGACGGTCGGGGCGATGTCCTTCGGCTGCTTGCCGGCGAGCAGCGGTTCGCGGCGCAGGCGCAGGAACTCCTCGACCTCGCGCGGGCTCATCGAGCGCCGCACGCCGGAATTGGTGTCGACGAGGACGAGGCTCGCCACGCGCCTTGCGTGGCGCCCATGGAAGTCCTGCACGATCATGCCGCCCATCGACAGCCCGACGAGGTGCGCCTTCTCGGCCCCGAAATGGTCGAGGACGCGCACGAGATCGGCGCTGAAATCCGCGAAGTCGAGCGGCCCGTCGTAATCGTCGCTTGCCCCGTAGCCGCGGCCATCCCACGCCACGGCGGTGAAGTGCGGGGCGAAGTGGGCGAGCTGGTCGTGCCAGTTGGTGCGATTGCCGCCGATGCCGTGCAAGAAGACGACCACGGGGCCCGTCCCCTGGTGGTCGACGGCGATGAAGGGCTTGGGCCCGATGCGGGTCGTGGTCCAGGTGCTCATGGCGCTCGTCTTAGGCGAGCTCGCCCTGCAAGCGGCCGCGATCGACGATGACCTTGCCGTCGAGGGCGATCGTGCAGTTGCGGAGGGGCAGGTCGAAATGGCCGAGCGTGGTGCGGTTCGCGAACTCGTTGGCGCCGGTCGAGTACAGGAAGTTCCCGGCGAAGGCGCGCAGCTCGGTTCCGTTGTGATCGCCGCGGTCGTACAGGATCAGCGCGTCCCACCGTGCCTTGGGGTTCATGCCCCAGCCGGCGTGCGAGGAGGCGTAGGCGTTGGGTTCGCCCCAGGCCTCGAGATAACTGCGCATCAGCTCGGCGTCGAGGCCCTCGCCCGCGATCTCGACCGCGAAGTCGTTCTCGATCCTGAGCCGGATCGGCTGCTCGACATAGCCCTTGAAGGTCAAGTTGATGTCGCCCTTGTCGATGACCAGCGCGCCGTTGACGCACCCCGATCGCGGGAAGCAGACGACGAGCCCACCCGGCCAGTGATCCACCTGGCCTGGCTCCTCGACCGCGCCCCAGCCGCCGCCGACCCGCGCGCCCTCGACATCGATCTCGAGATCGGTGCCCGCCGCCGAGGTGACATGCATCGTCTTGGCCTTCTTCAGCATCTCGACCCCGAGCCTGACCTTGGGCTTGAGGGCCGGATCCGGCATCAAGCGCTCGAGAATCTCGGGGTGCTCATTGCTCACATAGAGGACGCGGCTGCCGCCCTTCAAGATCAAGGGAAGCTCCTTGGCGTGCATCATGCCCTCGACGGTGATGTCGACGACCATTGTCGAGGCGGCGAGCGCGCCGATGACCGGCCGCAGCTGCTGCACCGCGTTCGAGGCCCCGGTCGAGCGCACCGGCGCATCCGCTGCCTGGCGCGGGGTGGGCAGCACGATGTGGTAGGGCTTGGCCTCGAGGCGCAGGAGCGCCAGCTCGGCCAGATGCACGTTGACCTGGCGCGACAGCGTCTCGGACAAGATTGCGACCGGATCGCCCGGGCCGAGCTTGCACATCTCGAAGACCCGCGCGAAGGCGTCGATCCATTTGCCTTCGATTCGTTCGCTGAGCATGGTCCCCCTCCAGGTAGCGAGGGCTCTCCGGCCTCGCGGTCCCGGACACCCCCATCTTTGACACGATCGGGGGCAAGTTTCAAATTCCCGGCGTGGCGAAGGCCCGATCATGGAGCTTGGGCCTCCCGGGCCGCCTGGCGGCTTGACGAGCGGCGTACGACAAGCGGCGCAGCCGCGATCGCCGCTTCGGCCTCCGCCCGGCCTCCGCCGGCGCGCGTGCCGACGATCTCGCCAAGCGGCAGATCACCTGATGCGGGATAGCCGGAAGGAGGGATCCGGGGGGCGGTGCCCGGCTCAGGGCTTCTTCAGTTGCCGCCGATCTGCTTCGCGAACGCCGCAGGCGCAACGGCGCCGGCTCGGATCAACCGTGCGTCAGCGCTGACGAGCGGTACCTTGCGCTCCTGGGCCAGGGCCAGATGGATCGCGTCGTAGACCGTGCGACCGTACTTTGCCGCCAGCGACTGAGCGTGGGCGACGAGCGGACGGGCGGGAGCGAGGGTGACGAGCCGCTCCAGCAAGTCGATCGCTTGCTTGGACTCCGCCAGGGTGATGATCCCGCTGCACCGCCGACGATCGAGGGCATGGGCGACTTCGATCACGATCCAGTCGGGAGCTCCGCATGGCGATGCGCGGAGAATCGCCAGCGCATGCTCGCTGTCCGCTTCCGTCAAGAATCACTTGACGGCCACGCTCGCGTCGATGATCGCCTCAAATCTCGCGGTCACGGGCGGCGCGGATAATCGTCGTGCTGTCGTCGCGGACGGGACCGCGCGAGGCAATGCGCGCCCGCAGGACTTCGACGGCGCCGACCACCTCCGCCCGCGACACGGGGGCCGCCTCGGCCAAGATCACCCGAACTTCCGCCTCCAGGGAACGCCCATTCCGCCGCGCGCGCAGCCGCAGCCGCTCCACGAGTTCGGGTTCGAGGTTGCGGACCGCGAGGCGGTGCATCCGTGCTGGCGCTTGCATCATCGACATTATTTTGATAGCGGAAAATGCATGCGTCAACCGCCGCCCCGCTCTTGAGCTCGCCGCAGGTCTTATCGGCGCGCCTCGCTCCCGCGGAAGGTCATGCCGGAGCGCAGGACGCAGCCGCCCCGTTCGAAACTCTCGTAGTCCGTCATCGGACTTTTCCTCTCCTTGATCCCGTTCTCAATACCCGGCGGCACGATCGACGGCGCGCATGAGCGGCCGGCCGTCCAGGTAGCGCGCCAGGTTGTCGAGGAAGAACGGCGTCACGTCGTCGGGGACGATCGGCCCGGAGACGTGCGGGGTCATGAGCACGTTGTCGAGGCCCCACAACGGGCTTGCGGGCGGCAGCGGCTCCTCGGCAAAGACGTCGAGCGCGGCGCCGGCGATCCGGCGTGCCGCCAGCGCCGCGACCAGGTCCGGCTCGACGACTGCGGTTCCGCGCCCGACGTTGATCAGCACCGCATTGGGCCGCATGGAAACGAGCGCGCGCGCATCGATGAGTCCCTTGGTCTCGGGCGTTGAGGGCAGCACGAGGACCAGGAAATCGCACGCGGCGAGGAACGCCAAGAGCTCGCCCTTGCCGCGGTAGAGGCGAGCGATCGCCGGCTCGGGCTTGTTGGTGCGCCGCCAGCCGATGACCTCGAGCCCGTTCGCCGCCGCCCGCTCGGCGATCAGGCGGCCGATATCGCCGAGCCCCGCCACGCCCATGGTCTGGCCGGCGGCGAGATCGACCATGGTGGAAGAATCCCACGCGCGCCTCGACTGTTGGGCGAGCGCGTAGCGGAATCGCTGGGTGAAGAAGTAGACGCTTCCCATGACGAACTCGATCATGCGCGGGGCGATGAGCACGCCGGGCGAGCGGGTGAGGACGACATGGTCGGGAAGGGCGTCGGCGTCGAGCACGTCCTCGACGCCGGCCCCGACCTTGTGCAGCCAGCGCAAGCGCGGCATGCGCCGCAACAGATCGCCGGGCATGCCCCAGCCGGCCAGGACCTCGACGAGCGGCAGGTGCGGGGCGGCTTCCTCCGGGGTCGAGGCGACCGCCAGCGGCAGGTCGGGATAACGCGCGCCGATCAAGTCCCGGTAACGCGCCGCCTTGGCGCGACCGGGGACATAGACGAGGATGGCTGGCATCGGTCTTAGTCCAGGGGAATGCAATATCCATGAGCCATTGGGCGAAATTAGCCTGGCGCGCGCCTCATGTGCTACAAAACCCGGACATTTCAACTTGCTACCGACATCCACTGCCGGCAACGAAGTGACGGCCACCTTCGGCGGCGGGCGGCTCACCTCTGACGGCGGCGTCTTGCTGCTGAGCCAAGTCGAGCCGCAGTTCGGCCTCGCCGAGCGGCTCGCCGGCTGCATGACCGACCGCCGCGACGCTTCGCGCATCGACCACTCGCCAGTGTAGATGCTGCGCCTGCGCATCCTCGCGATCGCGGCCGGTTATGAGAACGCCGACGACTGCGATGCCTCGCGCGAGGACCCCGCCTGCAAGATGGCGGTCGGGGGCTTGCCGGAGACCGGCCTGCCGCGGTGCTCGCAGCCGAGGATGTCCACGTTCGAGAACGCGCTGTCCGCGCGGGCGTTGGCGCGGATGATGGCGGCGATGGTCGATCTGTTCTGCGACAGCGGGGTCAAGGTGCCCACCCACATCGTGCTCGACATCGACGACACCTGGGATGAGGCCCATGGGGACCAACAGCTGTCGCCGTTCAACGCCCATTACGACGGCTACGGCTTCCTGCCGATCCACATCTACGAGGCGGGGAGCGGAAAGCCGGTGGCGGCGATCTTGAGTCCGGGCAAGACGCCCGCGGGCGTGGAGTTGCGCACCATCCTCAAGCACGTGATCCGCCGAATCCCCAGGAACTGGCCCAGGGTCGCAAACCTGGTCCGCAGCGATTCCCACTACGCCCGGCCCCAAGGGGGCTCTTACGGGGGACACCCCCGCCACCCCCAAGGGTGTTTGCAGAAGATTCCGTACACGATCCCCCTGGAATCGCTCGCCGGGATCGGCGACGGTCCATCCGTCAGCCCGCCGGCCATCGCCGCCGCCTGGTGCTGACGCCCCGGCCCCTCTTGACCGTCGCAACGCCGCTGCTTCTACGCCATGCCAGGGGACTCGGTCCCGAATTGACGAGTGGGAAGCGTTGCCCACGAGCGAACGATCAGACCAGCTGCAGAACTCGAGCGGGGTTCTCGACCAGCAGCGTGTGGATCTGGTTCTCCGTCATCCCCTTTCGGCGCATCTGATGGGGGAGGACGGTTGTCAGGATGTGGCTGTAGCCCGACCCGCCGTAGCTTTCAAGGCGATGCTTGTAGCCAACATCCTGGGAAACCAGGATCTTTTCTAAGAGCCCCTCGGTGACGAGGCGGAGGATGATATCGACACGCTGAGCGTCGCTCAAACGGTCCGTGGGGCCGAAAGGATAGACCCAGGTCTCTTGCCCGAAGGTGTCGAATTCGATGTAGCATCCGGCGTCCGCGAGCGTGACTAGGGTCTTCATCGGGTGGTCGGTACGGTCCATGTGATCCATGATCACGCGACTGAGTTCGGCGCCTGCCTCCTTGAGACAGGCCATGATTTCGAGCGGCGAGTCCTCGTGGCGGCCGATATGAATGGTAAGCCCCGCGCCGGTCCGGCGTTGAGCGCGGGCTCCCGCCCGTAACACCTTGATCTCGTTGGCCGTCAGCGGCCACGAGCAGCCCAATTCGCCGATGACACCCGCACGCACGCCGGTTCCGCCAACCCCGATCGTAATGTCGCGGACGATCTCCTCCTCGATATCGTGCTCGCTCTTTTGGTCCATATCGGGGGGATGGGCGATGTCGATGTAATACCCCGAGCCCATGACGACGTTCACGCCGGTCGCCCGCGCGATTCGTTGCAAGCCCAGGGGATCGCGTGCGAGGCCAATGTTGCTGACCTCGACGAGGGAGACGCCGCCGTTCAGTTTGTATTGCAAGAGCTCCTCGATGATCCGCGCTTCGTCGTCGAGCCGCAAGTTGTCGAGGTTGCTGTTCCAATTCCGGCGCACCCAACTCAAGTTGTCGAGGCCAACGGCGACTCGGGCGAGCCGCCTTTCCCGAGCTCCCGCCGGTTCCTGGAACACGCAGGTCAGGTCCATCAGCAAGTGCTCGTGGACCATGGTGACGCCCAGGCTCTCGGCCGACACTGGGCCCAAGACCGTCTGAACTTCCCCCTTTTGAGCTGGCCGCGTCGGGACCAATGATTTCTCCCTTGGTGAAGCGTGGCCCGAGGGCCTAGAGCCGATTGGAGACGTCGGGCGGCGGCGGGGGAAGCCCGTACACCTTGGCCTTGCGTTTGCGCCTTGCTCCCGCACCGACGACCGCGCGCTGGATGTCTTTCAAGACCTGGTGACTGGCGTTATGGCCCGGCAGTCCGGAGACGAGACCGCCCGGCCACGTGCCCGAGCCGCAGAGATAGAGGCCCTTGATCGGGGTTCGGTATCGAGACCAGCCCGGAAACGGTCGAAACGAGAACATCATTCCTGGCACCATGTCGCCGTGGGAAATGTTTGCCCCTAAAAGCCCGAACTCGTCCTCCAAGTCTCTCGGGCTCCAGAACCTGTAATCGACGATGATGTCCTTGAGGTTCGGGATGTACTCCGCCAGCACGTCGATGCAGCGACGGCCGAATCTCTCCCGCTCGGTCTCCCAGTCGCCTTCCCGCAGGTCATAGGGCGCGTGAAAGATGTTGACGCTCATCACGTGCTTGCCCGGCGGCGCGAGAGTGGGGTCGCAGACCGAGGGTGTCAGCCCCCATAGCATCGGCCCCTGTGACCACCGTCCATACTTGGCGTCGTCATAGGCGCGGTCGATATAATCCATCGACGGCGCAATGCGGAACTGGCAGGCAGCATAGAGCCCGACTTGGTCTTCGTCCCTGGCCGCCCGGAATCGGGGCAGGCCATCGAGGGCGAGGCCCATTTTGAATGCGGATCCACGCGCGCGATGGTTCTTCGCCTTGCGGACGACTTCGGGATCGAGAAGACCGGCCGGCACCAGGTCGAGGTAGGTTGTCTTGGGATGAAGGTTGGACAGCACGATCCCTGCTCGGATCTCCTCGCCGCTGGCCAACGCCACGCCCTTGACCCCGGTCTCGTCGGCGAGGATGCCGACAACCTCGGCCTCGGTTCGGATCTTCACCCCGACGCTCTTGAGGGAAGCCTCCATCGCCTTGGCGATGCCGCCCATCCCGCCCTTCGGCAGGCCCGTCGAACCTCGGAGCGGCTGTAACCTCGGGTCGTACTCCGCGTTCACGCTCATCGAGGCGAGGGACAGCGGCCGCTGCAGCAGCATATAAGGCGTGCCGGGCGTCCTCGTGTCGACCATGTTGTGGAGGACGGAGAGGATGGCCAAAATGGCCTTGACCTCGTCCGATTCGAGCCGCTCGTCGAGAAAGTCCCTGATGCTGCCGAACATGATCTTGCCGAAGGCTTCCTCGTCCTCGGGCGTCTCCACTCCTGCCACCAGTTCGCGCAGGCTCGGCGGCGGCTCGAACAGGGACACTTTGAGCCTTTTCGCGAACCAGGTCAGAAAGTCGAAGATTTCGTAATAAGCCGTCGCATCCTTCTCGGAAAACTTGCGAAGCTCCTCGACGACCTTGCTCTTTTCGCGCCAACCCACGAAGCATCGGCCGTCCGGATAGGGCATGAGCAAGGACGGATCCGGGCGGTCGAAGCGGAGCCCGAACCGTTCCAACTCCATATCAAGCACGATCTTGGGCTCGAGCGAGCCTGGTGAGTTGGAGACGGCAGCCCGGTAGCCGGGAAAGTATTCCAACGCCGCACAGGGACCGCCGACAATGTGACGTCTTTCCAGAACAAGGACGCTCAGCCCGGCCCGCGCCAGGTAGCTCGCTGCCACCAAGCCGTTGTGCCCCCCGCCGATGATGATGGCGTCATGCGATTCAGCCATTGCCAACCCCCGCCTGATCCGCAGGCAACCGCGACGTCAGGAGGAACCGAAAACCTTGGTGAAAAGCCGTAACCAATTTCCACCCATCAGGGCAGCAACCTCGTCCTTCGAGAATCCCCGCTCGAGAAGGCCGGCGGTGAGATTGAGCATGTTCGCCGGAGACTTGTACCAATCCGGCCACGGCGCCCAGCCGGGCGCGCTCGCCGAATGGGCGCCGTAGTCCGGTTTGTGCGACCAGCGGCCCATATTCATGGAGAACGCGTCCTCGAGGCTCCAGTCCAAGGCAGTATCCGTCCCCACGCCGACGTGGTCCATTCCCATGAGGTCGACCGTCGAGGCCACCATGTCACACCACTTAGCGAGGCTGAGCCCGGATCCCCCCATTAACGACGGGTACGTGGCGCACCCGAGCACTCCCCCGGTTTCCGCCAACGCTTTCAGGACTTTGTCCGATTTGTTCCGCTTGTGGGGGTAGAGGCTGTAGGGATTGGCGTGGGTGATGGCGACGGGGTGAGCCGAAGCCTCGATGGCCTCGAGCGAGGTCCGTTCCCCGACATGGGAGAGATCGATGAGCATCCCCAGACGGTTCATTTCGGCCACCAGGTAACGCCCGAAACGGGACAGCCCCGAATCCTGTGGTTCGTAACAACTGCTGCCAACGAAGTTCTGTATGTTGTATGTGAGCTGGGCTACGCGGATGCCAAGATGGTAAAAGACCTCGACGAGCGCCAAGTCGTCCTCGAACGGTGAGGTGTTCTGGAAGCCTAGAACGACGGCGGTCTTGTTCGACTCCTTGGCGCTCCGAATGTCGGCAACAGATCGGACCGGTCCGACCAGATCGCCGAACATCCCAAAAACGCGATACCAACGGCCAATCGCGTCGAGGGTCGTCCGCGCGTCTTCCCAGATCGCGACCGTCACGTGAACGCAGGTCAGCCCCCCCATCCTCCATTGGTCGAACAGCTGCCGTTGCGGTCCGAACGATAGGACGTCGGATTGGCGGGTTCCAAAGAAGTTGCTGTATTGGAGCCCATCAACGACGATCAGCTGGGCATGAAGGTCTGTCGTCATTGGAGCGGGAGACTATGACCAATGCGCGCGACGGCGCGCAGCCGAAACAATAGCGGCAGCGCACCTATTGCGCTGAGCGCGGCCCCGACCGCGAGCACGAGTGTATCCCACGGGGGGACCGCCAAGAGGAAACCGCCCGCGCACAGGGTAAGCATTCGGGCCGCGCCGCGCCAGCTTCGATAATCCTTAACCCCGAGGCCGCAGCCGATGATCATCAGGCCGGCGCCCGACAGCAAGGCGACAGCAATGATATCGAGCGGGTCGCCCCGCATGAGCAGCTCGGGGCGATAGATGAAGGCGAAAGGCACCAAGTACTTCGGCATGCCGATGATGGCGGCTAACCAACCGGTCGTCCAATAGTTGGCGCCCGCAAGCGAAGCCGCCGCGTAAGCGGCGAGGGCAACGGGCGGCGTGATCATCGCCGCCAAGGCGGCGTAGAAAACGAACATGTGCGCGTCGAGCTTGGGGACGCCCAACTCCGTGATGGCGGTGGTGATTAGCAGGGCGACGATGACGTAGGCCATGCTGGTGGGAACGCCCATGCCGAGAATCATGGACGCCACGAATGCCGCCATCAGCAGCAAGGTCAAGTCGCCGGCCGCCCAGTTCATCATCAGCGCCGGAAGCTTGGTACCGAGGCCCGTGAGCAGAATAGGGCCCGTGACGAGGCCAAGGGCGAGGCAGACGATGGTCACCTCGACCATTTCTTTCCCCGAATCCCGCACGGTGTCCAGCGCCTTGGACGGCGTCATCCGGTCGCGGCCGAACATGCTGAGCCCGATGCAGGCGGCCATCGCGTAGATGGCGGCCATCTGAAGGGCATCCTGACGTGCCAGCAGGAAGATGAGGGTTGCGAGGGTCGCCACGAACGACAGCGCCCCCATTCGCATGATCGCTTGCGCTACGGTCGGCCTAGTCTCGTCGAGCATCGCCGCATCCGCGGAGGGGGGGATGCGCCGCGCGCGAACCCAAACGGCAACCCCGACGGTGAGGAAATAAAAGAGGGCCGGAATGATCGCGGCCTTCATGATCTCGAAGTAGGACACGTCCAGAAGCACGACCATGAAGAACACGGCAAACCCCATGACGGGAGGCATGATTTGCGCCCCGTTGGCGGCCGTCGCTGTGATGGCGGCCGCCAGCTCCGGCTTGACGCCGACCCGCTTCATCAGCGGGATGGTCACCTGGCCGGTGATGTAGACGTCGCCCATCGCGCTGCCGGTGACAGTGCCGACGAGGCCGCTGGCGAAGACGGTCATCAGTGGCGGTCCGGTGGTGCCGCGGCCGAAGACGGCGCGCGCCAGGTCCATGATGAAGGAGAGCGCACCCGTGTTCTGCAGCACTTTCCCCAAGACCAGGAACAACGCCATGAACTTGAGGGCGGCATCCATGGCGAAGCCCATGACGCCGTTCTCGCTGATATACAGAAACGTGAAGGTCCGCGACAAGGAGTAGCCGCGATGGCCGCCGAGCCACGCCGGCAGATATTGGCCGAGAAAAGTATAAGCGAGAAAGAGCGCGACCACCGCGGCGAGGCCCAGCCCGAGGCTCCTCACCGTCGCCACCATGATGAGATACACGCCCGCGATACCGAGCACGATGTCCATCGTGTTCGGCGCCCCCTGGCGCAGCAGCAGCTCCTCCCAGTCCACGATCAAGTAGCCGAATACGGCCACGGCGAGGAGCGTGTGGAACGCATGGAGGGCGAGCCCGAGCGGCGTGCGCGACTCGGCCGACAGGAAATAGGCGAGCACCGCCAGCAGCCCGAGGGTGGCGCGCTCCTGCAAGGGGATGGTGGGGAACCACACGTTTAGGAAAGCGTAGGCCGGCAGACTGAAGACTACGAGCGCCGTCAGTCGCGCGCGCACCTTGCGGACGCGATCCATGAGCATTAAGACCCCTGCTTAAAGCGCCGCCCCCCTGGGTCCGCCCGCGTCGGCCGCCAGGGCTAGTCCTTCCAAAGCCCGGCTTCCTTCCAGTATCTGATCGCGCCCGGGTGGTATGGGAGTGGCCCCGCCTTGGCCGTGAGCGTTGAAGGGTCGCTGACCCCCTGCCGGATCGCCGGCTGCATTTCCGCTAGGTGGGAAAAGTTTTGGTGCACCGCTTTGGCGAAGGCGTAGGCCACGTTATCCAGCAATGCATTGGTGGTCCCAACGACCACGAACCCCAACTTCACGGAAGTGGTCGCTTCCTCCTGAAGGGTCCCTGCCGGAAACACGACCGGCTCAAGGTTCGCCCGCCGCAGGGCTTCGGGATCCATGCTCATCCACCGGATCGGGGTCGCGCTCTGAAGTTCTTGAATCGAGGCTGGAATCTTGAAGCCCGAGGTCCAGCCGACAGACGCGTCGACCCGGCCTTCCTTGAGCATGCGGAAGATGTCGGCATAGGAAGCATAAACCCGGTTGATGTCGTTCTTGTAGTTGATTCCGTTAGCCTCGATGAAGGGGCTGTAGAACGGATCGTTGAGCGCCGGGTCGGGTCCGATCCCCACTCGCTTTCCCTTCAGGTCGGCATAGGTCTTGATACCCGAGTCCTTTCTTGTGAGGACGTTATAGGTAAAGTGAAAGAATCCGATGAGCGCGCGAATCTCCTGGTACGGCCGCTCGTCCTTGAATCCGCCCTCACCGCGCCACGCGTTCACCACCGGCGGCGAGTCGGCGGCCAAGATTCCCACATCGATTTCCTTCTTACGCAGCAGCCGTAGGTTCTCGACACTGCCGGCGGTCGCCGAGTTTTCGATCTTGGCGTTCGGATAGGCCTTGCTCACCACCTGCTGGAGCGCCGTGCCGAGAATGAAAAAATCGCCCCCGACGGAGCCGGAGCCTATGGTCAGCCCCTTTAACTCTTGCGCGGACAAGGGATGGACGCCTCCCATGCTCACGGTCGCGATCAGCGCGAACCCGAACCCCAATCTCTTCAAACCTTGAACGTTTACGGACATGGCCCTCTCTCCCTGATTCAAAACCTCAGCTCCCGACCTTCTCCCCCGCTCGGTTCACCCGTCCGGTTCGGAACGGTCGGCGGAAGTGCCGCCTTGCCATCCACCGACTCGTTCCCGCCGCCGGCAAGGCCATGCAGCGAGACAACTTTGCGCCTCTGTTGCTAGCATGTCAAATCGACCGGTGTTTGTAACACATGAGTTGACCGCTTATGGTAGCGGCCTGTGGGCAACGCGCAGCCCTTCGCGAGCGCAGCGTTGGCCACGGGCCGCCCCGGTGCCGAGCGGGGGCGGCGGCCGGCGGCCGGGAATGGATCGGGCAATGGTCGGGCGGCGGGATCGAAGGCGGCGACGAGACCGTTGTGCCCGCCTCCGACGACGATCGCATCGAAGTGGTTGGCCGGATGGGTTTGGACGTGACTCACGCGCCGTCCCTCACCCCGTTGGCCGGAACGTCTCGCGGAACAGGCGCAGCCAGTTCCCGCCCGCGATCTTCGCCACCTCGGCCTCGGTGAAACCGCGCTCCTTCAGGCCGGCGATCACCCCGGGGAAGTCGGCGGGCGACCGGAACCAGGCCGGCCAGTCGGGCAGGCCGCCTTTGATGGGCACGGGGCTCTCGCGCGCCCAGCGGCCGGCGCGCCACCACTTGATCACGCTCGCGGGGTACCCGGTGTAATAGTCGGTCCCGAAGCCGACGGCATCGACCCCGACACGGTCGACGGTCCATGCGACCATGTCGCAGAAGGTGTCCAAGGTCGAGTTCGACCCGCCGCGTGACATCCGGGGATACATGCTGAGGCCGATGACGCCGTTGCGCTCGGCGAGTTTCTTGATCAGCGCCGTGGACTTGGTGCGGCGCTTGAGCTCGATGTCGCTGCCGACGAATTCGGCCGGATTGGCATGGGTGATGGCCACGGGCCGCTCGGAGCACTCGATCGCATCGAAGCTGCTGCGTTCCCCGCAATGCGACAGGTCGACGAGCATGCCGAGCACGTTCATCTCGCGGATGACGTTGCGGCCGAAGTGCTTGGACAGGCCGGTGTCGTAGTCTTCCCAGCAGCCGGAAGCGACCAGGTTCTGGATGTTGTAGGTGAGCTGGACGATGCACACGCCGAGCTTGTGAAAGATCCCAACGAGGTCGATGTCGTCCTCGAAGGGCGACGTGTTCTGGAACCCGAAGACGACCGCGGTGCGACCCGAGCGGCTGATCCGCTCGATATCGTCCACGGTCGGGGCCAGCGCGATCAGGTCGCCGTTGTCTTGGAAGAGTCGATGCCATTCTCCGATCACGGATAGGGTCTCGCGGGCGTTCTCCCAAATCGCCAGGGTGACGTGCACGCAGTCGATGCCTCCCGCTCGCCACTCCTCGAAGCGGGCGCGTTCGGGCTTGCTGTACTGCAGTGCGTCGACAATGAGAGGGCCGCGCGCGTTGTCGCTGGAGATTGTCATTGGCTTTTCCTCTTTTCCTCTCGTCGGGTCCGTCGGTGCCTGGTGTCCCGATTCAGAGATTCGCTTCATATGATCGGCCATCCCCGAGCGCGGCGGCCAACAAAGTGGACAAATGATGTGCTACAAAACCCCGACATTTCAACTTGCGACCGACCGCAGGGGCGGGTCATAGACCGGCGGGTATTGACCCGCTCCGACGAGATCGACGGTGTGCGACCCGGCCTCCCAGCTTCGCGCTGGCGGGTTTGACCGCGAAGCGGTCGACCGCGGCCGCGACAGCGGCCGGGTGAGGGTGCCATCATGGATTTCCGATCCCTTGTCCTAGCCGAGTAGCGCACTCACGGTCTTCGCGACCGCATCCGTGACCACGCGCCCGGCCTCGATGTCGGCGCGCCGCTGGGCCTCGAACTTGCGCTTGGCGGCGATGCCGGCCATCACGTCGCCCACGTCCGCCATCGGCACGACGATCACGCCGTCGTCGTCGGCGATGACGATGTCGCCGGGCATGACCGCCACGTCGCCGACCGCCACGGGGAAGTTGATCTCGCCCGGGCCGTCCTTGTCGCAAGCCGCGGCGGTGACGGCGGCCGCGAAAACCGGAAAGTCGAGCCCCAGCAGGAGCTCGCGGTCGCGCACCGCGCCGTCGGTCACCAGCCCCGAAAGCCCTTGTTTCATCGCCGCGAGCGCCATCAGCTCGCCCCAGATCGCGTTTGCGACATGCCGGCCGGTGGCCACCACCAGGACATCCCCCGGACGGGCGAGGCCGAGCGCCTGGTTGACCATCAGGTTGTCGGCCGCGCGGACCCGGACCGTCACCGCCGGGCCGGCCAGCCGCCAGCCCGGTTTGAGCGGCTTGATGGCGCCGCCCATGACACCGAACCGGTTCATGCCGTCGGCGACGAGGTCGCTGCCGCACGCCGCCAAGGCGGCGATGGTGGCGGCGGGTGGACGCGGGATTTCGGTTCGCATGCGAAGCCCGATCCTGCCCTTGACGGCACCCTCCGCAATCGCTTCAGGCATGGCTGCTCCTTTCGCGTTAAAATCCGGCTGCGACCGCGCGAGTTGGGCTCAACCGAGCGGGGCGGCCAGCGCCTCGCGCGCCGGCGGCTCGCCGGGGGCGGCGATGCCGGCCTGGGCGCAGGCGGCATCGAGCGTGTTGAGCAGCAGGCAGGCGACGGTCATCGGGCCGACCCCGCCCGGTACCGGCGTCAGCGCGCCGGCGACGGCCTTGACCTCGGCGAAGGCGACGTCGCCGACGATCCGCGCCTTGCCGCGGCCCATCTCGATGCGGTTGATCGTCTCGATGCGGCTGATGCCGACATCGATCACGGTGGCGCCGGGCTTGATCCATTCGCCGCGCACCATCTCGGGCCGTCCGACCGCGGCGACCACGATGTCGGCGCTCCGGCACAGGCCCGGCAGGTCGCGGGTGTGGGAATGGGCGACCGTGACCGTGCAATTCTCGCCGAGCAACAAGAGCGCCATCGGCTTACCGACGATGTTCGAGCGACCGATGACGACCGCGTGGCGGCCGGCGAGGCCGACCGGGGTCTCCTTGAGCAGAATCATGCACCCGCGCGCCGTGCACGGCACCAGGCCAGGCTGGCCGGAGAGCAGGCGGCCGGCGTTGACAGGATGGAAGCCATCGACATCCTTGGCCGGATCGACGGCCTCGATGATCGCCGCTTCGTCAATCTGCGGGGGCAGCGGCAACTGGACCAGGATGCCGTGGACGGCCGGGTCGCGGTTGAGCTTCATGACCAGGTCGAGGAGCTCGGCCTGGCTGGCTGTCTCGGGGAGACGGTGCTGCCAGGAGTTGAGACCCGTCTCGATCGCCCGCTTGGCTTTGTTGCGGACATAGATTTGACTGGCGGGGTCCTTGCCGACGAGGACCGCCGCCAGCCCGGGGGTCAAGCCGTGCTGCTGTTTGACGATCGCCGTGCGCTGGGCGATCGAGCGCCGCAGCCGCTCGGCGACCGCCCTGCCGTCGATGATTTTCGCCCGCTGGGTCACGTTCGCCTCGCTCCCTCGAACTGAAGAGGACCGCCCCACTTATAGAGGCGGAGGCGCACCGTATCAATTGATGAGATATTTCGCGTGGACGGTCCGGCCGGCTTGGTGGAAGATGTTGGGTCCTGTAGGGGCGAGGCCGCGAGGCGGTGCCTCGCGCCTCTCCGGTTTCAAACTCGCCCTTGCGTCGAGGAGATGCCCGCCATGAACAAGCTCATCAACCCGCCTGATATTGCCGGTCCGTTCGGCAACTATAGCCACGCCTGCGCCGCCGGCGCCAACCAGCGCTGGCTCATGGTCGCGGGCCAGGTGGGCGTCAGGCCGGACGCCACGACGGCCGAGGGCATCGAGGCGCAGACCGAGGTGGCGCTCCGCAACCTCGTGGCGATCCTCGCGGCGGACAAGATGGACATCAAGGATATCGTCAAGATGACGACGCTGATCGTCGACCGCGACGACCTGCCGGGCTATCGCCGGGGGCGCGACAAGGTGCTGGGCGACCATTGCCCGCCGAACACGCTCCATGTCGTCGTTGGCTTGGCCAAGCCCGAATGGCTGATCGAGATCGAGGCCTTCGCCGCCAAGCCCGCGTGAGAACGGGAGGGGTGCGACGGTCGATCGAGCCTTTACATAAACTCCGCAATCCAATCCCTCGCCCCATGATGCTGGCCGCGAAGGAACACGCCTCGACCCCGGCCTCGGGCGCGACCGGGAAATCCGTCCGGCCGGGCGTCACCGTTGAGGTCGCAGATGTCAGTATGTTGTATGCGACCATGGCCGGTCAACCGACCTGGGCGCTGCGCAAACTGTCGTTCAGGATTGCGCCGTCCGAGTTCGTGTGTGCGGTCGGTCCCAGCGGCTGCGGGAAAACGACACTGCTCCATCTGATCGCCGGCTTCCTGCAGCCGATTCGCGGCGCCGTCCTCCTTGATGGCAGACCCGTCGCACGCCCCGGTCCGGACCGCGGCGTGGTGTTCCAGGAATACGGCCTGTTTCCCTGGCTCACCGTGCGGGCCAACGTTGAATTCGGGCTCCGGGCGCGCGGTGTTGCCAGGCCGGAACGGCGGCGAGTCGTCGACGCGTATCTCGATCTGGTGGGGCTTCGCGAGGCCGACAACCGCTATCCCTTCGAGCTGTCGGGCGGCATGCGCCAGCGGGTGGCGGTGGCGCGCGCGCTCGTCAACCAGCCGCAGCTTTTGCTGATGGACGAGCCCTTCGCGGCCGTCGATGCCATGACGCGAGCGACCCTGCAGGACGAGCTCGTGCGGCTGTGGCAGCGCGAGGGATGCGCCTGCTTCTTCATCACCCACTCGATCGACGAAGCGGTGTATCTCGGCCAGACCATTCTCGCCATGTCGCCCCATCCCGGGCGGCTCAAGGAGATCGTGGTGGTCGATCTGCCCTATCCCAGGGATCGCGATTGTGCCCGGTTCCGGGACGTGACTCGCCGCATCAACCTGGCCCTGCAACATTAGAGACGTCGATGGCGTCAGGAACCGAGGGACCACAGGCAGGCCGGAGGGACACGCCCGAATCCGGGGCCCCGGACTTGACTCGGCTCGAACTTGAATTCGTCGCCGAGCTCGCGGCCGAAAGGCGGCAGGCCACGGTCCGGCAAGGCGTGTTCAACACTCTCGGCGTGATCCTGTTCTTCGTGCTCTGGGAGATCCTGCCGCGCAGCATCCCGGGCATCAACCTCTTGATGTTTCCGCCGCCCTCAGGGATCGTCGATGCGGCGGTCGATCTCGTGGCCTCGGGCGAGTTGTTCGTGCACATCCTGGCGAGCCTCAGCCGCACCCTGGGGGGCTTCGCCAACGGCGCGGTTCTGGGGATCGTCATGGGGCTGCTCACGGCGCGGTTCCTGCCGCTGCGCAACATCTCCGATCCGGTCCTGCATGGGCTGCGCTCGATCCCGGCGATCGCGCTCGTCCCATTGGCGATCATCTGGTTCGGCATCAGCGAGATGTCGAAGCTCGCGCTGATCACCTGGGGGACGTTCTTTCCCGTCTGGATCAACGCATTCCTCGGCGCCCGCGATGTCCTCGGGCCGTCCGATCCGCCCGACCGGGATGCGGGCGATCTTGCGGTCGCGCTCCGCGCTGCCGATCGGATTGTTCTTCGCGAAGCCCTCGGTGTCGACCGCTCCCGGGGCGACAGCGTTGACTGTGATGCCGTCGCGGCCGCGCTCCAGCGCCCAGGTGCGCGTGAAACTGATGAGGCCGGCCTTGGCCGCCGCATAGGCCGTGCGGCCCGCCAAGCCGAGGACGACCTCGCTCGATGTGTTGACGATACGGCCGAAGCGCTGCGCTTTCATCGCCGGCACGCAAGCCTGCGTGCATTGCAGCGCGGCGACCATGTTGACCTCGATCACTCGGTCGACGACCTCGAGGTCCACCCCTCCGAACGCTTGCGGGGAAACCAGCCCGACATTGTTGAGGAGGCCGTTGAAGGCATAGCGCCGCGACAACTCGGCGAGCACGGCCGACGTCGCGGCGCGGTCGGCGAGATCGACGGCGAGGAAATCGCCGGGAAACGCCCCCGCAGGGCGGCGCGCCAGGCCGACGACCTTGTGGCCCGCGCTTGCCAAGCGCTCGGCGCAGGCGCGCCCGATGCCTTGGCTCGCCCCTGTCACCAGCGTTACGCGCGTCAGGCCAGCCATCGCGATTCTCCGGTCCCGCGCTTGTCAGGTGCGTTGCCGATGATGCATATTGATTTCCCCGCATGAAAGTACCACACGTCCCAGCCGGCGCCAAAGCCGTTCGCCGGGCCCAACCTGTCGAGACCCCGACATGACCGACACAACGCTGCATCCCTCGGATGCCAAGGCCATTGACGCGGTGGTGCGGGTCAAGCCCGCCTGGCACGACCTCAAACCGGCGGCCGAGGCGATCGGCCTCGGGCCCAACATCTTCCTCCATGCCGGGCCCGCCTTCGCGTCCCCGGCGGCGATCACCCAGCCGGTTCTCAACTCCGCGGTCATCGCGGCATTGTTCGAGGGCCTGGCGAAGACCATGGACGAGGCCGAGGTCATGGTTCGCTCGGGCAGGATCGAGCTCAAGCCCGCGCAAGACTTCGAGGTCGTGACGCCGCTTGCGACCGTGGTCTCGCGCTCGATGCAGCTTCACGTCGTCGCCGATTTGGGCGAGGTCGGCCGACTGGCCTACGCGCCGATCAACGAAGGCAGCGGACCGGCCACGCGTTTGGGTCAGCGCACGCAAGCGGTTCTCGACTTGACCAAGTGGCTCAACGGCGAGTTCGCCCAGCGCCTGGCGCGGGCCATGGACGGGCCTCTGCCGCTGATCCCGCTGGCGTTCAAGGGATTGAGCGCGGGCGACGATTGCCATGGGCGGACCCCGGCGGCGAGCGCCGCGCTCGCGCTCGCGCTCGCCCCGCGCCTGGGCCAGGACGAGGCGGGCGAGCGGGCGCGCAAGTTCTTGGCCGCGGGCCCGAGCTTCTTCCTCAACCTGTGGATGGCGGCCTGCAAATGCATGCTCGAGGCGGCGATCGGCACCAAGGGGTCGAGCCTGGTGACCGCCGCGGGGGCCAACGGTCTGGACACCGGCATCCAGGTGGCCGGCCTGACGGGCCGCTGGTTCACCGCCGCGGCCGAACCGCCGCGCGGGCAACTGATGGCGGGACTGCCGGCCTCGCGCGCGCTTCCCGCGATCGGCGACAGCGCCATCGTCGACGCGCTTGGTTTCGGCGCCATGGCGATGTCGGTGGCGCCCGAACAGCAGAAAGCGCTTAGCGCCTTCATGCCCGAGGGCGGGATGGAGCTGCCGGGCCTACTGCTCGCGGCCACCCATCCGGACTTCAAAACGCTGGGTCTTCGTGTGGGCTTGACGGGTCGCGCGGTCGTGACGCGGGCTCGCCGCCCCGTGGTAAGCCTCGGGATCCTCGACCAGGCGGGCACCGAGGGGCGGCTTGGCGGCGGTATCTATCAGCCGCCGCTCGATCCGTTCCAACGCGCCGTGGCGGCGCTGGAGGGACAGGCATGAAACCCTTGAACGAGCTCGGCGCGCGCCAGGCCGCCGACCTCATCGCGAGCCGCAAGCTCACGGCCGCGGAGCTCACGGCCGCGTGCCTGAAGCGCATCGAGGCGCGCGACCACGAGGTCGGCGCCTTCGCCTATATCGACCATGAGGCCGCGCTTGCCCAGGCCCGCGCGCTCGACCGCGCCCCGTCCAAGGGCGTCCTGCACGGCGTGCCCATCGGGGTCAAGGACATCATCGACACCGTCGACATGCCGACCGGCTGGGGCTCGCCGATCTACGCCGGCCGCCGGTCGATGTGGGATGCGAGCTGCGTGGCGCTGTGCCGGGCCGAAGGCGCGGTGATCCTCGGCAAGACCGTGACCACCGAGTTCGCCTATTTCCATCCGGGCAAGACCGCCAACCCGCACAATTTGCGCCACACGCCGGGCGGGTCCTCGCAGGGCTCGGCGGCGGCCGTCGCCGACTTCATGGTGCCGGTGGCGTTCGGCTCGCAGACCGCCGCCTCGGTCACCCGCCCGGCGGCGTTCTGCGGCGTGATCGGCTACAAGGCGAGCTACGGCAGCTTCGACCTGGCCGGCGTCATGGCGCTCGCACCCTCGTTCGACACCCTGGGCTTCCTGATTCGCGAGCTCGACGACATTGCGCTGCTGCGCGCCGCCCTCCTGCGCGACGACCGCGAACCGCCGGCGGTCGGCGCTGCGAGCTTGCGCGTCGGCCTGGCGCGCACGGCCCAATGGCCCAAGGCCGATCCGGCGACCCGGACGGCGGTCGCGAGCGCGGCCGACAAGCTCGCGCGATCGGGCGCCCGGGTGGAGGAAGTCAAGCTCCCGGACGAGTTCGCCGAGCTCGTCGCCACCCACCAGACGATCATGGCCTTCGACGCCGCGCGAACCCATGCCTTCGATTACAACGTCCACCGCCAGCAGGTGAGCGACAAGTTCGCCGAGCTCGTCGAGGCCGGCCGGGCGGGATCGTTCAAGGCCTATCGGGCGGCCCATGCCCGCGCCGCCGAGGCCCGCCGCAAGCTCGGCGCCATCTTCGATGCCTTCGATGTCCTGTTGGCGCCGTCGGCCGTCGGCGAGGCGCCCGAGGGGCTGGGGGCGACCGGCGATCCCCTGTTCAGCCGCATGTGGACCCTGCTCCATGTCCCGTCGGTGACGCTGCCGGTCGCCAAGGGCCCCAAGGGGCTTCCCATCGGCGTGCAGCTCATCGGCCGGTTCAACCACGACAACCAGCTCATCGGCGACGCCAAGTGGGCGCTCGCCCGCCTATCGTCGGAGGCCTCCGATGCCTGATGCCGCCCTCCCCGAGTCGGTCCTCGCCGAGCTCCGCAAGCTCGATACGCCGACCGTGTGCAATGCCCTCGAGGTGGTGGCGCCCGAGCGGCGCTCGATCGGCTTCACGGTCAAGCCGCTGGTCTGCGCGGTTCCCGACTTGCCGCCGATCGTCGGCTACGCGCGGACCGCGACCATCCGGGCGGCCGCGCCCGACCCGCGCCGGGGCGAGGAGGCACGCCGCTATCGCCTGCAATACTACGCCTATGTCGAGGCCGGCCCACGCCCGACGATCATGGTGATCCAGGACCTCGACGTCGCCAAGGCCGGGTTCGGCGCGTTCTGGGGCGAGGTCCAGTCGCACCTGCATCGGGCGCTCGGCTGCCTCGGCGCGGTGACCGACGGCAGCATCCGCGACCTCGGCGTCCTTGCCAAGGGATTCCAGTTGCTCGCCGGCATGGTGGCGCCCTCGCACGCGCATGTGCATCTCGTGGGGTTCGGCGAAGAGGTCAGCGTCGCCGGCATGACGGTGCGCTCGGGCGACCTCGTCCACGCCGACCGCCACGGCGCGGTGGTGCGCCCGCACGCCGCGGCCCCGCGCGTGGCCGCGGCGGCGGCTGTGCTCGGCCGGCGCGAGGCGGTGATCCTCGAGGCCGCCAAGCGCCCGGGCTTCTCGGCCGCCGCGCTCCAGCAGGCGCTGGGCGAGGCCGACGACATCCACTGACGACGCGGGCACGGACGACGCGGGCGCCCGGTGCTTGACGCGGGCCGGCCGCAGCCTCGATGGTAGGCCCCATGCCGCCCCCGCGCCCCACCCCGCCGATCGGCCGCTCGCCGGCCTGGCGGGCGCTCGCCGCCCATCGCCGCGCCATCGCCGGCCTGCACATGCGCGACCTGTTCGCCGCCGACCCCGGGCGCTTCCGGCGCTTCTCGCTGCGTTTCGAGGACCTGCTGCTCGACTATTCGAAGAACCGGATCACCGCCGACACGATGACGCTGCTGTACGAGCTGGCGCGAACCGCCGGGGTCAAGGAGTGGACGGAGCGCATGTTCCGGGGCGAGGGCATCAACTCGACCGAGGATCGCCCCGCCCTCCATATCGCGTTGCGCAATCGCGGGCAGGCGCCGATCCTGGTCGAGGGCGTGGACGTGATGGGGCGGATCAACGCGGTGCTGGCGAAAATGCGCGCCTTCACGGATCGGGTGCGCGCGGGCGCGTTGCGCGGCTATACGGGGAAGCCGATCGCCGCCGTGGTCAACCTCGGGGTTGGCGGCTCCGATCTCGGCCCGCGGATGGTGTGCGAGGCGCTCTCCCACCTCCGCCAGCCCGGGCTCGACGTCCATTTCGTCTCCAACGTCGACGGCCGCCATATCGGGGCGACGCTCGCGCGCCTCGACCCGGCGACGACGCTGTTCATCGTCGCCTCCAAGACCTTCGCGACGGCCGAGACGCTGACCAATGCCGCGACCGCGCGCGCCTGGCTCCTCGCGGCGATGAAGGACGAGGCGGCGGTGGCCCGGCAGTTCGTCGCCGTGACCGCCAACCGCGCGGCGGCGTGCGGCTTGGGCGTCGATCCCGAGAGCGTCTTCGAACTCTGGGACTGGGTCGGCGGCCGTTTCTCGCTGTGGTCGGCGATCGGCTTGCCGATCGCGCTCGCCGTCGGCATGGACGATTTCGAGCGTCTGCTGGCGGGCGCCCATGCCATGGACCGCCACTTCCAAGACGCGCCGATCGAGGACAACCTGCCGGTGATCCTCGCGCTCATCGGCATCTGGTACACGAATTTCTTCGGCGCCGAGTGCCACGCCGTCCTGCCCTACGACCAGGGCCTCGCCCGCTTTCCCGCCTATCTCCAGCAGGCCGACATGGAAAGCAACGGCAAGTCGGTCGATCGCGAGGGGCGAGCGGTCGAGCATTCGACCGGGCCGGTGATTTTCGGCGCGCCCGGCACCGACGCCCAGCACGCCTTCTACCAGCTCCTCCACCAGGGGACGCGGCTCGTCCCGGCCGACTTCATCGCCGCGGCCTTGAGCGCCGTCCCGATCGGCCGGCACCATGACATATTGATCGCCAACTTCCTCGCCCACAGCGAGGCCTTGATGGCCGGCAAGACCGCAGCCGAGGCGCGAGCCGAGCTTAAGGCCGCCGGCCTCGATGCCGGGGCGGTCGAGCGGCTGTGGCCGCACCGCGCCTGCCCCGGCAACCGGCCGACCAACTCGATCCTGTTCCGCCGCCTCGATCCCGCGACGCTGGGCGCGTTGATCGCGCTCTACGAGCACAAGATCTTCGTTCAGGGCGTGATCTGGGGCATCAATTCCTTCGACCAATGGGGGGTGGAGCTCGGCAAACAACTGGCCCAGCGCGTCCTGCCCGCGCTCGCGGGGCCCGCCGCCGGGCTCGACGGCTCGACGGCGGGCCTCATCGACCATTACAAGGCGCTGCGAGCGGAGGGATAAGGAAGCCCTCGCTCGGTGGCCGCGTCTAAGACCATTTTGTGCTTGACAGCCCCAAAACGGGCCTGTAAAGTTCGAAATAGTAGCACGGGTTTTTACGCCCGCCGGGCGACGAAGGACGGGTCGCCGGCGGGTTTTTCATGCGCGCGGGGCTTGGAGGGATGATGGCGCGCAAGTCTTCCTCGCCGGGCGGCGGGACCGACCAGCGCCCCGTGCTCGATCGAGGCGCGCCGGTCCGCGACGTTGGCGAGCTCGCCCGCCGCCACACCCAGGCCGCCATCGACGCGCTCGCCGCCATGCTGGGCTCGGCCAACGACCGCGTGCGGGTCGCCGCCGCCGAT
>JBQTIU010000022.1:0-191887 GCA_052387815.1 Pseudomonadota bacterium
GTGGTGTGGGTGGGCAAAGACCCCGGGGTCCTGGCCTGGCCGGGGGGGGTCGCGGGCGTGTGGGGGCGGGCGACGCGAGCGCGCAGCATCCCCGGCGCGACCCCCACCGGGTCGCCGACCGCGACCGCGGCCTGGTAGCCGCGCTGCCGGCAATCGGCGAGGGCCGCGCCCGCCAGCTCGAGCGCCAAGTCTAGCGACAGCGACTTATAGGTGACGATCGGCTCTTGCGCCCGCGCGAGGCCGGCCGTGAGGAGCGCGGCTGCCAGCGCCGAGCCGTACAGCAGGGCTCGGAAAGTCATCGTTGCCGCCGAGGCGCCGCGCCTTGCGAGCCAAGCCAAGGTCAAGCGCCCTTCCTGATGTTGAAGATGTAGACGCCGCCCTCTTGCTTCGAGTCGAGGAGCTGGTTGCCAGTCGAGCGGCAGTAGGCCTCGAAGTCCTTGATCGAGCCGGGGTCGGTCGACAGGATCTGCAGCACGCTGCCGGTCGGCAGGTCCTTGATCGCCTTCTTCGCCCGCAGCACCGGCAGCGGGCAGTTCAAGCCCTTGGTGTCAAGCGTCGTGATCGTCATTTCACTCTGTCCCTCCACGGCCTGCCTCCATCGTCTGGCCACCGAATTATTCAGCCGAGACCTCATAAGCGGCGCCGGCCGTCCATACATACCTCACATACCTCTTGTCGGCCCTGGCCGGCAAGCTATATATTAGAAAATAGAAATATAGTGCGGCGGCGCCGAGCGGGGCTGCTTTCGAGCGAGAGCCAGATGCCGGAAATCCCGATCAAGATCCTGGTCGCGACGCTAGCCTTCGTGCTCGGGTTCGCCTTCGGCGCCACCGCCCAGCGGACCAATTTCTGCACCATGGGCGCCATTTCCGACCTGGTGGTCATGGGCGATTACCGGCGCTTCCGCGCCTGGCTGCTGGCCATCGCGCTCGCCATTCTCGGCAGTCAGACGCTCCACCTCGCCGGCGCGATCGACCTCGATACGTCGATCTATCTCGCGCCCTCTCTGGGCTGGCTGGGCGCGGTGACGGGCGGCCTCATGTTCGGCTTCGGGATGACGCTGGCCGGCGGCTGCGGCAGCAAGTCGCTGGTGCGGGTCGGCGGCGGCAACCTCAAATCGCTGGTCGTGGTGCTGGTGCTCGGCGTCTTCGCGATGATGACCTTGCGGGGACTGGTGGCGCTGGGCCGCGTCAACTTCATCGAGCCGACCAACGTCAACCTTGCCGGTGCGGGCCTCAAGGCGCAGGGCCTGGCCGACCTGCTGGGCGCGGCGCTCGGCGCGCCGGTCACGCAGGTGCGCTGGCTGGTCGCCGCGGCGGCGGCGATCGGCCTCCTCTGGTACTGCTTCAAGGACGCGGATTTCCGCGCCTCGCCGCGCAACCTCGCCGGCGGCGCGATCATCGGCGCGGTGATCCCGCTCGGCTGGTGGATCACCGGCGTGGCGGGCGTCGACGAATTCGAGCCCACGCCGCTCGCCTCGCTGACCTTCGTGGCGCCGGTCGGCGAGGGCCTCATGTATCTGATGATCTTCACCGGGGCGTCGATCAATTTCGGCATCGCCGCCGTGGGCGGCGTGATTCTCGGGTCGTTCCTGATGTCGGTTGCCACGGGATCGTTCCGCGTCGAGGCCTTCGCCGATAAGGACGACACGATCCGCCATATCGCCGGCGGCGCGATCATGGGGGTGGGCGGCGTGCTGGCGCTGGGCTGCACCATCGGCCAGGGCATCACCGGCATGTCGACCCTGGCGATAGGCTCGCTGCTCGCCTTCCTGTCGATCGTGGCGGGCGGCGCCTATGGCGTGAAATACCTCGAGCAAGGCAGTTTCCGCGGCGCATTGCGCGCCATGCTGGCGCGCGGCTGAGGACCGCCAGTCCGACCCCTCAGCCCCATTCGCCCTTGGCCTCGATCGTCTGCTTGTGCAGCGCATTCGGTTGCGGCGGGTCGGCACCGAGCAGGGCGTCGGCGTCGAGCACGCCGTTGCGATACGTGGTTTGCGATCCCGGCAGTGGCTGCTCGGTGCGCTTCATCGCATGGCGGAACGCCTCGATCCGGCGCCATTCGGGATAGCGCGCGAGATCGCCTCGGCGATACACCAGCCACATGGCCGCCGCCGCCGCCACGTGCACGGTGGCATATGACGTGCCATCGCCGATTTCCGTGTCGTTGAGCGGCGGAAATCGCGTTTGGCCGCCGTGCAGCGTGGCATTGGCCCGGATGATCGGATCGGCCGGTCCCCAGATATCGACGCGCTCCGAGGTGTCCCGATACTCGTTGTATTTGCTGTAACTCTCGCGCCGGCGCCGGATGCCACCGACGCCGATAACTCGGGCGTATTTTCCGGGATAGGTGACGCGGTCGGATTTCTGGCCGGCCGCTGCCACGACAATGACGCATCTATCGTAGGCATGGTCGATGGCGGCGCCGAAGCTCGACGAAGGACCGAAGCCGCCGAGCGAGATGCTGATCACCTTGCAGCGCGAATCGTCGACCGCATGACGCACCGCATGAGCCAAGTCATGCCAGAGCTCGGAGTTGGAGAAAGAGGGCTCGAGAAACACGTCCTCGACGACTCGGTACGGGACCACTGGCAACCCGGGAGCGCAGCCGGAAAACTCGCCCACCTGGCAGCCGCACAGCACACTCAGCGTCCGCGTCCCGTGGCCGGGATGCTGAAGGGTTCCCGCGCCTATCAGGGGATCGCGCGGCCGTTGGTCTGGCTCGAGATAATTGACGCCCTCCTCGACCAGCACGAATTCGCTGGTTTCGTCCGGCCGCCACGGACCGAACGCCTGGTGCTGGGTGTATCCGGTATCGAGATGGGCCACCCGCACATCCCCCCAGTCGATCTCCTCCAGGTTGCCCGGCATGGCCGAGAGGCGTGCCAGCGCGGCGTCGAGCTTGACGTAGCACTTGTTCCACAGGTCCATGGCTGCTCCCCTCTCGAGGGCCACCGCCGAACGATCGGCCGATTCCAAGTACTTCTGTGTCGCTTCGCGGGCAAGCCTGTCGTGCCATTCCGACCTCCTGCGGAATTATCGGCCCCCGCCGCGCGTTATCCAGCATCGGCGGGAGCGCCCGATGCGTCGGTTCGGCTATGCCCTGTTCTTCGCGCTGTTGGTGGCGGCTATGCCGGATCCGGCCCCTGCCCGCCCTGCCGCGCCTGGCGTCGCTGGGACGCCGGTCCGCGACCTCGCCACCCCGGCCCGGCAGCAGCACGGATTCAGATTCCACTTCGGCCCGCCGTGTTTTCACTCCAGGCCGTTTCACCACCCGTGGTACTTCCATCAACCGTACCAGGGTTGGCCCCCTCACCGCCCGCCGATGGTGTTTTGCGGATCGCCCGGCCACAAGGTCCACAAGCTGCGGCCCGGCATGTATACTTACGAGCGTCGGCGCTGAGCGGCGCCTGGTGCCGAGCCCGGTCGGGAGGCCCGATTTCGTAGTTTATATGCGATAACTATAATATGAAGCTTGCGTCGAGCCATCCGCTTTGATATTTTTCGTCCGGTCCCGTCGGCAGGCGCCGGAGTTGCCGAGGGTGCCTGGGGAAACGGATGATCCATGCCCTAGCGATTGCAACGGCTTGCGTGGCCGTCTTGTTCGCTTTGCCGGCCGAGGCGCAACCGGCGCCCGCTCCGCCCCCACCCCTGGTCAAGTTCGAGGTCAAGAACGGGGCGATCCCTGCATCGCTGACCGGCAAGCCCGGCGACCCCGCCAAGGGGCGCGCCGTGATCGCCGGCCCCCGGCTCGGCAACCTCCTTGCCTGCCACGAGGTCGAGCCGCTCAAGGATGAGCTGTTCCACGGCAATACGGGGCCGGACCTGACGGGCGTGGCGAGCCGGTCCTGACCGCCGAGCAAGTCGAGGACGTGCCGGCCTTTCTGTTGACGCCGAAGTGATTGCCGTTTTGCCGCATGAGGAGAAGAGACGATGCCCGTGCAAAAGACCACGATCCGCGTTAGCCGGCGTTGGCTCCTGGCCGGGGCCGCGGCATTCGCCGGGGCTCGGCTCGTCGCCCGCGACGCCTCGGCCCAGGCGGTCCAGCCTGGCGCCCACGTCGAGGCATTGAACAAGCTGGTCGGCGGCAAGGCGGCGCAGGCCGGCAGGGTCCGCGTGCGCATGCCCGAGATCGCCGAGAACGGCAACACCGTGCCGATCACGGTGGCGGTCGACAGCCCGATGACCGCCGACAACTACGTCAAGGCGGTGCATGTCGTCACCGACAACAACCCGCGGCCCGAGGTCGTTTCGGTCTATTTCACGCCGCTGACCGGCAATGCCGAGCTGTCGACCCGCATGCGCCTCGCCCAGACCATGAACGTGATCGCCTATGCCGAAATGAGCGATGGCACGGTGTGGTCCGCCCGCACCGAGGTCAAGGTCACGATCGGCGGCTGCGGCGGCTGACCGCCGAAACTTATGACCAAGGAGACGTAAAGATGTCGACGGCACGCATCCGGCTTCCCTCGAGCATCAAGAAGGGCGACGTGGTCGAGGTCAAAACCTTGATCACCCACACCATGGAGTCCGGCCAGCGGCGGGATTCGTCGGGCGACGTCATCCCGCGCAAGATCCTGAACAAGTTCGTCTGCACCTACAACGGCAAGGAAGTCTTGCGCGCCGAGCTCGCGCCGGCGATCGCCGCCAACCCGTATCTCGCGTTCTTCGTCGCCGCGACCGAACCCGGCACACTCGAATTCGCCTGGACCGACGACGACGGCAGCGTGTTCAAGGAAACGTCGAAGCTCGCGTTCGCCTGAGCCCGGGGCCGGGGACTGAACCCCCAGGGGCAGACATGAACGGGCGTCTGTGGGCGGTCGCGGGAGCGAGCGTCGTTTCGGCGCAGTGGCGGGCGTCGCCATCTCGCAGGACGAGTCGCCGGCGAGGAGCAGTCCGCAACTCGCCCAGGCCGGCGCCTTCCTGATGGCCGTCGCCACGCGCACTTTCCTGGTCGAAAGCTCCGCCGACGCCGCCGACACGATTCGCCACCTGGTGGGCGGCGCCACCGCCCTGGGCTGCACCATCGGCCAGGGCATTACCAGCGTGTCGACGCTCGCGCGCGGCTCGGCCTGAGCGCGCCGGCGCCGCGCCTCAGCCGCCGAAAATGCCGTCGATCAAGGCGCTCTCCCAGGCGCGGCGTTCGGCCGCGTTGGCGGCCTTCGCCTCCGCATCCGACAACACGCGCGAATCGTGGCCGAGCGAGGCCGCCTCCTGGGAGACCGCGTAGGCCACCTCGAGCTTCAGCGCCCGCTCCGGATCGACGTACGGGTAGCAGGAGGCGTCCACCCTGGCCGGGGCGGCGGCCGTGAACGAGGCAAGGCCCGTAACGCCGAGCGCGCGCGCGATCTCGCGCGCGCAGTTGCGCGCCATACCGGCGGCGGCGGCGGCGCTCTTGCCGAAGGGCGTGCGCGCGGCATCCCCGACGGCGAACACGTGCGCGTCGTGTCGCGTGCGCAGCGTCACCGGATCGACCGCCGCGAACGCGTCGCCCTCGTCCGCAAGCCCGAGATCGACGATGAGCCGCGTCGCCCGGTTCGGAGGAATGAGCGAGAGAAGGTCGTAGGCGAACTCCTCGCCGGAGTCGCTCACCACCTTGCGCGCGGCCGCATCGAGCGACCGCACGGTTGTCTGCGCCACGTAATCGATGCGGTCGCCATGCGCCGAAAGCGCCGCCGCGAGCGCCTCGCCGAGCGGCCCGGGCTGCGGCATCGGCCAGGCGTCGAGGAGCACGATCTTGCCTTTGAGCTTGCGCTCCTTCATGCGGCTCGCCATCAGGAGCGCGAATTCGTACGGCGCCGGCGGACACTTGAGCGCGCCGGCGGGCACGCTGATGACCACGGTGCCGCCCGCGAACGCGGCCATGCGGCCGGCCAACTCGACCACGCCCGCGCGGTCGTAGAGGGTGGCGTTCGCCGCCGGATCGGCGGCCAGCCCCTCGATCTCCTCGGGCGCGAGGCGGATGCCGGTGGCCAGCACCAGGGCGTCGTAAGCGAAGCTTCCGGCCGTGGTCTCGGCCACCCGGCGGGCGCGGTCCACGACCCTCCCCTCGCCTCGCGCGAGGCGGACGCCGCGCGCCGCCAGCGGGCCGTAGCCGCGCACCACGTCCGCCATGCGGCGGCGCCCGAAGGCCACGTCGAGGGACGCGGTCGCTGGGAAGAAGTCCGCCGCCGGCTCGACCAGCACGACCTCGACCGCAGGGGCAAGTCGTCTCAGCTCCGCCGCCACCGCCGAGCCCGCGAACCCGCCGCCGAGCACGACCGCGCGCTTCCCGCGCGCCGACTGCGCCTGGGCCCGCCCTGCCCACACCAGCGGCGCGCCCGCGGCCACCAGCGCCGCCCCGCCCGCGCGCCTGAGCACCGCCCGCCGGGCGATGCCGGAACCCGCCCATCCCTTCGCCATGGCCCGTCCCTAGACGACGCGGACGCGCACTGGCGGCGCCACCCGCACGCGCTTGACGCCGCGCAGATAGGCGGCGACCACGTCGTAGACCGGCGGCCCGTCCACCTCGTTCAGGCTCGCCCATCCCGTCGCCTTGTACTTTCTTCCCGGTTCCAGCGGCCGGCCGCGGATCGTGACGTCGCGAATGCGCCAGCCCATCGGCTTCGCGGGGTCGATCGCGTAGGCGAGCCCGCCCATGCGCACCATGTCGCCGCCCTGGCGGTAGTACGGGTCGGGGTTGAACAGGTTGTCGGCGACGTCCTCCATGATGTCCTTGATCTCGGCGCCGGTCATCTCGCGCGCCCAGGCGTTGGGGTAGGTGAGCGCGGTGTGGCCATAGACGTCCTCGAGCGTGATCGGCTGGCCGGGGAGCACGCTGATGCCCCAGCGGAAGCCCGGCGAGAACGCCACCTCCGCGTCGTGGTGCGCGAGCAGCGCCTCGAGCAGCACCTCGTCGAACGTGCCACTGAAGTTGTTGCGGCGATAGAGGAGGCTTTCCGAGACGGCGAGGACTTCGGCGAGCCTCGCCGCGTAGGGCGCGCGGAGGCGCTCGATGAGCGCCGCCATCGCCGCGTCGGCGGGGACGTGCTCGGCGAGCACGGGGATCAGCTTGTAGCGCCAGGCCCTGACGCCGCCCTTGGCGACGTCGAGGTCGAGGCGGCTCAGGAACTTGCCGTGCGAGCCGGACTGGACGACGAGCGTGCGCCCGACCTCAAGGGCGCGCGGGATGGCGTCGTGCGTGTGCCCACCGAGGATCACGTCGAGGCCGCGCACGCGGGAGGCGAGCTTCATGTCGACCGCGAAGCCGTTATGGCTGAGGAGCACGACGAGGTCGACTCCCTTGGCCTCGCGCAGCTCGTCCGCGATCGCCTGCACCTGCTCCTCCTGGATGCCGAAGGTCAGTCCGTCGACGAAGCGGCGCGGGTGCGAGATCGGGGTGTAGGGGAAGGCCTGGCCGATGACGCCGACCGCGACGCCCCCCACCTCGCGCACCGTATAGGGCGCGAAGACGGGGTCGCCCCAGGTCGCGTCCTTGACGTTGTGGGCAACGAAATCGCCCTTGAACACGCCGCGGCGCTCGCGGTCGCCGAAGTAGTCCTTGACCCTGTCGATGCCGAACACGAACTCCCAGTGGGCGGTGAAGACGTTGACGCCGAGCGCGTTGATCACCTCGACCATGTCGCGACCCGCGGTCCACAGCGACGTGGCCGAGCCCTGCAGCGTGTCGCCGCCGTCGAGGAGCAGCACTCGGCCCGGCCGCTCGGCCCGCGCGCGCTTGACCAGCGTCGTGACGTGCGCGTAGCCGCCGAAGCGGCCGAAGCGCGAAGCCAGCGTCGCGAAGTCGAGGTGGCTGAAGGCGTGCGCTTCGACCGAGCCCGGTGCCAAGCCGTAGAGGTCGAGCAGCGCCTGGCCGGTGACGTAGGGCGGCTTGCCCTTTTCGTCGCCGACCCCGATCAGCGTGTCCGGCTCGCGATGGTGCACGGGAAGCAGCGTCGCGTGGCTGTCCGTCATGTGGAGCAGCGTGACGTTGCCGAGCGCCTGGAAGTCGATCAGCCCCGCGGGGCTTAGCGCCTGGGCGAGGCCGCCGCGCGCGCGCGTCGCCGAGCCGAGCGCCACCGCCGCCAGGGTCAGAAGATCGCGTCGCGTCACCTCCATCGCCACCCTCCGCCGGCGGCGCCGGTGACGAGCGGCCGCCCGCCCGCCCCCGACGGCGCCGTCAGTGTCGGATGCCAGGCACGTTCAGCGGCTTGCCCTGGCCGAACATCGTGAGATAGAGATCGAGCTCGGCATACTCGATTGAATCCGAGGCCAGGTAGTTCATGCCGAGCGGCAGCATGCACCACTGGTACCGCTTGCGCGCGTCCCACACCTTGCTGAAGTTGGTGCGCCACAGCGGGAAGTGGTTGGTGATGCCGTCGTCGACGTCGGCGAGCAGCCGCCCGCCGAGGAACTTGTTGGCGCCGGCCGCCTTGGTGTGGCAGTCGGCGCAGGCGTGGTTGCGCTGGCCGACCTTCTTCTCGAAGGTGGCCTTGCCGCGTTCGAGCGCCGCCTTCATCTCCGGGCTCGCGAGATCGAGGCTCACCGGCATCCCGTTCGACTGCATCTTGACGAGGATGCTCATATTGAGATTGTCGTTCGACTCCGACGGCATCGCGGCGCCCGTCGTCGCGGGCGCGTGCATCTGCAGGAAGTCCTCGATGGCCATCACCCGCCCGTACTCGGCGACGTGCCTCGGATAGCGCGTGGCCACGCCCTGCATCGACTTCGCCGGCGTCGCTTCGTGGCAGCTCGCGCACGACTTGCCCTTCGGTCCCGCCTTGGCCCAGTCGGCCATCGCCTGCTCGGCGAGGATCACGGCCGGGTTGTTGGTGGGATCGAGGTTGTCGCCGAAGCCCACCGGCTGCGGGCGCGTGTTGGGGTCGCGCGCCGGGTCCTTCTCCGGCGGCAGCGGTCCCCTCTCCGTCTTGAGGAAGGCGACGATGTGGACGATCTGCTCGGGCTTGAGGAGGCCATTGGTGCCCCACGGCGGCATCACCGTGTCGGGGTTGAACTGCCGTATGTCGTAGATCATCTGGAACACCTCGTCGTCCGGCAGGCCCCGTTCGCCGAAATCTTGGTGGTCGGGACCGACGTTGCCGGCGGGCCATACGTCGTCGCCGCGGATGAGGTGGCAGCCGGTGCAGGGGCCGATGGCCCGCGACAGGTAGAGCCTGCGACCCTCCTTGGGATCGCCCTTGACGTTGGCGGGCATCACCCCCTTCGTCACGGGCGGGGCCGGCCGGGCGTCGTCGTAGCGGTAGGTGCGCCATTCGCTGAAGTCGGGCTGCACGCCCGAGAACGGCGCCTCCTTGTAGCGCACCTGCCGCGGCTTGCCGTCGACCATCTCGACCCGGCCTTGGGCCTCCGGCAAGGCCCGCGACTCCCAAGTCGGAATGGCCTGAGAAAAGGCGGCAACGCTCGCCGCCAGTCCGGCGGCGCCTGCCGCGATCGTCCACAGCATCTTCGCTCGCATCGCCTGCCCCCCTTGATCCCCGCGACCTCGGGTCGGGGCGCCGCACCGGCGCTCCTCAGAACTTGATGTCGACGCTTCCCGAGTGCTTCGCCCCGGTCGTGTCTTCGAAGGTGACAGTGAGCGTGCCGGGCTCGGAGACCTTGAGCGGGAAGGCGATCAGCGGGTTCGCGCTCACCGCCTGCGTCATTTCCCCACGCATGATCTCCTTGCCGTTGTAGGTGACGACCACCGTGTGGATGAAGTTGTAGTTCTTTTCGATCGCCTTGCCCTGCGCGTCGCGCTGGACGATCTCCATCGGGTGGACGACGAGCGTGCGTGCCTGGAACTCCTCGTTCGGCGTGATCTTCGAGGGCACGCGTATCCTGACTGCGCTGCTTTCCGCCATGTACGTTTCCTGCCCTAGGGTAGAGCTCTCCTCTGAGCGGATGGCCACCCGGCACGAGGCGTGCCCGACCGCGAGGCCACGCTCACCCCGCCGAGCAACCCTGGCCGGGTTCGGGCGCCGCGCCCCTCAGCCGCCGCAGCCGCCGACGGTGACCTTGACCTCGCGCATGACCTGGACGAGCGAGCCGTCGCTGAACTCGGCGACGGCGCGCACGGCGCTCGTATTGCCGAGGCGCAGGTTGGTGCCGATGAACGGCTTGCCCGCCTCCGGGGTGAACGAGAACGTGGCCGACATCGGGCGGCGGTTCTGGTCGACGAGGACGTAGATCGTTTTGATGTGCTTCTCGCGCGTGTTCGCCTGCGTCGCCGCCACGCTCACCGGAACCACGCTGCCGTTCTCAGCGATGAACGGCGCCTCGAGCTTTAGCAGCTGCGAGCCGTCGCCAAGCTTGCGATCGCCGAACAGGCGCTTGATCGTGTCGGCGATCTTCTCCTCGGGCTGCGGCGTGCCGACGCTCGCCGTGGTCGGCGCGGCGACGAGGCCGGCCGCGAGGACCGCGAGGCCGAGGCCGGCGGTGAGCGCCGCCCCGCCCAGCCAGTCGCGCCGGGTAAGGGTCTTCGTCTTCCAGCGTGAGGTCATGAACATCTTCCGCTTCGGGTTGTTGCGCTGCGTTCCGCGCAGCTGCGGCGAGCCACGTTTGGCCCATGCGATTATATCTTGCATATCTTATATAAGTCGCCGCCCGGCTGTCCACGCATTTTCATGAATACGAACAGGAATCAATTCATATTCCTGTAACGTCAGCGCGCCCCGGGGGCAAGGCATCCGCGCATGAAGGCGGCGATGCGGGCCCGGGAGTACGCCTTGGCGAGGCGCTCGTTCTCGGTCACCGTCGAGCCCGGAATGTGCTCGCGGAGGTCGAAGGCGCGCCGCGCCGCGGGCAGCATGACGAGCTCCACGTCGGCGCCGCGCGCCACCAGCCCGTAGAAGGCGCGCTCGGTGTTGTCGAGGCGCGTGCCCGTGTCGCCGAGCCCGACGACCATGAGCAACGGCACCGCCAGCCGGTCGAGCTCCGGCATGTACTGAAAGGCCTGGAACGGCTCGGGCTTGTTCGGGTTCTGGAAGTGGCCTGCGACCGCGACGATGCAGGCGACGCGCGGCGCGTCGCCGGCGCGCACGGCGTCGGTGGCGACGCGCGCCGCGTAATAGCCGCCGCGCGAATAGCCGTAGAGGATGCGCTTCTCGCCCGGTCGCGCGCGCGCCAGCGCGTCCAGCGCGTCGAGCCCGAGCGCCACGTCGAGTTCGGTGCGTTCGTCGTGCTCGAGCGGCCACGGGTTGATGTTGCGGCCCGTCTGCCAGTCGGGGGCTAGCACCAGAAAGCCGAGCGCCGCGACCTCGGCGGCGTAGGTGTTCTCCGGCACCTGCATCCCGCGCCGCCCATGGACAAACAACACGGCGGGATAGGTCCCGTCGGGACGGGCCAGCCCGGGGTCGTAGAACAGCGCCGCCGGCACCTCGGTGCCGTCCTTCGGGTTGGTCCAGCCGATGTCCTCGGCCCTGACCTGGGCCAGCGCCGGCGCCGCGGCGGCGACCACCGCCGCGACCAGCGCCAAAGCGAGCGCTCGCGTCCCCATCGCTCCCTGCCCTCCCCTGCGTCCTCCCTCTCGCGCCGGCGCGATGCCTTCTCAAACTCCAAAATCACGATATGTCGATTTCAAATGTTTAGGAAGCGACCATGCGGCCGGCTTCGGCGCCATCTGGGCGGCCGAGCCCCACTTCCTCGGCGATGACTCGAACGCCTCCGGCCCGGAGATCATGCTGGCCGCGATAGCGCGCCAGACGCGGCGCATCGGCCTCGGCTTCGCCGTGGTGCCGCTCACGCTCCACGACCCGGCGCGCGTCGTTCACGCTCGCCTGCTACTGCAAGACCGATCACCGCGCCGGGCCGGGGATCGTGTGGGCCTTCCGCAACGTGCTCGAGGTCGCGCGCCCCTTCCTCGCCGATCCAAGCGGGCCCCATACCAACAACGGCTCCGAGCGCGAGCCTCGCGCCCCAGCGTCGTCTTCCGCAGGGTCACCAACGGCTTCCGCTCCGTCTGGGGCGCCGATTTCTTCGCTGCCATCCGCTCCGTCATCGACACCGACCGCCGCGCCCTCGCCATTCGCTGCGCTCGAAAGCCGCCGCGGCCTCGCCCGCGCCTGGGTGAAACTACCGGAGCCGCAATTGGCGGCCCGTATCCGAAGCCGCCTCGGTGCCGGAGCTGAGCGACGACTTCGCGCCGGTCGACCGCCTATTCGCCCACGTCCTCCTCGACCCCATGCTCGCCGCGCGGTGATTGTCAGCCCTTGGGCGGCCACTGGTTGATTTCCCGGTACCAGCGGATGGCGCCGGGGTGGTAGGCGACCGGCAAGTCCTTGGCCATGGCGTCGGGCGAGAACTGGCGGAACGAAGCGTGCGTGGCGGCGAGCCGGACCTGGTTCTCGGCCACCGCCTTGACTGCCCGGTAGACGACGTCGTCCTTGACGTGGGCGCCGGTCAGGAACATGTAGTCGTAAGCCATCACCTTGATCTTGGCCAGCACGCCGGGCAGCGCCGGGGCGGGCTCGACCTCGGTCAAATAGGCGAAGGAAAACACGCCCTTCATGGCGGCGACGGCGGCGGGCGTATCGACCATCGGCAGATAGCGGATGCCGCCGACGCCGGCGTCGACCTCGGCCACCTTGCCGGCGCCGAGCGCAAAAAAGGCGGCATCGGCCTTGCCGGCGGCGAACTCGTCGGCGCCGCGCACGATGGTGGGCACCAGCACCTGCTTGACGTCGGTGGCCTGGAGGCCGCCGTTGATCAGGATCGCATCGAGGATGGTGCGGATGGTCACCTGCGCCGTAAATCCGTACCCGACGCTGCGCCCCTTCAGGTCGGCGATCGCCTTGATGTTGCTGTCCTTCTTCACGAAGACGCCGACGCTGAAGGGAAAGATCGCCGACACCGCCCGCAGGTTCGACTGCTTGCGTCCGCCGAACGCGCCCTCGCCGCCCACCGCCTCGATGGTCTCGAGGATGTTGGCAAGGCCGAAATCGAGCTCGCCGGTATTGACGAGCGGTAGATAGGCGCTGGTCCCGCCGTGCGGCTGCACGCGGGCCTCGAGCCGCGCCACCTCGGTCAAGAGCTTGGCGATCGCGGCGCCGGCCGAATAGCCGAGCGTGCCCTGCGACATGGTGCCGACGCCCACGCTCTGGGCGGCGGCAGCGCCCGACAACGCCGGTACGAGAGCGAGCGCGATCCACGATTTCATGCTGTCCTCCCGGGATTAAGAGCCAGGCCCCCCAATATACTGCCACCGATCGAGACGTTCGGCCCCCGGCATCCATCCCGTATCGAACGGTTGCGGCCGGAGGAGCGGACGCTAGACTGGCGTCCTTCGGACTGTCAATCGAACCGGACTGGCGGTAGCAAGGAAGGAGCATGAACGAGGCGGGTCGCGTGCTGGTCGTCGGCGCCGGGCCGGTGGGCCTGGTGATGGCGCTGGGCCTCGCCCAACAAGGCATCGCGGTCACGGTCATCGAGGCCGAGCCGTTCCTCACCCACGACCTGCGGGCCGGAACCTTCCATCCGCCGACCCTCGAGATGATGGCGCCGCTCGGGATCACGTCGAAGCTGCTGGCGATCGGCATCGAATGCCGGCAATGGCAGATCCGCGACCGCAAGGCGGGGATCCTCGCCCAGTTCGATCTCGGCCTGATCGCCGACGCCACGTCCTATCCCTACCGGCTACACTGCGAACAGCACAAGCTCACCCCGGTCGTTTACGAGCTGCTCAAAGGTCTGCCGGGCGCCGAAATCCGCTTTTCGACGCGCTTTATCTCGGCGACCCAGACCGCGGCCGAGGCCATAGCGCTGGTCGAGACCAAGGACGGCCCGGACGAGATCCGGGCGGCGTACATCGTCGGCGCCGACGGCGGCAAGAGCGCCGTGCGCAAGAGCATGGCGGTCGAGTTCGAGGGCTTCACCTGGCCCGAGCGGTTCCTGGTCGTGAGCATGACCCACGACCTCGAGCCGCTCGGCTATACCTACAACGCCTATATCGCCGATCCCGAGGAGTGGTGCGCCATTTTCAAGATGCCGCATTTGGGCCCGCCCGGCATCTGGCGGGTGGTGTTCCCGACCGACCCATCGATTCCCGAGCAGGACGTGCTTTCGCAGCGGTTCGTCGAGGAGCGCCTCAAGGGCTTCCTGCCCGACCGGCGCCATTTCGACGTGCCCTACAAGAGCACCTATCGCGTGCACCAGCGCGTGGCGACGGACTTCCGGGACGGCCGCCTCATCCTGGCCGGCGATGCGGCCCACCTCAACAACCCGTTGGGCGCCATGGGCCTCAACAGCGGCATCCACGATGCCGCCAACCTGATCGGCAAGCTCGGCGCCGTCATCCGCGGCGAGGCCGACCAGGGCGCCCTCGACCACTACGTCCGCCAGCGCCGCCAGACCAACATCGAATACGTGCAGGCGATGTCGATCCGCAACAAGCAACTCCTCGAGGAACGCGACCCCAAAATCCGCTCGTCCCGGCTCGACGAAATCCGCCGCATCGGCGCCGACCGCAAGCTCGCCCGTGACTTCCTCATCGACTCCTCGATGATCGCCAGCGTCAAGCGGGCGAACTCGATCGCCTAGCAGGGTGCGGAATAAGGAATTTCGAGCGCCGACGACGCAAGATTGATTCGCCGGTCGATCGCTGAACGCAACAACGATTCAAAGACGGGATGCTGCCAATTCGATTGTTGCGCCATCAGCTTCCTCGTCGGAGTTTTTCCGCACCCTGCTAGACAGCATGACCGTCCGAGACGGAAGTGATCCGGGCCGCGCCGCCGTTGGCGTCGCGCTCAGGGCGCCATCGCGGCGCCAACGGCGCGTTTGACGTCCTCGCGCACGGTTCCCTCGCGCGGCGCGTCGGCGAGGGTGGTGAACCATGCCTCGGGCCGCGCCTCGCCGTCGTCGAAATCCCAGGCGATGGCGCGCAGGATCGCCTCGGCCTCGGGCGGCAGACGGTCGGGGGGATCGCGAAGCGGTTGAGCGTCGCCCACACGCCGGTCCAGCAGCGCGCCACCGCCCACGGGTTGTAGCCGCCGCCGCCCACGACGACGACGCTGGGCGAGGTCGCCGCCAGCGACCCGACCGCCCGCCACAGCGCGCAGTTGGACAGCGCCAGCCCGGTGAGCGGGTCGTCTGCCAGCGCGTCGGCGCCGCAGCACACGACCGTCGCCGCAGGGCGCAAGCGGGCCGCGAGCGGCAGGAACGCCTCGTCGATGACGAGCGCCATCTCGCTGTCGTTGAACCCGGCGGGCACCGGCAAGTTGCGCGCGTTGCCGCCGGCGCGCTCGGCGAGCGCGCCGGTGCCCGGCCAGCGCCCGGCCTCGTGCACCGAGACCATGAACACGCGCGGGTCGCCCGCGAAGGCCTCGGCGACGCCGTCGCAGTGATGGCCGTCGATATCCGCGTAAAAGATTCGGTCCCGGCCCACATCTAGGAATGCCGCGATGGCCAGCACCGGGGGCGTTGAAGTAGCAGAAGCCGCTCGCTTGCGCGCGCTTGGCATGGTGCATGCCCCCGGCGGGGTGGTAGGCGACGCCGCCCTCGACCACCAGCTCGGCGGCGCGGATCGAGCCGTCGCAGGCCGTGGCGGCGCGCTCGTACATCGAGGCAAACCATGGGTTCTCGAAGGTGCCGAGCTCGTAGCGCGCGCGGTCATCGAGGCGCACGCCCTTGTCGTCCTGGGCCCGCCGCACGGCGGCGATGTAGTCCCGGTCGTGGAAGCGCGCCAGCTCGTCCGCGCTCGCCAGCGGGCAGTCGACGTAAGTCCCCGGGCCAAGCCAGCCCAGTCGCGTCGCGAGGTCGATCACCGTGCCGACCCGGGGAATGCCCAACGGATGGCCAGGCGGATAGCCGCGGTCGCGGAATATCCTGCCGCCGAGGAAGAACGCGCTCATGATCGCGACCATGGCCCACGAGTCGGGTAAACTCCAGCGGCCACAGGAACGGCCTCGCGCCGCGCCTCGTCCCGGCGGGGTTGCGGCGCTACCTGCCGGCGGCGCGCCGCTAGTCGCGCCGCCGGATCATCGCCAGCCGGGCAACGCGCTCGAGGGACGACCGGGCTTGGTTTTTATCCTGAAATGGATCAAGATCAAGAGGGTCCTTCACGGGAGCCCATGACACCACAGGGAGGCAAGATCATTATGCATCGTCGCATTGCGGGCGCGGTGGCGGCCGCGCTGCTGGTCGCCTTCGCCGCCCCCGGCGCCCAAGCGCAGAATGCCGATCCCCAGCTGTTGACCATCAGTTGCGCGGGCTGCCATGGCCCGGGCGGGAAGAGCCCCGGCCCGATGCCGGCGCTCAACGGCCGCAGCGCCCAGTCGCTCGCCGAGCTGATGCGCGCCTTCCGCGCCGACCAGCGACCAGCGACGGTCATGAACCGTATCGCCAAGGGCTACAGCGACGCCGAGATCGACGCGGTGGCCCGCGAAATCGCCACTGCCTGGAAGTGAGGAGGCGACCCATGACCACCAAGCTTTCCCGCCGCGGGTTCAACCGGCTCGTTGGCCTGGCCGCCGCCTCCTCCGCGCTCGGCCTGTCGGCCTGCGCCACCACCGAGGCCCAGGCCAAGGGCCGGGCGGTCGTCATCGGTGGCGGCTTCGGCGGCGCCACGGCCGCTAAATACATCCGGTTGTTGGACCCGGGCGTCCAGGTGACGCTGGTCGAGCCGAGCCGGACCTTCCTCACCTGCCCGTTCAGCAATTACGTGCTGGCGGGGTTCAAGACCATGGCCAACATCACCCACGACTACAACGCGCTCTCGACCACGCACGGCGTCCAGGTGGTCCACGAGACGGCGGTTGCGATCGATCCGGCGGCGCGCATCGTGCGCCTCGCCTCGGGCGCGAGCCTGCCTTACGACCGCCTAGTCGTTTCGCCCGGCATCGACTTCCGGTGGGGCGCGATCGAGGGCTATGTCGAGACCGCGGCCGAGGTCATGCCGCACGCCTGGAAGGCCGGGCCGCAGACGGTCCTCCTGCGCCGCCAGCTCGAGGCGATGCCCGATGGCGGCCTGGTCATCATCGCGGCGCCGGCCAACCCGTTCCGCTGTCCGCCGGGCCCTTACGAGCGCGCGGCGATGATCGCCCACTATCTCAAATCGGCGAAGCCGCGCTCCAAGATCCTGGTGCTCGACGCCAAGGACATGTTTTCCAAGCAGGGCCTGTTCCAGGACGGCTGGAAGGCGGTCTACGGCGACATGATCGAGTGGGTGGCGCTGGGCAAGGACGGCAAGGTGACGCAAGCGATCCCGGCCGAGATGACGCTGGTCAGCGAGTTCGGGCAGCGGCACAAGGGCGCGGTGGTCAACGTCATCCCACCGCAATGGGCGGGCGCGATCGCGCGCCAGGCCGGGCTTGCCAACCAGACCGGCTGGTGCCCGGTCGACCCGGTGACCTTCGAATCGGCGATCCACAAGAACGTCCACGTCATCGGCGATGCTTCGCTCGCCGGCGCCATGCCCAAATCGGGCTTCGCGGCCAACAGCCAGGGCAAGGTGGCGGCGATGGCGGTCGTGAACGCGATCAACGGCCGGCCGACCGCGGCGCCGACCTACGTCAATACCTGCTACAGCCTGATCACGCCCGATTACGGCATTTCGGTCGCCGACGTCTACCGCGTGACGGCACAGGGCATCGTCACCACCCCGGGTGCGGGCGGCGTGAGTCCGCGCCAAGCCGATGCCGCGTTCCGGGCCGCCGAGGCGCGCTATGCCGAAGGCTGGTATGCGGCGATGGGGCAGGACATCTGGGACGCCTGAGCGAGGGCCGCCGCCGCGACAAACGATCACCGGGAGGCTCAGCGCATGGACCAAAGGATCATCGCGCTTTACGACGAGTACACGCACAAGCCGCTCGCGCGCCGCTTGTTCCTGCGCCGCCTGGCGGCGCTCGCGGGCGGCCCCGCCGCCGCAGCGGCGCTGCTGCCATTCCTCGAAAACAACTACGCGCGGGCCGCGATCGTTGCCGACACCGACCCCCGGCTCGACGTCGAGGACATGTCGTACAAGGGAACCCCGGGGCAGATCCACGGCTATGCGGCGAAGCCCAAGGGCGCGGGGAGGCTGCCCGCGGTCGTCGTCATCCACGAGAACCGGGGGCTCAATCCCTATATCAAGGACGTGGCGCGGCGCGTGGCGCTTGCGGGATTCGTCGCCATCGCCCCGGACCTCCTGTCGCCGTTCGGCGGCACGCCCCGCGACCCCGAGCATGCGGCTAGAGCGCTCCGTGAGATGGGGCCAACGATGCCGAGCAACAACCTCGTCGCGGCGGTGCGCTATGCGAAGGAGCGGCCCGACGCGACGGGCAAGGTGGGATGCGTCGGCTTTTGCTGGGGCGGCGGCATGGCGAACCAGCTCGCGATCGACGCCGGGACCGACCTCGCGGCGGGCGTGTCGTTCTACGGCCCAACGCCCGCGCCCACCGAGGTTCCCTATATGAAGGCGCGCATGCTGCTGCACTACGCGGGCCTCGACGCCCGGATCAACGGGGGCGTTCCCGGCTATGAAAAGGCCCTCAAGGCGGCGGGCGTGGCCTACACGCTCCACATGTACGAGGGCGTCAACCACGCTTTCCACAACGACACCGGGGGCGCCCGCTACAACCAGGAGGCGGCGGAGCTCGCCTGGCGGCGGACGATCGAGTTCCTGAAGGGCGCGCTTGCCGAGTGAGCGCGCGTGGGCGCGCGGCCCTCGCTATCCGCTCGATCGGCTCACGAGCTCGAACTCGTCGAGCTTCGCGGCTTCGCGATCGAACGTTCCGGTGACCTCGCACGCGTGGCGATGATTCGAAAGGCCGATGAGCGCATCCGCGAAATCCATCTCGCCCACCTGGTAGCGCTGCGCCGCAACTCGCACAAGATCAGCGTCCTCCAGTGCAAGCCGATCGTGGCGCAGCAGATGGTCAATCGCCAGCGCGACGCGTGATCGGTCGATTCGTTGAACGCGTTCCAATGTCCATATGACCTCGCAGAGCACGACCCGGTTGACAAAACAGGGTTCCGCCCGGGTTTCGCGGGCCAGGTACCGCTCGGCCTGGTCCGCCTGCTCCCGGTCATCGTCGAGCAGCAGCCGCAAGAGAATGTTCGTGTCGATGCCCTTCACGCCGAGCGCCGCGGACGCTTGGACTTGCGATAACCCAGCCCACGCATGACGTCTTTCGCCACCGCCTTCTTCATGGCTTCGTCCATCTCTTCCATCGACAGCTTCCGCCTGCCTGGCCGCGCGAGAAGGCCCTTGAGGCTCGAGATATCGTCGTCCACGGGGCGCAGAACGGCGCGGTCATCGCTTTCGACGGTGAACTCCATCCGCGCGCCCGTCTTAAGGCGCAGCCGCTCGCGGACCTCCTTGGGGATCGTCGTCTGGCCCTTGCTGGTGAGGGTCGCGTAGGGCATCGATGTGTTCCTTACGTTTTGGGAACTTCCTTACATTACGGCAAGGACCGCCCGCGGCGCAAGGCCCGCGCCTAACCCCCTACCTTCGCCAGCACGTCGGCCTTGAGGAACCGCTCGACCACCAGCATGAAGCCGATCGAGGGGACGAGCAGAATGAGGGCGGTGATCGACGAGATCTGGTAGTTGCCGCCCATGCTGGCGAGGAACATTAGGAGCGGCAGGGTCGTCACCTCGGGCGCGCCGACGAAGAACGAGCCGGTGAACTCGTCGAGCGATTCGAGGAACACGAAGATCGAGCTGGCGATGATGCCGGGCGCGGCGAGCGGCAGGGTCACGGTAGCGAAGGTCCGCAGCGCCGAGGCGCCGAGGTTGCGCGCCGCCTGCTCGAGCTCGGGATCGACGGCGGCGAAGGCGGCGGTGGTGATCCATACCGCGAAGACGAGGCCGTGGACGGTGTGGACGAGCACGACGCCCGCGACCGTGCCGTTGAGGCCGAACTCGTAGAAGACGCGCGCGATGTTCATATAGATCGGCAGGCTCGGAAACGCCTGCGGCAAGAGGAAGGCGAGCATGAACAGCGCCCGCCAGGGCAGCCGCCCGCGCGCCAGCGCCAGACCCGCCGGCACCGAGACCGCCAGACAGAGGGCGACCGTCAAAAGCGCGATCCAGATGCTGACCGACAGCGATTCCATCGCGCGGCCGGTCGGCCGGAAGACGTGCTCCCACCACCGGAAGCCCCATTGCGAGGGCAGCTTGTGGGGGAAGTACCACGCCTCGGCGAGCGACCACAGCACGAGGTTGGCGAGCGGCCCGAAGATTGCGAAGGCGATGAGGCCGAGCACGATCCCGCGCGCCAGCCACCCCCAAGCGGAGGCGCCGGTCATGCGCCGCTCCTCTCGCGCACGCCCTGGCGCAGATAGATCCAGGCGGCGGCGGCGGTCACCACGTACGAGATGAAGCCCAGCGCGTTGGCCACCCCGTAGTCACCGAAGGCGTTGATGCGATAGGCCATATCGACGGTGATCATGGTCGGCGTGCCGCCGCTGATCATCAGCGGCACCGACAACACCGACATCATGGTGACGAAGGACAGGATCAACCCGACGACAAGGGTCGGGCGGATCTGCGGGACGACGATCTCGAAGAGGATGCGCAAGGGCGAGGCGCCGAGATTGCGCGCCGCCTCGATGGTGGCGCGGTCGAGCGAGGCCATGGCGCCGGAAACCATCAGGGCGACGAACGGCGTCTGCTTCCACACGAAGGTGATGATGATGCCCCGCCAGTCGAGGAAGCTCTGGGTGTCGGCGATGTCGATGAGGTCGAGCGAGACCAGCGTATTGTTCATGAGCCCGTTCTTGGCGAGGAAGGTGCGCATGCACTGGGCGGCGACGATGAACGGGACGAACAGCGGCCAGCGATAGAGCCACGACAGGATGGCAATCGCGGTCCGGTTGCCGCCGAGCGTGAGGTATCCGCCGATGGCGATTGCGGCCAGCCCGATCAACGTGGAGGAGGAGGCGACGATGATCAGTGTGAAGATGATGTCGCGCGAGTAGAGCTCGTAGGACTTGCCGAAATTGTCGAGGGTGAAGCCGCCGCTGCGCGCCTCGAACGCGCTTATGAGCGAGAAGCCGAGCGGAAAGATGAACAGCGCCAGCACCACGACGAGGGCCGGCGCGACGAGCGCGAGCGAGAGGGCGCGCGAGTGCTCCATCGCCGCGCGCGGTTCATGCGCCCCCGCTCGCTCGCCGGATGCGCCGCGGGCGAGCGGGGGTCGTTCTCCAGGTTCCGGCGATCGCCGCCGGCGCGCTTCAGTTGGCGACCTGGCGTTCGTAGGCTTCCAGGATCTCGCGGAAATACTCGCCGATCGGCATCGGCTTGCCCTTGGCCGCCAGGTCGTGCGGCGAGACGTCCTTGAACAGCTTGTCCCACACCGCCTTTTCGAGATGCACCTCGACGTGCTGGGCATCGATGCCGGGGTACCAGTTAAAGCGCTTGACGATGCCTTCGGCCTGGATCGCGGGGCTGGTCGCGAACTCGACGAATTGCCGCGCGGCAGGCGCGTTGGCCGCCTTGCTCGGGATGACGTAGTACATCGGCTGGCCCGGCAGGCCCGGCGAGATGAGTTGGAGACGGACGGTGGGCGCCATCCGGCCCTCCGCCTGCCAGGTGTAGAACATGTCGACCCACACCGGGCCCATCGCGATCTCGCCGCGGTTCAGCATGTCGAGCGTGCCGGCGTTGCCGGGCGTGAGCACGACGTTGGTGTTGAACTCCTTGAGCTTGGCGAGCGCCGGGGCCCAGGTGGCCTTGAGGTTGGGGTCGTACGGGCCTTCCATGAGCTGCTGCGGGTTGGGCGAGTGGGCGTAGACCCAGCCGAACAGGAAAGCTACGCCCGACATCCCGCCCTTGATGCCGTTATAGCCGAACTTCTTGGGGTTGGCCTTCACCCACGCCGCCAGCTCGTCGTAGCTCTTGGGCGGGCTGGCGATCAGCGTCGGGTTGTAGGCGATCGCCGTCTGGCTGTGGAACATCGGGAGGACGAAGCCGTCCACATTGGCGCCGAGCGAGTTCTTGGCCGTATCCCGCGACACCAGGGCGCCGGTCTTGATATTGGGCCGGTAGCGTTCGAGCAGGCCTTCCTGCACCATCTGGCCGGCCATGCGCTGGTGGACGACGGCAACGTCAACGTCCCATTGCGGGGCGTTCGCCTTTTTCTGCGCGTCCAGGCGCTCCCAGATCTTCTGCGAGCCGGTGTCGCCAGGCCCCGTGCCGACCGCGCGCACGCGCACGCCGGGGTTGTCCTTCTCGAATCGGGGCCCGAGGAAATCGGTGACGTAGTCGACCATGTTCTGGTCGCCGGCGGTCATGACGTTGAGCGTGACGCGCTGCTGGGCGCCGGCATCCGCGGCAAGAGCGAGCGCGAAGCCGGAGGCGAGCAGCGTTGGCAAGAGGACGGATTTACGCATGTCGAAGTTCCTCCTGGTTGGGCGTCGGGGTGCGGCGATCCGGGCAGTCCCCGCGCGGTTTTTGTGTCCTACCCTCCATTTGGGCTCGCCGGGTAGAGATGGAGCGCAGCGGATTTGAGCCGGACGCCGATCTCGGCGCCGACGGCGAACCGCCGCTCGTCATCGACCATGAATTGCCGGTCGCCCACGCTGACCGCGTAGCGCCAGAAGCCGCCGGGATACGAGGTCTGGGCGATGCGGCCCTTGAGCACGAGGTCGCCGCTCGCCGCGGCCTCGCCGATCGCCTCGGGCGGGATCAGGCGGGCGGTCTCGCTGCGGAAATAGGCATCGACCGGGCCCGGCGCGACGGCGCCGTCGGGCGCCAGGCGGGCCGGGCTGTTGTAGGGGCCGGGCTCGATCGCGATGCCGCCGTTGGCCGCCCGCGCCGACAGACGGATGGAATTCGCGGCGCCCATGAACGCGGCGACGAAGGGCGAGACCGGGCGATTGTAAACCTCCTCCGGCGCGCCCACCTGGGCGATGGTGCCGGCGTCGAGGATGACGAGACGGTCGGCCATCACCATCGCTTCCTCGCGGTCGTGGGTGACGTGGATGGTGGTGATGGCGAGCGACTGCTGCAGGGCCTTGATCTCGTGGCGCACCTCCTCGCGGATGCGCGCATCGAGGTTCGACAGCGGCTCGTCGAGCAGCAGGATCTGCGGGTTGATGGCCAGCGCCCGGCCGAGCGCCACGCGCTGGCGCTGGCCGCCGGATAGCTGCGTGACCATGCGCGCGCCCAAGCCCTCAAGCTTGAGCATGGCGAGGATCTCGTCGACCCGCCGGCCGATCGCCGCCCGCTTATGCGCGCGCAGGCGCAGGCCGTAGCCGATGTTCTGCGCCGCGCTCATGTGCGGCCACAGGGCGTAGGACTGGAAGACCATCGCCATCTCGCGCTTGTCGGGGGGCGCGGTGGTGATGTCGCGGCCGGCCACCCGGATGGCCCCCGCGGCCACCGGGACGAATCCCGAAATCGCGCGCAAGAGCGTCGTCTTGCCGCAGCCCGAGGAGCCGAGCAGGGCCACGAACTCGCCGCGCGCCACGGACAGCGACACGTCTTTCAAGACCTTGACGCGGCCGTAATTGACTTCGAGCGCCTCGACGTCGAGCGCGGCTGCCGCCATCCGAACCGTACCTCCGGGCCGGCCAAGCTTTCCGTACCCCCTATTCTAGCGGACCGGCCCCGCAAATACAAAACGCTGGCGGCTCGGGCGCCTCCTCCCCAATAATGGGTTCCAAGGCGCGACGGCGGCAAAGCCAAGGAGGAGCCATGAACCGAATCGACCTCGCCGGTCGCAAGGCCGTCGTCACCGGGGCCGGCCGCGGCATCGGCTATGCGATCGTCGAGCGCATGCTCGAGTCCGGCGCCGAGGTGGCGTTGTGGGACATCGACGCCCATGCGCTCGACGCCTCCTCGAAGCGGCTCGCCGGCCGCGGTGCGGCGCACACGACCGTGGTCGACCACGCCGACGCGGCCCAGGTGACGGCCGCCGCCCAGGCCGCCATCGGCCAGATGGGGCGGATCGACATCCTGGTCAACAACGCCGGCATCGCCGGCCCCAACCAGAAGACCTGGGAGTGTTCGCCCGAGGACTGGCGACAGGTCCTCGAGGTCGACCTGATCGGTCCGTTCCTATGCTGTCGGGCGATCGTGCCGCGCATGATCGCGCAGAAATACGGCCGCATCGTCAACATCGCCTCGATCGCCGGCAAGGAGGGAAACCCCAACGCCGCCGCCTACAGCGCCGCCAAGGCCGGGCTCATCGCGCTCACCAAATCCTTGGGCAAGGAACTGGCCGAAAGCGGCGTGCTCGTCAACTGCGTGACGCCGGCCGCGGCCAAGACCGACATTTTCAAGCAGATGACCGAACAGCACATCCAGTACATGCTGTCGAAAATCCCGATGAACCGCTTCGTCGACACCTCCGAGGTCGCCGCGCTGGTGGTCTGGCTGTGCTCGGCCGATTGCAGCTTCTCGACTGGCGCGGTGTTCGACATCTCGGGCGGCCGCGCCACCTATTGAGGCCCCGCCTAAGCCGGCGGTCGGGGTCGCGGGCCCGATCGCGATCCGGGCTATCCTTCAAACCTCACAGGCTGAACCCACCGTCGACCACGAACACCGATCCGGTGGTGAAGGCGCTTTCATCGCCGGCGAGATGGACGCCCACCGCCGCCACCTCCGCAGGGTGGCCCAGCCGGCCCATCGGCTGGCGGGCAATGAAGTCCTTGCGGGCCTGGATGGGATCGGCGAAGGCGGCGATGCGCGCCTCGAGCGACGGCGTCTCTATGGTTCCGGGGCAGATCGCGTTGCAGCGGATGCCCGCCCTGATGTAGTCGGCGGCGATCGCCTTGGTCAGCCCGATCACCGCCGCCTTGGTGGTGCCGTAGACGAAGCGGTTGGGGATCCCACGGATCGACGAGGCGCCCGAGGACACGTTGATGATCGATCCCTTTTTGCGCTGGAGCATGCCCGGTAGAACGGCGCGCGTGACCCAGTACATCGACCGCACGTTGAGGTTCATCGCGAACTCCCATTGCTCGTCGGTGCACTCGAGGATGGTGCCGTGATGGACGAAGCCGGCGCAGTTGAACAGCACCTCGATCGGCCCCACCGCGGCCGTGGTCGTGGCGATCGCCGTTTTGTCCAAGACATCGAGCCGGCGCGTGGCGATGCCCGGCGTGAGCGCGAGTTCCGTAAGCTTCGCCTCGTCGATATCGGTGGCGAAGACCGTAGCGCCCTCGGCGGCGAAGGCGAGCGCGGTTGCCCGGCCGATGCCCTGCGCCGCGGCGGTGACCAGCGCCGTCTTGCCGTGCAGCCGGTTGCCCAACTCCCCCTCCTCGTTCGCGCCCGGCGATGGTAGTGGGCCGAGCTTCCACCTGGCAAGCGAAGGCCCTATATTGGGGCGCGCGATTGCAACCTCGGAGCCCGCCATGGCCGAAGCCGCCAGAGCGACCATTCGCCTCAACCCCTTGGACAACGTCGTCGTGGCGCGGACCGACATCCTGCGGGGGACCGCCATACCGGCCGAGGGCGTCAGCGCGCGCGCCCACATCCCCGCGGGCCACAAGCTCGCGACCCGCGCCATCCCGCTTGACGCGCCCGTGAAGCGCTACAACCAGGTCATCGGCTTCGCCACCGCGTCGATCGCGCCGGGCGATCACGTCCACACCCACAATTGCGAGATCCGAGACTTCGCGCGCGATTACGGCTTCGGCGAGACCGCGCGGCCCACGCCCTATGTCAACGAGCCGGCGACCTTCCAGGGGATCGTGCGGCCGGACGGACGGGTGGCGACGCGCAATTTCATCGGCGTGCTCACTTCGGTGAACTGCTCGGCGACCGTTGCCAAGCATATCGCCGCGGCCTTCAAGACGAATCCGTTCACGGGCGAGGGACCGCTCGCCGCCTTCCCGAACGTCGACGGCGTGGTCGCGCTCACGCACAAAAGCGGCTGCGGCATGAGCGGCGAGGGCGAGGGCATCGAGGTGTTGCGACGGACCATCGCGGGCTATGCGCGCCACCCCAATTTCGGCGCCGTGCTGGTGGTCGGGCTGGGCTGCGAGGTCAACCAGATCGACGCGCTCGTGCAGGAGGAAAAGCTGATCGCCGGCGACCTCCTCCAGACCATGACCATCCAGGAGACCGGGGGGACCGCGAAGACGGTCAAGTCCGCGATGTCCCGTATCAATGAGCTGCTGCCCGAGCTCGACAAGGTCCGCCGCCAGGCCGTGCCGGCCGCGCATATCACGGTCGGCCTGCAATGCGGCGGATCGGACGGCTATTCCGGGATCTCCGCCAACCCGGCGCTCGGCGCCGCCTCGGACCTCTTGGTGCGCCACGGCGGCACGGTGATCCTGTCGGAGACGCCGGAGACCTACGGCGCCGAGCACCTCTTGACCCGGCGCGCGGCGAGCCGCGAGGCTGGCGAGAAACTGGTCGCGCTGATGAAATGGTGGGAGGCCTACACCGCGCGCCACGGCGGCGAGATGGACCACAACCCGACGCCCGGCAACAAGGCCGGCGGCATCACCACCATCCTCGAGAAGTCGCTGGGCGCCGCCGCCAAGGCGGGCACGACCAACCTGGTCGAGGTGTACAAATACGCCGAACCGGTCATGGCCAAGGGCTTCGTGTTCATGGACACGCCCGGCTACGACCCGGTCTCGGCGACGGGCCAAGTCGCGGGCGGCGCCAATCTCGTCTGCTTCACCACCGGCCGCGGGTCGGTGTACGGCTGCAAGCCGGCGCCCTCGCTCAAGCTGGCGACCAACACCAGGCTCTACGAGCGGATGACCGACGACATGGACTTGAACTGCGGCGGCATCATCGACGGCACCGAGACGATCGAGGAATGCGGGCGGCGCATCTTCGAGCTCATCTTGAAGACCGCGGCGGGCGAGAAGACCAAGAGCGAGGGGCTGGGCTTCGGCGAGGACGAGTTCGCCCCCTGGCAGTTGGGGGCGGTGATGTGAGGGCGCCGGATGAGCGATAGCCTGTTCTCGCTCGCGGGCCGCACGGCGCTGGTCACCGGCGCCTCGCGCGGCCTCGGCCTGGCGATCGCACGGGCGCTCGGGGCCCACGGCGCGCGCGTTGTTTTGAATGCCCGCGATGCCAAGCTCCTCGAGGCCCGCGCCACCGTGCTGCGGGACAAAGGGATCGCGGCCGAGGTCGCGCCCTTCGACGTCACCGACGAGGCGGCAGCCACGGCCGCGCTCGCCCGCATCGCCCGCCAGCACGGGCGCCTCGACATCCTGGTCTCCAATGCTGGGATCAACATCCGCAAGGCCGCGCTCGAATATCCGACCGCGGATTTCCAGGCGGTGATCGCCACCAATCTCACCGCCTGCTTCATCCTCGGCCGCGAGGCCGGCAGGCTCATGGCGGCGCAAAATTACGGCCGCATCATCATGGTGAGCTCGATCATCGCGCGCCTGGCCCGGCCCACAATCTCGGCCTACGCGGCCGCCAAGGCCGGGCTCGACTCGCTAACCCGCGCGCTCGCCGTCGAGCTGGGGCCGAAGGGGGTGACGGTCAACGCCATCGCACCGGGCTTTTTCGCCACCGACCTCAACGCCCCGCTCATGGCCAACCCGGACTTCGACGCCTTCGTGCGCAAGCGCACGCCGATCGGGCGCTGGGGCCAGCCCGACGAGCTCGGCGGCGCGGCCGTCTTCCTCGCCTCCGATGCGGCGGCTTACGTCAACGGCCACACGCTGGTGGTCGACGGCGGCGTCACCGTGGCGCTGTAGAGCCCTCGGGGGCGAGATCGTCCTCGATGAAGGCGTTGATGATCGCGTCGATCGAGGCGTCCGCCTCGAACCCCATAGCGCGCGCGCCGCTGCGCTCGCGATGGGGCTTCGCGCCGCGCGCGGGTCCTCCGTGTGGACGACCGGGACGACCTCGCACCTCATCCCCGGGCGCAAAAAAGTGTTACCAATGTGCCCGGTCTAAAGTGTTACCCATGTCCCCGGCTGTACAAGGAGCTGACCCGGAGCGGGGGAGAGAAGGCATGGCCCGCAAGCGTATCGAGATCAACCCCCAGATCATGTTCGGCAAGCCGGTCATCCGAGGCACGCGGATCACCGTCGAGCACATCCTGCGCAAGCTGTCCGCCGGGAGGACGCCGGAAGAGATTCTGCGCAACCGTCCGCAACTGAGCGTCGACGACATCCGTGCCGCCGAGGCCTTCGCTGCCGATCTGGGGAGGACGCCATGATCAGCGCCGCAGTTCCGGAAGCCCTATTGAACTCGGTGATCGCCTATTTCAATCCGCGCCGGGTGATCCTGTTCGGCTCCGCTGCGCGCGGCGCGGCGGGACCCGACAGCGACTATGACCTGGTGGTCGTACTCGACGACGACGTGCCGCCGGAGCGATTGAGCTGGCGGGCGAGCTACGAGGCGCGGCGCGACTGGCACCGTGCGGTGGACATCCTCCAGTGTCGGGAAACGACCTTCCGCGAGCGATCCCGCATCGTCGGCTCGCTCGCCCACAGCGTCGCTACCGAGGGCGTCATCGTCTATGAGCGCACCTGAGGATTCGCGCTGGCTGGAGGCGCGCCGCTGGTTCGCGGTCGCGAACGAGGATCTGCGCGTCGCCCGCGCCTGCCTGACGATGGACGAGCCGGCCCTCGGCGCGGCGGCGTATCACTGCCAGCAGGCGGTGGAGAAGCTTATGAAGGGGCTTCTCGTCGCGGGCGCGCGACCGTTCCGCAAGATCCACGATCTCGACGAACTTGCCGAGGCGGCAACGGCGGTATTTCCGGGCCTTCGTCCGCATCTCGACGCCTGCCGTCCGTTCACCCGCTGGGGAACCGCGCTCCGCTATCCGGAGATCGGCGACGAGGCGCTCGTCGGGCCGACGGCGGCGGACATCGCCTCGGCCCTGCCTCGGATCGAAGCCCTCGCCGCCGCCGTCGCCGAACTCGGTTCCGGACGACGGTAGCCGCGGAGAATCAATCGCATGGCCATCGTCAACAAGGATCGCATCAGCCGCGGGCCGGAGCTGCTGCGCCAAGGGCTGACGCCCTTGATCGAACGGCAGCTCGAGGCGCGACTCGGCGCCAACGGGGTGAAGCGCGCCCTCGAGCTCATCCTCGAGACCGCGGCGGGCTCGAACACCCAAGGGCGGCGCCGGCCTCGAGGAGCTTGGCGCCGCGGGCGTTCAAGACCACGCGCGCGCCGCCGAGCTGCGGGGCAAAGGGATCGCGGCGGTGTTCCTCGCCTCCGACGCGGCGGCTTACGTCAACGGCCACACGCTGGTGGTCGACGGTGGCGTCACCGTGGCGCTGTAGAGCCCTCGGGGGCGAGATCGTCCTCGATGAAGGCGTTGATGATCGCGTCGATCGAGGCGTCCGCCTCGAACCCCATCGCGCGCGCGCGCCGCGAATCGAGCCGGCCCGGCCAGCCGTCGACGATGTTCTGGATGCGCGGATCGATTTCCCACTGGATGCGCCCGTAGGCGGCCGCGCCGGCGACCCGCCGCAGGCCCTCGGCCATCTCGGCCACCGACAGATCGAGCGAGGGCAGCATCAGCGTCCGCCAGCTGCCCCAGGCCGCTTGCGGCAGGTCGTGGGCGCGGATGAATGCCGCAATTGTCCGGCGCGGGCTCAACAGCGGCATCATCGAAGTGGGCTTGACCGGACAGACGGCGGTCTTGCCCATCAGCGGCTCGCGGATGATCGAGGAAGCGAAGGTCGAGGCGGCGGGGTTGGGCTTGCCCGGGCGGACCACGATGGTCGGCAGGCGCAAGCACCGCCCGTCGATGAAGCCCTTGCGGGAATAGTCGGCGATCAGCAGTTCGCCCATCGCCTTATGGGCGCCGTAGGAGGTCTGGGGGGTGAGCTTGTGGCCGTCGGCGATGACCTCGGGCAGCTCGCCCCCGAACACCGCGACCGAGGAGGCGAACACCAACCGCGGCGGCGAGCCCAGCGCGCGGCAGGCCTCGAGGACGGCGCGCGTGCCGTCGAGATTGACGCGGTAGCCGAGATCGAAATCGGCCTCGGCGCCGGCGCTCACCACCGCCGCGAAGTGGAACACGGCCCCGGTGTCGGCCGAGATCACGCGTTTCATCAATTGGGCGTCGTCGATCTCGCCGGCGACGAAGGTGAGCCGGCGGTCGGCCGGCAGGTCGCTCGCCGCGACGTTGTCGAACAGGACCAGGCGAGCGATGGCTCGCGGCTTCCCGTCCGGCCCGGCGAGGCCGCCCCGCTTCAAGAGCTCGCGCGCCAGCTTCTTGCCCAGCATCCCGGCGCCACCGGTGATCACGACCTGCATCGGCTGGGCCCCCGGCCGCCTATTCCTTGACCGCGCCGGTCAGGGAAGAGACATAGTGCTCGACGAAGAACGAATAGAGGATCGCCACCGGCAGCGAGCCCAACAGGGCGCCGGCCATCAGCGCACCCCAATGGTAGACGTCGCCCTCGACCAACTGGGTGAGCACGCCCACGGGCACGGTCTTGTTCTCGGAGGACGAGATGAAGGCCAGCGCGTAGATGAACTCGTTCCACGACAGGGTGAACGAGAAGATGCCGGCCGAGATGAGGCCCGGAACGGCCAAGGGCAGGGTGATCTTGATCAGGATCTGGATGCGGGTCGCGCCGTCGATGAGCGCGCATTCCTCGAGCTCGTAGGGGATGGACTTGAAATATCCCATCAACAGCCAAGTGCAGAATGGGATGAGGAAGGTGGGGTAGGTGAGGATCAGCGCCCAGTTGCTGTCGTAGATGTCGAGGGCGTAGACCATGGTGGCGAGCGGAATGAACAGGATCGAGGGCGGCACGAGGTAGGCGAGGAAGATCAGCAGGCCCACGGTCTGGGCGCCGCGGAAGCGCAGCCGCTGGATGGCGTAGGCGGCGAGCACGCTGGCGAAGATCGACAAGCAGGTCGAGACCACGGCGACGATCATGGTGTTCAAGAGCCATTCCGGATACTGGGTCCGGAACAACAGCTTCTCGATGTTGGCGAGCGTCGGATTGGCGACCCAGTACGGGCTGAAGGCCTTGAAGTTGTACAGCTCCTCGTTCGGTTTGAAGGTCGTCACCCCCATCCAGTAAAAGGGGAAGAGCAGGACGAAGAGGAAGACGCCGAGCGGCACGTACAGGGTCACCACGCGGCGCGGCAGGGTGCTCAAATAGGCCATGCCCTGGGTATCGGTGGCCGAGCCCGAAAAACGGGACGAGGGGCTGGCATCATTCATCGGCGCTTCCTTGCTGCCACTTGCGGCGCTGCAGGCCGTAATAGCTGATCACCGTCGCCACCACCAGGAACGGGATCATCGCCGTGGCGATGGCGGCGCCCTCGCCGAGCTGGCCGCCGGGGATGGCGCGCTGGAAGGCCAGCGTCGCCATGAGGTGGGTGGCATTCAACGGCCCGCCGCGGGTGATCGCGTAGATGAGCTGGAAATCCGTGAAGGTGAACAAGACCGAGAAGGTGAGCACGACCGACAGGATCGGCATCAGCATCGGCACCGTGACGTGGCGGAAGCGCTGCCAGGCGGTGGCGCCGTCGAGCGCCGCCGCCTCGTAGAGTGAGGGCGAAATGGTCTGCAGGCCCGCCAACAGGCAGATGGCGACGAAGGGAATGCCGCGCCAGACATTGGCGAAGATGACCGAGGCGCGCGCCGCGTTCGGCTGGCCCAGGAAATCGATATAGGTGTCGATGAGGCCGAGCCGGCTCAACGTGTAGCTGATGATCGAAAACTGCGCGTCGAAGATCCACCAGAAGGCAATCGCCGACAGCACGGTCGGCACGATGTAGGGCAGGAGCACGATGGCGCGGAGGAAGGCCTTGAACGGCATGCTGTTGTTGAGCAGCAGCGCCAGCCACAGGCCGAGGCCGAACTTGAAGACGGTGGCGACGGAGGTGTAGAGCAGGGTGTTGAACACGGAAAGCAGGAACACGCTGTCGGCGAACAGCGAGACGTAGTTCTCGAGCCCGACGAAGATCCCCGGCCGGCCGATCTTGGTGTCGGTGAAGCCGAGCCAGATGCCGAGGCCCATGGGATAGGTGAGGAACACCAAGAGCAGGGCGGAAGCCGGCAGCATGAAGACGAACGACAGGAAGCCGCTGTGGTCGAACAGCCGCGCGAGCCGGTGCGCGGCAGCCGGCGCGACAGCGGCCGATTTTACGACCGTCGCCATGCGCGGCCCGGCTGCCCCCCGCCCGCGCGCGGGCGGGGGGTCGAGAGCGTCGGCGCGAAGGCGCGCAACCCCGGGCTAGACCTTGTAGTAGCGCTCGGCGCGTCGCTGGGCCTCGGCGGCGGCATCCTTCGGCGTTTTCGCCCCCGATGCCGCCTGGGCCACCATGTTGACCATGACGAAGTCGGCGAGCACGCCGGCCGAGGCGTAGCCGAGGCTCCCCGCATAGCTCGGCCACAACATGTTCTTCATGCTGTCGCGATAGGGCGTGTGCTTGGGATCCTCGGTCCACACCGGGCTCTGCTCGTAGGCCTTGAGCGACTGGCTGAAATAGCCGATCGAGGCCTGCTGCCAGGGCACGTATTGCTCCTTCTCGAACATGAAGCGGATGTAATCCTTGGCCGCGTTCGGATACTTCGTGTATTTGAACACCATGGCCGGCACCGCCAAGTTGAGCTCGGTCGGCCGCCCCACCGGGCCGATCGGCATGTTCGCGTGCTGGATGTCCTGGGCTATCGCCTTGAGCGCCGGATCGGTCGACGTCTTGGCCGCGTAGTAGATCGAGATGCCGTTGGTGGTCAGCCCGATCTGCCCATCCAGGAACGCCTTGTTGTTGTTGGGGTCGAGCCAGGACAGCGTGCCCGGGATGAAGGTCTCGTAGAGCTGCTTGGCGTATTCGAGCGCCGCGACGGTCTCCGGGCTGTTGATGACCACCCGGTCCTTGTCGTCGACCATCTTGCCGCCGAACGACCACACCAGCCAGTGGGTCCACACATTGCCGTCGCCGACCGCGTTGCCGAGCGCGAAGCCGGCGGGGTGGCCCTTCGCCTTGAGCGCCTGGCAGAGCTTGAGGAGCCCCGCGGGGTCGGTCGGGAACCGCTCGAAGCCCGCTTCCTTCACCCACGACTGGCGGTAGACGATCTGGTTGCCGGCGGCGCCGAGCGGCAGCGCGATCCACCGGCCACGCCGCATTCCGAACTTCTTGCACACGTCGTACCAGCCGCCGTACTTCTTATCGAGATAGTTGCCGAGGTCGGTCAGGTCCAACAGCTTGTCCGGGTACTGGTGCGCGTCGTCGTACCAGCCATAGACGACATCCGGACCCCGGCCGACATTGGCGGCGACGGCCGATTTCGGGCGCAAATCCTCCCATCCCTCGCTATCGACCCGGACCTCGACCCCCGACGTGGCCTGGTACTTCTTGGTGTTCTCCAGCCACACGGTCTCGTCGCCCTGGACGAATTTCGACGGCCGCATGACCCGGAGCTTGGCGCCCGTTTCCGGCGTCAGCTTGAACTCCGGGACGGCCTGGGCGTTGGCCGCGCCCGCGTTCAAACCGATCGCCGCGCCGGCGGCGATGCCGGCGCCAATCTTAAGGGCATCGCGTCTCGTAAAATCGCTCATTTCCCATATCCTCCGTTGGTTGTGAGAACGATGATTGACAGCCTCGGCGCCCTTGCGGGGTCGACTACAAGTGCCGGCCCGAAGCGGCGTCGAAGAGATGGATCGCGGCGGGCTGCGGGACGAGGCCGATCCATTCGCCCGGTCGGAACGGGTGCCGTTCGGTGAACAAGGCGGAGATCTGCATCCCGGCCATCTCGGCCACGACTTGGATCTCGGCCCCGGTCGGCTCGACCACCAGCACCTCGGCTGTCAGCCCGGCGCCGTTCGCGCCGAGCGACAGGTGCTCGGGCCGGATGCCGAAAATCACCCTCTGCCCGTCGGCGCCGGCGGTGGCCGGCACATCGATCGCCGCGCCGCCGGCCAGCTCGACCCGCGCCGCCCCGCCGTAACGGCTGAGCGTGCCGGAAAGGAAGTTCATCGCCGGCGAGCCGATGAACCCGGCGACGAACAGGTTCGACGGGCGGTCGTAGAGTTCGAGCGGCGCGCCGACCTGCTCGACGATGCCGTCGTGCATGACCACGATGCGATCGGCCATGGTCATCGCTTCGATCTGGTCGTGGGTGACGTAGACCGTCGTGGTCTTGAGGCGCTGGTGCAGCGCCTTGATCTCGGTGCGCATGGCCACGCGCAGCTTGGCGTCGAGATTGGACAGGGGCTCGTCGAACAGGAACACCTGCGGATCGCGCACGATGGCGCGGCCCATGGCGACGCGCTGGCGCTGGCCGCCCGACAGCTGGCGGGGATAGCGGCCGAGAAATTCGGTCAGGTTCAGGATCTCCGACGCCTTGCGGACCCGCTCGTCGATGAGCCGGCGGTCGGCCCGGCGCAGCTTCAAGCTGAAGGCCATATTGGCGTAGACCGTCATGTGCGGGTAGAGCGCGTAGTTCTGGAACACCATCGCCACGTCGCGGTCCTTGGGCGGCAGGTTGTTGACCTCCCGCTCGCCGATGGCGATCGATCCGACGGTGATCTCCTCGAGCCCGGCGATCATCCGCAGGAGGGTCGATTTCCCGCACCCCGACGGCCCCACCAGCACCACGAACTCGCCGTCCGTGATGTCGATGCTGACGCCGTGGATGACCTTAGTGCTGCCGAACGCTTTCTCGACGTCGCGAATGATGACCGAAGCCATGCCTGTTCCTGGGCGATGGAGTTTTCTTACGGGCGGGGCGCGAGGCTGTCTTGCTGTGGTCTAGCGCGTTTAACCCGCCCTGGCAAGACCGCAGCCGGAGCCGTCAGGACAGCTCCGGCTCGAGGCGGTCGAGCGCTTCGGAAAGACGGGCGGCCGAGGTCGCGAAGCACAGCCGGAGCCATCCTTCCCCTTCGGGCCCGAAGGCGATGCCGGGGGCGAGACCCACTCCGGCGCGCGCCACGAGGTCCTTGGCGAAGGCTAAGCTGTCGGTCATGCCGTCGACCTCGAAGAAGGCGTAGAACGCGGCCTCGGGGCGCATCAGGCGGACTCGCCGCATCGCGCCGAGGCGCTGGACGACGAGATCGCGGGCGGCGCGATACTGCGCGAGGATCTCGGCGATGAAGCCCTCGCCGTCCTCGAGCGCCGCCATGCCGGCGGCTTGCGCGAAGGTGGCGGCGCACGACACGTTGAATTCGTTGATCTTCCCCAAGGTCTCGCCAGTCGCCGCGGGGGTCACCGCCCAGCCGAGCCGCCAGCCGGTCATGCACCACGACTTGGAGAAACTGTTGATGGCGATCACCGGGTCCTCGGGCAAGGCGACGTCGAGCAGCGAGGGGGCGATCTTGCCCTCGTAGACGATGCGATCGTAGACCTCGTCGCCGATCGCCCAGATGCCGCGCCGGCGGCAGAAGGCCAAGACCTCGACGAGGTCGGCCGCCGGCATCACCCAGCCGGTGGGGTTGCCGGGCGAGTTGATGAAGATGGCGCGCGTGCGCGCATCGCAGGCGTCGAATAGCCGCTCCAAGTCGAGCGACCAGCCGGCGGGGCCGGGCGCGAGCGCCACGCGGCGCGGCTCGCCGCCCATGATCCGGACCGCATCCGCGCAGTTCGGCCACAAGGGCCCGGTCAGCACCAGATTGTCCCCGGGGTCGATCAGGCTTTCCATGACCAGCATGATCGCGCTCATGCCCGAGCCGGTGACGGTCACGCGCGCCTCCTCGATCTCGACCCCGCGCAGGCGCGAAAGGTAGCGGGCGAGCGCCTGGCGCAGCTCGGGGATGCCGCGATTGGGCGTGTAGAACGTGCGCCCCGCCGCCAAGGCGCGGCTCGCCGCCTCGCAGATGAACGCCGGGGTCGGCCGGTCGGATTCCCCGAACCACAGCGGGATGAGGCCGGGCACCCCGAAGCCGGCGTCGGAGACGGCGCGGATGCGCGAGCCCGTCAGCCCCTCGACGAGGGCTCGCAGCGGGGCGCGAGGCTGGTTCAATGCGATTCGCGCGGGACCGGCGCCCCGCTGCGGCCGACCAGGAAGTCGAAATCGACGCCGCGGTCGGCCTGCAGGACGCGGTCGACATAAAGCTTGGCATAGCCGCGCTCGTGGGGCGAGCGGAAGACCTTCGAGGCCCGGCGGCGACGCGCCAACTCCGCGGCCGAGACATCGAGATGGAGGCGCCGCTTGCCGACGTCGAGCTCGATCATGTCGCCATCCTCGACCAGTGCCAAGGGCCCGCCCACCGCCGCCTCGGGCGCGATGTGGAGGACGACCGTGCCGTAGGCCGTGCCGCTCATGCGCGCATCCGAGATGCGCACCATGTCGGTGATGCCCTTCTTGAGGACCTTCGGCGGCAGCGGCATGTTGCCGACCTCCGCCATGCCCGGATAGCCGCGCGGACCGCAATATTTGAGGACCATGACGCAGCTCTCGTCGATGTCGAGCGCGGGGCCGTCGATGCGCCGCTTGAAATCCTCGATGCTCTCGAACACCACGGCCCGGCCGCGGTGTCGCATCAGCCGGGGCGAGGCCGCCGAGGGCTTGATGATCGCGCCATTGGGACAGAGATTGCCCTTGAGGACCGCGACGCCGCCCTCGCGCTTGAACGGCGCTTGCAACGGGAAGATGACGTCGCGGTTGTAGCAGGGCGCTTGCCTGTTGTTCTGCCACAGCGTCTTGGCGTTGACCGTCAGCGCGTCCTTGTGGAGGAGCGGCATGAGCTCGCGGATCACCGCCGGCACGCCGCCGGCGTAATAGAAGTCCTCCATCAGGTATTTGCCCGAGGGCATGAGGTTGACGAGGCAGGGGACGTCGCGCCCCAGCCTATCCCAGTCGTCGAGCTCGATGTCGATGCCCATCCGCCCCGCAATCGCCAGCAAGTGGATGACGGCGTTGGTCGACCCCCCGATGGCGCCGTTGACACGGATCGCGTTCTCGAAATTCTTGCGGGTAAGGACCTTCGACATGCGCAAGTCCTCCTTCGCCATCTCGACGATCCGGCGTCCCGCCATGTGCGCGAGCGCGTAGCGGCGCGCGTCGACGGCCGGGATGGCGGCGTTGGAAGGCAGGCCGATACCCAGCGCCTCGACCATGCTCGCCATGGTCGAGGCCGTGCCCATGGTCATGCAGTGGCCGGCGCTGCGCGACTGCCCGGCCTCGGCGGCCATGAAATCGGCGAGCGTCATTTCGCCCGCGCGCACCATCTCGCTGAACTTCCAGGTGTTGGTGCCCGAGCCGATGTCCTCGCCGCGGTATTTGCCGTTGAGCATCGGTCCGCCCGACAGGGCGATGGTCGGCAAGTCGCAGCTCGCCGCCCCCATGAGCAGGGCGGGGGTGGTCTTGTCGCAGCCCACCAAAAGGACGACGGCATCGATCGGATTGCCCCGGATCGCTTCCTCGACGTCCATGCTGGCGAGGTTGCGGAACAGCATGGCAGTCGGCCGCAGGCTCGACTCGCCGGTCGAGAACACCGGGAATTCGACCGGGAACCCGCCCTTCTCGTAGACGCCGCGCTTGACGTGCTCGGCGAGCTTGCGGAAATGGGCGTTGCAGGGGGTGAGCTCCGACCAGGTGTTGCAGATGCCGATCACCGGCCGGCCATCGAACAAATGGTCGGGCAGGCCTTGGTTCTTCATCCAGCTGCGATGGCCGAAGCCGTCCTTGTCGGCCTTGCCGAACCACTCGGCGCTGCGGAACCTGGTTCGAGCGGCGGAGGTCTGCTTGGCGCTGGCTGCCATTTTTTTTCCCTTCGAAGTGGGGCTCGACATCGATGCGACTCTAGCAGGAGGGGAGAAAAAGGTCGTGCCCGAGATGGCGGGTGGCGCGGTCGTCGGCGGCCGCGGGGCGGCGGCTGCCAACATCCGGCTTCCACCGCGCTCGCCGGCTCGGGTAACATGACCGGGGGCAGCTGCTGGCGGGGACGGCCGCGGGGAGCGTCGGATGGCATGGATCACGGGCGCGTATCTGCTCTATCTGTTCACGCCCATCGTGCTGCTGCTGGTTGGCTCGTTCGGCGAGGCGTGGTTCAACACCCTGCTCCCCACCGGCTTCACCGGAAAGTGGTACGAGGCGGTGTGGCGGGACGGCAGCTTTCAGCGGGCTTTCTGGGTGAGCCTCGAGGTCGCGGCCGCCGCCTGCGCGATCTGCACCGCGATCGGGCTGCCTTTCGCCTATGCGATCTATGGCGCGGCCTCGCGCGGCGTGCGTGCCGCGGCACGCATCGTCTACCTGCTGCCCATCGCGATGCCGCCGCTGGTGCTGGCGTTCGGCTTCCTGCTCGTGTTCTCCAGCGACACCCTGCCGTTCCTCGGCAGCCTGTGGGTGCTGATCGGGGGCCATGTCGTGCTCACCCTGCCCTACATGCTCCAGAGCCTGGTCGGCGATATGCGGCATCTCGGGCTGGCCGAGCTCGAGCGCGCCGCCGAATCGCTTGGCGCCTCGGCCGCGTCGCGCTTCTTCAACATCGTGCTCCCGGCGCTGCGCCACAGTCTCGCCTCCGGCCTGATCATGGTGGCCGCCTTGTCGATCGGCGAATTCCAGCTCTCCAACCTGGTTGCCGGGTTCCTCACCCGCCCCTACCCCGTTGTCCTGCTCCAGGCATTCTACGGGGCGACCGGCTTCGCGTGCGCGGCGACGGTGATCCTCCTCGTCCTGGCGCTGTTGGCGGCGGTGGGCGGCGGGCGCGCGGCGCGCGGGGCGCGGCTGGCGCACGGGATGTCGGCATGAGCGGCGCGGCGGTGGTCGCGCTCGAGGGCGTCGGCTTCGTCTACCCGGGCACGGCGGCGGGCGTGTGCGACGTCACGCTCGACATCCGCGCCGGCGAACTGGTCGCGATCATCGGGGCGAGCGGCTGCGGCAAGTCGACGCTGCTCAAGCTGATCGCCGGGTTTCTGGCCCCCGCGCGCGGCCGCGTGCGGCTCGACGGGCACGACATGGAAGGTGTGCCCCCGCGCGAGCGCCGGCTCGGGGTCGTCTTCCAGGCCTATGCGCTGTTCCCGCACATGACCGCCGCCGAGAACGTCGCCTATCCGCTCAAGGTGCGCGCCGTGCCGGCGGCCGAGCGGCGTCGTCAGGCGCTGGCGATGCTGGCGCTGGTCGGCCTGTCGGCCTTCGCCGAGCGCATACCGGCCGATCTCTCGGGCGGCCAACAGCAGCGCGTGGCCCTCGCCCGGGCGCTGGTCTTCCGGCCGCGCGCCCTGCTGCTCGACGAGCCGCTCTCGGCGCTCGACGCCGCGCTCCGCCTCGAGATGCGCGACGAGATCCGCCGCCTGCAGCGCGAGTCCGGCATCGCCACGCTGCACATCACCCACGACCAGGAAGAGGCGTTGTCGATGGCCGACCGCGTGGCGATGATGCGCGCCGGGCGGCTGGAGCAGGTCGGCGCGCCGCGCGACCTTTACGACCGGCCGGCGAGCCGCGCCGTCGCTGCCTTCGTCGGACATGCCAACCTGTGGCCGGGCGTGGTGGCGGGGCCGACCATGCTGACGACGCCCCTCGGGCCGCTCGTCGTCCCCCCGCACGCTCGCCCGGCCGGCGCGCGGATGACCGTGCTGGTGCGGCCCGAACGGGTATGCGTCGGCGCGGCCGCGGACGGGGTCAACGGCTTCGCCGGCCGCCTGGTGCGCGATCGCTTCCTCGGCGCGGTCCGGCGCTTCGATCTGGCGGCGGCGGGCGGCGTCATCGTCGGCGAGACCGCGCAACCGGGCGACGTCGATTTCGTTCATGTCCGCCCCGAACACGTCCAGCTTCTGCCCGACGAGCCGGGCGAAGACTCGAGCCCTGTCGTGACAACCAGCAATGGAGGATGAGATGAGAATGCTCAAGCACGCACTTGCCGTGGCGGCGCTGGCAGCCCTGCCGACGCTGGCCCTCGCCCAGACGGCGGTCGATTCCCCCGAGCTCTATCCGGGTGAGCGGGCGCTCTACGAGGCGGCGAGCCGGGAAGGCCTCGTTGTCTCCTTCGACACCGGCCCGACCTGGGCCAACTGGGCGGCCCAGTTCGCCGCCTTTAAAGTGCGTTATCCGAATGTCGAGATGACCTACAACGATCTTGGCTCGGCGGCGACGGTGGTGGCGCTGGACAAGGCGCGCAATCGGCCGCAGGCCGACACCGCCTATTACTTCGCCGCCTCGGCGGTGGACGCCGTGCGCAAGGGCGTGGTGGCGCCGTTCAAGCCGGTCAATTTCGACAAGCTGCCGGAAGTGTTCCGCCACCCGGAAGGCGAGTGGTTCACCATCCACTCGCTGACCATCGCCTTCGTGATCAACACCAAACTGGTCAAGAACGTGCCGCAGTCCTGGGCCGACCTGCTGAAGCCCGAATACAAGAACTCGATCGTCTATCTCGACCCGCGCTCGACCGGCGTCGGCCAGGTGCTCACCTTCGCCGCCAACTTCGCCGGCGGCGGCGACATGAGCAACGTCCAGCCGGGCCTCGACTACCTGGGCAAGCTGCACAAGGCCGGCAATGTGCTGCGCGTGGTCGGCACTACGCCTTATGCGCAGTTCGTCAAGGGCGAGATCCCGATCTGGATCTCCTACGAGAACGATGGGCTCAAGGCCAAGCACATCGACGGGCTGGGCGAGGCGGTCGCGGTGGTGATCCCGAAGGAGGCCTCGGCCGCCGCCCCCTACGCCATCAGCCTGGTCAAGAACGGCCCCAACCCCAATGCGGGCAAGCTGTGGCTCAACTTCATTATGACCGAATTGGGCCAGGGCATCTTCGCCCAGGGCTTCGTCCGGCCGGCCGTCCCGGGCGTCAAGGTGCCCGACGCGGTCGCCGACAAGCTGCCGCCGGCGCCGCAGGTCAGGCCGCTCGACGTGCAGGCGGCGGCGGCCAAGAAGGCGGAGATCGACGCCGGCTGGGCCAAGGTCGCGGTCGGAAACTGACGCTCGACCCGCCCCGCCCCGCCCCCGCCCCCATGTCATCCGCGACCGGGGCGGGGCGGGGCGTGAGCGATCGCATGGCGCGCCACCGCCCCCCCGCCCGCTTGTGGCTGGCCGCGCCCGGGCTGTCGGTGCTCGCCTTCTTCTTCCTGCTGCCGCTCGCCGCTGTCTCGGCGGATGCGTTCGCCGACCGCGCCTTCGCCCGGGTACTCGCCAATCCGCTCGTCTGGCGCGGTCTGCAAGGCAGCATCCTCCTGACGCTGGTGGCGTCGGGGTTCTCGCTCGCGGTCGGCTTCGCCGTGGCGCTGCACCTGTCGCGCCTTGCCGATGGCGTGCGCGCGGCGCTCGTTTTCCTGATCTCGCTGCCGCTCACCTTCTCCGGGCTGATCGTCGCCTACGGCTTCATCCTGGGCTATGGCCGCGCCGGGTTCGTCACTCAGTTGCTGGCTTTCCTCGGCGTCGATCCGGCGTGGTTCTCCGGCCTGCTCTACAGCCCCGTCGGCCTCGCCTTCGCGTCGTCGTATTACCTGATACCGCGCGTCGTCATGTTGCTGTTGCCGGTGCTGGTCAACTTCGACTGGACGCAGCTCGCCGCCGCCGAGTCGCTGGGCGCGACGCGCCGGCAGGCGATCGCCGGCATCGTCGTGCCGCAGATTCTTCCCACCGCCTTCGCCACCTTCTGCCTGATCGCGGCGGTGGTGTTCGGCGCCTACGGCACGGCGCTTGCCCTGGTCGGCACGCGGGTCAATATCCTGCCGCTGCAGCTCTACAGCTTGATCTCCGAGACCGGCTCCGACTTTCCCGCCGCGGCGGCGTTGTCACTGGTGCTGACCGCGATTTGTTCTTGCATGATGGCGGCCGGCGAGATCGTCGCGGCGCGCCGCGAGGGGCGCGATGCTCACCCTTGACCGCGCCGCCGGCCGACTGGCCGACGCCGGGGGACGGCGGTTCGACCCCGCGAGCCGCACCTGGAGGCCCGGCGCGGCCGTAGCCGGTGAGCGCGTCGACCCGCGCGCGGCGGTGCGCTGGCTGCAGAACGAGAGCGGCGCGCGGCTGCGCGTGCCGGTCGGGGTCATCGGCCCGCGCCAGGCGAGCCCCGAGCAGCTCGCCGCCGCCGAGGCGATCGGCCGCGGCCTGGCCGAGATGGGCCTGACCGTGCTGTGCGGCGGCCGGCAGGGGGTGATGGAGGCGGTTTGTCGCGGCGCCGCCGCGGCGGACGGCCTCTCGGTCGGCTTGCTGGCCGAGGCCGACGCGGGCGCCGCCAACCCGTTCCTCGGCGTGGCGTTGGCCACCGGCATCGGCGAAGCGCGCAACGCGCTCATCGCGCGCGCCGCCTTCTGCCTGATCGCCGTCGGCGACAGCCTCGGCACGCTCTCCGAGGTGGCGCTCGGCCTGCAGTTCGGCAAGGCGGTGCTCGGGCTGGCCGGGGCGGCGCGTCTCTCCGGGGTGCGGACGGTCGAGGGTGCGGATGCCGCCCTCGACGCGGTGGCGGCGCTGGTTCTCGATCTTTCCGGCTGACCGGCCGGTAAGCGAGGCGCCCGCCAACCGACGTTCCGGACAGGCTCACACCTTTTCCTTGGTCATCGCCGTCGCCGCGCGGGCGTCCGCGCGCACCGCCGTGACGGTCTTGCGCGTGGTCAGCCATTCGCGGTCGGTGCGCAACTCGATCACCGCGGGCTTGCCGGAAGCGATCGCGCGCTCGAGCGCCGGGGCGAACTCCGCGGTCCGCTCGACGATCTCCCCGTGCCCGCCATAGGCGCGGGCGAGGGCGGCGAAGTCCGGGTTGACGAGGTCGGTGGCGACCACGCGCTCGGGATGCTCGCGCTCCTGGTGCATGCGGATGGTGCCGTACATGCGGTTGTTGAAGACCAGCACGATCGGCGCCACGCCGTGCTGCGCGGCGGTCGCCAGTTCCTGGCCGCTCATCATGAATCCGCCGTCGCCGACGCTGGCGAGCACCAGCCGGTCGGGATGGACGAGCTTGGCGGCGACGGCGGCCGGCACCGAATAGCCCATGGCGCCGCTGGTCGCCCCGATCTGCCGGGTGGGGCGGCGATGGATGAGGTAGCGCTGCAGCCAGCCGGTGTGGTTGCCGGCATCGAGGGTGAGGATGAAATCCTCCGGCAGCCGCGCGCGCAGGCCGGCGAGCGCCTGGCCCATGTCGAGCGCCCCGTCGTAGGGCGTGGGCTCGAGATGGCCGAGATAGTCGCGGCGCGCCGCCTGCGCCCAATCCCGCCAGCGAGTCCCTTCGACCGGCGCGAGTTCGGCCGCGGCGGCGGCGAAGGCGGCCGCGCCCGACTGGATCGCCAGATCGGGGCGGAAGACCCGCCCGAGCTCGTCGGCGTCGGCATGGACGTGGATCAACGTCTGGCGCGGCTCGGGCGCCTCGAGGACCGTATAGCCTTGAGTCGTCATTTCGCCGAGCCGGGCCCCGATCACCAACAGAACGTCCGCCTGCTTGGCGCGCTCGACCAGGCCCGGCGGCGGCGCCGTCCCGAGATCGCCGACAAAAACGGGGCTGTGGTTATCGAACACGTCCTGGCGGCGGAAGGAGCAGCAGGTCGGCAGGCCGTTCGCTTCGGCGAAGGCGACGATCTGGCGGCAGGCGACATCGTTCCAGCCGGGCCCGCCGACCAGCATCAGGGGTCGCTCGGCCCGCTCCAGCATCGAACGCAGCCGGGCCATGTCGCTGCGGCCGGGGTGGGCGTGGACGGCGGTGTAGGGTTCGGCGTCGCGGACCGCGACTCGGGTCGCCAGCATGTCCTCGGGCAGGGCGAGGACCACCGGTCCTGGCCGGCCGGAGGCGGCGACATGGAAGGCGCGGGCAATGTATTCGGGGATGCGCTCGGCGACCTCGATCTGTGCCACCCATTTGGCGAGCGGCGCGAACATCTTTCGGTAATCGACTTCCTGGAAGGCTTCGCGGTCGATCGCCTGGCGCCCGACCTGGCCGATCAACAGGATCATCGGCGTCGAGTCCTGGAAGGCGGTGTGGACACCGACCGCGGCGTGGCAGGCTCCGGGGCCGCGCGTCACCAAGCACAGGCCCGGGCGGCCGGTGAGCTTGCCGTAGGCCTCGGCCATGTTGGCGGCGCCCGCCTCGTGGCGCGCATTGATGAGCCGGATGCGGTGGCGGGCATCGTGGAGCGCGTCGAGCACTTCGAGATAGCTCTCGCCCGGCACGCAGAACGCCATGTCGGCGCCGTGGATCAGCAACTGGTCGACCACGACCCGGCCGCCGCTGCGCAAGCTTGGCTTGGTCATCGCCACCACCAGATCCGGTAGGATCGGAGCCCTTGCCCCGGCTTGGGACGCCGGGCAGTTAAGGGCCGGATCCCAAGGCTGTCAACGGACCTTCTTACGGATGGACAAGGACAGCCGGTTGTGGTTAGGTTTGGCGGGCTATGAACGAGATGATCGAAGAAAAGACGGTCTACGCGGAAGCCATCACCGAGTTCCCGAGCGGCTTCCATCAGATGCTCGGCTACCGGATCATGGAATGGACCGATGGCGCGGCGACGCTGGCGCTCACCGTCGGCCCGCGGCACCTGAACCGCGGCGGGGTGTTGCATAGCGGCGTGCTTGCCACCCTGATCGGCACGGCGGGCGCCTATGCCGGCTGCTACTGCCCCCATGCCGAGCGCGCCCGGCGGGTCGCCGCCATCTCGTTGTCGGTCCAGTTCGTCGCCCCGCCGAAGAGCGGCGCCGTCCTCGCCCGCGCCAAGGTTCGCGGCGGCGCCAAGAAAATGTACATTGCCTCGGCCGAGGTGCACGACACGGCGGGCACGCTGCTGGCGGTAGGCGAGGTCGTTTACCGCTACCAGGCGGGCAGCGAGACGACCGAAGGCGTGCCGCTCGGGCAAGAAGGCGGCGAAAAGCGCAACACTTCCTTGGGCTAAAGCCGCAGCGTCCGAATTGTCGCTCATCGTCGCCGGATCGTAACCCCTTGGCATCAAAATCCGGCCATCCTAATTGTCGCCGACCGGACATCACAATTGTCGTTGTACAGCGTAGCGGCCTGGCCGCCGCGAGGATCGCTTGGCGCCAGGCTCAGCCGACGCTTGATCCCGCCCGGCTCGTCTTCCTCGACGAAACCGGAGTGACCACCAACATGGCGTGACGCTATGGGCGGGCGCCGCGCGGCCGGCGGCTGGGATGCTCCGTTCGCCGCGGCCCCTGGAAAACCACGACGTTCGGCGCCGCCCTGCGCCAGGATGGCATCGCCGCTCCTTGCGTCTTCGATGGACCGATCAACGGCGATGCTTTCCGCGCCTATATCCAGCAGTGCCTGGCGCCGACCCTGAGGCCGGGCGACACTGTGATCATGGACAATTTCGGCAGCCACAAAGTCGCCGGCGTCCGGGAAACCATCGAGAGTGGCGGCGCGACACTATGGTTCCTGCCGCCCTACAGTCCCGACCTCAACTCGATCGAGCAGGCCTTCGCCAAGCTCAAAGCCATCCTGCACAAAGCCGCTGCCAGAACCCTCGACACCCTCACCACAGCCATCGCCGTCGCCCTCGACCACTTCCCAACATCCGAGTGCGCCGTATACCTCGAAAACTCAGGATATGTTCCAATCAACCGAAAAACGCTCCAGGCGGCTCGCCCAATCCATCACCACAACCAAATAGAGAAAGCCGCGCGCCATCGGGATGCAAGTAATGTCCGCCGCCCACACCTGGTTCACCCGCTCGATCGCGAGCCCGCCCAAGAGGTAGGGATAAACCTTGTGATTCCCCGCCGGCGCGCCGATCGCCGCACGACAGCGTCTCATCGCTTCGCGATGAGACGCTCCCACAGCCGCTCGAACCCCAGCGCTGGCCCGATGCGCCGTGTCGCGGTCTTCGTCGCCGTGTCGTTGTCGAGCGCGCCCAGCACCATCGTCTTGTCGGCGAAGCGCGCCCGAGCGCCGCAGCCGTTCCAGTTGTCCGCTCGCCTGCAGCTCTTCCCACCGCCCGAGCGTGGCGATCACCCGTTGGCGGACCTGCCGCCCGGTGCGCACGCTCCCCACGATCGGCAAGTAGGCGCGCCCGCCGGAGTCCTCTTGCGGAAGTACAACGGTGCCTCCGTGTGGTGCGCACGGAATCACCGAACACAACGCCGAAATCAGCAAAAATAAAGCACCGACGTGGCACTATAAATTCAGCCCCTTCCACCCTCGCCTCTCAACCTATCAAGGGGTTACGCCATGCCACCCGTCGGGAACCGATGAAGATGGGTGAGAGCGGATGACCTCCGCCTCGCGCACCCGCTCGTAGCGTGCATCCAAGATCAGATACGGATCGGGCTCGACCAGCCGCCGGCTGGCAAACGCCGCCAGGCCCGCGTCCAGGGTCTTGTTGATGGCGCTGATCGCGGAGGCTGAGAACTGGTGCCCGCAGAGTTCTTCCGTAATCGCCTTGATCTTGCGGCTCGACACGCCCTGGACGTACATCTCCGCCAACCTCCCGACCAGTGCCTTCTCCGAGCGCCGGTAGCGAGCGAACAGCGCGGTCGAAAATCGCCCTTCGCGATCCTGCGGCACCCGCAGCTCGAGCTTGCCCACCCGCGTGATCAGAGTCCGGCCGTAATAGCCGGCCCAGTCGCCAAGACGTCCCGCCGTTCGCCCGCCGGATCAGGCAGAAATGGACCACGACGATGACCAGCACGATGGGCAGCAGCTGGGTGAGCCGCAGCACGACGTAGGCGCTCATCGAGCCGGGCTTCATGAGCGCATCAATCGGCGGCTCGCCGGTTCACCGGCGCTCCCCGCCGGGCCGGGGCGGCGCCATCGCGGGCCTCCTTGCATCGTCGCGACCCGGGTTCACGCGGGGCAACCGCGGCTCGAAGATACGGCGACGGTACCGACTCCCGCCCGCCGAGTTCAAGCGACGGTCAAAGCAGGGCCTTGCGCAGGCCGCCGTCGATCTGCAGGGTCGTTCCAGTGACGTACGAACCCTTCGGCGAGGCGAGGAGCGCGGTCATCGCCGCGATGTCCTCGGGCCGGCCGATCCGCCCGACCGGAATATCGGCCGCGAGGTCCTTCATCGCCTTGCCCGACTGCTCGCTCACCTTGTGGAGCCGCGGGGTCTCGATCAAGCCCGGGCAGATGGTGTTGATGGTGATGCCGAGCGGCCCCAATTCCAGGGATAGCGTCTTGGCGAGGCCGATGACGCCGGCCCAGGTCGCGACCGACAGGCCGAAGCCGACGATCGGCTGCACCGCCGACAAGGCCGTGATGTTGACGATGCTGCCCCGGCCGCGCCGGCGCATGTGCGGCACCACCGCCCGGATCATACGCAGCACGCTCAATAGGTTCTGCTCCACCGCCTTGCCCCAGGCGACGTCGTCGAAGGCGAGGCTGTCGCCGAGCGGCGGCGCCCCGTCGTTGTTGACCAGGATGTCGACCCCGCCGAGCCGACGCACCGCCTCCTCGACGATGCGCGCGCAGTCCTCGGCCCGGCGGATGTCGCCCTGGACGGCGGCCACCCGGGCTCCGGTCTCGCGCGCCACTCGATCGGCCGCCTTGCCCAGCGCCGGCTCGCGGCGGGCGGTCATGCAGACCGCCGCACCCTCCGCGGCCAGGGTCCGCGCGATGGCGAGGCCGATCCCTTGGCTCGCGCCGTTGACGATCGCGATCTTGCCGCCGAGTTCGAGGTCCATGGCTACCCCTTCAATGTGGCGAGGAACCGCTCCGCGTTCGAGCGGAACACCTTCTCCAGCACCGCGTCGGCGAAGCCGAGGCCCTGCCAGTCCCGCACCAGCCGCTCGTAGGTGAACAGCGGATAGTCGGCCCCGAACATCACGCGGTCCTGCAACCGGCGCGCGATCTCGTGCTTGAGGTCGTCGCTCAGGTAGCGCGGCGACCAGCCGTGGAGCTCGTACCAGACGTTCGGCTTGTGCAGCATCACCGCGATCATCTCGGTCTGCCAGGGCCAGGCCGGTCGCGCGGCGACGATCGTGAGCTTGGGATGACGCGCCGCCACGGCGTCGAGATGGCGCGGGTGGCAGCTGTCGAGGGTGATCCCCGCGCCCCCCGGCAGGCCGGCGCCGAGGCCGGTGGTGCCGACGAAGATCAGCGCCGGCATCTTGGCCTCGATGCAGGTCTTGTAGAACGGGTCCCAGGCGGGATCGCTCGCCGGCACGCCGCCCGACCCCGACACGGCGAGGCCGACGAAGCCCGAGCCCGCCGCGAGGCAGCGCTTGAACTCGTCGAGCGCCGGCGTGCCGAGCTCCGGCTGGAAATGCACCCAGTTGCCGATGATCACGTCGGCATGGGCGCGCTGGGTGGCGAAGCCGTAGTCGTGGAGGTCGCGCGCCTGATCGACCGGCAGGAACTTCGTGAACCCGAAATCCAGGATCACGCGCAGCTCGGCCCGCCGGAAGTCCTCCGCCATTTCTGCTTCGGTCGCGTATTGCGGTCGCGAGCGCCAGGTATGCTCCTGTCGTGCCAGCTCGTCCTCGGTCCTGAGCGGATAGCCCCGTTTCGTCTTCCAGTGCGAGTGCATGTCGATCAGCGGCATGAGGCGTTCCTTTCTCCGGTGGCGGCGTCTCAGGAGAGCCCGAGATAGGTCCGACGGATGTCCGCGCTCTCGCGCAGTTCGGCGCCGGTGCCTGCGACGACCACGCGCCCGGTCTCGAGCACGTAGACGCGGTTGGCGATCGCCAGCACCTGGTGCGCGTTCTGCTCGGCGACGACGATGGTGACGCCCTCTTCGTTCAGCCGGCGGATGACGTGGAAAATGTCGCGCACGATCCGCGGCGCGAGCCCGAGGGACGGCTCGTCGAGAACGAGGAGGCGCGGCACGCTCATCAGCGCCCGGCCGATCGCCAGCATCTGCTGCTCGCCGCCGGAGAGCAGGCCGGCCGGCTGCCGGCGCCGCGCGGCGAGGATTGGAAAATAGGACTCGACCCGCTCGAGCGTGCGGCGGAATTCGCGGCGCGCGGCCGGCAGATAGGCTCCGACCTCCAGGTTCTCGGCCACGGTGAGGTCCGGGAACAGCAGGCGGCCTTGCGGAACCTGGACCATCCCGGCGGCTACGATCTGCTCGGGCGCCAGGCCCCGGATCGGTCGTCCCTCGAGCATGATCCGCCCGGCATGGACCGTGGTCAGGCCGGACAGGGTGCGCGCCAGCGTCGTCTTTCCGGCGCCGTTGGTTCCCAGGATGCCGACGATCGCGCCGCGCTCGACCGACAGCGCGACGTCGCGCAGGACGTCAATACGCCCGTAGCCGGCAGAAAGGCCCGCGATCTCAAGCATGGGGCTCGCTCTCGCCGAGATAGGCCTCGATCACGCGCGGGTCCGCCTGGACCTCGACCGGCGTCCCTTCGGCGATTTTCTCCCCGTGGTCGAGGACCGTGATGCGGTCGGCGAGCGCCATGATGACGCGCATGTTGTGTTCGACCACGACCAGGGTGATGCCGTGCTCGCCGGCGAGCGCGCGGCAGGTGCTCACCAGGTCCTGCGCCTCTTGGGCGGCCATGCCGGACGCCGGCTCGTCGAGCATCAGCAGGCGCGGGTCGCCGAACAGGGCGCGGACCAGGTCGACCTTCTTCAGCACGCTGAAGGGCAGGTCGCCGGCGAGCGCGTCGCGGTAGGGCGTAAGACCGAACCGTTCGATCAGCGCCTCCGCCCCGCCGATCGCCGCGCGCTCCGTCCTCGCCATCGCCGGCGTGCCGATCAGGTTGTGCCAGAAGCCCGCATTGTGCCGTTCGTAGCTGGCGGTGAGCACGTTGGTCAGCACGGTCTGGTCGGGGAAGACCTCGGCGTGCTGGAAGGTGCGGCCGATGCCGAGCGCGGCGATGCGGTGGCCCGGAAGCGTCTGCATCTCGCGCCCGTCGAACCGGATCCGCCCGGCGCTCAGCGCGACGAGGCCCGAGGCCGCGTTGATCAACGACGTCTTGCCGGCGCCGTTCGGACCGATCAGGCCGTGGATCTCGCCCTGCTCGATGGCGAACGAGACGTCCGACAGGGCAGCGAGACCGCCGAAGGTCACCGACAGCCGCTCGACGGCGAAGTAGCTCACCGCGGCCCTCCGCTCGCCGCGCCGGCCGTGCCGCGCGCCAGGAGGCGCTTGAGCGCCGGCCACAGCCCGATGAGCCCGCTCGGCATGACCATGAGCACCAGCAGCAGGAGGCCGCCGTAGACCAGCTCGTTGTATTCCTTGAACCCGCGCAGCAGCTCGGGCAGCACGGTGAGGACCGCGGCGCCGATCACCGATCCGGCGACCGAGCCGAGGCCGCCGACGACGATGAAGGTCACGTGCCGGATCGAGGTCCAGACGCCGAATTCCAGCGGATCGATGAAGCGCACCAGCGTCGCGAACATGGCGCCGGCGACGCCAGCATAGACCGCAGCCACCACGAAGGCGATCAACTTCACCCGGGTGACCGGGATGGCCAGGGTCTCAGCCGTCGCTTCGCTCACCCGGATGCTGTTGAACGCTCGGCCGATCGGCGAGTTGAGCAGCCGCCAGGCGGCGTAGAGCGCCATGAAGGCGACCGCGAGAATCACGTAGTAGAGCGACAGGTCGCTGGCCAGGCGGACCCCGAATAGCGACGGGCGGGGCACCGCGAGGCCGCGCACGCCCCCGGTCACCGACGGCAGCGACTCGATGATGATCTGCATGATCTCGAGAAAGCCGAGGGTGACGACGGCGAGGTAGAAGCCCCTCAGGCGCAGCGCCGGCAGGCCGAGCACGACCCCGAACAGGCCGGAAACGGCGCCGGCCAGCGGCAGAGCCAGCCAGAAGGTGAGGCCGAGCTGGGTGAGGAGGAACGCGCTCGTATAGGCGCCGATCGCCATGAAGGACGAGTGGCAGAGCGAGATCTGGCCGGCGTTGCCGGTGAGCAGATTGAGGCCGATGGCCAGGACGACGTTGATCAGCGCCAGCGACAGCAGGTAGTGGTGGTAGGAGCCGAGGAACCACGGGCCGACCAGGAGCAGCGCCACGAGCCCGGCCAGGCCCGCCCGTCGCAGCGAAGCTTCGTCGGGCCGCATGCCTGGCTCAGACCCGGCGCGCTTCGGCCTGGCCGAACAGGCCGTGCGGCCGCACCAGCAGGATGAGAAGCAGCAGGACGAAGGCGACCGTCTCCTTGAACAGGCCGCCGAAATAGGCGCCGCCGAAGACCTCGAGCACGCCGAGCAGCATGCCGCCGATGACCGCGCCGACCAGGCTGTGGAATCCGCCCAGGATCGCCGCCACGAAGGCCTTGAGGATGACGCCGCCCATCTCGGCGTGGATACCGATGAGGGGCGCGACGAGAATCCCGGCGACGGCCGCGATCATCGTGCTGATGGCGAAGGTGATGGCAAACATCCGGTTGACCCTGATCCCCATGAGCTGAGCCGCCACCGGGTTCTGCGCCACGGCGCGCATCGCCTTGCCGACCAGGCTGCTGCGGAAGAACGCGGCCAGCGCGGCCATCAGCACCAGGGAGCAGCCGATCACCCACAGGTACTGCGGATTGATCCGCAGGCTGCCGACGGCGAGGGGCGCATCCCCGAACGGTGTGGCGATGGTCGACACTTGCTCCTGCCACGACAGACGCAGGACGTTCTTGATCATCAGCCCGACCGCCAGGGTCGCGATGACGACGGTGAAGGCCGGCGCGCGGGCGAGCGGCCGGATCAGGCCGCGCTCGAGGGCGATCCCCACCCCGCCGGTGATCAGCAGCGTCAGGACGAACACCCAGGGGTAGGACAACTTGGCCAAGGTGCTGAGGAACAGCGCGATGTACGCGCCGAGCGTGACCAGCTCGCCCTGGGCGAAGTTGACCACCGAGGTACCCTTGAACGCGAGCACCAGGCCCAGCGCGACGAGGGCGTAGATGCTGCCGGTGCTGAGGCCGGCAATCGCCAGCTGCAAGGCGACCTCAAGAGTCATGACGAGGCCCCGGCCGGCGCGGGGCGGCGAGAGGCCCGGCGGCGGGCCGACCGGCCGCCGGACCCGCCGCCCAGTGCGTCTATTTCTTGTACTCGGCGAGGATCTCGCTGTCGCGCGCCGCATCCCACCGCACCGGGACCCAGTGCTGGTTGATCACCACCATCATCTGCATTCGCAGGTTGCCGATGTGATGCCAGTCGGTGAACGTGCGCGGCGTTGCGATCTCGCTCACCTTGTAGTCCTTGATCGTCTCCAGCGCCTTGACCAGGCCGTCGCGGGTGAGCCCCCGGCCCGCCCGGCGCAGTCCCTCGGCGACCACATGCATGTCGGAGTAGGAGAGGATGTCGAACAGGTTCGGCCGGCCCTTGATCTCGGTCGGATTGAGCTTCGACCAGGCCTCCTTGAACTTGAGCATGTCGGGATGCACCGAGTCGAGGAAGACGCCGGTCAACCATCCGCCCATGAACCCCTCGGCGGAATAGCCGGCGGCGGCGATCAAGGAGTTGTCGACCATCGCGCCGCTGCCGAAGATTGGTTGGCGCAGCCCCAGCTCCCGCGCCTGGCGGAGGATGATCGACGCCTCGGTGACGTGCCCGAGGGTCATGATCACCTCGGGGTTCGCTTCCTTGATCTTCAACAGCTGCGGCGTGAAATCCTTGTCGCCGACCTTGAACTCGGCGCGCAGCACGGGCTTCATGTTGTACCACTTGGCGAGCAGCCGCTCGGTCGCGTCGCCCTCGTTCTTCGGGAACTCGTCGCTGCCGCTCAGGATGGCGATCTTCTTCGCCTGCAGGAACTGGGTGATGAACTCGGCGTAGAGCTCGCCGTAGCGCGCCGCCTCGGTCGTGCCGCCGCGGAAGAAATACTTGTTGAACGGCCGCGTCACCGGGGGCGCTGAGGCGAAGGAAACGTAGTTCGGCACCTTGAGGTCGCGCAGATATTCGAGCGTGCCGACCGTCGGGTTGCTGCCCGAGACGCCGAAGATCATGAATGCCTTGTCCTGCTCGACCAGCTTCTTGACCGCCGCCAGCGCCCTGGCCGGCGAGAAGCCGTCGTCCTCGAACTCCACCCTGATCTTCCGGCCATGGATGCCGCCCGCGTCGTTGATCTCCTTGACCGCGACCGCCAGGCCGTCGCGCCCGCCGAGGCCGATATAGGCGGCCGGCCCGGTGAGCGGGCCGTAGGCGCCCAAGACGATGGTGTCGCTGGTTACGCCGTCTTGCGCGCTCGCCGGCGATCCGGCGAGGGCAACCGCCGCGGCGAAGGCGGCGGCGATGATTCGATCGGTACTCTTGCGCATGGGGTTCCTCCTCTCTCCTTGGGTCCTCGTTCGATGCGCCGCGGTCCGGAGCGGCGCCGACTTCGCTGTCCTCCCCGCCTAGCGGGCGTGCTTGCGGTCGGCCGCGCGGCGGCCGATGACGATGTCCCTGAGCGGTCCCTTCTGGATCTTGCCGGTCGGGGTCCGCGGCAGCTCGCTCATCAGCTCCAGGAATTCGGGCAGCTTGTAGGTCGCGATGCGCGGCCGCAGGAAGTCGTTGATCTCGTCGAAGGTGATCGTCTGCCCGGCCTTGGGCACGATGCAGGCGCAGGTGCGCTCGCCCAGCCGCGGATCGGGCAGCCCGACCACGGCGGCGTCCATCACCTTGGGGTGCTGGTAGAGCACCTCCTCGATCTCCCGCGGATAGATATTGGCTCCGCCGCGGATGATCATCTCCTTCTTGCGCCCCGCGATCCGTAGATAGCCCTTTTCGTCGAACACGCCGAGATCGCCGGTGCGGAACCAGCCGTCCTTGGTGAAGCTGCGCCGGTTGACGTCGGGATTGTTGTAATAGCCGATGGTGACTGAGGGTCCGTAGGTCAGGATTTCGCCGACCGTCCCCGGCGGGCACTCGACGCCGTTGTCGTCGACCACCTTGTTCCGCATCGCGGGCAGCGAGCGTCCGACCAGCCCGCACACGGATTCCGGGTGCTCCGAGAGCCGCGTATGCGCCTGCGAGCCGCATTCGAGCATGCCGTACATCTCCAGGAGATGGCCGGGGATCCGGGCACGAATCTCGCGGATCACCTCGATCGGACAGGACGCCCCGCCGGTCATCATCACCTGGAGCGAACGGAGATCGTACTTGCCGAAGTCGGGCGCGTGGAGCAGCGACACCAGGTGCGCCGGCGCACAGCAGAAATGCGTCACCTTCTCCTTCTGGATCAGCTCCAGCGCCCGCTCGGCCCTGAAGATGTCGAGGAGCACTACGGTGCACCCGGCGAAGATCGCCTGCAGCACGTTGAACAGGCCCCAGTTCAGGCCGACCGGCAGGAAGATCAGGAACACGCTGTTCGACGTGATCGCCTGGCCTTCGTTGAGGAAGCGGCCCGCGCAATTCGTGGTGTTGTGCAGGTGGAGCACGGCTTTGGGGTCGCCCGTCGTGCCCGAGGTGAAGGCGGCCCGCACCAGGTCGTTGCCGTGCGGCCGGCGGCGGCGCAGCTCCGCCTCCGGCACCGCGAGCGGTGCGTCGTGGTCGAGGAAGCCCCTCAGATCGAAGGCGTCCTCCGGCACGGCGTCGCCAACGAACATCACGTGCTTCAGCGCCGGCAGGCGCGGCCGCAGCTCGCGGATCATCGCCGGGTAGTCGAACCGGCGGAACCCGCTCGGCGCGATCACCGCTGAGGCGCGCGTGAAGCCGAGGATGAACTCGACCTCGCGGGCGCGGAAATCGCTGTGGTACTGGCAGAACGGCACCCCGGCCATCATCGCCGCGTTGATCGCAACCACGAACTCGCTCCAGTTCGGCAGCTGGATCGCGATCACGTCGTCGGCGGTCAGGCCGAGCTTGACGAAATGCGCCGCCAGACGCTGGGCGCGGCGGTGAAGCTCGGCATAGGTCAACCGGCAGCGGCCGTCGATCACCGCGATCTTGTCCGGGGTGCTCGCCGCGACGCGATCGAGTTCCTCGTTGCTGGTCGTCTGGACCCAGTACCCGGCGCGCTCGAACTCGCGCATGCGCTCGGGCGGGATCTGGGGGTCGTCTATCCGCACTCGGTGTTCCCTCCCGCCGCGATCAGGTAGACCGCGCCGCGGCCGCGAACCCTCGCCTGGCGTCTGATCGGTCAGTTAGCATTCGCCGGTCTTTCCCGTCAAGGACGGGCGGTCGGCCGCTCCGCCCCGTGCGATCCGCACCCGCGTCGGTCCCGGCGCGCGAGCGATCGGACGGTCGCGGATCCCGGCGGCGCCGGGGGATGACCGTCGCCGCTCAGCGCACCACCAGATCGAGTGGCCGGGCCGAAAGCAGCGCGTTGCCGGATTCGGTCACCACCACCGACGCGCCGGGATACATCGCGATGCCGGCGCTCGAATCCATCAGGATCATGTGCAGGAAGAAGACCATGTTGGGCGCGGCCACGATCGGGTTGCCGGCGTAGAGCGTCGGCCAGTCCATCCAGTTGGGCGCGAAGGTCGTGCCGAGCGAATAACCGCACGCATTCAGCCGATACTCGCGCATTCCCGCGCCGGCCGCGACGCGCGCCAAGGTCCGCGGCGGCGCCAAGAAAAAATGTACATCGCCTCGGCCGAGGTGCACGACACGGCGGGCACGCTGCTGGCGGTAGGCGAGGTCGTCTACCGCTACCGGGCGGGCAGCGAGACGACCAAAGGCGTGCCGCTCGGGGAAGAAAGCGGCGAAAAGCGCAACACTTCCTTGGGCTAGCCGGCCCTTCGGGCTCTTAGGGAGGCCTAGCGCCCCTTGAACACCGGTTTGCGCTTGGCGAGGAAAGCGCGGGTGCCTTCCCGAAAATCCTCGGTATCGAAGCAAGCATAGCCCTCTTCGAGCTCGCGCCCCGTGAGCGGGCGCGGGTCGGCGAGGCGGCGCGCGAATTTCTTGTGCCAGCGATTGCACAAGGGCGCGCCGTCGGCGATGCGGCGGGCGGCGGCATAGGTCTCCTTCACGACCTCGGCGTCGGGGACGACGCGGTTGACCAGGCCTTTCTCCTTGGCCTCGGCGGCGCCGAACACGCGGCCCTCGAGCAGGATTTCGAGCGCCGCGGCGCGGCCCACGAGGTCGATGAACGCCTCGAGCTCCGGGTAGGCCATGATCACGCCGATGCGGTTGATCGGCACGCCGAAGCGCGACGATTGGCCGGCGATGCGCAGGTCGCACATGCTCGCCAGCTCCAGGCCCCCGCCCACGCACAGCCCGTGGATCATCGCCACGCTGGGGTGGCGGCAATCGCGGAGCGCGTGCATGGCCGCATGCATCAGCTTGCCGTAGGCCGCCGCCTGCCGGGGGTCGTTGCGCATGGTCTCGAACTCGGCGATGTCGGCCCCCGGCGCGAATGCCTTCTCCCCCGCGCCGCGCAGCACGATGCAACCGACCCGGTCCTCGCGCTCCAGCCCCCGGATGACCTCGCCCAGCCGCTTCCACATCGGCGCGTTGAGCGCGTTGAGCTTGTCCGGGCGATTGAGCGTCACGGTGACGATGTCGGCGTCGCGCTCGACCAGGATGACGTCGCTCTCCGCCGCCGGCATGGCGCCTAGCCTCGGCGCCCGGCGGATTCGCCGAGGTAGTCGAGCGCCGCCGCCGCTCCGCCCTTGCGGTGCGGCACGTTTGCGAGCCCGAGGCCCATCTCGACCCCGGCGAGCGTGCCCATGAGCATCAAATCGTTGAAGTCGCCAAGATGCCCGATGCGGAACACCTTGCCCTTGAGCCGGCCGAGCCCGGACCCGAGCGACATGTCGAATTGCTCGAGGATCGCCCGGCGCAATTCGTCAGCGTCGTGGCCGTCGGGCACGAGCACGGCGGTGAGCGAGGCCGAATACTCGGCCGGGTTCGTGCACAGGATCTCGAGGCCCCAGGCGCGCACGGCCCGGCGCGTCGCCTCGGCATGGCGGCGGTGACGAGCGAAGACGTTGTCGAGCCCCTCCTCGCGCAGCATCGCGATCGCCTCGCGCAAGCCATAGAGCAGATTGGTCGCCGGGGTGTACGGGAAATACCCGCTCCGGTTGGCTTCGAGCATCGCCCCCCAGTCCCAGTACGAGCGCGCCAGCCGCGCCGTCCGGTGGGCGGCGAGCGCCTTGTCGCCGAGCGCGTTGAATGACAGGCCCGGCGGCAGCATGAGGCCCTTCTGCGACCCGGCGACCGTCACGTCCACGCCCCATTCGTCGTGGCGATAATCGATCGAAGCGAGCGAGGAGATGGTATCGACCAGGAACAGCGCCGGGTGGCGGGCGCGGTCGATCGCCGCGCGCAGGTCCGCGACACTGCTCGTGACCCCGGTCGAGGTCTCGTTGTGGACCGCCGCCACCGCCTTGATGCGACGCCCGTGGTCCGCGGCAAGGCGCGCTTCGAGCGCGGCCGGATCGGCGCCCGTGCGCCAGTCGCCCGGCACCATCTCGACCTCGAGGCCGAGCCGCGCAGCCATTTCGCTCCACAGCGTGGCGAAATGCCCGGTCTCGAACATCAGCACCCGGTCGCCGGGCGACAGCGTGTTGACCAGCGCCGCCTCCCAGGCCCCGGTGCCCGAGGCCGGGTAGATGACGACCGGCCCGGCGGTGCGAAACACCGATTTGAGGCCGTCGAGGACCTCGCGCGCGAGGCGGCCGAAGGCGGGGCCGCGATGGTCGATGGTCGCTCGATCGATCGCCCGCAGGACGCGGTCGGGCACGTTGGTGGGCCCCGGGATCTGCAGGAAATGCCGGCCGCTCCGGCGGAGGTTGGCGTGGGCGTCTGGGGGCATGAGTCGCAGTGTCCACAGCAAGTTGAGACGTCCGGGATTTGTAGCACATCGGATGTCCCTGGCGTTACCGATGTCCGGGAGCCGCCCGCCGCGCGCTAGCGCTGACCCTCGCCGATCGAGGGTGTATAATTCGCCCGCCACGCCGTTTGGCTGCCGCCGGAGGCCCCGCATGTCGCGCCTAGTGATCGCCGCCGTCCTCGCCCTCGCCCGGTCGACGCCCGCCGGCGCCAAGGCGCCGCGCGGGCCGCTGGCGGTCTCGGCCAGCTTCGAGTAGCCGCAACCATGGCGCCCGCCGGCGCTCCCACCTCGGCCGCCCGGATTCACCCCGGCGACGGCGCGCTCGCCCGGCACCTCGGCCGCGAGCTGGCGGGCGAGGTGTTGTTCGACGCCTTCTCGCGCGGCCGCTATTCAACCGACGCCTCGATCTACCAGATCGAGCCGATCGGCGTGGTCGTGCCGGCGCGCGTCGAGGACATCGAAGCCGCGATCGCGATCGCGCGCCAGCACGGCGTGCCGGTCTTGCCCAGGGGCGGCGGCACCTCGCAAGGCGGCCAGACGGTCGGCCGGGCGCTGGTGATCGACACCTCGAAGCACCTGAACCGCCTGATCGATATCGATCCCGCACGGCGCATCGCGCGGGTCGAGCCGGGGCTGACCCTCGATGCCTTGAACCGCAAGCTCAAGCCCCACGGCCTGTTCTTTCCGGTCGACATCTCGACCGGCAGCCGCGGCACGCTGGGCGGCATGGCCGGCAACAATTCCTGCGGCGCGCGCTCGATCCGCTACGGCAACATGGTCCACAACGTGCGCTCGATCGACGCCGTGTTGGCCGACGGGACGCTCGCCTGCTTCGGCGAGGTGCCCGAGGCCCTCGACGGGCTCGTGGCCCCACGGCGCTATGTTGAGCTGGTCCGCACCCTGCGCGGGCTCGCCGAGGGCGTCGCCGACGAGTTCGCCTCCGAGCGCTGGCCGCGCCTGTTGCGCCGGGTCGGCGGCTACAACCTCGACATGATCCGCCCGCACGCCGTTCCGGGCCTCGGCCGCAACGAGCCCGGCCACAACCTGGCCAAGCTGTTGGTCGGCTCCGAGGGCACGCTTGGCTTCTTCACCCGGCTCGAGCTCGCGCTCGCGCGCATCCCTCCGGCGCGGATGCTCGGCGTCTGCCACTTTCCGACGTTCTACGAAGCGATGGACGCCACGCGCCATATCGTCGCGCTCGACCCGAGCGCGGTCGAGCTCGTCGATCGGACGATGATCGAGCTCGCCCGCGACATCGCCATGTTCCGGCCGATCGTCGAACGCTTCGTCAAGGGCGAGCCCGCGGCCATCCTGCTGGTCGAGTTCGCCGGCGAGGAGCTCGAGGTCCAGAGACGCAAGCTCGCCGACCTGGTGGCGCTGATGGCCGAGCTCGGGTTCGCGGGCGCCGTCGTCGAGGCCGTGGACTCCGCCTTGCAGACCGCGATCTGGGAGGTTCGCAAGCAGGGCCTCAACATCATGATGTCGATGAAAGGCGACAGCAAACCCGTATCCTTCATCGAGGATTGCGCGGTCGCCCTCGACGACCTCGCCGAGTACACGCGGCGGATCGACGAGGTGTTCCGCAAGCACGGGACCACCGGCACCTGGTACGCGCATGCCTCGGTCGGCACGCTGCACGTGCGCCCGATCCTTGCCCTCAAGGACCCCGACGAGGTCAAGAAGATGCGCGCCATCGCCGAAGAGACCTTCGCCATCGTGCGCGCGTACAAGGGCTCGCATTCGGGCGAGCACGGCGACGGCCTGGTGCGCTCCGAATTCCACGAGCGGATGTTCGGGGCGCGCATCGTGCGCGCCTTCGAGGCGGTCAAGGACGCCTTCGACCCCGACGGCCTGTTCAACCCCGGTAAGATCGTCCGGCCGCCGCGCATGGACGACCGCACGCTGTTCCGCTACCGGCCGGGCTACCAGGCCCTGCCGCTCAAGACCGCGCTCGACTGGTCGGCCTGGGGCGGATTCCCGGCCGCGGTCGAGATGTGCAACAACAACGGCGAGTGCCGCAAATCCGATCCCGGCGTGATGTGCCCGTCCTACCGCGCCACCGGCGACGAGCAGCACCTGGTGCGGGGGCGCGCCAACACGCTGCGCCTGGCATTGACCGGGCAGCTCGGCCCCGACGCCCTGGTCTCCGACGCGATGTGGGAGACCATGGATCTGTGCGTCGCCTGCAAGGGCTGCAAGCGCGAATGCCCGACCGGCGTCGACCTGGCGCGCATGAAGATCGAGTTCCGCCACGCCTGGAACCGGCGCCACGGGCTCAAGCTCCGCCAGCGCCTCGTCGCCTACCTGCCGCGCTACGCCAAGGTGGCGGCGCGCCTCGCGCCGGTCCTCAATCTGCGCGACCGCTGGCGGGTCCTCGCCCAGGCGTCGGAACGGGTCCTCGGCCTGAGCGCCCGGCGCACCCTGCCGGCTTGGCGACGGGACACCTTCCGCGCCGAAGGGGCGCCGGGGCCTGGGGATCGCGAGGTCGTGCTGTTCGCGGACACCTTCAACAACTATTTCGAGCCCGAGAACCTGCGCGCGGCGGTCAAGGTCCTGGGCGCCGCGGGCTACGCCGTCGTTGTGCCCAAAGCGGCCGACGGCAAGGGCGCTCGGCCGTTGTGCTGCGGGCGGACGTTCCTCGCCGAGGGCCTGGTCGAGGAGGCGCGCGCCGAGGCGCGGCGCGTGCTGGCGGCGCTCGGGCCCTATGTCGCGCGGGGCGTTCCGATCGTCGGGCTCGAGCCCGCCTGTCTGTTCACCCTGCGCGACGAGTTCCTCGCCATGCTGCCCGGCCCCGAGACCGAGGCGCTCGCGGGCCGGGCCCTCATGTTCGAGGAGTTCCTCGCCGCCGAGCACAAGGCCGGCCGCTTGGGCGCGCTCAAGCTCAAGGCCCTCCCCGAGCCGCGCTGCCTCGTCCACGGCCACTGCCACCAGAAGGCGTTCGGCGCGATGGACGCGGCCTTGACGGCGCTCAAATTCGTCCCCGGCCTCAAGGTCGAGGTCATCGAGTCGAGCTGCTGCGGCATGGCCGGCGCCTTCGGCTACGAGGCCGGGCACTACGACATCTCGATGAAGATGGCGGAGTTGTCGCTGCTGCCGGCGGTCCGCGCGGCCGGCGATGTGCTTCTGGTCGCCGACGGGACGAGCTGCCGCCACCAGATCGAGGACGGCGCCGGCCGTCGGGCGATCCACGCCGCCCGCGTGCTCGAACGGGCGCTCATCTGAGCCGGCCTCCCACATCCGCACGGAAGACCCCTTGAGCCCCGAGGAAATCGCCCGCACCACCGCCCGCATCCTCATCGAGGTGAAGGCGGTCCATTTCAATACCGCCAAGCCCTACATCTTCACCTCGGGCTGGGCGAGCCCGACCTACATCGACTGCCGCCGGCTGATCTCCTTCCCCCGCGCCCGCACCAGGCTCATCGACATGGCGATCCGGACCATCGAGCGCGGGGTCGGCTTCGAGGCGATCGACGCGGTGGCCGGCGGCGAGACAGCCGGCATTCCCTTCGCCGCCTGGATCGCCGACCGGCTGGCCCTGCCGATGCTCTACGTGCGCAAGAAGCCCAAGGGCTTCGGCCGCAACACCCTGATCGAGGGCGCGCTCGAGCCGGGGGCGCGCGTGCTCTTGGTCGAGGACCTCGCCACCGACGGCAGGAGCAAGCTCGGGTTCTGCAAGGGTCTCAGGGAGGCCGGCGCCGAAGTCGAGCACGCCTTCGTGCTGTTCCATTACGGCATCTTCCCCGAAAGCACCGAGGGCATGGCCGCGATCGGGGTCAAGCTGCATGCGCTGGCGACCTGGTGGGATGTCTTGCGGCTGGCCGAGGAAGGCGGCCATTTCGACCCAGCCGAGCTCGCCGAAGTGCGCAAGTTCCTCGAACGCCCGGCCGAGTGGTCGGCCGCGCACGGCGGCGCCGATCAGCCGGCCCCGCCCCGCCCCTGAGCCGCGGCCGGGCATGCCCAGGTTCGCGGCCAACATCTCGCTGATGTTCAACGAGTGGGCGCCGCTCGACCGCCTGGCGGCGGCACGCGATGCCGGGTTCGCGGCGGTCGAGATGCAGTTCCCCTATGCGATCCCGCTCGACGACTTCGCCCGGGCGCGCGAGCGCGCCCAAGTCGAGGTCGCGCTGATCAACATTCCGGCCGGCGAGCGGGCGAAGGGCGATGTCGGCCTCGGCGCCCTGCCCGGCCGCCGCGCCGAACTCGGCGCCGGCATCGCAGAGGCGCGGCGCTACGCCGAAGCGCTCGGCGTCAAACGGGTGAACCTCCTGGCAGGCGCCCCGGAGCGGGGCGCCGATCTGGCGCGCTGCCGCGCGACACTCGTCGACAACATGCGCGCCGCCGCCGCCGAGATGGCGGAGATCGGGGCCGTCGTGTGCATCGAGGCGATCAACACCCGCGACGTGCCGGGCTTCTTCGTCACCGGCAGCGAGCAGGCGATCGCGCTCATCGACGAGGCCGGCGTCCCCAACCTCGCCCTCCAGTACGACGTCTACCACATGCAGATCATGGAGGGCGACCTGATCGGGACGCTCACCCGCCTTCGCGCCCGCATCGGCCACATTCAGTTCGCCGATACCCCGGGCCGGCACGAGCCCGGTACCGGCGAGATCGATTTCGCCGATGTCTTCGCCGCCCTCGACCGCATCGGCTACGCCGGCTGGCTCGGCGCCGAGTATCGCCCGAGCGGGGCGACCCTCGCCAGCCTCGGCTGGTTCCAAGCCTGGCGGCAGGCCGCCGCGACGGGATTAGCGGCTGTCCGATCCTTCACCGGCCTGGAATCCTGTTAAGATCGCTGCGCTCCCTTGCGCGCCAAGGAGGGAAAAGATGCGCGTGGCAACCTTGCATCTGTTCGCGGCGGCCGTTGTCGCATGGGGCCTGGGCGCGCCCGCGGCCGGCGCCAAGGACGAGCTCGTCATCGGAATGACCCAGTTCCCCTCCACCTTCAATCCCAACATCGACGCCATGCTCGCCAAGACCTATGTGCTGGCGATGACGCGCCGCCCGTTGACCGCCTATGACAAGCACTGGAAGCTCATCTGCCTGCTGTGCACCGAGCTGCCGACCATCGAGAACGGGCTCGCCAAGCCGTTCGAGGTCGGCGACGGCAAGCACGGCATCGCCGTCACCTACACGATCCAGCCCGGCGCCACCTGGGGCGACGGGGTGCCGGTGACGACCGAGGACGTGCTGTTCACCTGGGAGGTCGGGCGCCATCCCAAGACCGGGGTCAGCGACATGGAGCTCTACCGCCGCATCGTCAAGATCGATGTCCACGACCGGAAGACCTTCACCCTCCATGTCGACAAGCTCACCTTCGAATACAACGCCGTCAACGATTTCGATCTGCTGCCGGCCCATGTCGACCGGCGTCATTTCGCCGACCCGGAGAATTACCGGCGGCGGACGGCCTACGATTCCGACACCGTCAACCCCGGGCTCTATTTCGGCCCCTACCGCATCGTCGAGGTCGTCCCAGGCGCGCACATCGTGCTCGAACCCAATGCGACCTGGTACGGAGCGAAGCCGCATTTCAAACGCATCGTCGTCCGCGTGATCGAGAACACGGCGGCGCTCGAGGCCAACCTGTTGTCCGGGTCCATCGACTACATCGCCGGCGAGCTCGGCCTGTCGCTCGACCAGGCCTTGGCCTTCGAGAAGCGGCACGGCCCCCGCTTCGACATCCAATACAAGGCCGGCCTCATCTACGAGCACATCGACCTCAACCTCGACCAGCCGACGCTCAGGGACCGGCGGGTCCGCCGCGCCCTCCTCCATGCGCTCGACCGCGAGACGCTGAGCCGCCAGCTTTTCGAGGGCAAGCAGCCGGTCGCCCATTCCTTCGTCAGCCCGCTCGACTGGATATCCGTCGACGATCTCCCCAAATACGCCTACGACCCGGCCCGCGCCGCCTCGCTTCTCGACGAGGCCGGGTGGTCGTCGATCAAGGGCGGCTTGCGCCACAACCAGGCCGGCGAGCGCCTGGCCTTCGAGCTCATGACCACGGCCGGCAACCGGACCCGCGAGACCGTGCAGCAGGTCCTGCAGAGCCAGTGGCGCAAGGTCGGCATCGACGTGCGGTTGCGCAACGAGCCGGCGCGGGTGTTCTTCGGCGACACCGTGCGCCAGCGCAAGTTCCCCGCCATGGCGATGTTCGCCTGGATCAGCAGCCCGGAGAACGTGCCGCGCTCGACCCTCCATTCCGAGCACATCCCGGCGTCCGACAACAATTTCGCCGGCCAGAACTACACCGGCTTCCGCAACGCCGAGATGGATTCGCTGATCGAGCGCATCGAGGTCGAGCTCGATCGCGACCGGCGCCGCGCCTTGTGGCGCCGGGCGCAGGAGATCTACATCGCGGAGCTGCCGGTCCTGCCCCTCTATTTCCGCGCCGACGCCTTCATCGTCCCGAAATGGCTGGCCGGCATCGAACCCACCGGGCACCAGGGGGTGACGACGCTGTGGGTCGAGCAGTGGCGCCCGCGCCCCTCGCCGTAGCGACATGATCCGCTACCTCGTCGACCGAGCCCTCCAGGGCCTCATCGTCCTGGTCATGATGTCGTTCGCCATCTACACGCTCATCGGGCTGATGCCCGGCGACCCCATCGACCTGATGATCAGCGCCAACCCGAAGCTGACCGCGGCCGACGCCGAGCGGCTGCGCCAAATCCACGGCATCGACCGGCCGATCCTCGAGCGCTATGCCGCGTGGGCGCGCGCCGCGCTCGACGGCGATTTCGGCTACAGCCGCACCTATTCCCAGCCGGTGTTCGCCGTCCTCGGGCCGCGCCTTGCCAATACGGCGGCGCTCATGCTCGCCGCCTTCGCCCTCGCGCTCGCCCTCGGCCTGCCGGCCGGCATCCTCGCCGCGACGCGGCCCGGCACCAGGTTCGATCAAGCCATCAATATGTTCTGCTTCCTGTCGGTCTCGGTGCCGACCTTCTGGCTCGCCCTGCTGCTGATCATCGTGTTCGCGGTGGCGCTCGGCTGGCTGCCGGCGAGCGGGTTCGGCACGCCCGGGCGGAGCGGATTTTGGGACACCGCTCGCCATCTCGTGTTGCCGGTGACGACGCTGGCGCTGGTCGAGGCCGGCGGCTACGCGCGCTACATGCGGGCCTCGATGCGCGAGGCCTTGCGCCAGGACTGGATCCGCACCGCCCGCGCCAAGGGGGCGGGCGAGGCGCGCGTCGTCCTTCGCCACGCGCTCGGCAATGCCATGATCCCGGTGGTGACGATCATGGCGCTCTCGTTCGGCACGCTGTTTTCGGGCGCGCTCGTCACCGAGACCATGTTCGCCTATCCCGGCATGGGCAAGCTCATCTTCGATTCGGTGATGGGCAACGACTACAACCTGGCGCTGGTCTCTTTGCTCTTCGCCACGCTGCTCACGCTGGCGGGCAATCTCGGCGCCGACCTCGCCTATGTGGCGCTCGACCCGCGCATCTCGCTGGTGGCGCGCGGCAGAGGCGGAGGGATGGCATGATCGCGCTCGGCCGCACCCCCGGCGCGAGGGCCGCGCTCGCCGTCCTTGCCGCCTTGCTCGCCCTCGCGGCTGCCGCTCCGTTGATCGAATCGGCAACGGGCACCGACGCCAACGCGGCCGACCTCTTGAACCGCTTCGCCCCGCTCTCCCTCGCCCATCCGCTCGGCACCGACGAGATCGGCCGCGACGTGGCGCTCCGCCTGCTCTACGGCGGCCGGGTGTCGCTCGCCGTCGGCCTGGTGGCGGCCCTGGTCGCGGCGACGTTCGGCACGGTCATCGGCCTCCTCGCCGGCTATTTCGGCGGCCGCCTCGATGCGGCTCTGATGCGGCTGACCGACGGCGTCATCGCCCTGCCGCTGTTGCCGCTGCTCATCGTGCTGGCGGCCGTCGACCTCGCGAAGCTCGGCCTGCCCGAGCGTTTCGTCCACTCGGAGGAGCTCAGCCTCTACCGGCTCATCGCCATCACCGCGCTGGTCGGCTGGACGACCGTGGCGCGGCTGGTGCGGGGCGCGACCTTGAGCCTGCTCGCCCGCGATTTCGTGCGCGCGGCCGTGGCGCTGGGCGCGGGGCCGGTCAGGATCATGGCTCGGCACATCCTCCCCAATGCCGTCTCGCCGATCGTCGTCGCCACGACGCTGGCGGTGGGGAATATCATCCTGTTCGAATCGGTGCTGAGCTTCCTGGGGCTGGGCGTACAGCCCCCCCTGCCGAGCTGGGGCAACATGCTGACCAACGCCCAGGAGGTGATCTGGACGGCGCCGATGCTCGCCGTCTACCCCGGCCTGTTGATCCTCGCCACCGTCGCCGCCTGCAACCTGCTGGGCGATGCCCTTCAGGACGTGCTCGATCCCAGGAGCGGGGCCAGGCACTAAGCGTCGGCGCGCCGGGCCGGCCGCGCGGACCCGGCGCCGCCTGCCACCGCCATGCCGACCGACACCAGGACGATGCCGGCGACCACCAGCCACGACGGCACCTCGCCGAGGACGGGATAGGCGAGCGCGTTGGCGAAGCCCGGCACCAGGGCCGGGAACCATGCCGCGTGCCCGGCGCCGAGCAGGCCGACCACGCGGGTGAACAGCACCAGCGCGACAATGCTGGCCAGCAGGCCCTGGTAGAAGCCCTGCAGCAGCAATTCTCCCACCGGCGCGCGAGCAGCCGCAAGCGGGCGGCGATCAGATAGGGCGGCAGGTAGAGAACGAGCGAGCCCATGCAAACGATCGCGGTCGCGGTCCAGGGGTCGACGCGAGCCGACCGGGCGGCGACGGTGTAGACCGCCCACAGGACGGCGGCGAGGACGAACAGGACGTGGCCGCGCCATTGTCCGGCAGCGGCATCCCCGAGCCCCTGCCAGCCGATCAGCGCGACTCCGACGCCGACCACCGCGACCCCGAGGGCGCGCATCGCGGTCCACCGTTCGCCGAGCCACCACAGGCTCAACAGCGTCATCGCCACCAGCACGGAGCTCGGCATGACGACGGCGCCATGGCCCGCCGGCGCGAAGGCGTAGCCCATGTAGGCGAGAAGCGCGCCCGGCCAGCACCGAGGATCAAGAGGCCGACGTGGCTTCAGCCGATCCCGCCGACCCCGCGCGCGCCGAGCGTGGTGCGGCGAGCGGCCAGGGCCGCCCACGCGGCCGACCCCGCGCGCGCCGAGCCGCCAGACGACCAGCGCCAGCACCGCGCCGGAGATAAGGAACCGCAGCGCCGCCAGATCGAAGGGATCGAGCGCGGCCTGCACGGCGTGGCGCGAGGCCACCGCCCAACTGGCCCAGATCACGGCCGTGGCAACCCCGGCCAGGATGCCGACCAACAACTTCGCGCCGGATTCGGTCATGAACAACGGGCCCTGTAGGGGCGAGGCGCTGTCTCGCCGGTCTCACGACCCGCCCGCGGACCGGTTTGAAACCGGCCCCTACAAATCAATGGAGTCTGTCAGCATGCCCACCATAGCCCGCCGCGCGGGCAGCGGGCCCGCAAATTCCGCGGGTCAGCCCGGAATTTTGCGCGCGGGACCCAGATCCCGGAGCCGGGCGTCGATGGCGGCGCCGGCCGGCAGGCTCGGCTGCGCGCCGCGCGTAAGGCAGGCGAGGCCGGCGCCCACGCTCGCCCGGTGCAGGGCCTCGGGCAGCGACCGACCGCGGTCGAGGGCGGCGGCGAGAATGCCGACGAAGGCATCGCCCGCGGCGGTCGTATCGACGGCCTCGACCTCGAGCGCCGCCACCGCCCAGGTCTCGCCACCATGAACTGCGAGCGCGCCCTCGGCGCCGAGGGTGACGACGACCGTGCCGCCCAAGCCCGCCGAAAGTCGGCGCGCCAACGGCGCCGGCCGGTCGGCCCGGAGCCCGCGCCAGCCCACCAACGCCGCGGTCTCGATCTCGTTCATCACCAGCACGTCGACCGCGCCCAGCGCCGCTTCGTCGAGGCCGACGGCAGGCGCGAGGTTGAGCACGATGCGCGCCCCCTTGGCCTTCGCCCGGGCGATGAGCGCCGCGGTCTCGACCGGGGGCACTTCCATCTGCAGGACCACGGTTGTTGCCGGGCCGAGCAGCGAGTCGGGGATTCGCGCGGCGGCGGCCCGAAGGTTGGCGCCCTGCGCCACGGCGATCAGGTTGCGCCCGGCTTCATCCACGCACACCGCCGCACAGCCGGTGGGCTCCGGCCCGCTCACCACGCCGGCGATGTCGACGCCGGCGGCCGCCAGGCTCGCGAGCGCCAATCGCCCAAACGCGTCATCGCCGACGCAGGCCACCATGGACACGTGCGCGCCGTCGCGCGCGGCCGCGACCGCCTGGTTCGCGCCCTTGCCGCCCGGCACCAGCGCGTAGCTTTGGCCGAGCACGGTCTCGCCCGGGCGCGGCAGCGCGTGCAGCGGGAAGACGAGGTCCATATTGATCGATCCGAAGACGACGATCATCAATGCGCCATCAGGACCGGCACCGTCATATGCTGTAGCAGGTGTCGCGTCGCGCCGCCGAGCACAATCTCGCGTAGCCGCGAATGCCCGTAGGCGCCCATGACGATGAGGTCGGCGCCGAAATCGGCAGCCCGCGACAACAGTACATCGCCGATTCCGAGCTCGGCGGTCCGGGTCGTCGTCGCCTCGACCGCGACCCCGTGCCGGGCCAAGTGCAGCGCCATATCCGTCCCCTGCAGGCGGGCCTCCGCGGACTCTTGCGGATTGACCACCAGCACGAAGGCACGCTTCGCCCGCCTGAGCAAGGGCAGCGCGTCGTTGACCGCGCGGGTCGATTCGCGGGTCGCGTTCCAGGCCACCAGCACCCGCTCGCCAACGGTCGCGAAGGTGCCGAAGCGCGGCACCACCAGGACCGGCCGGCCCGAGCCCATCACCAGGGCCTCGGGGAGGTCCGCGGCGAGCGTTGCCGCGGCTCCTTCGCCGGCCTGGCTGACGATCGTGAGGTCGACATGGCGGGCGTGCAGTTGGGCGATCTCGACCACATCGCCCCTCGTCGTCCGCCATTCCAGATCGAGGCCGGCGCGGGCCGCAAGGTCGCGGGCCAGCTTTTCGGCCTGCGCCGCATCCTCGCGCAGCATCTTTTCGTGGGACGCGAAGACTTCGGCCGGCAGCTCGGCCGCGATATAGCCGGGCACGGACGGCCTGTGCATCACGTACAAGGCCGCGAGATGCGCCCGGTGATCGGCCGCCAGCCGCAACGCCAGCTCGAGCCGGGCCTTCGCCGTCTCGGTGGTGTCGGCATAAACGAGTAGATCCTTGTATCCCATCGCCCGCCCCTCCGCTTCGGGTCTCGCCGGCCCCCGGAGGACCGGCCAAGCCCCATGCCCGGGGCATGATAGCATCGGGATCCGTGGTTGCATTTGATGCAGATCAAGCCATGGCGGTTGGCGGCGCCCGCCTTTTGCGGTAGCAAGACATGGGGTGCGGCTTTCGTGGGGTGCGCGGTCATGGAGAGTCCGATCTATCCGGTGATCCTGTCCGGAGGCGCGGGCACGCGCCTGTGGCCGCTGTCACGCGAGCTCTATCCCAAGCAGCTTCTGCCGCTCACCTCGGAGCTGAGCCTGTTGCAGGAGACCGCGCGCCGGGTCGCCGGGCCGGCCTACGGGCCGCCCTTGATCGTGTGCAATGACGAGCACCGATTCATCATCGCCGAGCAGCTGCGCGAGCTCGGCCTCGCCGCGCCAATGATCGTGCTCGAGCCGGTGGCGCGCAACACCGCCCCGGCCGCCGCCGCCGCCGCCATGCTGGCGGGCCGCGAGCCCGGCGCGCTCATGCTGGTGCTGCCCTCCGACCATGCGATCGGCGATCAGGCGGCATTCGGCCGGGCGGTCGCGACCGCCGCGGCGGCGGCGCGAACCGGCCGACTGGTCGCCTTCGGCATCGCTCCCACCCGGCCGGAGACGGGGTACGGCTACATCCGCCGCGGCCGCGCCCTCGACGGCGTCGCCGGCGCCTATGGGATCGAGCGCTTCGTCGAGAAACCCGACCTCGAGACCGCCCGATCCTTCCTTGCCGATGGCGCCCCCGGCGATCTCAGGTGGTCCTGGAACAGCGGCATGTTCCTGTTCCCCGTCGCTCTGTTCCTCGCCGAGCTCGGGCGCTTCGAGCCCGAGCTGGCGGCGGCGGTCCGCGAGGCCTGCGCGAACAGCGCGCGCGACCTCGATTTCATCCGCCTCGACAAGGAAAGCTTGGCGCGCGCGCCGGCGAAATCGATCGACTATGCGGTGATGGAGCGGACCGCGGCAGCGGCGGTGGTGCCGGCCGACCTCGAGTGGAGCGACGTCGGCGCGTGGTCCGCGCTGTGGGAGCTCGGCCGCCGCGACGAAGCCGGCAACGTCAAGATCGGCGACGTGATGGCCGAGGCGACGACGAATTCCTATCTGCGCAGCGAACGCTCGTTGTTGGCGGCGGTCGGGCTCGACGAGGTGATCGTCGTCGCCACCGCCGACGTCGTCCTCGCCGCCGCCAAGGACCGCGCCCAGGACGTGAAAAAGATCGTCGATCGCCTCAAGGCGGCGGGCCGCAGCGAGGCGGTCTCGCACCCCATCGTTTACCGGCCGTGGGGCAGCTACCGGACCATCGACAGCGGGGAGCGCTTCCAGGTCAAGCGGATCACCGTCAACCCCGGCGCCAAACTCTCGTTGCAGAAGCACGCGCACCGCGCCGAGCATTGGGTGGTGGTGCGCGGCACGGCGCGGGTGGTGCGCGGGAACGAGACGATGACGCTCGGCGAGAACATGTCGATCCATATCCCCGGGGGCTCCGTCCACCGGCTGGAAAACCCCGGGCCCGGGCCGCTCGAGGTCATCGAGGTGCAGTCCGGCCACTATCTCGGCGAGGACGACATCGTCCGCCTCGAGGACAGCTACGGGCGGGCGTGACCCGCGCCCGGCGGCAGCCGGTGCCGTGCGTCAAGCATGATCGGCAAAACCTACGACGTGCTATTCCTTTGCACCGGCAACTCGGCGCGCAGCATTATGGCCGAGGCGCTGATGACCCACTGGGGCCGAGGCCGGTTCCGCGGCCATAGCGCCGGCAGCTTCCCCAAGGGCACCGTCCATCCCATCGCGCTCGCGCTCTTGGCCGAGCGGGGCCTGCCGAGCGCGGGGCTCAGGAGCAAGAGCTGGGAGGAGTTCGCGAGGCCGGGCGCGCCGGCGATGGACTTCGTCCTCACGGTTTGCGACCGGGCCGCGGGCGAAGTCTGCCCGGTGTGGCCAGGCCGCCCGGCGAGCGCCCATTGGGGCGTCCCCGATCCGGCCGCGCTCGAGGGCACCGAAGCCGAGAGGCGGCAGGCGTTCCGGGGCGCGTACGCGGCGCTCGAGCGCCGCATCCGGATGCTCGCCGGGCTTGGCGTCGATGGGCTGGAGCGGGCGGCGCTCGAGCGCGCGCTGGCGAGGATCGGTGGAACCAGGAGCTTCCGGTGAGCCAGCGCAAGGGGCGGGCATCGCTAGGGCGCTCTGGACAACGGCGCCCGCGCGCGGTTTACTGATCGCGAGGCCACCGCCGGCGGGGAGAAGCCGCACCATGGTTTCGCCCAGGAACGCCAGCGCTCGGCCGCCCGCGCCGGGACCGGGGCGGGCTCCGGATCAACAGGGAGGACGATATGCGATTCAAGAGTTTGACACTCGCCGCGGTGCTCGGCCTGGCGGCGACGGCGATGGTGTTCATCAGCGCGGCCGAGGCCAAGACGTTCCGCTTCGCCAATGACGGCGACGTCGCTTCGATGGATCCCTACAACCGCAACGAGACGTTCCAGCTCGGCGTGATGTGGAACGTCTACGAGGGCCTGGTGCGCCGCGACCAGGACCTCAAACTCGAAGGCGCGCTGGCCACCGAATGGAGCCAGGCTGCGCCCAACCTGTGGCGCTTCAAGCTGCGCCCCGGCGTCAAGTTCCACGACGGCACGCCGTTCACCGCCGACGACGTGGTGTTGTCGATGACGCGGGCCAGCACGCCGCCCTCCAACATGACCGGCTATTTCGCCTCGGTCAAAGAGGTGCGCGCGGTCGATCCGCTGACCGTCGAGTTCGAGACCAAGGTCGTCGATCCGCTGCTCGACAGCAAGCTCAACGCCATCGGCATCATGTCGAAGGCGTGGGCCGAGAAGCACGGCGCGCAGAGGGCCACCGACGTGACCAAGCCGCAGGAGGAGAACTACTCCACCCGCAACGCCAACGGCACCGGGCCCTTCATGCTGAAGAGCCGCGAGCCCGACGTGCGGACGGTGTTCGTCAAGAATCCGAACTGGTGGGACAAGGCGACGCACAACATCGACGAAGTCGTGTTCTCGCGCATCGCCAGCGACCCGACGCGCGTCGCCGCCCTGCTGTCGGGCGAGGTCGACATGATCTACACCGTGCCGCCGCAGGACACCGACCGCCTGAGCAAGACCCAAGGTATCAAGATCATGCAGGGCCCGGAGACGCGCGTCGTTTACCTGGGCTTCGACCAGGCCCGCGACGAACTGCTCGAATCCAACATCAAGGGCAAGAACCCGTTCAAGGACAAGCGTGTGCGCGAGGCGTTCTACCGCGCCATCGACATCGAGGCGATCAAGACCCGCGTCATGCGCGGCCAGGCCTTCCCGGTGGCGCTGATGGTGGCGCCGGGCATCAACGGCTACGCGAAGGACGTCGACGTGCGGCCGAAATACGATCCCGATGCCGCCAAGAAGCTGTTGGCCGATTCCGGCTATCCCGCCGGTTTCGAGGTCGGCATGGACTGCCCGAACGACCGCTACGTCAACGACGAGGCGATCTGCCTGGCGGTCGTCGCCATGCTGGCGCGCATCGGCGTCAAGGTCAACCTGCTGGCCCAGACGCGCAGCAAGTACTTCGCGAAGATCCTCGGCCCCGGCTATACCACCAGCTTCTACATGCTCGGCTGGTCGCCGGCCGCGACCTACGACGTGCACAACGTCTTCGAGCAGCTATTGCAGACCCGGAACGCGCCGGCACGAAAAGGCGCATTCAACGTCGGCGGCTACTCGAACCCGCAGCTCGACGCGCTCACCAACCGGATCGAGGAGGAGGCCGACAAGGCCAAACGCGACGCCATGATCCTCGCGGCGCACAAGATCTACACTGGCGACTTCGCCAACATCCCGCTGCACCAGCAGGCGCTGATCTGGGCGATGCGCAGCAACGTCGAGATGGTGCAACCGGCCGACAACTCGCTGCCGTTGCGCTACCTCAACGTCAAGTAGACTCGGGGGGTCCCGGCGCAGTCCGGGCCAAGCCCCGGGCCGCGGCCAGCGCAAGGGGCGGGCATCGCTGGGGCGCTCTGGACAACGGCGCCCGCATGCGGTTTACTGATCGCGGGCCATCGTCGGCGCTCGGCCGCCCGCGCCGGGACCGGGGCGGGCTGCGGATCAACAGGGAGGACGATATGCGATTCAAGGGCTGGACGGTCGCCGCGGTGCTCGGCCTGGCGGCGGCGGCGATGGTGCTCATCACGGCGGCCGAGGCCAAGCCCCTGCGCTGGTCGAGCCAGGGCGACATCCTGACCATGGATCCGCATGCGCAGAACGAGGGGCTGAACAACACCGTCTCGTCCTACATCTACGAGTCGCTGCTCACCCGCGACAAGGAGATGAAGCTCGAGCCGGCGCTCGCCGTGTCGTGGAGCCAGCCCGAGCCCAACCGCTGGCGCTTCGTCCTGCGCCAGGGTGTCAAGTTCCATGACGGCGCGCCGTTCACCGCCGACGACGTGGTGTTCACGGTCCAGCGCGCCATGGCGCCCACGTCGAACTTCAAGATCTACACCCAAGGCATGGCCGAGGCGCGCCGGGTGGACGAGCACACGGTCGATATCCTCACCAGCGGTCCGAACCCGGTTTTGCTGCAGCAGCTTCCCGAGCTGCGCCTCATGAACAAGGCGTGGGCCGAGAAGAACAACGCCACCCGGCCGCAGAACTACGTCGAGAAGGAGGAGACCTACTCGGCACGCAACACCAACGGCACCGGCCCCTTCATGCTCCGCTCGCGCGAGCCGGACATCCGCACCGTGTTCGCCCACAATCCGAACTGGTGGGGCAAGCGCGAGGGCAACGTGACCGAGATCGTCTACCAGCCGATCAAGTCGGATGCCACGCGCGTCGCGGCACTGCTCACCGGCGAGATCGACTTCGTGCTCGACCCGCCGGTTCAGGATCTCGAGCGCCTGAGGCGCGGCGGCAACGTCAAGGTCGTCGAGGGCAACGAGAACCGTACCATCTTCCTCGGCTTCGACCAGGCCCGCGACGAGCTGCTCTACTCCAACGTTAAGGGCAAGAACCCGTTCAAAGACTTGAGAGTGCGCCAGGCGGTCTATCATGCCATCGACATCGAGGCGATCAAGAGCCGCATCATGCGCGGGCAGTCGCGGCCCAGCGGCTCGATCATCGCGCCGCAGGTGCACGGCTTCACGCCCGAGAACGACATGCGCCCGCCGCTCGATCGCGCCAAGGCGCGCCAGCTCCTCGCCGAGGCGGGCTATCCCAGCGGCTTCGAGGTGACGCTTGACTGCCCGAACAACCGCTATATCAACGACGAGGAGATCTGCCTGGCGATCACCGCCATGCTGGCCCAGGTCGGGATCCAGGCCAGGCTCAACGCCATGCCGCGGGCCACCTACTTCCCGAAGATTCAGAAGTATGACACCAGCTTCTACCTGCTGGGTTGGGGCGTGCCGACCTTCGATGCGCTGTACACGCTCCAGAGCCTGGCGCGCACGGTCGGGCAGGGCGGCGACGGCAATTTCAACCTCGGCAAGTTCTCGAACGCCAAGTTCGATGCCCTGGTCGACCAGATCAAGACCGAGATCGACCAACCCAAGCGCGACAGGTTGATCGCCGAGGCGCTGAAGATTCACAACGCCGAGGTCGCCCACCTGCCGCTGCACCACCAGGTGATTCCGTGGGCGATGCGCGCCAACGTCGAGGTCGTCCACCGGCCCGACAACCGGCTGGAGGCGCGCTGGGTCAAGATCAACTGAGCCGGACCGCCGGCCGGCCGGCGCCCCCGCCGGGTCCGGCCGGCGACGGCCCCGCCGCTTTGGACCCGCCCCTCCCGGGCCCCGAGCCTTAGATGATCGCCTACATCGTCCACCGCCTCGTCCAGTCAGTCGGGGTCATGCTGGCGGTGGCTTTCGTCGCCTTCTCGCTGTTCGCCTACGTGGGCGATCCGATCACCATCATGCTCGGACAGGACTACAATGAAATCGACCGCGCGCGGCTGATGCGCGAGCTCGGTCTCGACCGGCCGTTCTTCGTCCAATACGCCTATTTCATCGGCAACGCGATCCAGGGCGATTTCGGCATCTCCTACCGCATGGCGGAAGCGGTCGGTCCGCTGATCCTCGGTCGGCTGCCGGCGACGCTCGAGCTCAGCTTCGTCGCCGCGACCCTGGCTTTGATCGTCGGCGTGCCGATGGGCGTCTATACCGGACTCTACCCGAAGCGCTGGCTGAGCCGCGTGTTCCTCACCGTGTCGCTGATCGGCATATCGCTGCCGACCTTCCTGATCGGCATCCTGCTGATCCTGATCTTCGCCGTGCTGCTGGGCTGGTTGCCGTCGTTCGGCCGCGGCGAGGTGGTGCGTCTCGGCTGGTGGTCCACCGGGTTCCTCACCGCCAGCGGCCTCAAGGCGCTGATCCTGCCGTCGATCACGCTGGGGCTGTTCCAGATGACCCTGATCATGCGCCTGGTGCGCTCCGAGATGCTCGAGGTCATGCGCACTGACTACATCAAGTTCGCGCGCGCCCGCGGCCTCGCCAACCGCGCCATCCATTTCGGCCACGCGCTCAAGAACACGCTGGTGCCGGTGATCACCATCACCGGGCTACAGCTCGGCGCGATCATCGCCTTCGCCATCATCACCGAGACGGTGTTCAGTTGGCCGGGCATGGGCCTGTTGTTCATCCAGTCGGTGCAGTTCGCCGACATCCCGGTGATGTCCGCCTACCTGGTGCTGATCGGCTTCCTGTTCGTGGTCATCAACCTGTCGGTCGATCTACTCTACTTCGCGGTCGATCCGCGGCTGCGCCTCGATCGCGACGTGAAGGGCCTATGAGCGCGGCCGCACTGCGCGTCCTCGACGGTCTGCGGCGCGCCGCCGACAGCGACATCTTCTACAGCTTCCGCCGCTCGCCGGCGGTGGTCGCCGCCGCCATCCTCACCGCGGCCTTTTTTCTGGCGGCGCTGCTGGCGCCGTGGGTGGCGCCGCACAACCCCTTCGACCTCGCCTCACTGGATCTCCTCGACGCCTTCGCGCCGCCCGCCTGGGTCGAGGGCGGCAGCCGGCGCTTTGTGCTCGGCGCCGACGACCAGGGCCGCGACGTGCTGTCCACCATCATCTACGGCTCGCGCATCTCGCTGATGATCGGGTTCGCCGCGGTGCTGTTCGCCATGGTGCTCGGCATCGGCCTCGGCTTGGTCGCCGGTTATGCCGGCGGCGTCCTCGATGCCGTGATCATGCGCGTCGCCGACGTGCAATTGTCGTTCCCGGCGATCCTCATCGCGCTGTTGATCGACGGCGTCGTCCGCGGGCTGATCGCCCACGAGCACCGGGCCGACGTCGCCATCCTCGTCCTCGTGCTGTCGATCGGCCTGTCGTTCTGGGTGCAGTACGCGCGCACGGTGCGCGGCTCGGTGATGGTCGAGAAGAACAAGGAGTACGTCCAGGCGGCGCGGGTGATCGGCATCCACCCGCTGCTGATCGCGGTCCGGCACGTGCTGCCGAACGTGATGGGCCCGGTGCTGGTCATCGCCACCATCAACTTGGCGCTCGCCATCATCGTCGAGGCGACGCTGTCGTTCCTGGGCGTCGGCGTGCCGCCGACCCGGCCGTCCTTGGGCACGCTGATCCGCATCGGCAACGACTTCCTGTTCTCGGGCGAATGGTGGATCACGGTGTTCCCCGGCGCGGCGCTCGCCCTGCTGGTGCTCGCGGTCAACCTGCTCGGCGATTGGCTGCGCGACGCCTTGAATCCCAAGCTCCGCTAGGATGGTCGCGACGCGCTCCGGGCAGCCGCTGCTGCAACTCGAGCGCCTGCGGGTCGAGTTCCCGACCCGGCGCGGCACGCTGGTCGCGGTCGACGACGTGTCATTCCACATCGACCCGGGCGAGGTCTTGGGCGTGGTCGGCGAATCAGGCGCCGGCAAGTCGCTGACCGGCGCCGCCATCATCGGCCTCATCGAGCCGCCAGGCCGCATCGCCGGCGGCCGCGTCCTGCTCGAAGGCGAACGCATCGACGACCTGCCCTACGAGCGGCTGCGGCGCATTCGCGGCGCCAGGATCGGCGCGATCTTCCAGGACCCGCTGACCAGTCTGAACCCGCTCTACACCATCGGCCGGCAACTCGTCGAGACGATCCGCACCCACCTGCCGATGAGCGAGAGCGCCGCCCGCGCCCGCGCGCGCGCGCTGCTGCAGGAGGTCGGCATCCCGGCGGCGGAACAGCGCATCGACCACTATCCGCACCAGTTCTCGGGCGGCATGCGCCAGCGCGTGGTCATCGCGCTGGCGCTGTGCGCCAACCCGCGCCTCGTCATCGCCGACGAGCCAACCACCGCGCTCGACGTGTCGATCCAGGCGCAGATCATCGCGCTGTTGAAGCGCCTGTGCCGCGAGCACGATACGGCGGTCATGCTCATCACCCACGACATGGGCGTCATCGCCGACACCGCCGACCGGGTCGCCGTGATGTATGCCGGCCGCATCGCCGAGATCGGCCCCGTGCGCGAGGTGATCCGGCACGCCAAGCACCCCTACACGAGCGGCCTGATGGGTTCGATCCCGCATGTCGGGCGCGACATCGAGCGGCTGACCCAGATCGAGGGCGCGATGCCGCGCTTGACCGAGATTCCCCGCGGCTGCGCCTTCCACCCGCGTTGCCCGCAGGCGTTCGACCGTTGCCGCCGCGAACGGCCGGACCTCGTCTCGATCGAGCGGGCCCAAGTCGCCTGCTGGCTGTACCCGGGCGTTGGCGCGACGCCGGCAGGCGCCGATGCCTGAGAAGCGGCCGCTGCTCAAGGTCGCGGACCTGCGGCGCTACTTCGATGTCTCGCCGCCGCTGCTCAGCCGCCTGATCGCAGGCACCGGCCGCCGGATCGTCAAGGCGGTCGACGGCATCAGCTTCGCCATCGAGCGGGGCGAGACCTTCGCCCTGGTCGGCGAATCGGGCTGCGGCAAGTCGACGGTCGCGCGCCTCGTCGTCGGCCTCTACGCGCCGAGCGGCGGCCGCGTCGAGTTCGCCGGCGTCGATCTTGGCCGGCTGCGCGGCCGGGCCGCGCGCGCGCCCTACCAGGCGCGCATGCAGATGATCTTCCAGGACCCCTACGCCTCGCTCAACCCGCGCTGGCGCGTCGCCGACATCGTCGCCGAGCCGCTGACGGCGCGCCGCCTGGTGCAGGGCCGCCGGGCGATCGCCGATCGCGTCGGCGAGCTGCTGCGCCAAGTGCGCCTGTCTCCGGCCGACGGCGACAAGTACCCGCACGAGTTCTCCGGCGGCCAGCGCCAACGCATCTCGTTCGCCCGGGCGCTCGCTGGCCAGCCCGAATTCCTGGTCTGCGACGAGCCGACCTCGGCGCTCGATGTCTCGGTGCAGGCGCAGATCCTCAACCTGATGAAGGACCTGCAGCGCCAGCTCGGCCTCACCTACCTGTTCATCTCGCACAACCTGGCCGTCGTCTACCACGTCTCGACCACGATCGGCGTGATGTACCTCGGCCGCCTGGTCGAGTGGGCCGACACCCGCACCCTGTTCGCCGATCCCTCGCATCCCTATACGCGGATGCTGCTCGACACCATTCCCGACCTGTCGATGAGCGGGGCCGACCGCGCGCCGGTGGCCGGCGAGGTGCCGAGCCCGATCGACCCGCCGGCGGGCTGCGCCTTCCATCCGCGCTGCCCGTTGGCCGCCGAGCGCTGCCGGCGCGAGCGGCCGGAGCTGATCGAGACCGGCCCCCGCCGCGTCGCCTGCCACGCGGTCGCCGAAGGCCGCCTGCCGGCGTGGCAAGGGGGAGCGCGCCTGACGGGCGCGCGCCAGACGCTTTCGCCTCCGGAAATCTGCTAGATTGGGGGGCCGAGCTCGAGGAGGGCCGACATGACCCAACGCGGCAATTCGATGAGTAGCCGGGACATCGCCGCGCTCATCCACCCGTACACCAACCTCAAGGTGCACGAGAAGGACGGGCCGCTGGTGGTCGGCCGCGGCAACGGGATTTACGTCTACGACGAGGACGGCAAGCGCTATATCGAAGGCCTGGCCGGGCTGTGGTGCACCTCCTTGGGCTTCGACGAGGAGCGCCTGGTCGCGGCGGCCGCACGCCAGATGCGGAGCTTGCCCACCTATCACATCTTCGCCCACAAATCCCACCCGCCCGGGATCGAGCTCGCCGAACGGCTGCTCGGGCTTTCCCCGGCGCCGATGTCGAAGGTGTTCTTCGCCAATTCGGGCTCGGAGGCCAACGACACCGCGGTCAAGCTGGTCTGGTACTACAACAACGCGCTCGGCCGGCCGCGCAAGAAGAAGATCGTCTCGCGCTGGCGGGCCTATCACGGCGTCACCATCGCCGCGGCGAGCTTGACCGGCCTGCCGGCGAACCACCGCGATTTCGATCTGCCGATCGCCGGCATCCTCCACGCCGACTGCCCGAGCCATTACCTTTACGGCGCGCCCGGCGAGAGCGAGGAGGCGTTCGCCCAGCGGCTAGCCGAGAATTTGGAGGGGCTGATCCTCAAGGAAGGCCCGGACACGGTGGCCGCGTTCATCGCCGAGCCGGTCATGGGCGCGGGCGGGGTGATCGTGCCGCCGGCGACCTATTTCGCCAAGATCCAGCCGATCCTCAAGAAGTACGACATCCTGTTCATCGTCGACGAGGTGATCACCGGCTTCGCTCGCACCGGCAACATGTTCGGGACGCAGACCTTCGATTTGAAGCCCGACATGATCGCGCTCGCCAAGGCCCTGTCCTCGGCCTACCTGCCGATCTCGGCCCTCCTCATCGCCGAGCCGATCTACCGCGCGCTGGTTTCGGAGAGCGAGAAGATCGGCGTGTTCGGCCACGGCTTCACCTATTCCGCCCACCCGGTCGCGGCGGCGGTGGCGTTGGAGACTCTCAAGATCTACGAGGAGCGCGACATCGTGGGCCACGTCCGGCGCGTCGCCCCGCGCCTGCAGGCGGCCTTGCGGAAATTCGCCGCTCACGACCTCGTCGGCGAGGTCCAGGGCGTGGGCCTGATCGGCGCCATCCAGCTCGTCAGGGAGAAGGGCCGCAAGCAGTTGTTCGATCCGAAGCAGGCCGTCGGCCCCTATTTCGCCAAGCGGGCGCAGGAGCACGGGCTGATCGTGCGGTCCCTGCTCGGCGACCGGATCGCGGTCTGCCCGCCGCTGATCATCGCCGAGCACGAGATCGACGACCTCATCGCCCGCTTAGGCGCTGCGCTCGAGGACACGACCGAGATGGTGCGCGCCATGGCAGCGGTGGCCTGACGGTGAGGGCCATGGACTACGAACGGTTCTTCGCCGACCGCATCGCGAGCCTCAAGGCCGAGGGCCGTTACCGCGTCTTCGCCGACCTCGAGCGCATCGCCGGCGCCTTTCCCCGCGCCGTCTTCCACGGGCCCGAGGGCCCGTTCGAGGTCACCGTGTGGTGCAGCAACGACTATCTCGGCATGGGCCAGCACCCGAGCGTGCTGGCGGCGATGCAAGAGGCGGTCGGCAAATGCGGGTCCGGGGCCGGCGGCACGCGCAACATCTCCGGGACCAACCATTATCACGTGTTGCTCGAACGCGAGCTCGCCGACCTCCACGGCAAGGAAGCGGCGCTCCTCTTCACCTCCGGCTACGCCGCCAACGAGGCGACGCTGGGCACGCTCGCGCGGCTCATCCCCGACTGCCTGGTGCTGTCCGATGCCCGCAACCATGCCTCGATGATCGCCGGGATGAGGGCGAGCGGCGCCGAGAAACAGATCTTCAACCACAACGACCCGGCCGACCTCGATCGTCGCCTGAAAGCCGCCGATGGGGCCCGCGCCAAGCTGGTCGCCTTCGAGTCGGTGTACTCGATGGACGGCGATATCGGGCCGGTCGGCGCGTTCTGCGAACTGGCCCACGCGCATGGCGCGCTCGCCTATCTCGACGAGGTGCATGCGGTCGGTCTCTACGGCCCGCGCGGCGGCGGCATCGCCGAGCGCGACGGGGTCATGGACCGGGTCAATGTGATCCAGGGCACGCTCGCCAAGGGGTTCGGCGTGGTCGGCGGCTACATCGCCGCGTCGGCGGCGCTCATCGACGTGGTCCGCAGCTTCGCGCCGGGCTTCATCTTCACGACCGCGCTGCCGCCGGTGGTCGCCGCCGGGGCGCTGGCGAGCGTCCGCTACGTGAAGGCGAACGGCGCCCTGCGCGCGCGCCTCCAGGAACGCGCGGCGCGCCTGAAGCGCCGCTTGGCCGAGGCCGGCCTGCCGGCGATGCCGAGCGCCAGCCACATCGTCCCGGTCCTGGTCGGCGATCCGAGGGCGTGCAAAGCGGCCTCGGACGAACTGTTGTTTCGGCACGCCATCTACGTGCAGCCGATCAACTATCCGACCGTGCCGCGCGGCACCGAGCGGCTGCGGCTCACGCCCACGCCGCTGCACGACGACGAAGCGATCGACCGGCTGGTGGCGGCGCTGCAAGAGGTCTGGCGCCGGCTGCGCCTGTCCCGCGCGGCCTGAGGCGATGCCGCGCTATCGCGACCAGTCCCTGATCCCCACCGAGGCGGTCCGCCTCGCCGCCCTCGCCGGCCTCGCCGACGGCCCCAAACGCTACGGCGAGCTCGCGGTCGAGGTCAGGCATTTCGCTGCCCGCATGCTCGGGCCGACGCTCGACGTCCTGGGGCCGTCGATCGAACTCCTGCGCTACGAGGGCCTGATCGAGCCCGTGGGGAAGCGGGCGGGACCCGGCCAGAGCATGACCGCCGATACCCCCGTGCAACTCACCGCCGCCGGGCGGGCGGCGCTCGCCGAGCTGCTGATGAGCCGGGTGCGCGCGCCGATGACCGATCTCTCGCGCATGGTGGTGGCCCTCAAGCTGCGCTTCCTCCACCTGCTCGAGCCCGCCGCGCGGCGCCGCCAGTTCGAGATGCTGATCGAGCTTGCCGAGGCCGAACTGGTGCGGCTCTCCGACCTCAGCGCCCGGCACGCCGCCCCGGGCGATGCCTTCGGCGACTGGCTCGCGCACGAGATCGCGCAGACCGAGGCGCGGCGCGCCTGGTACCGCGACCGGCTGGCGAAACTCTCTTAGCGGGCGCCTTCTGCAGCCGGCGACGGCAGCGCGGCGACGAGCTTCGGGCCGCGCTCGATCGCGCTACCGATAGCCAAGAACGATCTGCTCGTCCTCGGCGAACAACACGCAGCCTTCGGCCTGGCGCGCATTGGCATTGCAGGCTGACAATGCCTCTTGCTGGGCTTGCCCCGGCGTGGCGCCAGCGCTTATGCCGAACGCGGGTTTGTCGAGTCGCGGATTTATGGCCACGGCCTTCGGCCGAGGCAAAGCCGCATACCCCGCCGCGCGCGTGCGCTCGTCCTCGCGCACGAACGGCACCAGCGCCGGATCGAAGACGCCCCAGCGGGCCAGCGCCGGCGCATGGAGCGGGAGGCCCTCACCCCGCGCCTGCGCCAAGGCCCGGTCGTTGACCGCGTAGAGCACGCAGCGCGTGGAATTGATCCACTCGCAGAACTGGAGCGCGATCCGCCGCACATCGTCGAGGGTCCGGCGCTGATCGCCATCTCTGCTGCCCCAACCGAACCCCGCGCCATTGGCCGTAACGGCAAAAGCCTTGGGTTCGGAGGCCGCCGCATAGCGCTCCAATGCCGCCCGCCGCTCCTTGCGCACGGCATCGGTCACCGGCACCGCGTCGGGGTCGTAGGCGGGGCCGGGCGTAAACTGATATTGTAGCGTGAGCGCGGCCGGGGCAACCGCGGCCCACGGCGCGGGCATGCCAGCGACCTCGGCGCCGGCGAACGACTGCGGCTCGGACGGCTCCTCCTTCGGCCGCCGCTTCTCTTTGGCGGCGACGCAGCGCGTGATGCGGTCATGGACCGCCGGCCAGGTCGAGGCCTGGCGCAAGCCGTCGAGCAGGCATTCGTCGTAGAACGTGTAGCTGCGGTTGTGAGTGCAGCCGAATGACCGGCGGTCCGGTCGCGACGCGGTGAGGATGATGCGGTTAGGCTTTTGCATCGCCTCGCCGGCGAAGATCCCGCTATAGCAGGCGGAGACGATCACCACCGTCGGCCGCGCCGAGCAATACTCCGACAGGACGCCGTCGAGATACTGGGGCGCGAGGTATTCCCGGTGGTAGGCAAGAAACAATCCGTTCTGCCTGCCGTGCGACGTTAGGAACAGGAAACAGCCCTCGCGGTTGCCGCGCACGCCTTCGGCGACCGCCTTCCTTAAATTCGACAAACTCGCCCGCTCCGCCCCGCCGGCGATGTTCGCGGGCGTAGCGCTCAGCATCCGGACGCGTTCCTCGCGCACGCCGATCGCGGCGAGCTCGTCGCGCATCCACACGATAGCATTGTCGAAAACGGCCTGCGCCTCGTCGCCCGCCACCAACACGGCGCGCCAGCGCAAGACCGACGGCGCCTCGGGCACGGCCCCTGCGGGCGAGGCCGAAAAACACACCAGGCCAAACAAGGAAACCGATGTGCGGCGCCAAGCGGCGGGTCCCATGGCCGTCATCCTCGCGTTTTCAGGCGCATGACATTTATCGACGAATGAAGCAATGCAACGATACCGAGATCAGGCGGCCGGCGCAAGGGGCCGCGCTACCGACAGGGGCCGCGCTTACGACAGGTGCTGGCCGCCGGTGACGAAGATTTCGGCCCCGGTGACGTAGCCGAAATCCGGGTTGCAGAGCTGGTAGATCACGCCCGCCACCTCGGCCGTGCTGCCCATGCGGTGCATCGGGATGCGGGTAATGAGCGGCTCGTAGTCGGGGCCGATCATCTCGGTCTCGATCTCGCCGGGCGCGACCGCGTTCACCCGCACGCCCAAGGCCGCGAACTCCGCCGCCATTTCGCGCGTCAGCGCGGACAGGGCCGCCTTGGACGTTGCATAGGCCGAGCCCGCGAAAGGATGGATCGCGTGGCCGGCGATCGACGTCACGTTGACGATCGTCCCCTTGGCCTTGGCGAGCGCGGCGGCGAAGCCGCGGGCGAGCACGATGGGGGCGAAGAAATTGAGCTCAAACACCTCGCGCCAGTCGGAAAGTTCGCCGTTGAGGCAGCCGAGCCGCTCCTTGTAGGGGGTCTTGGGCGACATGCCGGCGTTGTTGACCAAGGCGTCGATGCCGGCGCCTTCGAGGCGCTCGTCGACATGCTCGACGAAGCGCTGGCGGCTCAGGGGATCGGCGAGATCGGCGGTCCAGTGGTAAGACCAGTTCGGATCGCGCCGGCATTCGGCCGGCACGTCCTCGCGCGAGCAAGTGAAGATGCGCCACCCCGCCTCGCCGAACCGCTTGACGGTCGCGTGGCCGATGCCGCGGCTGGCGCCGGTCAGGATCAGGGTCTTGCGCTCGGACATCGCAAGGGGAGTGTAGGCGAAAACCCGCCCTCCCGCCACCCTAGGTCCGAGGAATCGGACGGGGTCCTCGTTCGAGGCGGATGCGTTTCAGCGTCAAGTCTGTCGGGTCTTGGGTGTTATGACCGGTTTTATTTGCAGCGCAGCACCCTCCGGGTGGGTGTCGCAAAATTGCTTGAGCACCAGCTTGAGTTTTGCGGCATGCTGAGGTTTGCCGCGCGCCTCGGCAGCGGCGATGTCATCGACGATCATGCGGCGGATGACCGGCACGCCGTCCGGCCGGCGCATCAGATAGTTGCCGAGTTCGGCGGCGACCAGTTCCGGAACGCGCTCGTGCTCAGCGATCGCCAGCACTTCCTCTTCCGTGAGGCCGCACAGCGACAGGCAGTCCTTCAAGGTCAACATGGCAGGCCCTCCGGCGACAGCTGTGGAAAATTCCGCAAAGGCCGTTGAGCGAGCAGTCACGGCAACCCGGTGATCCCTGACATCACCGCCCCCGAATTGGTTACACCATGACGGATGGAAAGCATACCCAGAAGTAATGAAATTTACAAGCGCGAATCGCGTTCCTCTGCCCCTCAGTGGGCCATCAGGAGTGCCAGCTTGGCGTGCGCCAGCACGTGGCGCCGGACGCCCCCGAAGATCATCTGGCGCAGCCGGCTATGCGTATAGGCGCCCGTCACCAGGAGAGGGGCGCCCAGCGATTGGGCTTCGGCCAGGATTCGCGCGACGGCCAGGAAGACGGCCGCGCCATGGGTGGTCGATGCGTTCGACGCGTTCGATCCCGGCGCCGTAGGTGGCGGGCCGCAGGAGGAACTCGATCGCCTCGCTCCGGTCGGCGACGATCATCGGCGACCGGGCGCTCAGCCGGAAGCGAACGTCCGGCGCACCTGCTCGACCCCCGCGGGATCCTCGTGGACAATGATCTCGGCGTGCGGATAGACCGCCAGGACCCGCGCCTCCACTTGATCGGAAATCTCGTGCGCGCGGCGCAGGCTCATGCCGCCGTCCATCTCGAGATGGAACTGGATGAAGATGCTCCGCCCCGCCGAGCGCGTGCGCAAATCGTGGAGATCGCGGACCTCGGGATGGCCGAGCGCGATGGCGCGGATGCGCTCGCGGTCGGGCGCCGGCAGCTCGCGGTCCATCAACAGGTCGAGCGAAGTCCGGGCGATGGCGTAGGCGCTGTAAAGGACATAGGCGCCGATCGCCGCGCCGAACAGCGGATCGAGCGCCGGCCAAGACCACAGGCCCGACAGGACGAGCGCGGCGATGACGCTCAGGTTGACCAACAGGTCGCCGCGGTAGTGCAGTTGGTCGGCGCCGATCGTCACCGACTTGGTGGCCGCCACCACCCGGCGCTGGAACAGGACGAGCCCGAGCGTGAGGGCGATGGAGAACACCATGACGGCGATGCCGACCTCGCCGTTGGCGACCGGCTGGGGAACCACCAGCCGGTGACCGGCCTCAAGGAACAGCAGCAGCGCCGAGCCGCCGATGAACGCCGCCTGTGCGAGCGCCGCCAAGGGCTCGATCTTGCCGTGGCCGAAGCGGTGCTCGGTATCGGCCGGAACGAGGGCATGGCGCACCGCGAGCAGGTTGACGAACGAAGCGGCGGTGTCGAACAGCGAGTCGAGCAGGCTCGAGAGCACGCTCACCGAGTCGGTCACCGCCCAGGCGCCGGTCTTGGCGGCGATCAAGGTCAGGGAAACGGCGACCGAGGCGTAGCTCGCCAGCCGCATCAGGCGCGCCTCGCGCGCCCCGATGTCCTCGACCCGACTCGAGGAGAGCGTGGCCATCCTTCGACCGGCTCCTTACGGAAACAGTTTTTCGGTCCGCCAGCCGCGATCGTGGCGATGATAGACCAGCCGGTCGTGGAGGCGGAACGGGCGATGGTGCCAGAATTCGATGCGCTCCGGCACGACCCGGAAGCCCGACCAGAAAGCCGGCCGCGGCACCTTGCCGAGGGCGAACTTGGCGGCGAACTCGGCGACCCGCCTTTCGAGCTCGAAGCGCGAGGCGAGCGCTCGCGACTGGCGCGAGGCCCAGGCGCCGATCTGGCTGGTGCGCGGCCGGCTGGCGAAATAGTCATCCGCCTCGCCCTCGCTCACCGGTTCGACCGCTCCCTCGATGCGGACCTGGCGGCCCAGCGACTTCCAATGGAACAGCAGCGCCGCCCGGGGGTTGGCGACCAGATCGACGGCCTTGCGGCTTTCGAGGTTGGTGTAGAACACGAAGCCGCGCTCGTCGGCGCCCTTGAGCAGCACCATGCGCGCGCTCGGCCGTCCCTCGGCATCGGCGGTGGCCAGCGTCATGGCCGTGGGGTCGTTGGGCTCGCGCCGCTCCGCCTCGGCCAGCCAGTCGTGGAACCTGGCGATCGGGTCGAATTCGGCCTCGACGGTGAGGGCATCATCCTGGCTCATCGCTTGAATCGGTTGCCCGAATTGGAATAAAATTTCGCCACATTCGTAATATAATGAGGAGAGGCCGGGGGGGCCAGCCCCGGGGGCTGGTTTTCCCGGCCGGCGGTGCTACATCGATCGGAGATCGCGTTGGAATTCGCGTCGGATCGGCTTCGCCGAACCGTTCAAAGTCAAGGAACTCAGCCCATGAAGAGCCTCAAGTTCGCCATCATCGGAGCCCTCTCGCTGGCGCTCGCCGCCTGCGCCGAAGGCGGCCAGAAGGAAAATATCGGGACCGTCCTCGGCGGCATCGGCGGCGCCGTGGTCGGCGCCCAGTTCGGCAAGGGCAAGGGTCAATTGGTCGGAGTCGCCGCGGGTACCCTGCTCGGCGCCTTCCTGGGCCGCGAGGTCGGCAAGTCGCTCGACCGCGCCGATGTGGCCTATGCCCAGCAAGCCCAGACCCGCGCGCACGCCGCGCCGATCGGCCAGCAGATCGCGTGGAGCAATCCCGAGAGCGGCAACGCCGGCACGATCACGGCGCGCAAGGACGGCCGCGACCAGGCCGGCAACTACTGCCGCGAGTACCAGTCCACGGTCACCATCGGCGGCCAGACCGAGCAGGCCTTCGGCACGGCTTGCAGGCAGCCGGACGGGACGTGGAAGATCATCGAGTAGTCGGCCCCTGACTCGATGCGCGGCGGGGGGCGATGGGCGGCCGTCGCCCCTCGCCGTTTAGGGCCGCCAGGAAAAGCGCCGGGGAAGCCAGGTGGCGATGCGCGACCCTTACCAGGTTCTCGGCGTCGAGCGCGACGCCAGCCAGAACAAAATCAAAGTGGCCTATCGGCGGCTTGCCAAGACGTTCCACCCCGATCTCAACCCCGGCAACCCCGGCGCGGAGATCCGGTTCAAGGAGGTATCGGGGGCCTACGATCTGTTGTCCGATTCCGCCAAGCGGGCGCGTTTCGATCGCGGCGAGATCGACGCCAGCGGCGCCGAGCGTCCCGATCGCCGGTTCTACCGCACCTATGCCGAGGGACCGCAAGGCGCCAAGTACGACCTCGGCGCCGAATTCGATCCCTCCGATCTGTTCTCCGGGCTGTTCGAGTTCGCGCGCCGGCCAGGCACCAAGCGGCGCGGGGCCGACATCTCCTATTCGTTCGACGTCGACTTCGTCGAGGCGGCGGTCGGGGCGAAAAAGCGACTTGAGCTTCCCGACCGCCGGACCATCGATGTAACCATCCCGCCGGGGACCGCCGACCGGCAAACCCTGCGGCTCAAGGGCCAGGGCCGCCCCGGAGCGGGCGGCGGGCCGCCCGGCGATGCCTACATCGAAATCCACATCCGACCGCATCCTTATTTCACCCGCAAGGACCCCGACATCCATGTCGAGGTGCCGATCAGCCTCACCGAGGCAGTCCTCGGCGGCCCCATCACCGTGCCGACCATCGACGGCCCGGTCTCCGTGACCGTGCCGAAAGGCGCGAATTCCGGCACCACGCTCCGCCTCAAGGGGCGCGGCGTCCGCGATCGCGGCAGCGCAGCGCGCGGCGACCAATATGTCAAGCTGCGGGTGATCCTGCCCGAGACGCCCGATCCGGAGCTGGTCCGGTTCGTCGAAAATTGGGGTCCGGCAGGCGACTACAACGCCCGTGCCCGGGTCGGAATGGCGAAATGAAGGCTCTTTCCGAGGTGGTGGTCGCCTTCGGCCTCGAGGCCGATGAACTCGTCCTCTGGGTCGAGCGGAAATGGGTGTTGCCGCTCGCCGCCGACGGCGAGCCCCTGTTCAGCGCCGCCGACTTGGCGCGGGTGGGCATGATCGTCGAATTGAAACGCGAGCTCGGCATCAACGACGAGGCCATGCCGGTGGTCCTCGGCTTGCTCGACCAAATCTACGGGCTGCGCCGGCAGGTGCGGCAGCTCATCGCGACCTTGGGCGAGTTGCCCGAGGCCCAAAGGCGAAGCCTGGCGGCGCGGCTCCGGCGCGATCTCGGGCCCGAGCGCGAGTAGGCGCAACACCGGCGCCCGGCCCGAGGCTTTCCCGTTGTCCCAAGAGAATCTCGCGCCACTTCCACGCCTGCACCAACTGCTCCAGGGTGATCGCCAGCGGGACCAGCACCAGGTACTCGCCCCGAGCACGGAAAAGCGTGTCGACGAAGCTGTCGTAGTCGATCCGAAGCAGCACGTAGGCGAGGGCAGCGAGACCGACCGCCGCGCTGCCCGAGGATCACCAGCGGCGCCCAGGCCGTTTTGTCCGATCGCCGGTCACTCCCGGGCCTCGACCCGGTCGAGGAACGCGATATAGTCGGCCGGAAGCCCGCACTGCCGCGCGGCTTCGCGGATGGCCTGCAGCAGCTCACCCCGATCCGCATGCCCAAGCGCCTCGATCAACTCCTGGACATATCGCCCAAACCGTGATTCCTTTCCGCCCATCGCCCAACATCCGGTGACTGTAAATCCTTCATCCTACCATCACCACCTTAGGTCTGCCCCCGGATCCGGCCGTCTTGGATGTGGAGCCGCAGGTCCGCAGCCTCGGCGATGTGTGCATCATGGGTCACCACGATGGCCGTCTTGCGCCGCTCCTTCACTAGCCGCGCGAGGACGGCCACGACCTCCTCCCCCGTTTTTGTGTCCAGGTTGCCGGTCGGCTCGTCGGCCAAGATGATCGCAGGATCGTTTGCTAGAGCCCGGGCGATGGCTACCCGCTGCTGCTCACCGCCCGAGAGACGGTTGGGGCGGTGCGCAAGGCGATGGCCCAGGCCCACCGTCTCCAGCAAGGTGCGGGCACGCTTCCTCGCCTCGCCCAGGGAAACCTTGGCGAATTCCATCGGAAGCATCACGTTCTCCAGGGCGGTCAGGTTGGGGATCAAACCGTAGTCCTGGAAGACAAAGCCCACGGTCTTTCTTCGGCACCTCGTCAGCTCGGCCTCGCTGAGAGTGCTCAATTCAGTCGCGGCGATCCACACCTTGCCGGCGGTGGGGCGGTCGAGGGCGCCAAGGAGGTTCAAGAGCGTCGTCTTTCCGCTGCCGCTGGGGCCGATAATGGCCGCCATGATCCCGGACGGTATCGCAAGGTCAAGCTTGTCCACGGCACGGACCACGTTACCCCCCAACCGGTACTCCTTGGTTACTCTCTCCAACACGGCCGCATGATCCTGCATCGCGAACTCCTTTAGCCGGACGAAAAGGGCGGCGGCTTGGCTACTGCTGGCGGATGGCGTCGGCGGGGCGCATCAGCATACCGCGCGTGACCGCATAGAGACTCCCGATCAGCCCGAAGACACAAGCCAGTCCCAACCCCTGGGCCAGCTCCGTAGCGCCGAGGGCATAGGGCGCGACCGCCGACACGTTCGAGGCGGTCGCCCCAAGGAAAACGAAGCCGAGCATCGAACCACCAAAGGCGTACACCCCTAAGCCCAGCAGCCCGCCGAGGACGGTCAAGGCCAAGGTTTCAGCCGTGAACAGGGTTGCCACGTGCGCGTTGGACGCGCCGATCGCCTTTAGGATGCCAAGTTCCCGCGTCCGCTCCCGCGTTACCAGGAGCATGGTAAACAGGACAACCAGGGCACCAGCCCCGGCCGCGACGCCAGCTCCGATCAAACTGTTAGCGCTGACCGCGTCGAGGGATTTCGCCGCCTGGAGGGCGGTCTGGTCCTGAGCAATGACATCCGCCTCTTTCCCCATTATTCCTTTCAGGGCCGTCGCCACCGCCGGGACATTCTCGGCCGAGTCGGCAGTGACGATGTACTGGGACACCCGGTCCCGGCCTATCCCCATGATGTCCTGGACGACATCGAGTGGCGCGAAGACCTGGTTATCGGGGTAGACCACACGGACCTCGAAAATCCCGATGACGCGAGCCTTGAGATCCTTAATGGCATGCGGGTAGATCCATTTGCCCCGCTGGACCTCCGCGCCGGGCAGCGTGAACTCGTCGCCGAGATCCACCCCCCGGCTCCGGGCAAAGGCCTTGCCCACGATGGCCACCGCCTTCCCGGTGTCGCCCGGCGTGAATTCCCGGCCCGCCAGGAGACGCGGGCTGCCCACAAATCCCCCCATGGATTGCAGGCGAAGCGTGGCTCCAGGTTCCACCCCGATGAGAACTCCCGTCGGCGGGTTCCGCTTGTTGTCTACGAACTGCCGCTTCAGGTAGCGCTCCACTTTGATGACGTGGGGGAGGGCGACGAGTCGCGAGACATCCGCTGGCAGGAGGTCTTGGGTCACCGTTCCCGCATAACCGGAAGTATTCCCCGCCTCGTTGGCCTCGATCCGGGTCGCCGCCTTGGCCTTGAGCGCGCGGGCCTCTGCCGCGGTGGTGGCGCTGGTCTTCATCATCGTGACAAAGACGCCCACGCAGAGCGCCAGCACCAGGACCATCAACGTGGCTCTCGCCTGATTGCGATAGACGTTTCGCACACCGAGCAGCAGAGTCCTCATCGCCATTCCGGACCTGCGGCCCTATTCATGCCGAAGGGCCTCCACCGGATTGAGCCGCACGGCCCTGACGACTGTGTAAAGGCTGCCCACCAGCGTCAGGATCAACACCAGCCCGAAGGCCGAGCCGAGCGAAGGCCACGAGAGACTATAGCTGAGGACGAGGCTCTGAGCCGGAGTCTCCCCGCCCATGGCGGTGGCCGGATTCAGGCTGGAGGTCGCGAGACCGAGGAGGATGTTGCTGACGCGCGCTCCGCCCAGAGCGAACAGGAGTAGCCCCGCCCCGGCGCCCAACAGCGCCACTCCCATGGATTCGCCAACGAACTGCCACGCCACGTCGGCATTCGCAGCGCCGATTGCCTTGAGCACTCCGATCTCTCGCGTGCGTTCCCGGGTCACCAACATCATGGTGAACAGCACCACGAGGCCCCCGGCCAGCACGGCCATGCCCGCGGCCAGCAGGCTGTTGGCCCGGATGGAAAGCAGAGCCTTTCCCCAGGCTTGGGCGAGCGTCTGCCCCGAGATCACGTCCGCCTGCTCGCCGAAGGCCGCCCGCAACGCCTCCTCTACCGCCTCGACCTTGCCCACCGAACTCGCCGTAACGTAACTGTGAGTGATCTTCGCCTCCTGTTTGGAGAAGCGCTGAGCCACATCCAACGGCAGGAAGAGCTGGTTGTCGCCGAAGACGAAACCGGCCTCGAAGATCCCGATGACCTCGACTTCCAGGTCTTGGAGCACCACCGCGCGTCCCGGCCGGTCCTGCACCGCGACGTTGTCGGCCTTCAGGGTGAAGGGCGAGCCGGGCTGGAGCCCGAAGTACTGTGCGAAGGCCTGCCCCGCCACCACCACTGGCTTTCCCTGATCGTCCCGGGTAAGGCCGCGCCCGGAAATAATCCGGGGGCGGTTCAGCTCGCCGTGAAGCGCGAGGCGGGGGGCGGCCCCGGGCTCGACGCCGACTAGAATCGAGATGGAAGTGGCTCGCTGGGGGTAGATCATCCGCTGAAAAAGGTACTTTTCCACTTTCACGACGCCAGGGATCGTCTTGACCTTATCGAAGAACTCCTCCGGCAGGGCGTCAGCTCCGACCCCCATCCCGTCGCCGCCAGCCTTCCGCACCTCAAGAAGGGCCAAGTAGTCGGAGGCGACGACGTCCAAATTGTCCCGGATCCCGGCGCTAACCTGGGCCATCGTTATGGTCACCCCGGCACAAAGCCCGAGGATGACCATCACCAAGCCGAAGCGGGTCTTGTTGCGGGACACATTCCGAAAACCTCGGAGTACGGCACGCATTTTCTGCTCCAGTTGTAACAACCCTTATTCCCCGGGAAGTGGCTCCGGGCGTCAGTCCACTTCCCCGGAGATGACGGTGATCATCACCGGATAATTGTTGGTCCCCACGGGCACGCGAGGCCGGGTTCGCAGCCGAATCTCCTGCGTCGGCGGGAATTGGTGGAGCACTTGGAGAGGCCGCTCTTCGGACCTGGAGGGCTGCGGGTCAACCACGATGGTGGCTCGGAAGGATTCCCAAATCGCCGGGGGAAGTCCGACCGTCGCCACGGCAACCGAGGGGATCCCTGCGGTCGGCTGGGCCAACAGAACACGCAGATCCAGCTCCTGGATCAAGGACATCTTGCGGGGCTCGAAGAAGGTGCCCTCGAGGTTCAGCCTCGGGGCTCGTGTGGTGAGCGCGACGTGGGCTCGGATCACATGCCGGCCGGGCGGGAGATTGAGGTTCAGGATGCGAGCATAGGGGAAGGAAACTGGCGTGCCGTTCACTTCCACCGAGATCAGGCGCCCCCCAGGAATCGCTTCGGGCATGCTGCTCAGGCCGATCAAGGTGATCGGTTCTTCCGCGTCCACCGTGTAGATCTCCCGGAGGATCGCGTGGCGTAGATCGAGAGTGGTGGCGGCCGCGATCCGAGCCCTCTCCGTGACAAAGGCCGGATATTTCAGAAACCTCATGCGTGCGCCGGTGGCGGTCACGCCCTCCAACGCCGCATAGACCCACTCCTCTCGTCCGCCACCGAGCTTGATGACGAAGAGCTCGTATTCGCTGCCCGCCATCGTGATGGGCGTTCGATACCCGAATTTTGCTGGGACCAGGGTCCCGCCCTCGACCTCGAACCGGGCGAACCTGAGGACCACCGCGTCTGGCCCGATGCGCTCTACCTGAAAGCAGCGGGTCTCGGCAACCCTCCGACAGGGCCCGGCGGAAACCCACGGGAAGGGATGGACCTGCCCCTCCCGGATCTCAAAAATTGCCGTCGCCGCTGGCTGGGGGACCAGAGGGAAGGTCTCACCTCTCGCGGCGCTCCCCGGCATCATGGCCGCGATGAGGAGCCACGCCCCAACCCAACGCCACGGAAGCGATCGATCGGTCGCCATTTTTACCTGTCGCGCACGACCATTCCAACCTCCCAGGAGGTGTACAAGACGTCTGCCGGCGAAAGCACCTCGATCTTGAAAGCATGGTGTCCGCGGGCTGCCTTCCACTCGTGAATCACTACGGACTCGGCTCGCGGCGCGATCACGTACGAGGTTTCTTCACGCTTCTCGCCGTCCACCCAGAACCGGACGACGGTCCGGATATGGGGGTGAACACGGCTGCTGATTTCCCCGGTTATCTCTACGATGTCGTCTTCCTTGGGTGACTCGGGAGAGAGGGAGCCCTTCAACACGAAAGGCGTGATGCGAGGATCCACCTCGCGTCCCTCGAGACCGCCCGGCATCTGGGCGGAAGCTTTGACTGCCAGCAACGATGCCAGGATGACAGGCACCAAGGCCAGCGCCACGGTGCTTAAACGGGCGCGTCTCGTCTCTTCCGTCCTATTTCGGTCGCCGTTAGCGGGAGACCACGCTCACCTTCACACCCTCGCCCAGTGCGGCCTGCACCGCTTTCGCAGTTTTCTCCGAATCCCCTTCGACTGTCAGGAAAAGGTGCGAAAGTTTGCCCTCCCGGCCGAAGAGCTTCTGAACTGTCGTCAATGGCAGGAAGACCTTTGCTGCCTCCGCATCCAGGGATACTGTGAAGACACCCAGAACCCGGATGCGCGGACCGGCCTCAATCAGGGTGAAGGTCTGGCCGACTTCCAACAAATGTTTCATGGTCGCCATGGAGCCCATCGTCCCGGCTCGATAACCGTAATCCTCGGCATACACCCGCTTGCCGACGAGCGCCACATTCTTGCCCTCGTCTGCCTTGCGGAACGTCTTGCCAACCTCGAACTTCGCCTCAATCGCCTTCCCGTCGCTGGTGATAATTCGCAGGGGAGCCTCCGCCTCAATGCCGATGACATCATGAGGCCGGGTGCGAACAAACAAGTACTGTTCCAGCTTGGTAACGCCTGCGACCGTCTGGGCTTTCGCCGCGAGGTCCGCAGACATGGTCTCTGCCGTAGCCGAGGTAACCATCAGCTCCGCCGCCTGCAGAGGCGGCCCGGACATCAGCAGCGCTAAGCCTAGGAGCAGTGCGCGCCCAAGCGCCCATCCATGCCCCCGAGCGCTCCTCATGCGGACTCCCGCTGTGCAATTCGTCGTCGTATCCATGCTCGTCCCTCCTTGGTCAAGTCTTCAATGCGCCGCAAATTCCTGAGCGGTATGCAGGCTGTACGCGGTCACTCCCGGGCCTCGACCCGGTCGAGGAAGGCGACGTAGTCCGCCGGTAGCCCCCTCTGGCGGGCCGCCTCGCGGATCGTGTTCAAGTAGCTCGGCCCGGGCTGCCCCTCAGCCGCCGCCCGCGGCACTCGATAGGTGACCACCTTGAGCCGGTTGCCGGCCGCGTCTTCCACCTCGGTCCAAAGGTAGTCGTACTGCCGCCCCTCGCCGGCGTCGAGGCGGACGAACTCGCGCAGCGGCAGGCGGTAGAGGACGCCGTGGACCGTCGCGTCGGGGGTTTCGACGATGTTGGCCGGCGCCGAGAGGCCCGGCTGCATGCCGCCAGCAACGGTGAAGGCGAGGCGGTAGCCATGCAGCCGGCCCATCCGCGTCTCGGTTGGCCTGATGCGCCGCCTCTGCACGAACACCCGCTCGCTCATGTTGCCGCCATAGGCGAAATACCACACCGGATCACACATGGAGGCCGGCGGCAGACGGCCACGGCGATAGCGAACCCACAACCGGAGCGCCGACCATAGAGCCGCGTTCACCTTGCGCCCCCGTGCTTTGGCACCCGCCGGATGCCACCTACCCGGCTGCTGCCTCTTCGACCGCCATGCGGCCCTGTTCGTCAGAGGTGGCATTGCTCGTGCGGAGCGCTCTCGGCTCCGGGGCGACCGCAACGATGCGGATGCCAAGAGCCTTGCCCCTGACGTTCGTTGGCTCGACCGGGCCCTCCACAGAGCGTTTGATGACATCGTCACAACACTCACACATGGTTTGCTCCTTTCATTCGATGCCGTCCGGACGGTGTTGCGGCGGAGGACGAAGCTGGTTCGGTCGGCCGCATGCAGGCGCAAGTGCCCCATGAGCACTCCGCGGCATTTCCCTGTCGTGCAGGCGACATCAGACCTTCGATCGCGGCACGCAGTCCGAGAAGATGGCGGACGTGTTCATCCATCTCGTGCAGATGTCTTTGCAAGACCTTCCGGTATTCGGGCTGTCCGCTCGGACAGCCTTTGGCCTCCGCAAGAGCGAGCAGTTCGCGGATGTCGGCGAGGCTCAACCCGAAGAGCCGCGCGTGGTGAATGAACCGCATCCGCCCCACATCTCCGTCGCCGTAGATGCGATGGCCGCCCCCGCGGCCCCCGCCGTTGGTCCGCGTCGCCTGCGGGATCAGTCCGATCTCCTCGTAGTAGCGGATGGTCTTCACGGGGAGACCGGATGCCTCGGCGGCGCCTCCGATCGAAAGAATCCTTCTGGCCATCTTTGCCCGTCCTCCACGACACACTTAGACTACATCCTCCAGTGACTGGAGGTTCAAGGAGAATCGCATCGGGACAGGGCAATCGGGTGAAGAAGTTGGTGACAACGGGGTGAAGTTCTGAATCTGGGAGTGTCCTCCGGTTCGGACCTGGGAGGACGGCGATGGAGAAGGTATGGGCGGCGACGGGAGCGCTCGGTGAAGCGGTTGTATTCCTTGGCTATTTCAAGGATTTTCCGGACCCGCGCCAGCCCGGCAAGGTGATCTATCCGCTCGACGAAGTGCTGCTGTTGTGTCTGCTCGCGGGGCTGGGCGGCGCGGAAACCTTCGTCGATATCGACCGGTTCGGCGAGCAGAAGCTTGGTTTGCTGCGGCGGTTCCGGCCCGTTTCGCGGCGGGACACCCTCGCATGATCACCGCGGCGATATCTTTGCGACGCTCGACGCCGAGAAATTCCAGCCCTGCTTCGTCGCTTGGATTGTGGCGCTGACCGGCCCGTCGGCGGAGGTCATTGCCATCGACGGCAAGACCTCACGCCGCTCCTCCCAGAAGAAGAACGCGAAAGCGCCGATCCACATGGTTTCGGCCTTCGCCGCCCGCCAGCGCCTCGTGCTCGGGCAGGTCAAGGTGGCGGAAAAGTCCAACGAAATCGTCGCTATCCCCAAGCTGCTCGACATGATGGCGATCGAGGGCGCCATCGTGACCATCGCTGCGATGGGCTGCCAGCCCGACATCGCCCGGAAAATCGTCGACCAGAAGGCCGATTGCGTCCTCGCGCTCAACGGCAACCAAGGATCGCTGCGCGACGATGTCGAGGTCTTCGCCGCCGAGCAGAAAGCCAACCGCTTCAAGGAGACGACGGTCAGCCGGCACGAGACGGTCGACGGCGATCACGGCCGCATCGAAACCCGGACCTATACGGTCATCCACGATGCCGCCTGGCGGCAGCAACGCCATGATTGGCCGGAACTGCAAAGCGTCGTCATGGTCGAAAGCCGGCGCGAAATCGGCGACAAGATCGAGCAGGAAACCCGCTTCTACATCATCTCATTGGCATGGCTCGCCAGCCAGATCGGCCCGATCATCCGCGCCCACTGGGCCGTCGAGAACCGTCTCCACGGGGTCATGGACATGATCTTTCGCGATGACGAATGCCGCGTCCGCACCGATAACGCCCCCGCCAACTTCACCACCTTGAAGCACATCGCCTATCACCTCATCCGAAAGGCTCCAGGCAAAGACTCCCTCCGCCTCAGGCGAAAAACCGCCGCCTGGGATGATACCTTCCTCGCTAGCCTCATCGCTTCTTGACACCTTCACCCGATTCCCCTGGGCTTATCCCGTTGTCCCATGAGCCGAGATTTTCTCGCCGTCGGCAGATTGAGCTCAGGACGTCGCTACAGCGCTTCATTCGGAAACCGCCGCTGAAATTCAAGGATGGAAGGCTGCCTCTTGGCCATCGGGCCGGATTATGACGGGACGCCAGCCCCAAATCCAGCCTGACATGGGACAACGGGATAAGCCTTCCCGGCCCGGCTCGTTTGACCCCTCTCGGCATTGGTGTAGGATGCGGGCCCGATCACCGAATCCCCAGCTGGAGCACCGCGTTTCCATGACCGAATCCAAGCCCCTGATGGCCGGCAAGCGCGGGCTGGTCATGGGGGTCGCCAACGAACGCTCGCTCGCCTGGGGCATCGCCAGTGCGCTCGCCGCGCAAGCGGCGGAACTGGCCTTCACCTACCAGGGCGAAGCACTGGGAAAACGCGTCAAGCCGCTCGGCGCCTCGCTTGGCTCGACGATCATGCTGCCTTGCGATGTCGGCGACGACCAGAGCCTGGACGCGGTCTTTGCCGAGCTCCGCGATCGGTGGGACCGCCTCGACTTCGTCGTCCACGCCATCGCCTATTCGGACAAGGACGAGCTCAAGGGCAAGTACATCGACACCACGCGCACCAACTTTCTCAAGACGATGGATATTTCCTGCTTTTCGTTCACCGATATCGCTCGGCGGGCGGCGCCGCACATGGCCGCGGGCGGCAGCCTGCTGACGCTCAGCTATTGCGGGGCCGAGCGCGTCATCCCGCACTACAACGTCATGGGCGTCGCCAAGGCCGCGCTCGAGGCGAGCGTGCGTTACCTCGCCGTCGATCTCGGCCACCGGAACATTCGCGTCAACGCGATTTCGGCCGGGCCGATCAAGACGCTGGCCTCCTCGGGCATCGGCGATTTCCGCTACATCCTCAAATGGAACGAACTCAACTCGCCCTTGAAGCGCAACTCGACCATCGAGGATGTGGGCGGCGCCGCTCTCTACCTGATGAGCGAACTCGGGCGCGGGGTCACGGGGGAGGTCCATCATGTCGATTGCGGCTATCATGTGGTCGGCATGCTGGCGGTCGACGCCGTGGCGGAGGTGGCGGAGATGTTGGCGGGCTTCAAGCCGAAAGCTTGAGCACAGGCACGGATGACCGGCAATAGCTTCGGGGTGCTGTTCCGGGTCACGACCTGGGGTGAAAGCCACGGTCCCTCGATCGGCTGCGTGGTCGACGGCGCGCCGCCGCGCCTCCCCTTGGACCCGGCCAACATTCAGTTTTGGCTCGACCGGCGCCGGCCCGGCCAGTCGCGGTTCACGACCCAGCGCCGCGAGTCCGACACCGTCAAGATCCTGTCCGGGGTGTTCGAGGGGCAGACGACCGGTACCCCGATCTCGCTGTCGATTGACAACGAGGATGCGCGCGCCAAGGACTACAGCGAGCTCAGCGACAAGTTCCGGCCCGGGCATGCCGATTACACCTACTGGGTCAAATACGGCATCCGTGACCACCGCGGCGGCGGCCGCTCCTCGGCCCGCGAGACGGCGATGCGGGTGGCGGCCGGGGCGATCGCCCGCAAGATCCTGGGTCTCGGCGTCGTCATCCGCGGCGCGCTCGTTCAGATCGGGCCCTTGAAGATCGACCGCGCGCGCTGGGACTGGGCGGAGGTCGAGCGCAATCCCTTGTGGTGCCCCGACGCCCACCAGGCCAAGGCCTGGGAAGCCTTTCTCGACGACGTCCGCAAGCGCGGCTCCTCGGCCGGCGCGGTGATCGAGGTCGTGGCGAGCGGGGTGCCGGCGGGGTTGGGCGCGCCCATTTACGGCAAGCTCGATGCCGACATCGCCGCCGCGCTCATGGGCATCAACGCGGTCAAGGGCGTCGAGATCGGGGCCGGGTTCGGCGCCGCCGGGCTGGCAGGCGAGGACAACGCCGACGAGATGCGCATGCAGGACGGCAAAGTCGTGTTCTTGTCGAACAACGCCGGCGGTATCCTGGGCGGCATCTCCACCGGCCAGGACATCGTTGCCCGCTTCGCGGTGAAGCCGACCAGCTCGATCCTCACAGGCCGGCGGAGCGTGACGACGAGCGGCGAAGAGGTCGTCGTCTCGACCAAGGGCCGCCACGACCCCTGCGTGGGCATCCGCGCCGTGCCGGTGGGCGAGGCGATGGTGGCCTGCGTGCTCGCCGACCATCTGTTGCGGCACAAGGCGCAATGCGAGTGACCCTCGGCGCGCCGGCCGCGTCGGCGGCGTCGCCGGAAGCCGTCTTTCGGGCGTATCGGTCGCTCTTCCACGGGTGGATGTATTTCGCCTTCGCGGTCGCCCTGTTGGGCCTCGCCGTCGGCGTCCTCGCTGCCGGCATCGGCGACGGCGAGGCGAGCGCACCGGCCGCGATTTTCACCGCCGTGATCGCCATCTACTGGTATACGGCGATGACCCAGCTCAAGGATCGCCATCCGCAGATCGTCGTCGATGCCCAAGGTCTATATCTTGCCGGCGTGTCCCTGGTCCCGATCCCGTGGTCGCGGATTCGGCACGCCAGCGCGATCCGCGGGCCGTTGGGCGGGCGGCTCGATGTCGCCGTCGATCCCGGCTCCTTCACCGACCTCAAGCTGGGCCAGAGTTTCCTGGGCGACCCGGTCGTCAAGCGGCGCGGCCTCGCCAACGGTTTTTCGATCTCGACCCAGGGTTACGACCGCGGCGCGGCCGAAATCCTAGCCGCCATGCAGCGCTACTGGCCGCCCACGGAGGCGAGCGCGGCCTCGAACGAGGCGTGATCCCGGTGTCCCGGCTGCCGGCCACGGCGCCGGGGCTGTCCCTGGAATCGTTCGCTGGCGGGCGCAGGAGGACAAGAGTTTGACGGTTCTCAAGACCACCATCGCCGGCAGCCTGCCCAAGCCGTCGTGGCTCGCCCAGCCGCTCATGCTGGCGGCGCCGTGGCGGCTGTCCGACGAGGCCCTGTCCGAGGGCAAGCGCGACGCCGTGCTCGCCGCCCTCAAGCTGCAGGAGGATGCCGGCATCGACATCGTCACCGACGGCGAGCAGTCGCGACAACATTTCGTCCACGGGTTCCTGGAGGGCATCGAGGGCATCGACTTCACCAAGCGAACCGTCATCGGCCTCAGGGCGGGCCGCTTCGCGGCCGAGGTTCCGACGGTCACCGGGCCGATCCACCGGCGCGCTCCCGTCCATGCGCACGAGGTGCGCTTCGCCCGCGGCCACACCTCGCGGGCGCTCAGGTTCACCCTGCCCGGTCCCATGACCATCGTCGATTCGATCGCCGACGAGCACTACCGCGACCGGGTCAAGCTCGCCTTCGAGATCGCGCGCGCGCTCAATGAGGAAGCGCGCGACCTCGCCGCGCTCGGGCTCGACGTGATCCAGTTCGACGAACCGGCCTTCAATCTCTATCTCGACCAAGTCCGCGACTGGGGGATCGCGGCGTTGGAACGCGCGATCGAGGGTGTGGGCTGCAAGACGGCGGTCCATATCTGCTACGGCTACGGCATCAGGGCCAACATCGAATGGAAGCTCACCCTGGGGACGCAGTGGCGGCAATACGAATCGACCTTTCCCCTTCTCGCCAAGAGCCGTATCGACCAGGTTTCGCTCGAATGCGCGAACTCCCGCGTGCCGATGTCGCTCCTCGGCCTGTTGGCCGGCAAGGAGGTCCTGGTGGGCGCGATCGACGTCGCCACCCATCGTGTCGAGAGCCCGGAGGACGTGGCCCGTACGCTGCGCGGCGCGCTCGAGTTCGTGCCGCCCGAGCGGCTTTACCCGTGCACCAATTGCGGCATGGCTCTGCTCGGGCGCGAGGTCGCCTACGCCAAGCTCAAGGCGCTGGTCGCCGGCACCGCCGTGGTGCGCCGGGAACTCGTGGATTTCACATGAATTTATTATCGAATTATCTTAATGCTATTCTTTTTATGTATAACTATTGACTTCACATACCGAAGATGTAAATATGGCCACCGCAGCTTCGGCCCCCGATATCGATGCCACGACGCTTCGACGTTGGCTGTGGCGGGGCCAGGCCGTGCTCATCGACGTGCGCGAGCGCGAGGAATACAGCGAGGAGCACATCCCCGGCGCGAGCCTGATGCCGCTGTCCGCCTTCGACCCGTGCCTGGTGTCAGCCACGCGTGGGCGACCGCAGGCGGTGCTCTACGGCCTGGCGGGCAGCCGGTCGGCCAAGGCCGCCGCCGCGCTCCTCGTGGCCGGCTACCCCGCTCCGGCGACCCTGAGCGACGGCCTGCTCGGCTGGAAGGACGCCGGCTTGCGCACCGAATCCCGAACCTAGGTCGCGACGCTGCCGATTTCGGCCGTAGGTCGCGTCGCGACCCCAGCGGACTTTCCGGACCGGCCCTTAGCGGCGGCGCGCGGCGATCAGGAATTCCCGGTTGCCCGCGGGGCCGAGGATCGGGCTTTCGCACACCCCCAAGACGCGCCAGCCGGGCTGGCGCTCGAGCCAGCCTGCGATCCGCTCGCCGACCGCGCGGTGGAGCGCCGCCTCGCGCACCACCCCACCCTTGCCGACGCGCCCTCGGCCGACCTCGAATTGCGGCTTGATGAGGGCGATCAAAAAGGCGCCGGCGCGGGCGAGCGCCAAAGGGGCGGGCAGCAAGGTTTCGAGGCCGATGAAGCTCGCATCGCAGACGATGAGGTCGACGGGGTCGGGAATCTCGGCGCCGGTCAAATAGCGTGCATTGGTCTTCTCGCGCACCACGACCCGCGGGTCTTGGCGCAGCTTCCAGGCGAGCTGGCCGCGGCCGACATCGACCGCGTAGACCCGGGCCGCCCCGCGCGCCAACGCCACGTCGGTGAACCCGCCGGTCGAGGCGCCGATGTCGAGGACGACGCGGCCCCGGGGGTCGATGCCGAAATGGTCGAGGGCATGGGCGAGCTTGACGCCGCCGCGCGACACCCACGGATGGTCGGCCCCGCGTACCTCGAGGGCCGCATCGGCGGCGAGCGCGAGGCCCGGCTTGTCGAGCCGGCGCGCGCCCGCAAACACCTTTCCGGCCAGGATGAGTGCCTGCGCCTTGGCCCGGGTCTCGGCCAACCCACGCTCGACCAGGCCCACGTCGAGGCGCGTTCGCGGCGGTTTGCCGGCCTTTTCCCTTGGCTTCATCGCTGGCTATACTGCGATCATGAACGCACCGTTGTCGATCGTTCTGTCTGAGCTCAGCGCCCGAATGCGCGCGCTATATGGGCCGCGGCTCGACCGACTCGTCCTTTACGGTTCGCGGCCTCGTGGCGACGGCGAGCCGGATGCGGACATCGATGTCCTCGTTGTGGTATCCGACGAAACAGCGATCAAGGAACTGAAGGATGGAGCGCTCAACATCGTTTGCGATATGTCTCTCAAGTACGACACACCGATATCTTGCGTCTACACAACGCCGCAGAGAATCGATCTGAGCGGCATGCCCTATTATCGCAATGTGCGACGAGAAGGCGTACGGATATGACACCCGATGAGCGGAGCTATTGAGGCTTGCGGATCGACGCCTCGGCGCCGCCAACCTTCTGCTGCTGCACGGTTTTCCGGCCTTTGCCTCGTCCCGAGCGTACTACGCCATGTTTGCGGCGGCGCAGGCACTTTTGCTTTCAAAGGACTCGAGCTTCTCGAAGCACTCGGCGGTGATCTCCGCCTTCGGCCAGCACTTCGCCAATACCGGCCTCGTCTCGGTTCATCTCCACCGGGCCATCATTACGGCGCAGGAGCATCGGCAAGCAGCCGATTGCAGCGACGAAAAAGAAATCACCTGCGCCGAGGCCGAGCGCGACCTTGGAAACGCTGAAGAGCTTGTGCGCTGCGCCCGACGGCTGCTTGCAATGACGTAAACGGTTCCCCTGACGCCCGTGCCGGCCGGTGAGACTCGGCCAGCCCGCGCTCGACCAGGCCCACGTCGAGGCGCGTTCGCAACGGTTTGCCGGCAGGGGAATCGGGTGAAAGTATCAGGAAGCGAGCCTAGGCGCCGCGCAGCAGCGGGCCCATGCTGGATACCAAGAGTTCGTGCTCGAACTCTCGGCACACGTTTCGGCGGACGTGTGCCGGCCGGCGGTGGCCGTCCGCCCCTACCGGCGGGTTCGCAGCCAGCGCCGCATCTATCGCGGCGCGCTGCCGCGCCACGATTTCTTCGTGGCTCTGCCGCGCCGCTTCGACAGCCGCGCCTCCGTATTTTTCAATACGCGCGGCGTGCCGAAGGGCAGAATGGAGGAGAGCGTCTTGATGCCGATCTTCACGGATGCCGAAACCTTCGCGCACAGCGACTTCTCCCCCTACCAGAACATCCGCCGCGAGGGCGTCGCGTTTTGACGCCGGAACAAGCCGCGCTCACGCTCTTCGCCCCGCCGCCACGGTGAGCTGGACCACGCCGACCCCGCGCCGAGATGCCCGCCGGTGCGCGACACCCTCGTCGATCGTTTCCCAGCGGAGCTCGCCGGCGAACTGCTTCACCTACGCGACGTTAATTCCGCGCGAGGCCGATACGTCGCGGACGGTGTCGAGGAGCGGGGTCCGTCCCGACTGCGGGCCGGTCTCGGTCATGACTCGCCCTCAGGCGCGCCGGTCGACGACAAAGCGCGCCAGATCGCGCAGAAGATCGGCGCTTTCGGCGAATAAATCAAGATGCGAGGCCGCGCGTTGGGCGAGCCGTCGCGCCTCGGCACGGGCGCGATCGGGCCCTAACACGGCGACCAAGGTCGCCTTGCCGCGGCCGGCGTCCTTGCCGGTCTTCTTGCCGAGCTCGGCCGCCGTGGCTTGGCGGTCGAGCAGGTCGTCGGCGATCTGGAAGGCGAGGCCGAGATCGTCGGCGAACGCGCCGAGCGCGCCCCGCGCGACGGCCGGCGCCTGGCCGAGGATCGCCCCGGCCGCCGCGGCGACGCCGATCAGCGCGCCGGTCTTGAGGCGCTGCAGGCGCGTGATCCGGGCGGCATCGAGCGCCTGGTGCTCAGAGGCGAGGTCGAGCATCTGGCCGGCCACCATGCCCTCGGCGCCCGCCGCGCGCGCCAGCGCCAGCACAAGCTCGGCGCGGACCTGCGGGTCGCCATGGGTCGAGGGATCGGCGAGCACCTCGAAGGCGCGCGTCAAGAGCGCGTCGCCGGCGAGGATCGCCGTCGCCTCGTCGAAGGCCTTGTGGACGGTCGGGCGACCGCGCCGCAAGTCGTCGTCGTCCATCGCCGGCAGGTCGTCATGGACCAGGGAATAGCAGTGCACCATTTCGATCGCCGAGGCGGCGCGCAGCGCCGCGGCTGGAGCGACCGAGAACAGCCGGGCGCCTTCGAGGACCAGGAACGGGCGCAGGCGCTTGCCGCCGCCGAGACTGGCATAGCGCATGGCGGCGGCAAGCCGTCCCTCGGGGCCGTCGTCGGCGGGAAGCAGGCGCTCAAGCATCGCCTCGAGCGCGGCGGCGGCGGCGGCCAGCGCGTCCTTGAGGCGCGGGGAGACGGCGTCCAAGGGCAGCCGCCCTCAGCCGAGCGAGACCGGTTCGCTCTTGACGCTGCCGTCGGCGCCGAACGTGATCTTCTCGATCCGGGCCTGCGCCTCGGCCAGCTTCTTCTCGCAGTGCCGCTTGAGGGCGGCGCCGCGCTCGTAGGCCCGGATCGCCTCGTCGAGCTTGCCCTTGCCGGACTCGAGCGCGCGCACGATGTCGTCGAGCTCCTTGAGGGCGTCCTCGAAGCCGAGCTTGGCGATGTCGGGCGGGATCGGCGGTTCGGCCATGGGGAAGCTCCGTCGCGGGATGGCCGCAGTTTAGGCGAGCGGCGGCGCCCGGACAAGGTGCAGCCAATGGCGCCCGCCGGCGAGACCTTGATTCGGTAATACGTTTGCATTACAACCGCGAGGTCGAGGCAAGCGCAAGGATGCGCACATGCCGTCATCACGTTTGACCCGCAAGTACCAAGCGACCATTCCGGCCGAGATTCGACGGGCTTTGCGCCTCAAGGCGGGCGATGTCGTCGAATTCCGGGTCGAGGGCCGCCGCGTGAGCCTGAAGCGCCGGGCGGCCCGGGCTGCCGACCGCGATTATCTCAAGAGTCTCGACGCGACCCTGACGGAATGGAATTCGCCCTACGACGAAGAGGCCTATGCCGATCTATGATCCGTGGAGCGTCGTGGTCGTGCCGTTCCCTTTCACCGACCGCCAGCGCGCCAAACGGCGGCCAGCGGTCGCCTTGTCGCCACGGCAGTTCCAGGCCGATCACCAGCGGACGATTCTCGGCATGATCACCGATGCCCGCAATCCCTCCTGGCCAAGCGATGTCCCGCTTCGGGACCTCGGTTCGGCCGGCCTGGCGTTCGCCTCGGTCTTCCGCTGCAAGCTGTTCACGCTCGACAACAGCCTGATATTGCGACGGATCGGGTTGCTCTCCGCGGCCGATCGCGCAGCCGCCGCGAACGCTCTACGCGGCGCCCTCGCGGTTTGCCGCGCCCTGGGCCGGGCTCAAGCATTCCGGTCGCGGGCCAGCTCCGCCAACCGTTGACGGTCGGCGGCCGGAATACTAAGATTTCAAAGTGTTAGGTCGCGGTCGCCGCTGATCGTCGAGCCCAGCCGAACCTTCGGCCGCGGCCAGCGGGTGTCGATACGAGCGAGGGGAATAGAGGGATGGGCGATCAGCCGGCGATGACGTGGCACGCGGTCGGGCGGGTGGGCGAGCTCGGCGCGGGCGAGGCAAGGCAGGTGCGCGTCGGTGGGTTCGTGCTGGCGCTCTACAACGTCGATGGGACGCTTTACGCCACCGACGATACCTGCACCCATGCCCAGGCCAGCTTGTCCGAGGGCTACATCGAGGAGGGGGTCATCGAATGCCCGCTTCATCAGGGCCGTTACGACATCGCCTCGGGCAAGGCGCTCAGCCCGCCGGTGACGCAGGATCTGCGCACCTATCCGGTCAAGATCGTGGGCGAGGAAATCCATGTCGCGACTCCGGCGGGGGGCTGACGGCGGTCTCTTTGGCGGCGTGATCGGGCGAGCGCAACATGAGCATGCTGATCCCGCGGCTCGAGATCGAGGACCTGGCCCCGGCGCTGCGGCAAGCGCTGGCGCCGCGGGTCAAACGCCTCGGTTATCTCGGTGAGTTCTTCAAATGCGCGGGCCACCAGCCGGCGGCGCTCCTCTCGTTCATGCGGTTCACCGAAGATCTCAAGGAAGCCCTGCCGGACAACCTCACCGAAGTGGTGGCCCTGACGGTCGCCGGGAGCATGGACAACGCGTATGAGCGCCACCAGCACGAACGGCTGTGCCGGCGGCTCGGTTTTTCGCCGGAGTGGATCGGCGCCGTCAACGCGCTCGATCCGGCTGCCGGCACACCCCTCTCCGAGGACGAGCGGCTGGTGCAACGCTTGGTCGTGGCGGTCATCGAGCGCCAGGGCCGCGGCGTCGGCGAGAAATTCGACGCCGTGGTCCGCGCCGTCGGTCCCGCCCGGTCGATGGCCGTGCTCATGCTGATCGGTCGCTACGTCACCCACGCCTTGATCGTCAACACCCTCGCGCTCGCCCCACCCGTGCCGTCCATATTTGCGGAGGCGAAGGCATGAGCGCGATTCCGGCCACGGCCCGCGAGCCGCTGTGGATCACCGAGGCCGAAACGGTCGCCCTCATCGATATGGGGGATGCGATCGTCGCCCTCGAGCGCGGCCTCGCCGCGGAGGGGCGCGGCGAGGCGGAGAACATGGTCAAGACGCATGCCACCTGGGGCAAAGACGACACGCTCCATGCCATCGGGGCCATCTTCCCGGCCACCGGCTTCGTCGGCACCAAGACCTGGGCGCATACCGGGGGCGGCGCCACGCCGCTCCTGCTGCTGTTCGACGCCCATGACGGCTCGCTCAAGGCGATCATCGAGGCATTCGCGCTCGGCCAGTTGCGGACCGGAGGCATTTCGGGCGTCGCCACGCAATGGCTCGCCATGCCCGCGGCCGACGAGCTGGCGATCATCGGGACGGGAAAACAGGCGATCACGCAGGTCGCGGCGGTCGCCGCCGTGCGGCCGCTCAAGCGGGTGCGGGTTTTCAGCCCGACGCCGGCCAACCGAGCGCGGTTCGCGGACCGCGTGACCAAGGAACTGCAAATTCCGGCGGCCGCCGCCGGCTCGGTCGCCGAGGCCGTCCGCGATGCGCCCATCATCACCTTGGTGACGCGCGCCACTTCGCCCTTCCTTAGCTCCGCCATGGTCGCGCGCGGGGCGCACATCAACGCGGTGGGGGCCATCGTGCCCGCCCGGGTCGAGTTCGCCCACGACCTGTTCGTGCGCTGCGGCCGGGTGGTGGTCGACAGCCCGCCCCAGGTCCAGAGGCTGTCGCGCGAGTTCATGGATCGCTACGGGTCGGACCCGGTCGCCTGGGAGGCCGTCGAATCGTTGTCGAAGGTCGTGGTCGGCCGCAAGTCGAGGTCGCCTGACACCGACTTGACGCTGTTCAAGGCGATGGGAATGGGCGTTTCCGACCTGTCGGTCGGCATCGAAGTCTATCGGCGCGCCGTCGAGCGCGGTCTCGGTCGCCGCATTCCGCGCCCGGAGCGCGCCATGCCCAGGTTGCGGGCCGTCGCGCCCGCGCAGAAGAGAGGAGCCGCATCATGAGCGAGAAATACTTCATCGACCGGACCGGCGTGAGCGCGCCGAACCTCGACCTGTGGCCGCCGGTGGTCGTTCCCAAGGAGGCGATCGAGAGCGAAATCGCGCGGCTCGCCTCGCTGCCGGCGCCGGCGAACGGACGGCGCGAATCGCTGATCGTTCACCCCCAGGCGAGGCCGCCGGGTCTCGGGCTCGCGGCCGGCATCGAGGTCAAGCTCTGCGTGCTGAAGCCCGGCGAGAAGACGGCGCCGATCCGCCACAACTCGACCCAGGTCAGTTTCTGCATCCAGGGGGCCGGGGCCGGCGTCATCGGTGGCAAGCGGATCGAATTCGCGCAGTACGACGTGTGGAACCACCCCTCGTATACGACGTATTGGCATATCAACGACACCGGGGAGCTGCAGGTCCGGCTCGCCTACTCCAACGCCGCGCTGCTCGACAAGCTCAACATCCACGTCGTCGACGAGTCTCCGCCGATCGTCGCGGCGGTGCCCCGCGCGGCCGAGCCGGCGGCGGCCGATCCGCGCCGCAAGAGCCCGTACGGGACCTTCGAGCTCACCGAGGACGGCGCCTGGCTGATGCCATACGAGCTGTTGATCAATCCCCAGGCCGTGGAATCGAAGCCCCTGCATTGGCCGTGGAAGCTGGTCAAGGAACATCTCGACAAGCTCGAGGCGCTGGGCAAGGACTACGTCGGCCGCCGGCTCTATCTGCTCTACAACCCGGCGACCGGGCGGACCAACGGCACGACCCCGAACTTCTTCGCCACGATGACGATTCGCCCGCCCAAGATCGTCGACCGGCCGCATCGCCATTCCTCGGCCGCGATCAACTACTACTTCCAAGGCAGCGGCCGCAGCACGGTGGAGGGCAAAGTCTACACCTGGAAGGCCGGCGACCTGATGCTGTCGGCCCCCGGCTGGGCGGTCCATAACCACGCCTCCTACGGCGATTACGTGTACGAGCTCACCGTTCAGGATCAGCCGCTCAACATCAACATGGAATCCCTGCTGTGGCAGGAAAGCCTGAAGCATCCGGCGGCGTTGCTCGGCGCCGAGCCCGGCTTCGAGACCAACCGGGCCAGGGCGGGCTGAGGCGCCCATGATCGAGCTGGCCAAGGACAAGCTGCGCGGCTCCTACCCGCCGCTGGTGAGCCCGTTCACGAACGGCAAGGTCGACTACGACGCCTATGCCGGACTCGTCGAGCGGCAGATCAAGGAGGGCTCGCACGGCATCGTCGTCAACGGGACGACCGGCGAGCCGACCACCCTTACGATCGCCGAGCGCAACAAGCTGGTCGAGGTGGCGGTCGAGGCCGCATCCGGCTGCATCGCGGTCGTGGCGGCCACCGGCTCGCAGAGCCATGCCGAATCGGTGGCGCTCACGCGCGCGGCCGAGAAGGCCGGCGCCGATGCGGTGCTCGTCGTCACGCCGTACTTCATCCGCCCGCCCCAGCGCGGCCTCGTCGACTACTACCTGGACATCGGCCGGCAGACCGCCCTTCCGCTCATGATCTACCACATCCCGGGCCGCGCGGCCGTCAACCTGACCGCCGACACGATCGCCGCCATCGCGGAGCGAGTGCCGAACCTGGTCGGAATCAAGCACGCTGTCAACGATCTCAACCTGGTGACCGAGCTCTTGGCCCGGCTCGGGTTCGAGTTCCGGGTGTTCGTCGGCCTCGAGGATTTGAGCTTTCCGATGCTGGCGGTCGGCGCGGCGGGACTCATGAACGCGGTCGGCAACCTTGCGCCACGCAAGGTGGCGGCGCTCTACGAAGCGACGGCGGCCGGCAAGCTTGCGCAAGCCCGCGCCCTTCATTACGAGCTGTTCGAGCTCAATCAGGCGGTGTTCTTCGACACCAACCCCATCCCAATGAAATACATGATGAAGCGCTTGGGCCTGCTCGCCAACGAAGAGCACCGGCTGCCGATGGTGCCGGCCACGCCCGAGCTCGCGCGACGCTTGGACGAGGTGTTGCGGCGCGCGGGTCTGCTCAAGCGCGCGGCGGCCGAGTAGGCATGGCCGCCCTTTCCTTTTGCGCTGGCCTTCAGATCGGGTAGATCAGCGAGGCCGGCACGAGGTTCGAATCGAAGACGCAGAGCCGTTCCTTGAACACCAGCCGGCCCTGGTGGCGGACCAGCTTGTCGAGATAGCGTCCGGTGTTGAAGATCCGAGTCTCCTCGTCGACCCTGGTCTCGAGGACGAGGTAACTGGCCTGGGCCTCGATGACGCCGTCGACCATGCCCCGGATGCGGACCGGCCCGACGAGATGGCGCATGAACCGCGGCGCGTAGACGGCCGTTTGCCGGATCGCGACCACGCGGTCCTTGAGCATGCCGCGGCTCTCGCAGCGCAGGGTGGCGAGCGGCAAGCCGCGATCGAAATTCTCGCGGGGAATGATCTTGTACGTGCACTCATCGGTGAACAAGTCGGGCCAGCGCTCGAGCTCGTCGTCGTCGAGGCAGGTCGCGTAGTCGCAGTAGAGATCCTCGATCTCGAGGCGCAGTTCGCGCAGCTCGCGCGGATCCATGGACTCTCGCGCATTGGTCGGGCGTTGCACGGCCGCGACCCTCACAGCCCCATGACTTCGCGGTAATGCTTATAGAAACCGCGGACCGAGGTCTCGGTGACCAGGTGCGGCTCGTTGCGGACCTCGCGCCCGCCCATCTCGAGCACGCTGGCGTCATCGGGATAGGGCGCGACGCCGAGTTGCGAGAATTCCATCATTTCGCTGTCATCGACCGAGACATAGCCGGCCGGCCCCATCAGGTTGGCCTGGCGCAGGCGGCGCGTCGTCATCTCCTCGCTGTCGGCGGCGTAGCCGAAGAAGGTCCACACCAATTCGAATTCCCGTGGTCCGCGCGTCACCAGCTGGCGCGTGGCCAGCGTGTTCGACTGCTGCTGGATAATCAGGTTCGGCCACAGCGTCTGCATAACCACCGTGGCCTCGCCCGGGAACTCGCGCACCGGGTCCAGGAGCCGCGCGTCGTTGAGCTTGAAATCGGGCCGCATCGACTTCATGTCGGCGGTGGCTTCGCTCGCCTTTTGCTCGCCCTTGCGCGAGATGAGCGCCGCGTGCCGCCCGCTGTCGTCCATCTCGACCGCCGAGGGCTGATCGGCCCGGAAGAGCCCGAAGGTGACCAGGAAGACATGCAGCAGGCTCGCGTGATAGGGGTCCTTGATGTTCTCGAACATCAGCTTCCAGTTGCTGCGGATGGCCTGGCGCATGTAGCCGAGCAGCGTCAGCGGGCGCCCGTCGAACACGCGATCGAAATATTTGAGCATCGGCGGCCCGAGGTAGTCCTCGAAGGACGGCATGTCGTGGCGGAAGCTCGCGAAGACGACGCCGTGGCGCTCCGTGACCGCGAGCTTGCGCAGGCCGTGGTCCTCGGGCTTGAAATCGGCCGGCATGCCGCCCTGCTTGTTGACCCCGCGGCGGAACGGCACGCCGATGAGGTTGCCCTTGAGGTCATAGGTCCACTGGTGGTAGGGGCACATGAACTCGCGCGTGTTGCCGAGGCTGCGACGGCAGAACTGGACGCCGCGATGGGCGCACTTGTTGACGACGACGTTGATCCCACCCTCGGCGTCGCGCGTCACGATCACCGCCTTGTCCCCGATCGAACTGCGTTTGAAATCGCCCGGGTTCGGGATCTCCGCCGCGAGCCCGACGTAGTTCCAGCTCGGCCCGCAGAAGATCCGCTCCTGCTCGCGCGCATAGAGCTCGGGATCGGTGTAGACCCAGTGGGGCACCCGCGACACGCCCTCGCGGGGCCATGCCCGATCGGCCGTGGCGTGTGCGCTGGCCGCTGCCATGCCCCTTCCGTTCATCCGCTGGCCTCCCCGCCCGAGCCGGCAGCCGAAGTGCCCGGGTGCGCCAGGGCGGGCCAAAAACATAGCTTTCGAAGCAATCGCTTAGCACGATGGCGCGCCCCCGGTCAACAAGCAGGGCGGCACGCCTTTTCACGTTATCTCCGCAACAGGCGTTCAACTTCGTCGCCGGCGTCGAAGACGAGGTTGAGTATTGCCGCCGTGACCGTGATGGCGAGCGTGGGCCACAAGAGCAGCACAGGGTTGTCGAAAAGGAACAGCCGGTACTCGTGTACCATGGCCCCCCAGTCGGGGCGGGAGGTGTCGGCGCCCAACCCGAGGAAGGCCAGCGCGGCGTAGCTGAGCACGTTTCGGCCGGCATCGCTTCCGAGATAGGTCGATACGGTATCGCGGATACTCGGCAGAACATGGCGCCGGAGCTTTCCCCATGTCCCCGCCCCCAGCGCCTCGGCGGCGCGCATGTAATCCTGGGCGAGGACGCGGGTCGTGAGGTGGTGGGCAAGCATTGCGTAGGATCCCCAACCGGCGACGCCAAGCGCGACCCCCGCGGTCACCGGGGTGAGCCCGACCAGCGTCGTCAGGGTTAGGGCCAGCACGAGTTGCGGCATGACGATGACGAATTCCGCCGCCCTCACCAGGGCGCCCTCGACGAGCCGGCCGGAGAGCGCCGCAATCACGCCGATGAGCGTCCCGGTCAAAGCCGAGACCACGGTGACCACGACCAATACGGTCGCGGTATGACCCGCGCCGACCATGAGCCGCGACAGCACATCGCGACCGAGATGGTCGGTCCCGAGCGGATGGATCAGCGATGGGCCGGCGTGGCGGAGCAGTAAATCGACGGCATCCGGGTCGTGCGGCTGCCAGACCGCCGCGAGCACGATTGCCAGGCAAATGACGGCGAGGACCGAAGGAGGTAGCCGCCGCCTCATTGGATCCTCGGGTCCAGCCGGCGCCGCACGAGGCCCGCGACGAGCCCCACCGCGAGCATCCAGACACTGATGGCGACGATGTAGCCCTGGAGCACGAAATAGTCCCGGGCGGCGATGCTCTGGACGAGGAAGTCGCTGATGCCGGGCACGGCAAAGACGACCTCGGTGACCGCGGTGCCCCCGATGGCCCAGCCGCACTCCGGCGTCAGCGCGCCGAGCAGGCCGAACAGCGCATGCCTGGAGCCATGCCGTCGCAGCGCCTGCCGAGGGGAGAGCCCTTTGGCGAGGGCCGTGCGGAAGAAGGGACGAGTCTGCACGGCCCGCAGTTCGGAGCGGAACACCCGGACGAGCGAGCCGGTCGAGTACAGAGCGACGATGAGGGTTGGCAGGACAATCTGTTCGAGGAATCCGCCGGAGAACGGCCGGATCAAACGGAACTCAATAGCCAGGAGCCAGATCGCGAAGAGACCAGTGACGAAGATCGGCACCGACTGGGACAAGACGGTGATCGCGCGCGAGAGCCGGTCGGCGACGCCGTTCGGGCGCGCCGCCGCCTCGAACCCCAGCGCGATGGCCACCGCGGTTGCCAGCGCCAATCCGCCGAGGCCAAGCGCGAGCGAGACCGGCAATCGGGCCAGGAATTCGTGGAGGATCGGTTGCCGGGTCCGAAACGAGGTTCCCCAATCGCCGGAAATGAACCGCGCCAGCCAAAACCAATACTGTTCGACCAGCGATCGGTCGAGGCCCCATTCCTTATGGAGAGCGGCAATCGCCTCTGGGGTGACCGCCAGATGGGCATCGGTCAAAAGCAGCACCGCCGGGTCGCCGGGCATCGCCCGGATGGTGGCGAAGGCGACCAGGCTCGCCAACCACAGCAGCAGGAAACTGCGCCCGACCAGACGAACCATGCGCGGCCCGCGCCTTTCGCCGCTATCGCCGCAAGCCCATCTCCGGCCGCACGATGAAGTAGTCGGATGGATAGGGACGATAGTCGGCCAGGCGCTCGGACAGCCCGGTGTGGACGAGCGGTGTCATCAGGAAGGCCGCCGGTGCCTCCTCGAACATGATCGCCTGGGCCTTCTTGAGCAACGCGGTGCGCGCGTTGCCATCGGTGGTCTCGCGAAGCCGGTCGAGAACGGCGTCGATGCGCGGCATGGAAAGCCGAGAGAAGTTGTGCACCGCCGTCGAGCGCATAAGGCGTTCGAGGATGAATGCGCCGTCGCCGCCGGGGGCGGCATGGGTCGCCAAGAACGCAAGATGGTAGTTCCCCTCCAGGATGGCCGTCGTGATCGCCTCGACCGCCCGGGTCGCGATCCGAAAGCCGAGCGCGCCCAACTGCGATTTCACGACCGGCGCCAGCGTGAGAAAGTCGGGTCTTTGCGGTGAGGACAGCAGGACCAATTCGAGCCCCCGGTCGTCCTTGCGGCGGACGCCATCGCGAGCGAGCCGCCATCCCGCCTCGTCGAGAAGGCGTTCCGCCTGGGCGCGGTCGGTTGGCCGCGGCGCAGGCAGCGCGAACGGCATGATGGACGGGTAAATGCCGGTTGCCACCTCGCCGCCGCCGGCTGCCTCCACGAGCATGCCCCGGTCCAATGCCAGATCGACCGCGCGTCGCACCCGCACGTCGTCGAGCGGGGGACGGCTGGCCTGGAAGAACATCATATACTGGTACGCGACCAGCGTGGACTTGATCGTCAGGTTGGGATTGCGGCGCAGGCGCGGCAGGTTGTCCGCGGCAAGCTCGTAGGCAAGATCGGCTTCCCCGATTTCCAACGCCAGCGCCCGTGCCTGCGGATCGATGATCCGCCGCACTGTCACGTTCGGACGGGTCGGCGCGCCGGGGAAGTGCGGGTTCGGGTGCAGAACGATACGATCTCCGGGCCGGTGCTCGACGATCCGGTAGGGGCCGGTGAAGACGATCTGGCCGCCGACCGGCTTATGGATCATCTGCGCCCACTCGGCCAGAACCGATGCCATGACCGGCACCGGCCGTTCGGGACGCAGCCGCAGCGTCAGCGCGTCGAGCATGTCGATCTCCAGGCGGCCGGTCTGCGCGGCGGCGATGGGATTACCGGTATTGGCGCGCAGCAGGGCGGCGCGGACGGTCTCGGCATCGACCGGGCTGCCGTCGCTGAATGTGCGATCCGGGCGCAAGCGCAGGCGCCACGTCGGACCCTCCGCCGTGACGCTTTCGGCGAGGTGCGGTACGATCTCGCCGCCTTCGTCGAGCCGGAACAATCCCTCTGCGACGCCATGGGACTGCAAGGACCAGCCGGCGTTGCCTCGAATGGGATCAAGGGTGTCGGCGAGAAACGCTTGCGCGACCGTGATCATCGGCCGCGCGCCTGCCATGGCGGGCATCGCGATGACCGTCAGAGCGAGCGCGATGAATAGGCGCGACCGGAAGAACGGCTGAACAAAATCGGAGGTTCGCGTAGGCGGAGCCATCGGACACCTCGACGCAGGACGTCTGACACGTCACCGCGAACGAGGCGCGGCCCCCGCTCGAGAACAGCGGAAGCCGACCACCCATCGGTACACCCCGTCCGATGTGCTCGCGCTGACCACGCCGATGGCAGGTCTCCGGACTCGCGGGTCTCTGCCGTCCGCCGCCTTCCCAGTCACCCAGTGGCCGTATGGCGTCCGGCTCGCCGCCTACCGTAGCGGGGGCTGTCGCGGCATGAGGCGTGCGCCCGAACCGCGTTCCCTTTTCATCCCCGGCAGGGGAACCATCGAGATCATGATAGCTACGCGCCGCGCCGATGTCAAGTTTGCCGGCGCCTCAGACTTTCGGTTCCCCGAGTGTGCGCGGCACGAAACGATGGAGGACCGAGCCGGCGCCCGACAGGCCGACCGCGGCGGCCAGGATCGGCGCCGAGGAGCCGAAGAAGCACAATCCCCCGGCCCCGAACAGCAGCCGCGCCGGCCACGACACCGCCCGGTCCAGATGGCCCTCGACGGCGATGGCCAACAGCACGACGCCGATGATCGCGAGAACAGTGGACCCGACGATGCCGACAAAATCTCCCGTCAGGAGAATCGATTCATGATAGGCGAACGCAAACGGGACCACGAAAGCGACGATGGAAATGCGACAAGCGAGGACGGAAAGCGTCAGCGGATTGCTTTTCGCGATCGCCGCCACGGCATAGGCGGCGATGGCGACCGGCGGCGTCACCGCCGACAGCACCGCATAATACAGGATGAACATGTGCGCGGCCATCAGCGACACGCCGAGCTTCACCAGCACCGGGCCGATGAGCACGGCGGCGAGAATGTAGGAGCTCGAGGTCGGCAATCCGAGACCGAAGACGATGGTCAGCACTGCGGTGACGAGCAACGACACGAACACGCTGTTGCCCGTTATGAGCGTGATCACGTCGGCGAATTTGGCCACCAAGCCCGTCATCGTCAGCCCGCCGACGATCAAGCCGGCCGCCGCGCAGGCCCCGGCCACCGGCGCCATCCGCAACGTGGTTTCGCTCAAGGCGTCGAAGAGCGCGACGAGCCCTATCCGGGTTCGCGGCCTGATCGCCGCGACGGCGACGACGGCGACGGTGGCGACCACCGCCGTCAGGTTGACCGACAGGCCCGCCGCGATCGCCAGCACCAGCACGAGGATCGGGATCACGAACACCCAGCCCTGGGCAATGGTCGCGCGCGCGCTCGGAATTTCGGATGGGTCCAAGCCCTTGAGGCCGAGCCGGAGCGCGCTCAAGTGCACCTGCGCATAAATGCCGAGGTAGTAGAGGAAGGCGGGGATGGTCGCCGCGATCATGATCTCCACATAGGGGATGCCGGTGTACTCGGCCATGATGAACGCCGCCGCCCCCATGACCGGCGGCGCGAGCGAGCCGCCGGCGGAGGCCGCGACCTCGATCGCGCCGGCGAGTGTGGGCGGATATCCCAGGCGTATCATGACCGGGATGGTGACCGATCCGGTGGTGAGCGCGTCCGAGACCGGATTGCCGGAGATCGTTCCGTAAAGGCCAGAGGAGATGACCGCGATCTTGGCCGGGCCGCCCACCGATTTCCCGGTGAGTCGCGCCGCCAGGTTGAAAAAGAACTCTCCCCCGCCGGCTTTGACCAGCATCGTCCCGAACAGCACGAACAAGAAAGCATAGGTGGCGGCAACGCGCAGCGGCGCGCCGAAGATGCCGTCGGTCGTGAAGACGATGATGTCGAGGAAGTGGTCGTAGGGGATGAAGCCGTGACCGAGCGGGCCCGAAAGACGATGGCCGAACAGGTCGTAGGCGAAAAAGAACAGGACGAGCAGGGTGAGCCCCAGCCCCGTCGTTCGCCGCGACACTTCGAGGACCAACAAGAGCAGAGCGGTTCCGAACAGGATATCGAAGGCTGTCAGCTCGTCGAACAGCGTCATCCGGGTGATGATCGTCCTGCTGTTGGCGACGAAGTAGAGACCGGTGACGGCGGCGGCCAGCGCCAATCCCCAGTCGAGCGGCGGGATGCGCACCGGATCGGCGTCCGCTGTCGCGCCGATGATGAGGAACACGAGCACCAGCATCGCCGCCAAGAAAACGATGGTGAGCTGGAAGAGATCGACGATCGCGTAGACCGTCCCGTAGATGACGCCGACGGCGATGAGAGCCGCCAGCACCTTGGCTCCCCCCCCGACCCAGCCGCCTGGAGCTCGGATGCTGCCGGTGCCGAACAGCAGATCAACCGCCGTCATCGGCCGGCCCCCCTAGGGCCTGCTTTCGCAACAAAGCGAGTCGTGATGACGCCTTTCGGATCGGCAACCGTAGGGGCGAGTTTCGAACCCGCCTCCACAGGACCAACTGTTTGCTCCCCGGTCTCCCGTTTTCGCGGCTGGCGCTCGAAAACGCGATCCCGGGTCCTGGGTCGGCGCCGGCCTGCGCCCCTTTCCCGTGTCTAACTCTGGAGCCTCTTCTCCTTGAAGTACTTCACGGCGCCGGGGTGGTAGGGGATCACGCCTTGGCTCACCATCAGCTCCGGGGTGAGCGCCTTCATCGACGGGTGAACGCCTTGCATCTTGTCGATGTTCTCGACGAGCGCCTTCGCCAGATTGTAGGCGGTCTTCTCGTCCATGCTCTCGTGCACGACCAAGCTGGCGCCGAGCGAGACGGTGGGGATGTCCTGGGTCTGGAAATCGTAGGATTTCGCCTTGATCACGTAAGGATCGATGCCGACCTCCGCCGCCACTTTCTTGATCACGGACTCGGAGATCGGCAGCATCACCACGTCGAGCGCGTGGGCGACCTCGAGGATCGATTTCTGCGGCACGAAGATGCTGTTGTTGATCATGTCGATGCGGCGGTCCTTCATCAGGTCGCTCTGCTCCTCGGAGGCCGCATAGACGACCAGGCCGCCCCTTTGCTCGATCTCAGCGAGGGGAAACCCGATGGCCGCGAACAGCCGCTCGGAAATGTGCTCGGCGATGTTGCCGCGCTTGTTGACGGCGACCCGAAGCGGCGGTTTCTTCGCCGCAATGTCGTCGAAGGTCTTGATTCCATATTTGTCGGCGAAGCTTTTCGTCACCACGATCTGCTGCGGCGACCAGTTGTAGAGGTTGGCGATCACTCGCAGCTCCTTGACCGGCGCCCTGAACGGCGCCGTGCCTTCGGTCGCGACCTTGAGCTCGGCGCCGTGCACGATGCCGAGCGGGGCGCGGTTCTGCTGAACGAGCAAAACATTCGCGAACCCGCCGCCCGAGGTCTGGTAGGTGATGGTCGAGCCGGGAAAGGCGGCTTTCACCGCCCCGTCGACCCCGAGCCCGATCAGCGACCACAGCCCGCCCGGGCTCGCCCCGGCCAGCGTCAAATTGTAGGGCTGCGCGCCGGCCGGGCTCGCCGACAGCGCCACGATCGCGGAACCAATGAGCGCCAGACGCCGCATGATCGCCTCCTGATGGTCGAGACCCGGACGAAGGAACGCGCCGGTCCGTTTGGCCTTGTCTCTTCGGCGTTCGGACCGGCCGCCGCCGAAGCCCGCAATGCAATCCCTTAGAATGCTAACCGTCGTAGACGCTATCAGCGAGGGGCGGTATGGTCAAGCCCGGCCCGGAGGCCGGATTTTTGGGACGCGGACGCCATGGCGGGCCAAGTGTACCTTATCGTCGGTGCGGGGCACGCCGGCGGACGGGCGGCGGAGACCATCCGCCAGGCGGGTTTCGCCGGCACCCTGGTGCTGGTCGGCGAGGAGCGCTATCGCCCTTACGAACGGCCGCCGCTGTCGAAGGAGCTCCTGCTCGCTCCGGCCGCGGCCCATCTGCCGTTCCTGCGCGAGGGCGGATACTACGCGGCCGAGCGCATCGATTTTCGGCCGGGCATCCGCGTCATGGCCCTCGACCGGGCCGCGCGGCAGGTCCTCTTGTCCACCGGCGACAGGCTCGCCTATGACCGGCTGCTGCTCGCCACCGGCGGCCGGGCGCGCACGCTTGCGGTCCCGGGGGCGGACCTCTCCGGGGTGCTCACGTTGCGCGACCTCGACGATTGCCAGGCCATCGCGGCCGGGCTGCGGCAAGGGGCTTCCGTCGTCGTTATCGGCGCCGGGTTCATCGGCCTCGAGGTGGCGGCGGCGGCGCGCACGCGCGGGGCCCGCGTCAGCGTGCTCGAGGCCACCGAGCGGCTGATGGGGCGCGCCGTGCCGCCGGACATCGGCGACATCTTCGCGCGCCTCCACCGCGCCCGCGGGGTCGAGCTTCGCCTCGGCATCGGGGTGATCGGGTTCGAGGGTCGGGCAAAAGTCGAACGGGTCGTGCTCGGCGACGGCACCGCCTTGGCGGCCGACCTGGTCGTGGTCGGGATCGGGATCAAGCCCAACGACGAGCTGGCCGCGGATTCCGGCCTCGCCGTCGCCGACGGCATCCTGGTCGACGAATTCGGCGCCACCTCGGACCCGCGCATCGCTGCCGCCGGCGACGCGACCCGGCACTACAATCCGTCGCTCGGCCGCCATTTGCGCCTCGAATCCTGGCACAACGCCCAGAACCAGGCGATTGCGGTGGCGCGGACCATGTGCGGGGCGCCGACCCCTTACGCGCAGGTGCCCTGGTTCTGGACCGACCAGTACGACGTCAACCTGCAGATGGTGGGCGCGCCCGAGAGCATCGACGGGCTGGTCTTCCGCGGCGACCCGGCGGGCCCGAGATTCACCGCCTTCGCCCTTGCCGGTGGCGCGGTGGTCGCCGCCTACACCCTCAATGCCGCCCGCGACATGCGCTTGGCGCGAAAATTGGTCGAGGCCAACATGCGGGTGGACCCGGGTTCTCTCGGCGACGAGAAACTGCCGCTCAAGGACGTTGTGGCGCGCGGCTGATACGCATCGGCAAGAATAATATTGGTTTTCATGCGCTCAAGGATAACGCGCAGCCGCCGCATCTCATCGGGCGCGATGCCCTGGCCCAAGACCTGGTTTACATCGAAGGCGCAGGGCATCAGCCTCGCTTTCAGCTTGCGGCTCTTCGGCGTCAGGTAAACATTGATCTTGCGGCGATCGACCGGGTTGCGCAGTCGCTTGACCAAGCCGCGCCTTTCCATGCCGGCCAGCGCGGTTACCGTCGTCGGCTCCATCATGCGGACCCGCCGGCTCAGCTCGCGCTGGGTGAGGCCGTCCTCCTCCCACAGCACCCACAGGAAGTACCACTGCCCGAGACTCACGCCCGCCGGCGCGATCCTTTGTTGCAGCGAGCGCGACGCCGCGCGGAAGACCTCGCGGATGAGATAGCCAATGCTGTCCTGCGGCTTGTAGTCGAAGGCGGCGCGGGAGAGGGCGGTCGAATTGGCGCGGGCGGATCGGGGCGGCGATTTCGAGGACGGCATGGTTTCTCTTAGGCGGCCATCAGCGCGGCCACGTGGGCGGCGGCCGAGGCGGCGAGGGCCTTCAAGTCGTAGCCGCCCTCGAGCGCGGAGACGATGCGGCCCTTGGCGTGGGTGCGCGCCACCTCGGCGAGCGCCGCCGTCACCCATTCGTAGTCTTCTTCCCTGAGCATGAGGGACGCCAAGGGATCGGCCTCGTGGGCATCGAAGCCGGCCGAGACGATCACCAGCTCGGGCGCGAATTTGTCAAGCGCCGGCAGGATCTCCTTGGTGAAGGCGGCGCGAAACTCGGGCCCCCCCGAATGGCTCGCCAACGGCACGTTGACCACGTTGCCGATCCCGCGCTCCCCGGCCGCCCCGGTGCCGGGATAGAACGGATACTGATGGGTCGAGGCGTAGAACAGCGACGGGTCGCGCTCGAACATGTGTTGCGTGCCGTTGCCGTGGTGGACGTCGAAATCGACGACCGCGACGCGGGCAAGGCCGTGCGCCGCGCGCGCATGGAGGGCGCCCACCGCGACGTTGTTGAACAGGCAGAACCCCATCGCACGCGCCGCCTCGGCATGATGGCCGGGCGGGCGGACCGCGCAGAAGGCGTTCTTGGCCTCGCCCTTGCATACCGCATCGACCGCCGCTACCACGGCGCCCGCCGCGCGCAACGCCGCCTCGCCCGAGCCGGGGCTGACCACCGTGTCGGGGTCGAGGCCGCAACGGCCCGCGCGCGGGATGGTGGCGAGGACCGCCTCGACATAAGCCCCCGCGTGGGCGAGCCTGAGGTGCCGGTCTTCGGCCAGCGGCGCCTCCCGGCGCTCGAGGCCGCGGACCTCGGCCAGCCCCGCCAGCACCGCCTCGAGGCGGGCCGGGGATTCCGGGTGATAGGTCCCGGGATCGTGGCCAAGACAGGCGGAATGGCTGAGGACGAGCGTGGTCAAGGGGGCGGCGGTCCCAAAAAATTCGACGGGGGCGTTAGCGTTCTCGGCCATTGTGGCAGGCCGGGGCGCGCCCCACAAGGCGCGCTTACACGCGGCCTTCCCAAGCGCCCGGCCGACCGACTATAATCAAGATGGAAATTACCGTCGCTTCGTGCCCCCTTGCGCTTGGGGCGGGGCGGCGCTTTTTTCGGCTTGGTGTTTTCCGCGCCTCGGTTGAGGCCAAGGGAATGATGGCGGCATGCGGGTATTGATGCAGCTCGCGGTGGTCGTGGTGCTCGCCGGGGTCGGCACGGGCGGGTGGTACTATTGGAAGCAGTACGGAGGGGTCGGCGCCGCCACCGATGCCGGGACGCCGGCGGGACGCAGCTCTCCGGTCCCGGTCGAGGTCGCCGAGGTCCGCGCCGGCGCGGTCATCGAGCGCGTCGAGGCGGTGGGGACCGCGCGCGCCAACGAGTCGGTGATCGTCGCGGCCAAGCAGACCGGCAACGTCGCGACCATCAATTTCATCGAGGGCCAGCGCATGCGCGCCGGCTCGACGCTGGTCGAACTGGAGGCGGGGGAACGGCGGGCGGATGTCGACCAGGCGCACGCCCTGCGCGACGAGGTTCGCCAGCGTAACGACCGCGCCCGTCAGCTCCGCGGGACGGGCAGCGTCACCGAGGCGCGGCTCGACGAGCTCGAGTCCCTGCTCCGGGCCGCCGAGGCCCGCGTGCGCTCGGCCGAGGCGCGGCTCCAAGACGCGCGCATCACGGCGCCCTTCGACGGCCGGGTCGGCCTGCGCCAGGTGAGCCTCGGGGCGCTCCTGCAGCCCGGGACCCAGATCACGACGCTCGACGACATTTCGCGCATCAAGCTCGACTTCTCGGTGCCTGAAACCGTGTCCGGCCGCCTCAAGCCGGGGCTCGCCGTGCTCGCCACCACCCCCGCCTATCCCGCCCGCGTGTTCGAGGGCAAGGTGAGCGTGATCGACACGCGGATCGACCCGGCGACCCGCTCGGTGCGCGTCAACGCGCTGTTCGACAACTCCGACGAGGCGCTCAAGCCGGGACTGTTCCTGTCGGTCGTGCTGGCGCTCTCACGACGCGACGACGCGCCGCTCTTGCCCGAGGATGCGGTCCTCGCCGAGGGGCTCGCCCATTTCGTCTTCGTGGTCAAGGACAACCGCGTCGAACGCCGCCAGGTCAAGCTCGGCCAGCGCCGCCAAGGCGAAATCGAGGTGCTCGAGGGGCTGTCCGTCGGCGACACCGTCGTGGTACGCGGCCTCCAGAAGATCCGCGGCGGCCAATCGGTCGCCCCCCGGCCGCTCCGGCCGACGAGCTAGAGTCTCATGATCCTCTCCGACGTCTCGATCAAGCGCCCGGTCTTCGCCTCGGTCATCAGCCTGATGCTGGTGGTGCTCGGGCTCGGCTCGTATCTGCGCTTGCCGGTGCGCGAATATCCGGCCATCGACCCGCCGATCGTCTCGGTGGTCACGGTCTACAAGGGCGCCTCCAACGAGGTCATGGAAGGCCGGGTGACCGAGCTCATCGAGGCGGCGGTCGCCGGCATCGAGGGCGTCAAGACGATGACCTCGTCGAGCCGCGAGGAGCGCAGCCAGGTCACCATCGAATTCCGCCTCGATCGCGGCATCGACGCCGCCGCCGCCGATGTCCGCGACCGGGTGGCCCGCATCGCGGCCCGCCTGCCCGAAGGCGCCGACCTGCCGGTGGTCACCAAGGTCGACTCCGACGCCCGCGCCATCGTCTGGTTCACCCTGACGAGCGACCGCATGAGCCAGATGCAGCTCACCGACTACGCCCGGCGCTATCTTGTGGACCGCATGTCGATCGTGCCGGGCGTCGCCTCGGTGTTCATTTCCGGCGAGCGGCGCTACTCGATGCGGGTGTGGATCGACCGCCAGGCGCTTGCCGCCCGCTCGCTCACCGTCGAGGATGTCGAGCAGGCGATCAAGCGGCAGAACGTCGAGCTTCCCGGCGGCCGCATCGAAAGCCGGGCGCGGGAATTCACGGTCAAGACTGACTCGCGGCTCGCCACGCCGGAGGAGTTCGCCGCCGTCATCGTCGTCAACCGCGCCGGCTATCACGTGCGGCTGGGCGAAGTCGCCAGCGTCGAGGTCGGGCCCGAGGACGAGCGCGGCGAGCTGCGCGCCAACAGCCAGACCGCGATCGGGTTGGGCGTACTCCGGCAGTCAACCGCCAACACCCTTTCGGTCGCCGAAGGCGTCAAGGCCGAGATGGACCGAATCCGGGCCTCGATGCCGCCCGAGATCTCGGTGCTGATCGGCTACGACGAGTCGGTGTTCATCCAGGAATCGATCCGCGAGGTCATCCACGCCCTGATGGTCGGCGTCGGCCTGGTGATCGGCGTGATTTTCCTGTTCCTGCGCTCGGTGTGGGCCACCGTCATCCCGGCGATCTCCATTCCGGTGGCGATCATCGCGGCCCTGACCGTGATCTGGTCGCTCGGCTTCTCGATCAACGTGCTCACCTTGCTCGCCCTCGTGCTGGCTATCGGCATCGTGGTCGACGACGCGATCGTGGTGCTCGAGAACGTCCACCGGCGCATCGAATTGGGCGAACCGCCGCTCTTGGCCGCAATGCTCGGCTCGCGCCAGATCGCCTTCGCCGTCATCGCGAGCACGCTCACGCTCATCTCCGTGTTCGTGCCGATCTCGTTCATGGAGGGCAACACGGGCCGGCTGTTCGGCGAGTTCGGCCTGGCGCTCGCGGCCGCGGTCTTGTTCTCGGGCGTGGTGGCGCTGTCGCTGACGCCGATGATGTGTTCGAAGCTGCTCAAGACCCACGACGAGGAAGGCTGGCTCTACCGTAAGACCGAGATCGTCTTCATCGGCCTCAACCGGGGGTACCGCTTCCTGCTCGCCGGCGCGCTCAAGGCGCCCCTGATCGTGCTCGCCGGAGCCGTGGCGGTTTCCGGCTTCGCCTATATGCTATGGAACGTGCTACCCAAGGAATTCACGCCGGTCGAGGATCGCGGGGTCATCATCCTGCCGGTCACCGCCCCCGAAGGGGCGAGCCTCGCCTACACGCGCGAGCAGGTGATCCAGCTCGAGCGCATCGTCGCCCCGCTCGTCGAACAGGGACAGGCTTACGTCATCATGGCCAATATCGCGCCGGGCTTCCAGCGCCCGGCGCCGGTCAATTCGGCCCTGGTGTTCGTCCGCCTCAAACCGTGGGACCAGCGGACCCGCAAGCAGCAGGACATGACGCAGGAGATCTTCCCGAAGGTGCTCGCCGTCCCCGGGGCGCGCGCCTTCGCCGTCAACCCGCCGAGCCTTGGCCAGCGCGGCTTCCAGCCGCCTATCCAGTTCGTCATCGGCGGCTCGGATTACACGACCTTGCGCGCCTGGCGCGACCGCATCATCGAGCGGGCCGGGCGCGACCGCCGGTTCCTCAACCTCGATTCGAACTTCCGCGAGAACAAGCCCGAGCTGCGCGTCAAGATCGACCGCAACAAGGCGGCCGACCTCGGCGTATCGATCGACCAGGTCGGCAAGACCCTCGAGATCATGTTCGGATCGCGCGAGGTCAACACCTATGTCGACCGCGGCGAGGAATACAAGGTGATCGTCCAGGCGCGGTCCGAGGACCGCGCCACGCCGGCCGACCTTGCCAGCATCTTCGTGCGCTCGAACTCGACCGGCCAACTCATCCCGCTGTCGAACCTGGTATTCCTCGCCGAGGCGGCGGGACCGCAGGAGCTCAACCGGGTCGACCGGCTGCGCTCGATCACCATCTCGGCCTCGCTCGCGCCCGGGTTCCCCATCTCCGACGCGCTCGAGACGCTCGAGCGGGTCGTCGCCGAGGAACTGCCGCCCGAGGTCAGGATCGGCTATCAGGGCCAGAGCCGCGAATACAAGGAGTCCTCGAGCAGCCTCTATGTCACCTTCGGGCTCGCCCTGGTCATCGTGTTCCTGGTGCTGGCCGCCCAGTTCGAGAGCTGGATCCACCCGTTCATCATCATGCTCGCGGTCCCGCTCGCCGTCACCGGCGGCCTGTTGGCGCTGTTCCTCATCGGCATCAGCCTCAACGTCTACAGCCAGATCGGCATGATCCTCTTGATCGGGCTGATGACGAAGAACGGCATCCTGATCGTCGAGTTCGCCAACCAGCTGCGCGATCAGGGCAAGGACATCCCCGAGGCCGTGCTCGAGGCGGCGGTCATCCGGCTGCGGCCCATCCTCATGACCTCGATCTCGACCGTCGCCGGCGCCGTGCCGCTGGTCATCGCGGTGGGCGCCGGCGCCGAAAGCCGGGCCTCGATCGGCTGGGTGATCATCGGCGGCGTCTCGGTGGCGACCGTCCTCACCAGCTTCGTCGTCCCGGCGCTCTATCTGCTGCTCGCCGGCTTCACCCGGCCGATCAACTCGGTGGCCCTGCGGCTCGCCGCCATCGAGCGCGGCCGCGCTGCCGCCGAATAGGGCGGCTGGGGCTGCCTGGGGCCGGCCCGGGCATTGACGACTAACGCCGTGATTCGCCATACACATCGCGTTGATCTAATATTTTCGGTATCCTCATATTAGATTGGCAATGAAGCCTTGCCCCATGGATATAGCCGACCTCGAACGCAGTGCTCTCAAGGCCAGCGCCCTCCTCAAGGCGATGGCCAACCAGCGGCGCCTCCTCATCCTGTGCTTTCTCGCCGACGGGGAAAGATCGGTGGGCGAACTGGAGGGACTCGTGGGTCTCCGCCAATCGGCGCTGTCCCAGCACCTGGCGCGCCTGCGCCGCGACGGCCTGGTCACCACCCGCCGGGTGGCGCAGACGATTTACTACTCGCTGGCAGGCCGCGAGCCGCAGGCGGTCATCGAAACGCTGTACGCGCTCTATTGCGAGCCCGTGAAGGCCCCGCTCCCTCCCGCCGCTCGCACGCCGGAGGTCGAAGCCTGAGAGCCGGTCCGGTTTTTTTTGTTAACCCATTGTAAACGCTAAATTTTGTATGTGATTCCGGTCACTTACGGCGGCCGAGAAAGGGGGTAATGTGCCTCGCAGTTGGCGCTGGGACTGCCCGGCGCTGGCGGTAAGGAGCGAGGAACATGACCAGCACCTTGGAGGCCCGCGAGCTCTACGGCGGCGGCGAGTTGCCGGATGCGGTTATGGATGAATTGCGAGCGCGGGTGGAGACCTACGAGTCGTCCGAGCCGCCTGGCGGGCCGCATGACTCGCGGCCGGTGCTGTGGCTTGCCGGCACGCTGCGCCGCATGCTGGGCTGCCGGTCCATGTAGGGTTTATAACTCGCCCGGGCGGGTCGTCAGACCCGCCCCTACAAGCCGCCCCCGCCTTGCGAGCGGAGGCGACGTGCTTTTGCGCCCTTGCTTTGCCGCCAGGCCGGCATGCGCCTATAATCGGAGGGATCGTTTTCAAAGAGGTCGATATGCGCCGGGCCATCTCGACGGCGTTGCGTTTGGCGTTGCTGGTCGCCCCGGCCCTGACCTTGCACCCTGTGGCGGCGAGCGCGCAGAGCGTCGATCCGAGCGGACCGGGCCAGCTGCGCAGCACGGCTTATGCGGACATGCCGGCCGGCCTTGCCATCGCGGTGCGGCCGCTCGACAACTCGCCCACCAATTTGCGCCTCAAGTCGAGCTTCATCTCGGCGCTCGGTCGCCGCGCGCTGGGTGTCAAGGAACCGCCGGCCCGACTGGTCCTCAATTTCGAAACCGAGGTCCAGCAAACCGGCCGGCGCGCCGACGGCCCCTCGCTCGGCGAGGTGCGGGGCGACCGGCACGACCAGGAGGTTCGCCTCAACGTGTGGTCGACGACGCGGGACAGCTTGCTGCTCGGCCGGCAGAGCCAGGGCACGGGCGCGACCGGGGTGCGCTACGTTCTTACCGCCACGCTCGACGAGTCGGGCGGCCGGCGCCTGTGGCAAGGCGAGGTCAGCTATGACGGCGGGCCGCCGGACGAATTTTCCGCCCTCTCCGCCCTGGTCCCGATTTTGGTGGACGAAATCGGCAACACCGTTCGCCACCGCGGTTTCCGCCTCGAATGAACCCGGCGGCGATCCCGTCGATGCGGGCGGAGCAGGGCGACATCACGCGCTTCGCTGGCGATGCCATCGTCAATGCGGCCAACGAAACCCTGCTTGGCGGCGGCGGGGTCGACGGCGCCATCCATCGCGCTGCCGGGCCCCAACTCCGGGCGGAGTGCCGGACGCTCGGCGGCTGCCCGACCGGCGAGGCCCGCATCACGCGCGGCTACCGGCTCGAGGCGAAATACGTCATCCACACCGTCGGCCCGGTGTGGCGCGGCGGCGGACACGGCGAGGACGGACTGCTGGGGTCCTGCTATCGAAACTGCCTGGCCCTGGCCCGCCGGCATGACGTGAGGAGCCTCGCCTTCCCGGCCATCAGCACCGGCGTCTATCGCTTTCCGCTCGAGCGTGCGACGCGCATCGCGCTCGAAACGATCGCCGCCGAGCTCGCGGCAAACCCGGATTTGAGCGTCACCTTCGTCTGTTTCGACGCATCGACCCTTGCCACCTACCGCGCCGTTCTCGCCGACCTCCACTCGGCACGGGCTTAAAGGCTGGTGTAGCTGAGCCCCGCGATGCCGGCGACGATCAGCGCGATGCAGACGATGCGGGTGAGCGTTCCCGGCTCGTCGAAGAACAGGATGCCGAGCGTGGCGATGCCCGCCGCCCCGACGCCGGTCCAGATTGCATAGGCGGTGCCCATCGGGATCGTCCGCACCGCCTGGGCGAGAAAGACGAGGCTCGCCGCCATCGACGCCAGCATACCGAGCATCGGCCATGGGCGGGTGAGCCCGTGCGACAATTTGAGCCCCACCATCCAGCCGATCTCGGCGCCGCCGGCGAGCGCCAGGTAGACCCAGGCCATGCGAGCGAGTCAGGCCGGGCCCACCGACTCGCGCTCACCGGCGCGCATCCACTTGCCGAGGATGCAGCCGTAGAGCCGGTCGGCCTCGGCGAGCCGCCGGGCGAGCCAGGCGCGCGTGGTCGTCTGGCCGGGCGAGGAATCGCTGGCCCACACCGCCACCGTCGCCACGAACAGCCAGGTGAGAGCGATCTCCTCGAGCTGGCGGCGCGGCGGCGGCGCGTCGATGAGCGCCGCCTCGCGCACCCACTGGACCGTGCGCGATAGCCGGAACACCAACGCCGCAAGGTGGTGCGGATGGCCGGGATAGAGTTTGCCGAGCAGCATCCGGCCGGTAAGCTTGCGGTGGGCCCCGAGCGCATCGAGCCAGCGCAGGATCGCGTGCGCGATTCGCTCCGCGGCCGGCAATTGCGCATAGCCGGCCTCGGGGGTCGCCAGCATCGCCCGGTCGGCGACCGACAGCCAGGCCTCCGCGACCGCGTCGGCGTCGCGGAAATGGCCGTAGACGTCGGCGAGCGACAAGCCGAGGCCGGCGGCGACCCGATTGAGGCGCAGCGCGTCCCAGCCGACGCGCTCGGCCTCGACGAGGGCCGCATGCATGATCTTGTCCTTGGGCTCGGCCGCCGCGGGCGGTGTGCGCGGGCCGGCCCGGCGGGGCTTGCGGGGCATGGCCGGCCATGGTAGCCGCAAGCGGCGGCGCTGTCAGCAGGCGCGAAAGGCCGGCGCGTGGCGAGGGCCGGAACTCGCCAGGCGGTCCGTATCGGCGTATAGTCTGCGAGTCGGGCGGCGGGGCATTGTGCCGCCGCCCTAACCCCTCGGGAACCGATGCCGGCCATTCGCCTCGGTCTTCTTCGGCTGCTTGCGGTCGCCGTCATGGCGCTCTCGCCCGCCGTGGCGCTGGCCGTCGAGGTCGACCTCGAGCTGGTGCTGGCGGTCGACGTCTCGCGCAGCATCGACGGCGATGAATACGCGCTCCAGAAACAGGGCTACGCCGAGGCCTTCGCTCACCCGGCGGTGATTCGCGCCATCCAGTCGAACCCGCTCCGGCAGATCGCGGTCACTGTGGTCGAATGGGGCGGATCCGATTTCCAGAAGGTGGTCGTTCCGTGGACGGTGCTGTCCGACGAGGAGAGCGGCACGCTGTTCGGAGAGGCGATCATGCGCGCCCCGCGCTCGTTCTGGGGGTGGACCTCGATCAGCGGCGCGATCGATTTCTCGGCGAAGCTGTTCGGGGCCGCCGGCCTCAAGGGGACGCGGCGGGTGATCGACGTCTCGGGCGACGGCATCAACAACAGCGGCCGGCCGGCGGAACTGGCCCGCGACGAAGCGGTCAAGGCCGGGATCGTCATCAACGGGCTGGTGATCATGAATGATCGGCCGACCCCGGGCGTGATGCCGCGACCGCAGCCGCCGCTCGACGATTACTTTCGCGGCTCCGTGATCGGCGGACCGGGCGCCTTCGTCATCGCGATCGAGGATTTCACGACCTTCGCCTATGCGATCGTCAACAAGCTGATCAAGGAGATCGCTGGCCATCCCCCGGCCACTGCGCACGCCGGGCTGGTGCGCGGGGTGGGGAATTCGTCATCCGCCGGCGCGCCGGCCACGAGCTTCGGGGACGAACGCGAAGGTTCAGAATTGTTGGTCCTTGAGCGACCGGAACAGAACCATCCCGGTCAATGACTCGCAGGATAGGGTCTTCAGCGTCGAGGGGTCGTCGACCCGCCCCAAACGGGCGTAATCGATGTCGTCGACGAGCTTGAACAGCGCCTTCACTTCCCAGACGATCTTCGGCGTTTCCGCCTGGACGTAGCGCTGCCCCACGGCGACGGGCTTTCTATTGTTCAACGGCATCTCCCTCCGTCGTCCTTGCCGAACGAGCCCTGGCGCGGGCGCGCCCTTGTGCCCCGCGGGCTGGCCGATATTGTGATTGCAGACCGAAAAGATACCGCCAAAGATAAAGGGCCAAGACGATTTTGCAAGGGACGGCAATGACGGGAAGCCGGATGGCGATGCGTGTCACGGGACCGATGCCGGTTTCGATCGCCTCCGGCGCGCCGGCCGACCCAGCGCTCGGCCGTTAGGCCCATGGCGCTCGTCGAAACCGTCGGCCTCGCCCGCGAGTACCGGATCGGCGCCTTGACCGTGCGGGCCTTGCGCGCCGTCACGGTATCGATCGAGGCCGGCGAGTTCGTGGCCGTGATCGGGCCCTCGGGCTCGGGCAAGTCGACGTTCCTCAACCTGGTCGGCTGCCTCGATACGCCGAGTGCCGGCGCCTACCGGTTCGACGGCGCCGACGTCTCCGGCCTGGATGGCGATGCGCGCGCCCGCATCCGCAACCGCAAGATCGGGTTCGTGTTCCAGACCTTCAACCTGCTGGCGCGCGCCAGTGCCGCGGGAAACGTCGAGCTGCCGCTCATCTACGCCGGCCTTGCGGCGGGCGCCCGCCGCCGACGGGCGCACGCTTCGCTCGCCGCGGTCGGCCTTCTCGATCGCGCCCGGCATCGGCCCTCGCAACTCTCCGGCGGGCAGCAACAGCGCGTCGCCATCGCCCGGGCGCTGGTGAGCGACCCCATCCTGATCCTCGCCGACGAACCGACCGGCGCCCTCGATACGGCGACCGGCCAGGAAATCCTCGACATCTTCGACGCGCTCAACCGCCGGGGAATCACCATCGTCATGGTGACCCACGAGGCCGAAATCGCCCGCCGAGCGCGGCGCATCCTCACCTTCCGCGACGGCCTGGTGACCGGCGACGACCGGTTTCAAGGTGCGCCATGAGGTTCCCAGCCCCGGCGACCTCCATCCGACTATCGGGACAGGCCCTAAGACCCAAGCAGCGAGTCGCTCGGGGGCGCGCACCGAGCAAGAGGCGGTTGCCCGGGGGCGATCGTAGCTTTTTCCGCCCGTGCCGATAACCATGGCCCCCGCATTTCGCGTTCCCGAACGGCGTGGTAAGGTCGCGTCGATCCGATACGGACAATCGCCGATGACGATCGACGGGCGCTTCATCACGACGGCGGGACTCGAGCTCCAAGGCATCCGCCTTTCGCCCGGGCGCGCGGACGAGCTCGCCCGCGAGGTGGACCGCCTCAACCGGGTCTGCCTCGGCGCCGCCCGACGGTTCGGCGTCGACCGCGATCCGTCGGAGTTCCTGTCGCTGCTGGTCGAACTGAGCTGCAAACGGACAGGCTGACTTGGCCGCGGCCCTCACGCATCTGTCGCTGGCTGAGATTTCGGAGGCGATCGGCCGGCGAGAGGTGACATCGCTCGAGGTGACGAGCGCGTGTCTCGAGCGGCTCGAAGCCGTGCAGCCGCGGATCGGTTGCTTCATCGCCGTCGAGGCCGATGCGGCGCTAGCCGCGGCCCGCGCGGCGGATGCTGAAATAGCCGCCGGCAGGCGGCGCGGCAAGCTGCACGGCGTCCCCGTTGCCTGCAAGGACATCTTCGATCGCCGGGGCCGGGCAACGACGGGCGGTGCGAAGGTCTATGCCGACCGCCTCGCCACCGCGACCGCGACGGTCATCGAACGGCTGGATGCCGCCGGCGCGGTCCGCCTCGGAACCCTCAACCTCGACGAATTCGCGGCCGGGGCGACCGGCGACAACCCGCATTTCGGACGTTGTCGCAACCCCTGGAATACCGGTCATATCGCCGGCGGATCGTCGGGCGGCGCGGCGGCCGCGGTCGCGGCGCGGGCGGTCTATGCCGCGCTCGGCTCGGACACCGGCGGCTCGCTGCGTTTGCCGGCCGCCTGCTGCGGCGTGAGTGCCCTCAAGCCGACCTATGGCCGCGTCAGCCGGTTTGGCGTCTTCGCACGTGCCCGGTCGTTCGACAGCATCGGTCCGGCCGCCCGCACGGCGCAGGACTGCGCCATCGTGCTCGGCGCGATTGCCGGGCGCGATGGGCGCGATGCGACCACGGCGGACCTGCCGGTGCCCGATTACGCGGCCCTCCGCCGGGCCGATCTCGGCGGCCTTGCCATCGGCGTGGCGACGCGCCAGTTCGTTACGGCCGGCGACCCGGCAATCCTCGACCGGCTTGCCGAGGCGGCAAAGGTTTTCCGCGAGCTCGGCGCGCGCCTCGTCGATATCGAACTCGCCGAGATCGAGCTCATGACCGATCTCCACCAGATCATCGTCAAATGCGAGGCGGCGAGCCTCCACGGGCGAGTCATCCGGGAGCGACCGGACGATGTATCGCTCGCCACAAAAAGCGTGATCGAGGAAGGCTTCTTCATTCCGGCGGGCCGATATATCGACGCGCTCGCCCTGCGGCCGGCGCTGCTCGCCGCCTTCCTCGACAAGACCTTCGCCGGGCTCGATGCCGTCATGACTCCGGTCCTCGCGGCACCCGTGCCGACGATCGCCGAGACCGACCTCGCGGTTGCGGCCGCCATCTCCCGCTTTTTCGCCGATGTGGCCCGCGCCCTGCGCTTCGTCAATTATCTCGGTCTGCCGGCCCTCGCGCTGCCCTGCGGCTTCGCCGCCAACGGACTCCCGCTCGGATTCCAGCTCGTCGCTCGCCCCTTCCACGAAGCCACGTTGTTCGCGCTCGGCGCGGCCTACCAGGCGGCTACGACCTGGCACACGGCGGCCCCACCGCGCTAGGACGCGAGGCGCGCCGCGGCGCGCCGTCGCGCGGCGGCCGCGCCCGCCGCCTCGCCGAGCCGTGCCAGGACATCGCCATAGAGGGTCCAGGTCCACGGGCTGTTCGGCTTCAGCCGGGTCCGTTCGGCGAGAAGGGCGCGGGCCAGGGCGAGGCGCCCGGATCTGACGGTCGCCAGGAGCAGCATCCTTTGGCAAACGTCCCGCTGGGCATGGCTGCCTCCGATCCGGTAAATCTCGTATCTGATGGGGAGCAAGAGGTCGACGGTCCGCGAGAAATCGCCTGAGCGGAAGGCGAGGATGGCCGCGAGCAGCGGCAGGCCGACCTCGGCCAGGACCGCGGTCTCGGTGTTATCGGGGTCTTTCGGCAAGGCTTCGATCGATTCAAGCGCCGATCGAGCCGCCTCGATGCGATGGTCGGCCGCCAGCGCCATGACGAAGTGCGCGTCGGCGAAGGCGAGCAGGTGCTCGGTCGCTCTGGTCTCGGACTTATCGGCCAATTCCCGCCAGCGTTCGCCCACATCCACGCCGTCGTCCTCGAGTCGCCACAGCAGGGAGACGCCATTGCTGATGTCGAGGTATTCGTTCGACTGGTCGGCGCGGATGCGACGGTCATAAAGCGACAGGACATCGTCGTACTGCCCCAGTTCCAAGTGGAACAACGCCCGGTGCCACCACACATGGTAGGCGAAGTTGTTGCAAGCGGACCAATGCGGCTCGAGCGCGGCGAGCCATTCGATGCCCTCGCGGTGCCGGCCCTGCATTTCCATGACATGGGCGACTGCATGGACGGCCCAGATGTCGGCCGGATTGATCGCCACCGCCCGGCGACCGAACGCCTCGGCGGCGCCCCAATCGCCGCTTTCCTCCAATCCGAACGCATACGCGCCGAGGATGAAGCCGTAGCCGGGCACGCCCTCGTCCCACGCCGGCAACACGCGCGCGATCGAGTCCCGCATGCGCGCGGCATGGCCGAGATAGAAATGGGCGAAATGCGCCAGCCTTATCGCCATGACGTCGCGCGGGTCGTCGATCAGGATATCGTCCCAGAGTTCCGCGGCGCGCCGCAAATTGCCCGCGCACCAGGCCCCGAGCGCCGCGATGTGTCGGCGCTCCCGGGGCTGTGCGCCGCCGGCCGCCGCGCGCTCCGCCGCCGCCAGCGCCCGCGCCGCTTTGGGCTCGAGGCCCGCGTCGGCGAACAGTTTGAAGAAGTAGCCGCGCACGCACAGCGCCATCGCCATGTCGGGGTCGAGCGCCAAAGCCCGCTTGAGCCGCGGTCCGGTGTCGCGGCCGAAACCGAGGTAGTCGGTGACCGCGGCATCGAGGTGACGCGCGGCCTCCGGGCTGGTCGTCGATACCGGCAGGCCCCACTGATCGTTGACCATATCGATATTCCAATCGTTCGGACCACCGATCGCACAAATTGCATTTTGCCGGTGGAACGCTACACTCAAGGTGGCCGCCCAGCCAAGCGGCGGCGGGACGCGAGCGAGCGCCAACGGATGCGCCGCGGGTCGAGGCCGAGGACTTGGAAATCGTGGCCGAGTCGGTTTTGTCTCAAGCCCGAAAGCGGCTCAAGGACCGCGCCCGCGAATTGGCGCAAGGTCCGATCGCGGCCAGGGCCGCGGAGGTCGACCGCAGCGAGCAGTACCCCTGGGACAACGTCCGGGACTTGGCCGCGGCGGGCTTCTTCGGCATGACGATCCCCCGGTCCTACGGCGGCGCCGGCCTCACCTACATGGACGCGATCCTGGTCATCGAGGAGATGGCGCAAGTCTGCGGCGTCACCGGCCGCATCGTCGTCGAGGCCAACATGGGCGCGATCGGCGCCATCATGGAGTACGGGACGGAGGAGCAGAAGCGCCTCGCGGCCGAGTGCGTGCTCGCGGGCGACAAGCCGGCGATCTGCATCACCGAGCCGGGTGCGGGCAGCGCGGCGCGGGACATGACCACGCGGGCCGATAAACGGGGCAACTGCTACGTGCTGAACGGCAAGAAGCACTGGATAACCGGGGCGGGCGTGTCGCGACTGCACCTGATCTTCGCCAAGGTCTTCGACGAGGACGGCACGGAACTGGGGATCGGCGGGTTCCTCGCCATCCGCGACCGGATTCCGGGCCTTGGCATCGGCCGGCGTGAGCCGACCATGGGGCTGCGCGGCATTCCCGAGGCCGAGGTCTTGCTCGAGGATGCGGAGATTCCCCCCTCCATGCTGGTGCTGCCGCCGCGCGGGATCGAGAAAGGTTTCGCCGACCTCATGAACGCCTACAACGCCCAGCGCGTCGGGGCGGCGACGGTGGCGCTCGGTCTCGCCGAAGGGGCCTACCGGCTGGCGCTCGCCTACAGCCAGGAGCGCGAGCAGTTCGGCCGCCCGATCTGCGAATTCCAGGGCCTGCAATGGATGCTCGCCGACATGTCGATCGAGCTCGCCGCGGCCAGAGCGCTCATCCACAAGGCGGCCGCCAATGCCGGCGGCGGATTCCCCGATCCGCTCGAGGCGGCCCAAGCCAAGATCTTCGCCTCGGAGATGGCCATCCGGGTAACGAACGATGCCCTGCAGATCTTCGGCGCCGCCGGTTATTCCCGCGCCCGCCCGCTGGAGCGCATGGCGCGCGACGCCCGCATGTTCACCATCGGCGGCGGCACCGCGCAGATTCTGCGGACCCTGGTGGCCTCGAAGCTGCTCAAACGGCGATTGCCGCAAACCCGCGACGGCTATGCGAGCTGACGCAGCCGCCGATCCCTCGTGGCCGCGATCGCGGGCCTTGGCTTTGTGCGGCCCGAAACACTCGCCGCTTCCGAGCCCTCTCAAAGCTCAAGGCGCACCGGGCCGCCCGCGGTCTTGACCCGCATCGCGGAGATGACCGCGCGGACCTCCTCGAGGCTGGCGGAGCGCGGGTTGGTGCGCAGGTCGCCGCTCTTCATCGCCGTGCGGGCGATCGCTTCGCGGCCCTCGCCGCCGTCGATGAAATCATCGAGGCTCGCATCGAGGCCAAGGGTGTGGCGCAGCTTCGAGATGCCCTCGGCGGCGCTGTCGGCGTCGAGGAGCCGCGCCAGCGCCTGGGCCTTGGCCCCCATGGCCGGTTCGTTGAAGGCGGTGACCGCCGGCAGCGCCAAGGCGTTTCCCAGGCCGTGGATCACATGGTAGATGGCGCCCAAGGGCGCCGAGATCGCGTGGGCGAGCCCGAGCTGGGTACTGTTGCAAGCGACCGCCGCCTGCATCGCGGCGATGAGGCAATGGCTCCGCGCCTCGGCGTGATCCGGAGATGTCATGGCGACCGGCAACCACTTCGCGAGCAAGGCCAGCGCATTGAAGGAATAAGGTTCGGTCATCAGGTTGGCGCCTTTCGACACATAGCCTTCGAGCGCGCGGGCAATGGCATCGAACCCGCACTGCGCGGTCACGGTGGGCGGCATGGAGACGGTCAGCGAGGGGTCGAGGATGGCGATGCTGTTGGGGAGCTCCGCCGAGCGGTAGCGGAGCTTGAGGTCGGAGCCCGGCTCGGTAATGACCGCCATCTCCGAGACCTCGCTGCCGGTTCCAGCCGTGGTCGGAACGCCGACCATGAGCGAGCGGTGCGGCCGGTGCTTGGCGTTGAACCCGGCGATGGCCAGCACGCCGCCCGGGTTCGAGAGCATGATGCGGGCGACCTTCGCCGCATCCATCGTCGAGCCGCCGCCCACCGCCAGCACCAGGTCGGGGTCGCACACCTCCAGCACCGCGTGACAAGCGTTGACGGTGCCGATATCGGGCTCGCGCGGCGGCACGAAGAATATCGCCGGCGGCACCTCCAGGGGGCGGGCGAGCAGGCCCTTCAACCGCTCCACCACCGGACCGTCGCGAAAGAAATCGTCGACGACGAGGGCGGCGCGCCGGACGCCGTGACCGCTCGCGATGTCCGCGACCTGGGTGAGCGCCCCCCAGCCGAATATCACGCGCCGGGTCGCGTGGCGGAACACGAACGATTCGGGAATGGCCATGGCCGCCTCCCTCGGCCATTCTAGCACCGCGCCCACCGGCGCCGAAAGGTCGTCTCGACTTTACAGGTAGGAAAATTTTTTATTGCTTTAGTATAATGGTCTCGCGAGGCTCCTGTCACGGCGGCGCCACGGGGTGGCGGGGGAAACCGATGTCGGACACCGCGATCTACGAGCCGGGCGACGTCCCCCTTCAGTCGGGCCGCAAGCTGCGCGGGGCAAAGCTTGCCTACAAGACTTTCGGGACGCTCAACTCCGAGCGCACGAACGCGGTCATCGTCCCGACCTTTTATGCCGGGCAGCACACCGACAACGAATGGCTGATCGGGCCCGGGAACGCGCTCGATCCCGGAACGTATTTCATCATCGTGCCGAACATGTTCGGCAACGGGGTGTCGTCCTCGCCGAGCAACACGCCGCCGCCCAACGATCGGGCGCGGTTCCCGAACGTGACCATCTACGACAATGTGCGCATGCAGCACCGCCTGGTCACCGAGAAATTCGGGATCAGGCCGATCGCGCTGGTGGTCGGTTTCTCGATGGCTGGGCAGCAGGCCAACCAGTGGGCCGCCCTCTATCCGGACATGGTGGAGCGCATCCTGCCGTTCTGCGGCTCGGCCAAGTGCTCGCCGCACAATTATGTCTTCCTCGACGGCGTGAAGGCAGCGCTTACCACCGACGCGGCGTGGGCGGGGGGGCTGGTACAAGGAGCCGCCGGAAAAGGGCATCCGGGCGCTCGGGCGGGTATGGGCCGGGTGGGGCTGCTCGCAGGCCTTCTATCGCGAGGGCCTCTACCGCGAGCTGGGGTTCGCCTCGGTCGAGGATTTCGTCATCGGCTTCTGGGAGGCGAACTTCCTGGCCTTCGACGCCAATGACCTCTTGGCCATGCTGTGGACATGGCAGAACTGCGACATCAGCGCCAACGCGATCTATCACGGCGACTTCGCGGCGGCGCTCGGCTCCATCACGGCGAAGGCGATCGTCATGCCGGGCGCGAGCGATCTCTATTTCCCGCCCGCGGACAACGCGGATCAGGTCACGAAGATGAGACACGCCGAATTGCGGCCGATCCCATCGAAGTGGGGGCATATCGCCGGCGCGCCGAACCTCAACCCCGTCGATGGAACCTTCATCAAGAACGCAATCAAGGAATTGCTGGCCCGCTAGGCTGGGCCTCGGGCGGAGTGCACAGGGAGGATCGGGAGATGAATACAGGGAACCGCACGCTTGACCGCGGCCAGGTCATTGGCAAGGGCACCCTCAAATACGCGCTGGCGGCGACCGATGCGCTGATGGCCGAAGTCGAGCCGGGGGAAATCTTCGAGGTCGAGACCGAGCTCAATATCGGCGGACACCTGATCACCTCGCTCGACGACAAGCTCACCGCCAAGGATGTCACCTTGCCGTTCCTCAACCCGGCGACGGGGCCGATCCGGGTCAAGGGCGCGAAGCCCGGCGACATGCTGGTGGTCGATGTCATCAATGTCGGCGTCCACGGGCTCGGCTACACCGCGCTGTGGCCGGGGATCGGGATTTTCCCCGACTGGGCGCGGCGCCAGGAATTCGGCATCCACAACCGCAACGTGCGGGTCGAGAACGGCATCGTCCATTGGAGCGACACGATCAAGATCGAAGCCAAACCCATGATTGGGGTGATCGGGGTTGCGCCGGTCGCCGGCGGGATGCTGACCATCGACAATGGGGTCCATGGCGGCAATCTCGACATCCAGGAGGTGGCCAACGGCAACCGCGTCATGTTCCCGATTTTCCACGACGACGCCTTTCTCTATTTCGGCGACGTGCATGCCGTCCCGGGCGACGCCGAGTGCAACGGCATGGGTGCGATCGAAATCCGCGGCCACCTGCGCGTCCAGGCCTCGCTGTCGCCGGCCCCGCGGCGCCTCGTGTGGCCGCGGATCGAGACCCCGACCCATATCTGCACGGTGGGTTGCGCGCGCCCGCTCGACGATGCGCTGCGCATCGCCTTCGAGGAGATGGTGTATTGGCTGGAGGACTCCTACGGCCTCCCCAGCCCCGAGGCCTATATGCTGCTCGGCCAGATCGCCGAGGCCCGCTGCACCCAGATGGTCAATCCGAAATACACCTATATCTGCAAGGTCAACAAGCGCTACCTGCCTCGGCGCTGAGGCTTGGAAACCGGGGCTCGAAAAAGATCGCGAGAGATCGATGCCCATAACCGCTTCGGCCTTGAAACTGACCTATGAAGGCGCGGCCAAGATCCTGGCAGCGGCGGCGGCAAAGGCCGAGCAAATGCAGGCGCCCCAGTGCATCGCCGTGACCGACGCCGGCGGCTCCCTTTTGGCCTTCGGCCGCACCGACGGTGCCGCCTTCATCGCCAGCGAACCCGCCGTGCGCAAGGCCGCGACGGCGGCCTCGCGCGGCGAGCCTTCGGGGCGGTTGCCGAAGGAGTACGAGATGAATGTCGGCTTCGCCACCGACGGCCGGTTCCCCAACCTCGCGGGCGGCCTGCCGATCGTCATCGACGGACACGTGGTCGGCGGCATCGGCGTGAGCTCCGGCTCCGCCGAGCAGGACCTCGACGTCGCCCGCGCCGGGCTGGCCGCGATCGGTGCCAAGCCGTATTGAAGGGCCGGCTCACGCCCGTCCCACACGCGGGGCGGATCAGCCGCCCGGCGGACGGACCCAGGTCTCGGAGAAGTACAGGAACGCGGTGGTGGTCTTGAGGCCGGCCTGCTCGCGCGCCACCGGCCGCCCCTTGAGGGTCCGCCCGTTGACCACCACCTGGGCCCGGCGCGATTCCACGAGCACGCTGTACATTTCATGCTCGTGCGTGCCGGAATTCTCGACCGGCATTTTCATCGCCGTCGGCCGGCCGAGCTCCTCCCAGACGAGCGCGATGTCGAAGGTCGGGCTCTTTACGCGCTCGACATAGCGCGTGCGCGCGTCGCCCTCGAACCCCACGTCAGCGAGCGGCTCGTAGGCGAGTGCCTTGAAGCCCGCCGAGTCCCGAAAGGGGCCGAACTTGGCGACGAAATCGTTGATCAGGAAGCGGGCGAGCGCCATGTTGTCGGCGATGCAGACATTGCACGCCTCGGAGACCTTTTTCGCCTGGCCCGGCTCCTCGAGCACGACCATCGCGTGGCCGCGCCCGTGAACCGAGGTGACGATGCGGAAGAACAGTGCCAGCGTGGTCCACGGGCCGTCCTCGCGCTCCTTCAAGAACATGCCGGGGTTCCCGCCCGACCATTCGACCCGGCCGGGGTTGAGCGGCTGAGCAGGCATCTTTCGTCCCTAGCTAGCGGCCACCGAAGGCAGCACGATCTTAACTCCTCGGCTGTCCAAGAAGTCCAGGCGGGCGTGCTCCCGCCCGCCTGGCTTTGCTTGCGGGCCGCTCAGCGCGTGACCGTGCGGCTCCACAGCTCGTTCCACTTGCTCAAGTTGACCTTCTCGAAATCGAGTCGCGCCATGTTTTTGAGCTGCTCGGGCTCGAGCATCAGGAAGTCCTTGACCACAGGCGTCGTCCCCAACCGCTTCTGGGTCTCGCGGTTGACCGCGATCGTGCCGTTGTTGAGCGACATTTGGTACTGCGCTTCCTCGGCGAGATAAGCGTTCAAGAAGAACTCCGCGGCCGCCTGGTGCTTGGTGTTGCGGACCACGCCGATGAAGCCCTCCTTGATCATGCCGCGCTTGGTCCCGTAGATCGGATGGCTGTTCGCCGCCGGCACGCCCGCATAGACCGCGCGCACGCCCCAGCCGGCGTGGATGACCGCCGCCCAGACGTCGCCCGACTTGAGCTGGGTCACCACCTCGCCTCCCGCCTTCCAGAACCGAAGCGTGTTGATCTCCTTGATGAGCTTGAGGCCCGGCTCGATGTTGTCCTCGTTACCGCCGGCGGCGAATGCGAAGGCGGCCACGCCCTCGATGCCCCCGCCCGAGCTGATGTCGGGGATGGAGACCTTTCCGGCCAGCTTCGGGTTCTTGAGGTCCTGCAGCCGCTCGGGCTTGGGAATCCCGAGTTCCTTGAATTTCTCGACGTTGTAGACGATGCTTTCCTGGGTGATCCAGCTCGCGACCATCATGTCGTTGTACTGGTGCTTGTCCAGGTACTTGATGTTCGGGATGTTCTTGAGGTCGATCGGGGCGAGCACCTTGGCGCCCAGAGCTTCGGGCACGATCGAGGCCGACATTTCATAGACGTCGAACGGCACGTCCCGGCCGCGCGCCACCAAGAGCTTGGCCAGGTTGTCCTGCGGACTGCCGATCACGTACTCGACCTTGCCGCCGAGCTTCTCGATTTCGTTGCCGACAAAGTCGCGTACGGAATCGCGCCACGCCCCGCCGTAGGTCGCGACCCTCAAGGTGACGCCCGCGAACCTCTTGTCCTGGGCCGCCGCTTCCCGCTCGGCCGCCACGAGCGTGAGCGCCAGGCCCGCCGCTACGGCGAGCCCGAGTGTCTTGTTGAACAGTCCCTGTTTCATCGCCGTGTCTCCTGTCTTCGGGTTGGTGTTCGAAAGGCTCGTCTCATCGGCCGCCGCTCGACCTCAGAAGGTTCTCGAGCCCGATGATGCGCTGGACGACCAGCAGCATGAACAAGCAGAACGTCATCACGACCGTGGCCGAGGCCAGCGCGCTGGGGTTGAAGTCGCCCTCCATCGAATAGAACAGTTCGACCGGATACGTGGCCATGCCCGAACCGCCAAGGAACATGGAGACCGGCACGTCGCCGAACGAGACCATGAACCCGTAAAGGGCGCCGGCATAAACGCCGGGCATGATCACCGGCAGCGTCACGCGGCGGAACGTGCGCCAGCGGCTGGCGCCGAGGCTCAAGGCCGCCTCCTCCAGGTTCTTGTTGAACCGCTGCAGGATCGCGCCGATGGTGCCGACCACGAAGGGCGTGGCGAGGAAGACGTGGGCGATCAGCATGCCGGCATAGCTCGCTTGCAGGCTCACGTCGACCCAGTCCCCGACGCTGTAATAGAGCTGCAGGAACGCGATGCCGGTCACCACGGCCGGGATCTGCATCGGCGCGCGGAACAGCGCCGCAACCAGCGTCTTGCCGGGAAAGCGACCGCGCACGAGGCCGAACGCCGCCGGCACCCCGAGCACGCAGGCCAGCAAGGCTGCGCCGAAGGCGAGCGCGAGGCTCAAGGACAGCGCCTTGAACTGGGCGGCCGGGATGATCCGGTACCAGTCGAGGGTCAGGTTCTCGGGCGGGAAGCGGACATAGGAATGGGCGATGTAGAATTGCGTGCCCTGTCCCACGTCCACCCTATCGGGGCCGCTGAACGAGGCGCCGGCGACGACGATCAGGGGGGCGAGCATGAACAGGAGCACGAACCCGAACCAAAGGAGCGTGATCACCGGCCCGACCGCGACATAGCGGCGCACGAGCCTGAGGGCCGGCGCCCGCGCCAGGCGCCCGGCGTGGCCCGAGGCAAGGGTGCGCGCTGTGCTCATGCGACCAACAACCGCGCGGCGCGGAACCGCTTGAGGACGAGAACGGAGGCGAGATTGATCAGCAGCACCGAGACGAGAAGGACCACCGCCAGCGTCGCGCCCATGGCGTACTTCACTTCCATGAGGACCGTGCGCTGGATGAGGACGGGCAGCGTCAGCACGCGGCCTCCGCCCAGGAGCGCCGCCGAGGTGAACGCCCCCATGCAGAGATTGAAGACCATCAGGAACCCGACGGTGATGCCGGGCAGGCTTAAGGGCAGGACGATGCGCCGGAAGACATGCAGGCGACTCGCGCCGTGGATCTGGGCCGCCTCCTCGAGCGAGCGCGGAATGGTCTGCACCACGCCGTACATCAAGAGCACCCCCAACCCGAGCGTGAAATACATCAGCCCCATGACGATGCCGCCCTGGGTGCCGATCGGGGTGATCGGCTGGGCAACGACGCCGAGCCAGACCAAGAAGCGATTGAGGGGCCCGTTGGCCTGGAAGATGACGATGATGCCGAAAATCTTGATGACGATGGTGATGAACGAGGACAGGACGACGGTCGCGAGAATGACCAGCGACCAGCGCGAACGCATGCGCGCCAGCACGTAGGCGACCGGAAATCCCATGACGATGGTGAACAGCGCCGCCAGCCCCGACACCATGACCGTGATCCTGAGGATGTAAAGGTAGAACGAGTCCGAGAAGACGCGGAGGTAATTGGCCATCGTCGGATCATCCCCCAGCCGGCCGAACCCGCGATCGACGAAAAAGCTCCCCTGCACGAAGACGTACTGCGAGAGGCTGAGAAGCGAGAAGCTGATCACGAAGGGGACGAACAGCACGAGGCCCCAGCGTGCCTTCATGACGACTTCCCCCTCCTTGGTCCTCGAGATTGACCCTCGCCGCGGCCGGTGAGAACGATGTTGCATATCTTGCCATGAATGCTACTTTCTTGTCAGTAAAAATCGTCGTCGTCGGGTGCGGCCGCCGGCGCGCGCCGTGCCGCGACGTCCGGTGGTTGGGGGAGCGGGCATGACCTATGTACGGTCCGAACATTTGCCGAACGGAATTTACCGGGGCCACGAGAAATCGAGGCGGGCGCCGGCGGACCCGCAACTGACCCAGGTCGGCCCGGGGACCCCTTGCGGCGAATATATGCGCCGCTTCTGGCAGCCGGTTGCCATGACCCAGGAAGTGACCGATCTGCCGCTGCGCATCCGCATCCTGGGCGAAGACCTCGTCCTGTTCCGCGACAAGTCCGGCCGCTACGGCCTTTTGCACCTCCATTGCAGCCACCGCAACACCTCGCTGGAATTCGGGGTCGTCGAAGAGCGCGGCATCCGCTGCTGCTACCACGGCTGGCACTACGATATCGACGGCCGCATCCTCGACACGCCGGGCGAGCCGGCCGGAAGCCCGATCAAGGACCGGCTGTGGCACGGCGCCTATCCGGTGATCGAGTACAAGGGGCTGATCTTCGCCTATATGGGCCCGCGGGCGGAGATGCCGGAATTTCCGGCCTACGACATCACGGAACTCCTCGGGGTCGAGCTCGTCCCCTACTCGATCACCTATCCCTGCAACTGGCTGCAGATCTGCGAAAACACCATGGACGCCTACCACACGGTGTTCCTGCATGCCCGGGTGACCGACATCCATTTCGGGTCGACTTGGGGGATAATGCCGTTGATCGAATTTCACGAGCTGCCCCACAAGGTGTACGCGACGCTGGCTTACCGCGTCGACGACATGATCTGGGTGCACTCGCAGGAAACTGTGTTCCCTTCGTTCAGCCAGGTCGGGGCCTGGTGGGAGGAAGGCAGGGACGAGAAGTATTTCAAGCGCGCCAGCATCACCAAATGGACGGTGCCCCACGATGACACGAGCTGCATGATCATCGCCTGGCGCAGCTTCGGCGCGGCGATCGATCCCGAGGGCAAGGGGAACCGCGCGCGCTGCGGCAAGCAGATGGTCGATTTCGACGGCCAGACCGGGGTCGAGCCTTACGCGCAGCGCCAGCGCCGACCCAACGACTACGAGGCCCAGGTGTCGGTCGGCCCCATCGCCCGCTACGCTTGCGAAAATCTCGGGCGGACCGATGTCGGGGTCCAAATGCTGCGGCGCGGCTTGCGGCGGGGCATCGAGGCCGTGCAGCGGAGCGAGCGGCTTGCGCGCACGCCGCGCAACGGCACGGAGTGGCCGACCCATGTGCAGGACACCGTCCTGCCGATCCCGCCCCGCGCGGGCGCGGATGACGAAACCTTGCTGCGCGCGGTGACCAAGGCGGTTATGGATGTGGTATTCGCTGGCGACGCCTATACGGGCGCCGAGCGGGTCGCCACCATCGAAGCCAATCTCCTAAAGATCAAGGAGGACGAGCGGTTCGCCTGAGCGCGATAAAAGACCCCCGCGTGCGCGCCGGCGGCGCCGGGATGGCGGGTCGGGCCAACCAGGCGCCATGACGAGCGCCCGCCATCCGAGCCCGCAAAGCGGGACGCACCCGGCGCGCCGCCCGGCCCTCAAGATCGCCGTCATGATGTATCGCGGCCATGACGCGATCGCGCGCTTGGCCGACCGCTTTGCCGACGTCTCGTTCGTCGCCATCGAGGGCACCGATGCGTTCCGGCGCGAGATCGTCGATGCGGACGCGCTGATCATCTTCGGGCAGTACTACGATGCCGAGATCGCCGAAGCGATCGGGCTTACGGCCCGCTCCTTGCGGTGGATCCAGTTCGCCACGGCGGGGATCGACGCGGTCCTCCGCCATGGCGCGCCGCCGGGGATCGCGGTGACGAACGCCGGCGCCGCCTGGGCGCCGACCGTGGCGGAGCACGCCTTTGCGCTGCTGATCGGGCTCGCCCGTCGGCTCCATGAGCTCGAGCGCGACCGCGGCCGCGCCGCCTGGCGCCGCGGGCCGCTGGCGGACTGCCTTGCGACGCTCGAAGGCGCGCGGCTTCTCGTCGTCGGCTTCGGGGCGGTCGGCCGCGAGGTGGGGCGCCGCGCGCGGGCCTTCGACATGACGGTGACGGGGGTGGCGCGGCAAGCGCGGCGCGAGCCCTTGGCCGAGCGCGTCGTCGGCGTCGCCGACCTCGAGGCCGTCCTGCCGGCGGCCGATGCGGTCGTGCTCGCGCTGCCGCTCTCGCGCGACACCGAACGGATGTTCGACGCGCGCCGGCTGGCGCTGATGAAGTCCTCGGCCTTCCTCGTCAATGTCAGTCGCGGCGGCGTGATCGACGAGGCCGCGCTGGTCGCGGCGCTCATGGCCGGCCGCCTCGCCGGCGCAGGGCTCGATGTGTTCATGCGCGAGCCGCTGCCCGCGGATCATCCGCTCTGGCGGCTACCCAATGTCATCCTGTCGCCGCACGTCGCCGGCTACGGCGGGAGCCAAGCCTTCGCCCGGCTGGCCGCCCTGTTTGCCGCCAACATCGAGCGCTTCCGCTCGGGCGCGCCGCTCCTCAACCGGGTGGAGATCCCGGCCTAAGAGCCTGTCACATCACGTTCAACGGCGAGATCCGTTTCTCGATCGCGGCGCGCCGCTCCGCATCGGGCAGGTCCTGCGTGGCGACATAGGCCGCGGCGATCTTGCGCGACACCTCGCGGATGAGCTTGCGGTCGTCGGCGTTCGATTTCGGGACCTGGACGATCGTATCGCCGCCATGGGTCGGGATCGGCATTCCGTTCCTCCGCTGCGGCCGTACCGGCTCGTTGCCGTTCTTGAGCGCCCGGATCTCCTCGCGCAGCTTCCTGCGCAGCATGGCCACGCCCGTGTCGGTGGACCCGAGATGCTCGCGCGCATGGCTGGTGAGCGGACCCTGCGCCACCCACGCCTCGTAATCGCCGGGCTTGTCCTGCATCAGCTCGTAGGGGCGATGCCGGGTCTGGCCGTAGAAATCGACCATCTCGCAACCGACCTGCGTGCGGTCGCGCTTGCCCAAGGGATCGTCGCGATCGTTGAAATGCCGCCAGGCGCAGAACATGGCGTTGGTGTCGTCGATCGGCACCACCCAGCGGGTGAGGCTCGGCCGTCCGAAATAGCGGATCTTGCTCGCGGTTTCGTAGAGGCCGCCGTTCTGGGCGAAGTTGGGGAGCAGGTGATCGTGCATCCGGACCCAGACCTTGTTGCCGACGCGCCGCGCGTTGGTATAGAAGAAGCCGAAATCGCGCTGGTGATACTCGACCACGGGGAGTTCGGCCCACACGTCCTCGAACTGCGTGCCGCTGACGCGGGTGTGCAGGAATGGCGTATGGAAGGGGTCGATCGCGTTCTCGCTGACCTGCAGCCAGTTGACCGGCGATTTGATCTGGTAGGGCACCAGCTCGTCGTCCGGGATTTCGAAGACGTCGAAGATCGGGAACTCGGGCATCGCCTCCGGCGGCCCCATATAGGCGAAGATCAGCCCCTTGTATTCGTGGACGGGGTAGGCCCCGTGCCACACGGTGTCCTTGAGCCGGGAGGTCGGCGGTTCCCCCGGGGTTTCGAGGAGCTTGCCGTCGATGCCGTAGAGCCAGCCGTGATAGCAGCAGCGGATGCCGTCCTTGGCGATGATGCCGTATTCGAGCGAGGTGCCGCGATGGCTGCAGGCGAGGCCCAAGAGGCCGAGTTTGCCGCCGAGCGAGCGGAACAGGACGAGGTCCTCGCCCACAATGCGGATCGCCTTCGGCCGAGCGGTCAATTCCGACGATAACAGCACGGGCTGCCAGAAGCGGCGCAGATAGTCCCCGCACGGCGTCCCGGGCCCGACGCGCGCCAACTCTTCGTCGACCTCGCGGGTCTTCGGCTGGTGATAGCCGCTGTATGGTTTCAGGACTTTGTCCGACGCCGCGCTCGCGTGCTCGCTCATGCCTGGTCTCCTCCGCTCGGCTCAATGCCTGCCCCCCGACCGGACTCGGGCGGGGGGGCCCATGACCTCGGCAGGCTAACATTGTTATTCCGGGCGCTCAATTTATTATTATCGCGGTGAAAACGGCGGGCGCGCCGCTGCTGCCGGTGTGGCCGGTGTGGCCGGTGTGGTAGGCTGCCGGCCCAACCCGAGCGACCCCGCGAGCGAGGACCGGATGACCAACGCATACGAGATCGCCGTCATCCCCGGCGACGGCATCGGCAAGGAAGTCGTCCCCGAAGGTGTTCGCGTGCTGGAGGCGGCCAGCCGCAAGTTCGGTCTCGAGTTCACGTTCGAGACCTTCGACTGGAGCTGCGAGAGGTACGCGCGCAGCGGGCGCATGATGCCCGAAGGCGGCCTCGACCGGCTCCGCCCCTTCGATGCGATCTTCTTGGGCGCCGTCGGGTTTCCCGGCGTGCCGGATCACGTCTCGCTGTGGGGGCTGTTGATTCCGATCCGCCGCACCTTCCAGCAATACGTGAATCTGCGCCCCGTTCGCCTCTTGAAGGGCACCGAATCGCCGCTCAAGGGCCGCGGCCCCGCCGACATCGATTTCGTGGTCGTGCGCGAGAACACCGAAGGCGAGTATTCGGAGATCGGCGGTCGGCTCTACAAGGGGACCGAACACGAACTTGCGGTGCAGGAATCGGTGTTCACGCGGCGCGGCGTCGACCGCGTGCTGCGCCACGCCTTCGAATTGGCGCGCACGCGCAAGAAACACGTGACATCGGCCACCAAGTCGAACGGCATCATCCACACCATGCCGTTCTGGGACGAGCGCTTCAAGGCGATCGCCACGGACTACCCGGACGTGGCGAGCGACCGCTACCACATCGACATCCTGGTCTCGCATTTCGTCCGCCATCCCGACTGGTTCGACGTCGTGGTCGCCAGCAACCTGTTCGGCGACATCCTGTCCGACCTAGGGCCGGCGGTGGCGGGGGGCATCGGCATCGCGCCCTCGGCCAATCTCAACCCCGAGCGCGAGTACCCCTCGATGTTCGAGCCGGTGCACGGCTCGGCGCCTGACATCGCCGGGCGCGGAATCGCCAACCCGATCGGCCAGATCTGGTCGGCGGCGATGATGCTCGACCATTTCGGCCACTCGGCGGCGGCCCGCGCCGTCGAGCGGGCGATCGAGACCGCGCTCGCCGATAAGGGGCTCAGGACGCCCGACCTCGGCGGCAAGGCGACCACATCCCAGCTCGGCCAGGCGATCGCGGAGGCCGTGTGAGCGTTTGGCCGGCGCTTTCCCGGCGGCCGCTCGCTGGCCCGAGCGGCCTTGACCCGAGGTGCGGAACCGGTCACTGATTGGCTCCCACCCTCGCGGAGGAACGCCGATGTCCTTCGTCCTTGCCTTCCTCTTGACCCTCGTTCTCGTGGCCCCGTTGCCGGTCGTGGCGCAGGAGAGCTTTCCCGCCCGCCCGATCGCCGTCGTGGTGCCGTTCCCGCCCGGCGGCGTCGCCGACCAGACCGCCCGCCCGATCGCCGCGGCGATGGAAAAAGTTTTGAAGCAGCCGCTCGTCCTGCGCAACGTGGCGGGTGCCGGCGGCGCAGTCGGGATGGCCAATGTCGCCAACGCGCGGCCCGACGGCTATACGATCTTGATGGCCCTTTCGAGCATCTCGATCATCCCCGAGGCGGACAAGCTGTTCGGCCGCCAGCCGGCCTACACCATGGACCAGTTGACGCCCATCGCGCTGATCAGCGCCGACCCGACGATCCTCGTGGTGCGCGCCGAGCACCCGTGGAAGACGGTCAAGGAGTTCGTCGACGACGCCAAGCAGCGGCCGGGGGCGATCTCGTTCTCGTCTTCGGGCATCTACGGAACTCTGCACATGGCGACGGCGATGTTCGCGCACGCCGCCGGCATCAATCTGCGCCACGTGCCCTTCAATGGCGCCGGCCCGGCCTTGACCGCCATCCTGGGGGCCAACGTCGACGCGCTTGCCTCGGGCCCCGGGGTGGTCCTGCCGCACATCAAGGCGGGAACCCTGCGGCCGCTCGCCGGCTGGGGCGCCGAGCGGGTCGCGGTGTTGCCCGACCTGCCGACCTTCAAGGAGCTCGGCTACGACGCGCTGTTCTACATCTGGGCCGGGCTGTTCGCGCCCAGCCGCACTCCGGCGCCCATTCTCGATGTGCTGCGGGACGCCGTCCGGCAAGGGGTGCAGGACCCGGAGTTCAAGGCCACCATGGCCAATCTCGGAACCCCGATCCGCTATCTCGATGCGCCGGAGTTCCAGAAATTCTGGGACGACGACGCCAAGCGGCTGGCCGAGGCGGTGCGGCGGGTCGGCAAGGTCGAGTAGAACCCGGCCGCGGTCGCCGGGTCCGTCATGGCCGAGGGGTCGGCGCCCGGCCGCGGCCCGGCCGCCTTGACTAGGGACCGGATCGCCGGCTCGGTCCTGCTGCTCTTGGCCTTGGGCATCGCTTGGCAGACCCGAGATCTGCCGCTCGGTTCGCTCACCGAACCGGGCCCGGCCTATATGCCGCTCCTGGTCGCGATCCTGTTGGGCGCGCTCGGTGTCGCGGTGGCGCTCACGGGCGGCCGGTCGCCGTCGCTCGGATCGATGCGGTGGCCCGAATCCGGGCACGCGGCGATGATCCTGCTGGCCTGCGCCTTCGCGGCCGTGGCGCTCGAGCGGCTCGGCTACCGCTTGACGACGATCGCGCTGCTGGTCTTCCTGGTCGGCGTGGTCGAGCGCAAGCCGCCGGCGATCGTCGCGGCCCTCGCCCTCGGGCTTTCGATGGGCTCGTTCTTCCTGTTCTCCGACCTCTTGCGGGTGCCGCTGCCGCGCGGCCCGTGGAACTTCTAGGGTGTTGGACACCTTCCAGAACCTCTATCTGGGCTTCGCGGTCGCGTTCACGCCGGCGGTCCTGTTCTACGCCGTCCTCGGCTGCGTCGTGGGAACGCTGGTCGGGATGCTGCCCGGCCTGGGCCCGCTGGCCGGCATCAGCCTGCTGTTGCCGATCACCTTCGGCCTCAACCCCACCGCCGCGATCGTGCTGCTCGCCGGCATCTATTACGGCGCCATGTACGGCGGATCGACGACCTCGATCCTGATGCGCATCCCGGGCGAGGCGGCCTCGGTCATCACCTGCATCGACGGCTACGCCATGACCCAGAACGGCCGCGCCGGACCGGCGCTCGCCATCGCGGCGATCGGGTCCTTCGTCGCCGGAACGCTGAGCGTGGTGGCCCTCATGCTGCTCGCCCCGCCGCTCGCCGCCTTCGCGCTGCGGTTCGGTCCGCCCGAATACGTGGCCCTGCTCCTGCTCGCGCTGCTGGTGCTTTCCTATATGAGCAGCGGCCCCATGCCCAAGACTCTGGCGATGGCGGCGCTCGGCCTGTTCCTGGGCACCATCGGCATCGACGCCATGTCGGGGTTCATGCGCTTCAGCTATGGCCTGTACGAGCTCGGCGACGGCATCGGTATCGTCCCCGTCGCCGTGGGGCTGTTCGGCATCTCCGAGATCCTGCTCGTCGCCGGGCAGCCGACGCCGCCGCGCATCCGCAAGCCCAGGTTCAAGGAGCTATACCCATCCCGGGAGGAGATGGCCCTCTCGGTCGGGCCGGTTGCCCGGGGAACCTTGCTCGGCTTCCTCATCGGCATCGTCCCGGGCTCGGCCCACATCATTTCGTCCTTCGTGTCCTATGGCGTCGAGCGGCGCCTGTCGGCGCACCCCGAGCGCTTCGGGCAGGGCGCGGTCGAAGGCGTCGCCGGGCCGGAATCGGCGAACAACGCCGCCGCCTCGGGCGCCTTCGTCCCGATGCTGGCCTTGGGGCTGCCGTCGGGGCCGATCCCGGCGGTGATGATGGCCGCGCTCATGGTCCACGGCGTCTCGCCCGGGCCGCTGCTGATCGAACAGCAGCCGGCGCTGTTCTGGGGGTTCATCGCCAGTATGTACGTGGGCAACGTGGTCCTCCTGGTCCTCAACCTGCCGATGGTGGGACTGTTCGTGAACCTGCTGCGCATCCCCTACCCTTATCTTTACCCGGCCATCCTCCTGTTCTGCGTGCTGGGCGTCTATGCGGTCAACCAGAGCACGCTCGACGTGTGGATCATGGCGGCGATGGGTGCGCTCGGCTATGGGTTGCGCAAGTTCGACTTCGACGTGGCGCCGGTCGTCCTCGGGCTCATCCTGTCGCCGATGCTGGAGATGAGCCTGCGCCAGTCGCTCGCCATGTCGGCGGGGAGCTACGGGATCTTCCTCGACCGGCCGATCGCCGCCGCCATGCTCGGGCTCGGCCTCGTGCTTCTCATCGTCAGCCTGCGGCCGCTGGGAGGCGCGGGTTGGCGCCGGCGGATCGGGCTGGACGACCGGGCTTAAAGCCCGCCGCCTGGCCTCATGGCCCGTTCAGGCGCGGGGCCGCCTGAGGAACGAGGTTCCGCGCTCGAGCGGCGGGAGGCCGAGGTGGAGGGCGAGGCTCTGGCCGATATCGGCGAAGGTCTTGCGCTGGCCGATGGGCCTGGGCGCCACCTCGGGGCCGAAGGCCAGCACCGGCACGTGCTCGCGGGTGTGGTCGGTGCCGCGCCAGGTGGGATCGCAGCCGTGATCGGCGCTGATCACCGCCACGTCGCCGGGACGCAAGGCGCGCTCGAATTCCGGCAGGCGCGCGTCGAACTCCTCGAGCGCCGCGGCATAGCCGGCGGGGTCGCGGCGGTGGCCGAACAAGGTGTCGAAATCGACGAAGTTGGCGAACACCAGCGTGCGCTCTTGGGCCTCGCGCGCCGCCTCGAGCGTGACGTCGAACAACGCCATGTTGCCCTCGGCCTTGACGGTGCGGGCGATGCCGCGATGGGCGAAGATGTCGGCGACCTTGCCGACCGCGACCACCGTCCCGCCGCTCGCCGTAAGCCGGTCGAGCAGGGTGGGCGCCGGCGGCGGGGTCGCGAGGTCGCGGCGGTTGCCGGTGCGCCGGAAGCCGCCCGGGGAGCCCACGAAGGGCCGTGCGATCACCCGGCCGATGCGGTAGGCGTCGACCAGATCGCGGGCGATCTCGCACACCTCGTAGAGCCGCGTCAGGCCGAAGGTCTGTTCATGGGCCGCGATCTGGAACACGCTGTCGGCCGAGGTGTAGACGATCGGCTTGCCGGTGCGCAGGTGCTCGGCCCCCAGCTCGGCGACGATCTCGGTGCCCGAGGCGTGGCGGTTGCCGATGAGGCCGGGCAGCCGCGCCCGGGCGATCAGCGCGCCCGTTAGCTCCTCGGGGAAACTCGGGTAGGCCGGCGGGAAATAGCCCCAGTCGAACTCGACCGGCACGCCGGCCATTTCCCAGTGGCCGCTCGGCGTGTCCTTGCCGCGGCTCACTTCCGCCGCATAGCCATGAGCGCCGGCGAACGGCCCGGCGGACTCGAGGCCCGGCGGCATGCGCCCGGAACTCAAGCGCGCGGCCTCGCCGAGGCCGAGGCGCACGAGGTTGGGGAGCTTGAGCCGACCGCGGCGACGAGGGGTGTCGGCGCCGCCGGCCGCGCAGGCGAGCGCGATGTGGCCGAGCGTATCGGCGCCCGCATCGCCGAACGAGGCGGCATCGAGGGCGGAGCCGATGCCGAACGAATCCATGACCAGGAGGAAGGCGCGTCGAGCCATGCGTGCCTCGCCACCGAGACCGCGAGTTTACCCGATTCCACCGCCGGCGGGGACGTTCTCGGGTCTCCTTCTCGGGGAAACTATGATCTGCCGTCCCGCCAGCGGTCCAGGATGCCCCATGCGTCGAGACCGACGCCTGTGCCTTCGTACTCTCGACAGATCGCTTCGAGGACGGACACGGCGCGATCGGGAGCGAACAGTAGGGCGTCCGCCGCGGCCTGAGTGCGCACGCCCAGGTTCTCGTGTTCGAGGAGCAGCAGCAGTGCCGCGTGCGCGTCCCTGCCGCGTGCATGAAGTTCGCGCCCAATGCCGATGATGATGTCCATCTTGCGGTTCTCCGCCGGCGTGTCGAGAACGACGACCGCTTCGAAATGCTCGAGGGCCGTCTTCTCGTACCGAGCGACGAGTTCCGCGACCGCCAGTTTGGCATAGTTCGGTCTGGCCATCGGCTGGTCGTTCCTCGCGCCTCCCCTTTCACGGAAGTTGTGATTCACCGTTCCGCCAACGGTCCAGGATGCCCCCTGCGTCCGCTCCGATGCCTGTCCCTTTGAAATCGCGTCGGATCGCTTCGAGGACGGACACGGCGCGATCGGGAGCGAACAGAAGGGCGTCCGCCGCGGCCTGAGTGCGCACGCCCGGGTTCTCGTGTTCGAGGAGCGGCAGCAACGCCGCGTGCGCGTCCCTGCCGCGTGCATGAAGTTCGCGCCCAATGCCGATGATGATGTCCATCTTGCGGTTCGCGGTCGGCGTGTCGAGGACGACGACCGCTTCGAAATGCTCGAGGGCCGTCTTCTCGTACCGAGCGACCAGCTCGGCGACGGACAGTTTCGCGTAGTTGACTTTGCTCATTTTAGAACTCCATGGTCTCGCAAGATATTCAACCCTCTTCTGTACTGCCGACCGAAGTCCAGCTCCTCGATCGATTCGCGGACCGAAAGGCCGTTCAGGTCACGGGGCCTCCTGTTGTAATACCCGGTTATCCCCCAGTGTTTCCAGAACGGGATGCAGACGATGTTCTCGGTGGTGTGGATGCGGCCCGGGAACCTCGCCAAATTCCCGTCGGTCTGCCCGACGATATGATGGCAGTCCTGCCAAACCCGGATCTTGTTCTCGAAATACTTCTCGAAAGCCTTGGGGCTGTCAAACTCCATGTACTCGGGCGACATGCGAAGCTCATCGAGGGTCCGCGGGTACTCCAGCTCGTCCATCAGCGCGCGCACGACTTCTGCCGTGATGACCACCGCACCTCTCAGCCGGCGACCCAACTCGCTGGTGACTTTCTCAACGTTGATGGCAACCAGCTGGAGCCAGCGCTCGCGCTCCGTCGTCGGCGTTCCGTTGGCGCCGTTCCCGTGGTTGCTGCTGTCGGCATTGCCATCGCCGCCGCCGGCCTCCCGCCACTGTCCGCCCGTGGACGTGCCGGCAGGATGACGCGGCTGGTTGGGATCGAACCCGGCTTTGAGGCCGAGTTGCACCTCGAGCGCGATGAGCCGGCGGTCCACATCCTCATAGAAGCGCCGCACCCCCGCACGGATTCGATCCAGGAGCTCGCGGAGCTTGTCGGGTGGGAGATGCTGCAGCAAGGGAATTCCTGGAGTCCGTATGCCCGTTTCGTACTTATTATCAACAATACGGACTTATTGTCAAGAACAAACTGGTCTTTCCGGTTCGGCGCCATCAACCTCTTGATATGGCTGTTAGATTTATCCACCGGCGGGCCCGATCACGCGGCCGCGCGAACCACGCCGGCGACCGCGCGCCGCGTTACGGCCCGGCGCCGAGCCGCCGCAGGATCACGGGCGTGAGTGCCGGTCGGTGATCGCCGACCACGACCGCGGCGCGGATCGCGGCCGCGGCGCGCTCGGCGTCGGCGCCGTTGCGGGCGTGGACCACGCACAGCGGCGCCGCGCCGACCTCTTCGCCGGGGCCGCGCACGTCCGCGAGCCCGACCGCGGGATCGATGTCGTCCTCGGCCCGCCGGCGCCCGCCGCCGAGCGCCACAACCACGAGCCCGAGCGCGCGGGCGTCCATGCGCTGGAGGATGCCGGCGCGATCCGAGGCGACCGGCAGCCGCACCGGCGCCGCCTCGAGATAGCGGCCAGCGTGCTCGACGAGATCGGCGGGGCCGCCAAGCGCGGCCACCATCCGTGCGAAGCGCTCGGCGGCGTCGCCCGAGGCGAGCGCGCGCTCGACCGCGTGATGCGCGGCGTCGCGATCCGGGGCCACGCGCCCCAGCACCAAAAGCTCGGTCGCCAGCGCGCGCGTCACCTCGTCGAGCCGGGCCTCGCGCGCAGCGCCCGTCAAGTAGGCGACCGCCTCCTTGACCTCGAGCGCATTGCCAGCACTGCGGCCCAGCACCTGGTTCATGTCGGTGAGCAACGCCACGGTGGGTAGCCCGGCGCCGGTCGCCACCTCGACGATGTTCTCGGCCAGCAAAGTTGCGTCGCCGACCGCCGGTAGGAAGGCGCCCGAGCCGAACTTCACGTCCATCACCAAACCCTTGAGGCCTGCCGCGAGCTTTTTCGACAGGATCGAGGCGGTGATCAGCGGCACCGACTCGACGCTCGCGGTCAGGTCGCGGACGGCATAGAGGCGGCGGTCGGCCGGCGCGAGGTTCGGCGTCTGGCCGACGATGGCGCAGCCGACCTCGCGGACCGCGCGCTGGAAGCGATCGAGGCCGGGCCTGGTGTCGTAGCCAGGGATGCTGGCGAGCTTGTCGAGGGTGCCGCCGGTGTGGCCGAGCCCGCGACCCGAGATCATCGGCACCGCCCCGCCCGCCGCCGCGACGATCGGGGCGAGCATGAGGCTGACCTTATCCCCCACCCCGCCGGTCGAGTGCTTGTCGAGCGGGGGCCCCGGCAGGTCCTCTCGCGACCAGTCGAGAACGACGCCCGAGCGGGTCATGGCGCGGGTCAGCGCGACTCCTTCCTCGCGCGTCATGCCGCGCAAGAAGACCGCCATGGCGAAGGCGGCGATCTGCGCCTTGTTGAGCGACCCGTCCGTGATCCCGCCAACCACGAACTCGATCTCGGCCTCGCTCAAGCTCGCGCCGTCGCGCTTGCGGCGGATGATCTCCTGGGGCAGGAACGAAGCCATGTCACGCCCGCGGGGTGAGCGCGATCAGTATCGGGAGCGCTCGCCGGCGCCCGTCCCGTGGCCGAGCCGGCGCAGGAGGTCGTCGAGGAGCCCGCTGGCGCCGATGCGCAACGTGCGCGAGCTCGCCCAGGCGGGCCCCAGGATCGCATCCGCGAGTTCGAGATAGGCCCGCGCCTGCTCGAGGGTCTTGACGCCGCCCGCGGCCTTGAAGCCGACCGTCCGGCGCGACCGACGGGCCTCGCGGATCGCCTCGAGCATGGTGCGCGCCGCCGCCGGCGTGGCGCCCACCGCAACCTTGCCGGTCGAGGTCTTGAGGAAGTCGGCGCCGGCCGATATCGCCTCGCGGCTCGCCGCGGCGATGAGCTCGGGGCTCTTCAGCACCCCGGTCTCGAGGATGACCTTGAGGGTGGTCCGGGGTCCGGCCGCCGCGCGGACCGCCGCCACCCCCGCGCGCGCCTGCGCCCGCCGCCCGGCCATGAAGCGGCGATAGGGGAACACCATGTCGATCTCCTCGGCGCCTTCGGCAAGCGCCGCCTTCGCTTCCCTGGCGGCGGCGGCGGGGCTGGCGTTGCCGGCCGGGAAATCGACCACGGCGGCGACCCGGACCCCGGTGCCTTCGAGCGCCCGGCGGGCCACGCAGGCAAGCCGCGGGTAGACGCACACCGCGGCCACCTTGCCCGCCGGCGTGAGCGCGCGCTTGCACAGCGCCGCGATCGCCGCCTCGTCGTCGCTGTCGTTGAGGCTCGTTAGATCGAGCAGCGAGAGCGCCCGACGGGCGTCTCGAGTCTCCTTGCGCTCACTCGGCATCGCCGAGGCCCTCGAGAAACGCCGTCAACAGCCGGCCGAGATCGCCTGCCGCTTGCGCCGCGACCCGCAGGGTCTCGGCGTGGGCGATCGGGCTTGCGTCGAGGCCGGCGGCGAGGTTGGTGATCGTCGAGATGGCGGCGACGCGCAGGCCGCAATGGCGGGCGACGATGACTTCGGGCACCGTCGACATGCCCACGGCATCGGCGCCGAGCGCGATGAAGGCGCGGATCTCGGCCGGAGTCTCGAAGCTCGGGCCGAGACAGCCGAGATAGACGCCCTCGCCGAGCGCGATCCCGAGCGCCGCCGCCTTGGCTTTCAGCAACCGGCGCAGCGCCGGATCGTAGGCATCGACCAGCGACGGGAAGCGCGGTCCGAAGGCCTCGTCGTTGGGCCCGGCCAGGGGATTGCCGGGAAAGAAGTTGATGTGGTCGGCGATCGTCATCAGCTCGCCGGGGCGCAGGTCGCGCTTGAGCGCGCCGGCGGCGTTGGTCAGGATCACGATCTCGCACCCGATCAACTTCAAGGTGCGGATGAAGGTCTTGACGGATTCGGGCGCCACACCCTCGTAGGCATGGGCGCGGCCCTTGAGGCAGGCCACGCAAACGCCGCCGAGCCTCCCCAAGACCGCTTGCCCCGGGTGCCCTTCCACGCGCGCCGTCGGGAATCCAGGGAGATCGCCATAGGCGATGGCGATGGGCGCCTCGATGCGCTCCGCGAGGGCGGACAGGCCCGACCCGAGGACGATGCCGACGCGGGGCGCGAACCCGGGCGCCAGACTCGCGATGACCTCGGCCGCCGTCGCCGCCATCTACCGCCCCAGGTTACGCGGGCCGAAGGACAGCGGCAGCAATTCGCCGAGGCTCAAGGTGCGCCGCAGTCCCTCGGGACCGCAGATGTGGACCTTCACCTCGGGCGCCGCGAACTCCGACAGGCGCTGGCGGCAGCCGCCGCAGGGCGTGCACAACTCGGGCCCGCCGCCCATGATCACGACCTCGACGATCCGGCGGTCGCCGCCGGTCACCATGGCGCCGATCGCGCTCGCCTCGGCGCATTGGGCTTGCGGGTAGGCAGCGTTCTCGACGTTCGCGCCGGCGTAGAGCCGGCCGCTCGCGGCCTTGACGCACGCCCCCACTCGGAACCCCGAGTACGGTGCATGGGCGTTGTCCATCGCCGCCCGCGCCAGCGTGATCATGTCGTCGGGCACGCTCATCGCTCTTTCACATAGGGGACGCCGATCGCCTTGGGCGCCACCGCCTTGCCGACGAAGCCGGCAAGCAGCAACACGGTCAAGAGGTATGGGAGCGCCTGGATGAACTGCACCGGGATCACCCCGACGAGGGGGAGGGCGACGCCCTGGAGCCGCGCCTGGACGGCATCGGTGAACGCGAACAAGAGGCAGGCGAGAAGGGTCGGCACCGGCCGCCACTTTCCGAAGATGAGGGCGGCGAGGGCGAGGTAGCCCTTGCCCGCCGACATGTCGCGGATGAACAAGGCGTTGTGCGCGGTCGACAGGTATGCCCCGGCGATCCCGCACAGCATGCCGTTGACCAGCAGCGCACGGTAGCGCATCGCGGCGACCGAGATCCCGGCAGTATCGACGGCGCTGGGGTTCTCGCCCACGGCGCGCAGGCGCAGGCCGAACCGGGTGCGGTAGACGACGAAGGCGACGGCCGGCACCGCGATCGCGGCGATGTAGACAAGCGCGTTGTGGCCGCTGATGATCTCGGAATAGAGCGCGCCCACTACGGGCACGTCGGCGAGGGCTTCGGCGAACGGCAGGTCGATGCTGGAAAAACGCGCCCCCTCGCGCAGCTGCGGGGTCTGGCCGCCCTGGCGGAACCAGGCAACCCCCAGGACCGGCGTCAAGCCCGCCGCCGTGATATTGAGCGCCATGCCGGAGACCACCTGGTTGCCGTGGTGGGTCACGCACGCATAGGCGTGCACGAGCGACAGGCTCATGGCGGCGAGAATGCCGAAGCCGAGGCCGATCCAGGCCGAGCCGTAGACCGCGGCGGCGGCGGCGGCGAAAAACGCGGCGGCCAGCATCTTGCCCTCGAGCCCGATGTCGACGACACCCGAGCGCTCGGCGAACAGGCCGCCCAGGGCCGCCAGCACGAGCGGGGTCGCGACCCTGAGCGTGGCATCGAGGATGAGCACGAAGAGCAGCAGGAACTCGATCACCGCGCCCTCCTCACGGCACCGCCTCGGCCGGCGCGCGCCGGCCCCGGAACAGGGACGCGACCGCCGGCCGGAAGATGTTCTCGAGCGCCCCGCACAGGAGGATGATCAGGCCCTGGATCACCACCACCATTTCGCGCGTCAGCGTGGGCATCTCCATGGCCATCTCGGAACCGCCTTGGTAGAGCGCGCCGAACAACAGGGCGGCGAAGAACACGCCCAGCGGATGGTTGCGGCCCATGAGCGCCACGGCGATGCCGACATAGCCGTAGCCGCCGGTGAAGTTGAGGATGAGGCGGTGGTGGACCCCCATGATTTCGTTCAAGCCCACGAAGCCCGCCAGCCCGCCCGAGATCGCCATGGTGAGGATGATGGTGCGCGAGGGCGAAATGCCGCCATAGACCGCCCCGGTCTCGTTGTGCCCGAGCGCGCGCAGCTCGTAGCCCCAGCGCGTATGCCAGATGTAGACCCACACCAGCACGCAGCAGACGACCGCCCACAGGAACGACAGGTTGAGCGGCGAGTGGATCGCCTGGAGGCCGACCCAGTCCAGCAATTCATGGCCCTTGGGCAGCCAGGTGTCGGGATCGAATTCGCGGCTTTCGGGCGATTGCTGTCCCGGCTTGATCAGCACGTTGACCAGGAGATAGGTCATCACCGCCGCGGCGAGGAAGTTGAACATGATGGTGGTGATGACGATGTGGCTGCCGCGCTTGGCCTGCAAGTAGGCGGGAATGAACGCCCAGGCGGCACCGAAGGCGGCGGTGGCGGAAATGGCCAGCGGCAGCAGGATCGCGAACGGGGTGCCGGCGGCGGCAAGCGCGAGCAGGCCGACGCCCAGCCCGCCGATATAGGCCTGGCCCTCGCCGCCGATGTTGAACAGACCGCAATGGAAGGCGATGGCGACGGCCAGCCCGGTGAAGATGAAGTTGGTCGTGTAGTAGAGCGTATAGCCGATCGACTCCGGATCGCCGAAGGCGCCGAACAGAAGCGCCGCCATCGCACGCCAGGGATTTTCACCGACCGCCAGGATGATGAGCGCCGAGATGATCAGCGAGACGGCGAGGTTCAACAGCGGCAGCAGCGCATAATCGGCCCAGCGCGGCATTTGCGCCCCTGCCGCGGGCGCGGTCATGCCGCGTGCGCCTCGATGCCGGCCATCATCAAGCCGAGCGCCCGCTCGCTCGCCTCGGCGCGCGCGATCTCGCCGACGATGCGGCCGTCGAACATGACGAGGATGCGGTCGGACAGCGACATGATCTCGTCGAGCTCGACCGAAACGAGCAGGATGCCTTTGCCGGCGTCGCGCATGGCGACCAGGCGCCGGTGGATGAACTCGATGGCGCCAATGTCGATGCCGCGCGTCGGCTGGCCGACCAGCAGCAGCTCGGGGTTGCGGCCCAGCTCGCGCGCCAGCACGATCTTCTGCTGGTTGCCGCCCGAAAACGCCGCGGTGACAAGGCCGGGATCGGGCGGACGGACGTCGTACTCCGTCATCTGGCGGCCGCACGCGGCGACGACCGCCGCGCGGTCCATCAGCACCGCCCGGTTGTAGCCGGCATCGCCGTGGTAGCCCAGGATGGCGCTTTCGCTGGCCACGAAGGGGACGATCAGGCCCATGCGCTGGCGGTCCTCGGGGACGTGCGCGAGGCCGAGCCGGCGCAGGCCCTTGCCCGCCAGCGCCGCCGGCTCGCGGGCGATGTCGCGGCCCTTCCACCGGATCCGCCCGGCGGCAATCGGCCGCATGCCGGCGAGCGCTTCCAAGAGCTCCGACTGGCCGTTGCCGGCGACGCCGGCCACGCCCACGATCTCGCCGGCGCGCACCTGGAAGCTCACGCGCCTGACCCGCTCGGCCCCGGCCCCGTCGCGTACCGTGAGGTCCTGGACCTCGAGGATGGTGGCGCCGAGCGTGGTGGGCGCCTTGTCGACGCGCAGCAGGACCTTGCGGCCGACCATCAGCTCGGCGAGCTGTTCCTGGCTGGTCGCCGCGGTCTCGAGATCGGCCACCACTTGGCCGGCGCGCATGACGGTGACGTTGTCGGTCGCGTCGAGGATTTCGCGCAGCTTGTGGGTGATGAGGATGACCGTCTTGCCCTCGCGCTTGAGCGCGCGCAGGATGCGGAACAGGTGATCCGCCTCCTGGGGCGTCAGCACGCCGGTCGGCTCGTCGAGGATCAGGATTTCGGCGCCGCGATAGAGCGCCTTCAGGATCTCGAGGCGCTGCTGCACGCCGACCGGAAGCTCGCCGGCCACGGCGTCGGGATCGACCTCGAGGTGGTATTCGCGCTCGAGCCGCAAGAGGGCCGCCCGCGCCTCGGCGAGGCCCTTGCCGAGCAAGGCGCCGCCCTCGACGCCGAGGATGACGTTTTCAAGCACGGTGAAATTTTCCACCAGCATGAAGTGCTGGTGCACCATGCCGATCCCGGCCAAGAGCGCGTCCAAGGGCGTCTCGATCGCGATTTTGCGGCCGTGGACTAGGATCTCGCCGGAATCGGGTTGGTAATAGCCATAGAGGATGCTCATCAGGGTGGATTTTCCCGCCCCGTTCTCGCCGACGATGCCGTGGATCGTGCCCTTGGCCACGACCAGCGAGACGTCGCGGTTGGCGCGCACCGGGCCGAACCGCTTGTCGATGTGCCGGAGCTCGATGGCGGGCGGGGCACCCCGCGAAATGCCGCGTTTCGCGGGGACCCCGGGCGGCGCCCCGCCGCCGGATTCGGGCGAAGGGGCCAAGGCGCCCTCGTCCCGCCCGGCCATCGCGCCGCCCGCGCCCCTTGCCCCCGTCGCGCGGCTACTTGGCCATGTAGTCGGTGACCTTGATCTTGCCGCCAATGATCTCCGCCTTCGCCTGCTCGAGCCGCCTTTCCATCTCGGCGGTGATCAGCTTGCGGTTGTGCTCGTCGATGGAATAGCCGACGCCGTTCTCCTTGAGGCCCAGCACCTTGATCCCCGGCTTCAAGGTGCCCGCCTTCGCGGTCTGGAATGCCTCGTAGACGGCGACATCCACCCGCTTGATCATCGAGGTCAGGACCGACCCTGGCTGGAGATGGTTCTGGTTGGAATCGACGCCGATGGCGAGCTTGCCGCGGTCCTTCGCCGCCTGCAGCACGCCCATCCCGGTGCCGCCGGCCGCCGCGTAGACGACGTCGGCGCCGCGGTCGAACTGGCTGCGCGCGAGCTCCCCGCCCTTGGTGGGATCGTTCCAGGCCGCGGGCGTGGTGCCGGTCATGTTCTGGAACACCTCGACCCGGGGATTGACGAACTTGGCGCCCTCCTCGTAGCCGAGCGCGAACTTGCGGATGAGCGGAATGTCCATGCCGCCGATGAAGCCGACCTTGCCGGTCTTCGACGCCAACGCCGCCGCCATGCCGACCAGGAACGACCCTTCGTGCTCCTTGAAGATCACCGACTGGACATTGGGCAGGTCGACGACCGCGTCGATGATGGCGAACTTGGCGTCGGGGAATTCCTTGGCCACTTTCTCGAGGCCGGGGGCCTGCGAGAAGCCGATGGCGATGATCATGTTGGCGCCCCGGCGGGCCAGGTTGCGCAGGGCCTGCTCGCGCTGCGCTTCGTTGGTGACCTCGAATTCGCGATAGGCGATGCCGGTGTCCTTCTTGAACCGCTCGGCGCCATCATACGCCGATTCGTTGAACGACTTGTCGAACTTCCCGCCCATGTCGAACAAGAGGGCGGGCACGAGCTCGGCCGCGGTGGCGGGACCGGTCGCGAGGATGGCCGCCGTGGCGAGGGCGGCGAGCAAACGGGCTTTCATGGTGTGGCTCCCTGTCGGACGGTTCGCCTCCATCGGCCGAATCGAGGCCGATGGTCGGGCAATGCCCCGTATTCTACATCATCGCCCGGGACTTGGGAACGTCGGGACCCGGCGGGCGGGCGCCACTCGCATCCCGCCCGCGTATTGCATGGCGCCGCTTGCTGCTATAGCCTTCCCGGCCATAAAGCCGTTGAACCAGGGAGAGGATGCCATGCTCGCACGATTGAGATTTGCGCTCGTCCCCGTCTTGGCAGCGATCGCCGCCGCCGCGCTGTCGGCCTCGGCGCTGGCGCAGAAGACCACGGTGACCTTCCTCCACACCAACGACGTCTACGAGATTTCCCCCGTCCGCGGCTGGGGCGGGTTCGCCGAGCTCATGACCCTCTTGCGCAAGGAGCGTGCCGCCGCCCGCAATTCGCTGACCACCTTGGGCGGCGACCTGATTTCGCCGTCGCTGATGTCGGGCCTGACCAAGGGCACGCAGATGATCGAGCTCATGAACGCCATCGGCCTCGAACTGGCGGTGTTCGGCAACCACGAATTCGACTTCGGCGACGACGTGCTCAAGAGCCGCATGGCGGAATCGCGCTTCACGTGGTTCGCGACCAACGTGGTGGGCGCCGACGGCAAGCCCTTCAACGGCGCAGCCTCGACCATCATCCGGGAGATCGACGGCTTCAAGTTCGGCTTCTTCGGCCTGTTGACGCCGGAGACCGCGACGCTGTCGTCCCCCGGCAAGGACATCAAGTTCCTGCCGATCGTCGAGACCGCCGCGGCGGCGGTCAAGGCGCTCAAGGACCAGGGTGCCGAAGTGATCGTCGCGATCACGCACCTCTCCATCGCCGAGGACCGCACGGTCGCCCGCCGGGTGCCGGGAATCGACCTCATCCTGGGCGGCCACGATCACGATCCGATCACCTATCGCGACGGCGCGACGCTCATCCACAAGGCGGGCTACGACGCCCATCACCTCGCCGTGGTCGAGCTGGCGGTGACGCGGACCCAGACCTCCGCCGGGCCGCGGATCGGCGTGGTACCGGCCTGGCGCATGCTGGCAGTCAACGCCGTCGCCCCCGACCCGGAGATCGCGGCCGTCGTCAAGAAGCACAACGACCGGCTGGATGCCGAGCTCAACGTCAAGATCGGCGTCGCCGCGACGGCGCTCGACAGCCGGCGCGCGTCCGTGCGCGCCAAGGAAAGCGCGATCGGCAACCTGATCGCGGATGCGACGCGCGAGGCGGTCGGGGCGGAGGTCGGGCTTGCCAACGGCGGTGGCATCCGCGGCGATAAGACCTACGAGGCCGGCCACCAGCTCACCCGCAAGGACATCCTGACCGAACTGCCGTTCGGCAACCTGACGGTGCTGATCGAGCTCAAGGGTAGCGATCTCAAGGCGGCGCTCGAGCATTCCGTCAGCCGGGTCGCGGAGCTGCAAGGGCGCTTCCTGCAGATTTCGGGCGCCTCCATGGTCTACGACCCGAACCTGCCGCCGGGCAGCCGCGTGCTCGAGGTCAACGTGGGCGGCGCCCCCCTCGATCCGAACAAGACCTACAAGGTGGCGACCAACGAGTACATATACGGGGGCGGCGACGGGTTCGAGACCCTCAAGAACGGCAAGTCGCTGATCGACCCCAGCGGCGCTAAGCTGCTGGCGAGCCAGGTCATCGACTACATCGCCGCCAAGGGCACGGTCGCGCCCCAGATCGAGGGCCGCATCGTGGCGAAATAGTGGCAGGCCTGCCGATCACACCTCCCCGGGGAGGGCCGGCCGCCTCTTGTCGCGGCCGGCGCTCGTCCCTATATATCGAATGGTTCTAAAGTGGAGGTGGACTGCCATGTCGGTCAAACTTACGACATTCGCGCCGGACTGGCCCCAACTGGGCCGGCACTGAACGCCTGGCCGCCCCGCGCCGGCGGGGCCCTGTCATGGCGGCGATGCTGGTCGCCGTCGCGCTGTTCGCATCGACCGGCCCCGTTGCCGCCGAGCTGGTCTGCGGTCCCCGAGCCAACCTCGTGGCCTGGTTCGCCGAAAACTTCAAAGAGGTGCCGGTCAGCGTCGGGCTGACCGAGGGTGGGACTCTGCTCGAAGTCCTCGCCTCGCCGACCGGAACCTGGACGATGCTCTTAAGCTTCCCGAGCGGCCAGGCTTGCGTGGTCGAAACCGGCGAGGCATGGGAGAATGTCGGCCCCCGGCCGGCCGCAAAACGCGCGGGCGAAGCGTAGGCGCCTCACGCCCCGAGATCGGCGGCGCCGGCGAAGCGCACGCCGAGCTCGCGCATTTCCTTGATCGCGGCGGCGAGCGATCCGTCGAGGTCGATGCCGCGACAGCAATCCTCGACCACGACCGCCTCGAAGCCTTCGCGCGTCGCATCCCGGGCTGAATAAAGCACGCAGAAATCGGTCGCGAGGCCGGTCAAGAACAGGCGGCGGAACCCGCGAGCGCGCAGATAGCCCGCCAGCCCGGTGTTGGTCGCGCGGTCGTTCTCGTAGAACGCCGAATAGGAATCGATCTCGCGCCGGAACCCCTTGCGCAGGATCAGCTCGCAGTGCGGCAGGTCGACGCCGGCGTGGAACGCGGCCCCGGTCGTGTCCTGGACGCAGTGGTCGGGCCACAGCACCTGCTCGCCATAGGCGAGCCGCGTGGTCTCGAAGGGCCGCTTGCCGGCATGGCTGGAGGCGAAGGACTGGTGCCCCTTGGGGTGCCAGTCCTGGGTCATGGCGACATGGGCGAAGCGCCGGCCGAGCCGGTTGACGACCGGCACCACCCGGTCGCCCTCCGGGACGGCGAGCGCCCCGCCGGGACAGAAATCGTTCTGGAGGTCGACGACCAGCAGGATATCGCCGTCCGACGGTCTCAACGGGTCTGCCATGGACACCTTCCGAGGTGGACGGCCCTAAGAGTCGTGCCGCCCGGGGCCCGTGTCAACGGTCGGGTGGCAAAGGCGCGCGGGGTGGCGGTGCGGTCCGATCTGGGCTAACTTCCACGGCGACTGTTTCCCCGCTGGCCCGTTCACGGGCGGCGCGCTTGGGATTCGAAGCCAGAGATTCCGAAGCCAGAAACAAGGAGGCGGAGATGCGAACGAGACTAAGTGCGGCGATCGTCTTGGGGCTTGCTGCAGCCCTCGCGAGTCTTCCCGCACCGGCCCAGACCCTCGACAAGATCAAGAGCCGCGGCACGATCGTGGTCGGCATCAAGAACGACTACAAGCCGTGGGGCTTCCTCGATCCATCGGGCAAGATCGTCGGCATGGAGATCGATCTCGCCCACGACATCGCCGGCCGCCTCAATACCAAACTCGAGATGATTCCCGTGGTGGCGGCGAACCGCATGGAGTTCCTGCAGCAAGGCCGGATCGACCTGATCATCGCCACGATGGGCGACAATCCGCAGCGCCGCCAGGTCGTCGGCATGATCGAGCCGAACTACTATGCGGGCGGCACCAACGTGCTGGCCCCGAAATCGGCCGGGCTCAAGAGCTGGGAGCAGCTGCGCGGCCGGCAGGTCTGCGCCATCCAGGGCGCCTACTACAACCGGCGCGTGACCCAGATGTACGGCCCGACCCTGGTCGCCTTCACCGGCATCCCCGAGGTGCTCAATGCCCTCCAGCAGGGCAACTGCATCGCCTTCGTGTACGACAACACCTTCATCGACTCGACGCTGGCCGGCGGCGATGCGCGGTGGAAGGACTACGAGATGCCGCTGGTGACCGAGGACGAGCAGGCCTGGGCCATCGCCGTGCCGCTTCCCGAACTCAACGGCCCGTACGGCGAGTTCATGCGCAAGGCGAGCGTCGAGTGGCACAAGACCGGCAAGCTCATCGAGCTCGAGAAGAAATGGGGCATCAAGCCGAGCCCGTTCCTCGCCGACATGAACAAGAAGTACAAGTAGGACGACAGCGTTCGCCAGGGGCGGGCGGTGCGGGCCCTGCGCATTGCCCGCCCTTTGCCCCACGGGCATTTCGGACATGGACGCGGTCGCGGACTGGTTCGAGTGGCTCCATGCCGCGCACGGGGTCAACCTGACGGTCATCTACGACCCCTTCGACCGCGGCCGCTTCATCCAGGGCTTCTTGACCACCGTCCGCCTGTCGGCCGTCTGCATCGTCGTGAGCGTCGTCATCGGCTTGGCGGGGGCCTGGCTCCAGGGCTCGCGGTTCAAGCTCACGCGCCGCATCGTCCAGGCCTACATCCAGTTCTTCCGCAACACGCCGCCCTTGGTCCAGCTCTATTTCTTCTATTTCGCGGTCGGCGGCCTGTTGCCGCGGGTGACCGACCAGTTTGGGGCGCAGGTCCCGCCGATCGGCGGCTTGGCCTGGGCGATCATCTCGTTTTCGTTTTTCGCCGGCGCCTTCAACGTCGAGATATTCCGCGCCGGGATCGAGGCGGTGCCGCGCGCGACCATCGAGGCGGCGATGGCGCTCGGCTACAGCCGGCTCAAGGCCTTCGTCCACGTGGTCCTGCCGCTGGCCTTCCGCATCTGCCTGCCGGCCCTCAACAACAACCTCGTGAACCTCATCAAGACGACGACGCTCGCCTATGCCATCGGGGTGCCGGAACTCCTCTACGCCTCGGCCCAGATCTGGTCCGAGGTCCTCAACGTCCGCGAGATGATGTGGGTCTTGCTGCTCACCTATGTCGCCATCGTCGGCCTGCTGGTCGTGGCCATGAGCCGCTGGGAGCGGGCGCTGCGCATCCCGGGGTACAGCGTATGACCGCGGGCGCCGCCTGCGGACGGGCGTTGTTCCGGCCCCGGCCGGGCGGGACCGATCTGCCGGTCCTCCTCGGCCCCGGACCCGCGCTTGCCCGCGATACGGGGGCGAGCCAAGCGTCGGCGACGCTTGCGGGCTGGCGGTCCGGCGCCTGGCTCGCGCTGGCCTTCGGGGTCGCGATCCTGGCCGGCGAGGCGCACGCCGCTCCGGCCCCGCCGGGCATTCTCGCCACCTTGTGGAAATGGGCGCCCTTGGTCTTCCAGGGCTTCCTGCTGAACCTGCTGGTAAGCTTCCTCGCCATGGCGATCGGCACCGTCGCCGGGACGGCGCTTGGCCTCGCCCAGGTCTCGCTCCTCGCCCCAGTGCGCGGCGCCGCGTGGGCCGCGACGCAGTTCTTCCGCAACTCGCCGTGGCTGGTGCTGCTGTTCTTCGCCATGCTCCTCCTCCCCTTCGAGATCCGCGCCGGCGGCTACGTCGTGCCGTTGCCGGGCTGGATCAAGGCGACGATCGGGCTGTCGCTGCCGGTGATGGCCAACGTCTCCGAGATCGTCCGCGGCGCGGTGAAGTCGATCCCCTTGGCCCAATGGGAGTCGGCCGAGGCGCTGGCCTTCTCGCGCCGGCAGACCCTGTGGATGGTCATCCTGCCGCAGTGCATCAAGCGCATGCTGCCGCCGTGGATGAATCTCTACGCCATCCTCACCATGGCGACGTCGCTGATCTCGATCGTCGGCGTCCAGGAATCGATGACGCTGACCCGCGCGGCCTTGAACGCCGAGGGGCGCACCGAGATGCTGGTGCCGATGTATCTCATGCTGCTCGCCTGGTTCTTCATCTATTGCTACCCGATCGCCCGCTCGACGATCCGGCTCGAACGCCGCTACGCGGTCAAGATCTGACCATGGCCTGGACCCCCGACCAGCCGATCGTCCGCATCGACCGCGTTCACAAATCCTTCGGCGATCTCGACGTGCTGAGCGGAATCTCCCTCGACGTCGCCAAGAGCGAGGTGGTGTGCGTCATCGGACCGTCGGGGTCGGGAAAATCCACGCTGCTGCGCTGCATCAACGCGCTGGTGCCGATCGATCGCGGCTCGATCCTGGTCGAGGGCCAGGAAGTCCACGACCCGAAGCTCGACAAGCTCGAGCTGCGCAAGAAGGTCGGCATGGTGTTCCAGCAATACAACCTGTTCCCGCACCGCACCGCGCTGCAGAACGTCATGATGGCGCCCATCCACGTGCTCAAGCAGGACCGCAGGCAAGTCGAGGCACTCGCCTACCGGCTCTTGAAGAAGGTCCGCCTGGCGGGCAAGGAGCACGGCTATCCGGGCGAGCTGTCGGGCGGCCAGCAGCAGCGCGTCGCCATCGCCCGCTCGCTGGCCATGAACCCGGACATCATGCTGTTCGACGAAGTGACCGGGGCGCTCGATCCCGAGACCAAGAAGGAGGTGCTGGTCACCATCCGCGAGCTCGCCGAGGAGGGCATGACCTGCATCATCGTCAGCCACGAAATGGGCTTCGCGCGCGAGGTCGCCCATCACGTCTATTTCACCGATCGCGGCGTGATCGTCGAGCACGGCCGGCCCAAGGAGTTCTTCGCCACCCAGCGCGACCCGCGGACGCGCGAGTTCCTGAGCCAGGTGCTTTGAACCCGATGTCACGATGATTTGGGCCCGCGCCGGTGGGCCCTGTATCGTGTAGGGGCGAGGCCGCGCGGCAGCGCCTCGCGGCCTCGCCGGTTTCAAACCGGCCCGGGCGGGTCGAAAGACCAGCCCCTACATGCATGAATGGAATTTCGGTCGCGTAGGGGCGGGTCTTGAGACCCGCCCGCCAGCAGGGCCTCTCACCCGCGCAAGCGGCTGCCCTTGGGATCGAACAGCGGCGAGCGGGCGACGACCCCCGGCAGGCGTTCGCCGAAATACTCGATCTCGACCCGCTGGCCTTGGCTGGCGCGCTCGGCCGGCAGATAGCCGTAGGCGATGAACTTGCCGAGGCTGTAGCCGTAATTGGCGCTGGTGACATAGCCGAGGACTTGGCCATCGAGCAGGATCGGCTCGCGTCCCAGGACCACGGCGTCGGCGCGCTCAAGCGTCATGCAGGCGAGCTTGCGCCTGGGATTCCTCGCGTCCTTCCTGACCAGGGCCTGGCGGCCGATGAACTCGCCCTTGTCGAGGTCGACGACGAAGCCGAGTCCCGCCTCGAAGGGGTCGTGATCGGCGTCGATGTCGGCCCCGGAGCGGCGATAGCCCTTCTCGATCCGCAGCGAATCCATCGCCCCGAAGCCGGCGGCGACGAGGCCGAGAGGCGCGCCGATCTCCCACAGGCGATCCCAAATCCCGAGCGCGTATTCGCTGGGCGTGTAGAGCTCGAAGCCCAGCTCGCCCACGTAGGAGACGCGCAGCGCCAGGGCCGGCGCGCTCGCGACGACGATCTCGCGCGCCGTGTAATAGGGAAGGCCGTCATTGCCGACATCGCCCTCGCTCGCCGCCGCCAAGATGTCGCGCGCGCGCGGCCCCCATAGGCCGACGACCGCCAGGCCGGAACTTAAATCGGTGATCGTCGCCTCGCAGCCTCGCCGCGCCGCCACGCCGCGGATCCAGACGCCGTCGCGCGCCGCCCCGGCGGTGCCGGAAATCATGCGGAATTTCCGCGCCCCCAGGCGAACGACGGTCAAGTCGGTCAAGATTCCGCCCGCCTCGTTGAGCAGCGCCGTATAGACGGCGCGGCCCACGGCCACGTCCATCCGGTTGGTGCACAGGGTGTCCACCAAGGCGAGCGCGTCCTTGCCTTCGATGTCGAGCTTGGAGAACGTGCTCATGTCATAGAGCGAAGCGGCCGCCCGGGTGGCGCGGTGCTCGGCCGCCTGGACCGGCGACCAGTACTGCGCCGCCCAGCCGGTGCGGGCCGGGACAGCGGCGAATTCGAGCAGGCGCGCGTTGGCCTCGCACCATTGCGGGCGCTCCCAGCCGCCGGCCTCGAAGAACACCGCCCCCTGGCCCTCGTAGCGGGCATGGAGCGGCGTGCGGCGGAGGCCGCGCGGCGCCGCCGCCGGCTCGGCGGGATGGATGATCGCATGCACGGTGCGATACTGCTCCTCGCCGCGCTTGCGGATGTAGGCGCGCGTCAACGCATGACGGTGGAACCGGTTGGCGTCGGCCTCGCGGACGTCGAGCCCCGGCGTCCCATGGGTCATCCATTCGGCGACCGCCTTCGCGGCCCCGGCCGCGTGCATGATCCACACCGCCTCGGCGAGCCACAACCCGTCGAGCGCGGCCGACGGCCCCAGGATCGGAAACCCGTCGGGCGTGAACGAGAACATGCCGTTGAAGGCGTCGACGATGGGCGCCCCCTTGATGGCCGGAAAGACCTCGTCCGCCGCCGCGCGGGCGGCGCTGAAATGGTCCGGCGTGAAGGCCATCTTCGACGGCTCGCCCGGCCCCGCCGCGATATCCTCGGGCTCGACCGGCAGCGGCTCGTGGTCGTAGTTGCCGATGCCCCACAGGTCGCCGTACTGGCGGCAATAGATGTCATGGTCGTGGAGGCGGATGCCCGGCATGCCAAGCTCCAGCCCAAGCGCCGCGAGCTCGGGCACCGGGCCCACTCGCGCGTATTGGTGCTGCATGGGCTGGAGGGGAACCGCGATCCCCGCCATGCGGCCGATCAGCGGGCCCCAGATGCCGGCGCAGAGCAGCACGTGGTCGCTGGCGATCCGCCCGCGGTCGGTGATGACGGCCTTGACCCGGCCGTGGGCGGTCTCGATGCCGGTGACCCGCGTGCCGCCGTGGAACACCGCCGCGCCCTCGGCGATGGCGGCGCGGGCGAGCGCTTCGGAGATTACGACCGGCGCGCTGGGCCCCGCGCCCGGGGTAAGCAGGCCGCCGATGATCTTTCGCTGGTCGAGGATCGGCACCAGCTTGCCGCACTCGGCGGGCCCCAGCAGATGGTGCTCGACGCCGAAGCTCTTTCCCCACCCGGAGCGGCGTTTGATCTCGTTCCACCGCGCGGCCGAGCGCGCCAGCTCGAGGCTGCCCACCAGCCGCGCCCCGGGGCGGCCGTCGACCGAGAGGGTGGCGTAGAGCGACACCGCGTACTTGGCGAACTCGGTCAGCATCCGCGAGCTGGTGATGAGCGCGAGCCCGCCCGGGGCATGGCTCGTCGAGCCGCCGGTGTGGAACAGCGGCCCTTGCTCGACGACCACGATGTCCCGCCAGCCCAGCCGTCCTAGCTGATAGGCGGCGCTGGCCCCGACGATGCCGGCGCCGACGATGACCAGGCGGGCGCGATCCTGCATGGCGATCAGACTGCAATCGGCGGGTCGATGCGAGTGCCGTATTCGCCGGCCCCGTCGGCCAAGAACTCCCACACCGACAGCGCGACACTGCGCGCGACATACAGGTCGAAGGTCGGCCGCGCGTCGAGGGCATGCAGCAAGGCCGCGACGTGGGCAAGGCTGCTCTGCGCGCAAGCGCCGGCGGGGAATGTCCGCGGGTGGAGATCGAGGCCGCAGCCCTTGGACAGGAGGTCGCGGGCGCGCGGGCCTTGGATCCGCATGACGGTCCGCGCATGGCCGAGATCGGTGATCGCGGCGTCCGCGAGGCGCCATGATTTCCACGGCCCGAGCTGCGGGGCGACGCACAGCCAGCGCTGCGGGCCGACCCACAGCAGCGTCGTTCCATGGTTGCGGACCGCGGTGTTGGGGCGGGTCGGCGCATCCACGCCCAAGACGCCCGCAAGGGCGGCGCGAACCTCCTCCGCGGTCGCCGGCAAGGCCGCGATCTGGATCATGGCGAGCGGGCGCCGCTCGGCGAGGATGACGCCCGGGGGTCCGGCGGCGCCGAAGGTGCCGGGGCGATAGGCGGGCTCGAGGGCGGAGCGACGGGGGTCAGGCATGGAGGCGCGTTCCCTCGGGGTCGAAGAAGACCGGGTCGACGACCCGGACCGGCACGTGCTCGCGCTTCAAGGGATAGACCGCGTGCACGATCTCGCCCTGGCGCGCCAGCCCGCGCGCGAGGAGCGCGAGCGCGATGGGGTGGCCCAAGTTCGGGCTGTTGGCGACCGAGGTCACATGGCCGATCATCGCGACCGGCGGGGCCGCGCCCGGATCCTCGACGATCTGCGAGCCGGCGCGCACTCGCGTCGTGCCGTCGACCGGGACCAGGCCGACGAGGCGGTGGCGATTCGAGTCGACGAGGGCCGGCCTCGACAACAGGCGCCGTCCGACGAAGTCCTTGGTCTTGCTGACCAGTCGGCCGAGGCCGAGGTCCTCGGGCGTGGTGCGGCCGTCGAGCTCGGGCCCCGCGGGGTGGCCCTTTTCGATCCTGAGCACGCCCATCGCTTCGGTGCCGTAGGGGACGATATCGAACTCGTGGCCGGCCGCCAGCACCGCCTCCCAGGCCGCGAGGCCGTGATCGGCGGGCACGTTGATCTCGTAGGCGAGCTCGCCCGAAAAGCTGATGCGGAAGATGCGCGCCGGAATGCCGGCCACCGTTGCCTCGCGCGCGCCCATGAACGGCAGGGCCTGGTTGCTCACCTCCATGCCATTCGCGACCCGCGCCAGCACGTCGCGGCTGTTCGGCCCCGCCAGCGCCATCGCCGCCCACTGCTCGGTCACCGAGGTCGCTTGCACGCAGAGCTCCGGCCACACGACCTGCAGATAATATTCCAGGTTGGCCATGACCTTGACCGCGTTGGCGGTGGTCGTGGTCATCAAGAAGCGGTTCTCATCGAGGCGCGAGGTGGTGCCGTCGTCGAACACGATGCCGTCCTCGCGCAGCATCAAGCCGTAGCGGGCCCGCCCGATCGCGAGGTTCTTCCAGCCGTTGACGTAGATGCGGTTCAAGAACTCCGCCGCGTCCTCGCCCTCGATCTCGATCTTGCCCAGGGTCGAGACGTCGACGAGACCGACGCTGCGCCGCACCGCCAGGGCTTCGCGCGCCACCGCCGCGGCCATGGTCTCGGGCGCGCGCGGGTAATAGCGCGGCCTCAGCCACAACCCGGCCTCGATGAAGACCGCGCCGGCGCCCTCGTGCCACTCATGCATCGCCGAGCGCCGGATCGGCTGGTAGTGCCGGCCCACCTCGCGGCCGGCGAGGATGCCGAAGGCGACCGGCGTAGCGGGCGGACGGTAGGTCGTGGTGCCGACCTCGGGGATGGTCTGGCCGCGGATCGCGGCCATCAGCGCGAGGCCGTTGAGGCTGCTCGTCTTGCCCTGGTCGGTGCCCATGCCGAGCGTGGTGTACCGCTTGAGATGCTCGACCGACAGGTAACCTTCGCGCGCCGCCAGCTCGACGTCGGCGGCGGTGACGTCGTCCTGGTGGTCGATGAACCGCTTGCGATGGCCCCGCGCCGGGACCTCCCAGACCGCCCGCAAGGGCGCCTCGTCCTCGTCGTGGGCCGAGGGCGGCTCCCCCGCCTTGCCGTCGCCCCAGCCGGCGGCGGCGGCGGCCTCGGCGCCGGCCCGCGCGCCCTCGGCGAGGCACTTCGCTAAAGCGAAGCTGCCGCCAGCGGCGCCGGCCGAGCGTGCGGCCTGCTTCGAGAGCCCCGGCACGAAGGCGGCGAGGGCCTCGTCGTAGGCGAGCCTGCCGCCCGACTGGCTATGCAAATGCACGCTGGGATTGAAGCCGCCGCCCACGCACACGAGGTCGGCCTCGATGCGGCGCCCCTCGCCGCCGCCCGCGCCGTCGCGGCGCATGACCTCGACGGCGCGCACCGCCCGGCCGCCCTCGACGCCGACCACGGCATGACCCGAGAGGCATTCGATCCCGGCCGCCCGCGCGCGGGACGGCAGCGGGCCATCCGCCGCTTGGCGCGCATCGATGACCGCGGCGACCTCGACGCCCGCCGCCGCGAGGTCGAGCGCCGTGCGGTAGGCGTCATCGTTGTTGGTGAACACCACCGCGCGGGAGCCGGGGCGCACCGCGAACTGGTTGACATAGGCGCGCGCCGCCGAGGCCAGCATCACCCCCGGCCGGTCGTTGTCGGGGAAGACCAACGGCCGCTCGATGGCCCCGGTCGCCAGCACCGCCTGGCGGGCGCGAACCCACCACAGGACTTGGCGCGGCAGGCGGGCGGGGACGTGCGCGACATGGTCGCCGACCCGCTCGACGAGGGCCACGAGATTGTGGTCATAGTGGCCGAAGGCGGTGGTCCGCCGCAGCAACCGGACCTCGGGCATCGCCGCCAATTCCGCGCTCGCGGCGTTGACCCAGTCGAGGGCGGGCGCCTCGTCGATCCGCATCCTCTCGCGCTTGAGCGCGCCGCCGAACGCGGGGCTCTCGTCGGCGAGCACGACGCGCGCCCCGGTCCGCCCGGCGGCCAGCGCCGCGGCGAGGCCCGCCGGCCCGCCGCCGACCACCAGCACGTCGCAATGGTGGTGGCGCTTCTCGTAGCGGTCAGGGTCGGGCTCGACCGAGGCGATGCCGAGGCCGGCCGCCCGCCGGATGTGGTGCTCGTAGAACATCCACCAGCGCGGCGGCCACATGAAGGTCTTGTAGTAGAAACCGGCGGGAAACAAGGGTGACAGCGCCTCGTGAATGGCGCGCAGGTCGAAGCCGAGCGACGGCCAGCGGTTCTGGCTATCGGCGACCAGCCCGTCATAGAGCTCGATCGTCGTCGCCCGGGTGTTGGGCTCGGCGCGCGCGCCCTCGCGCAGACGCACGAGCGCGTTGGGCTCCTCCGGCCCGGCCGTGAAGATGCCGCGCGGCCGGTGGTACTTGAAGCTCCGCCCGACCAGGCGGACGCCGTTGGCGAGCAGGGCCGAGGCGAGCGTATCGCCGGCGAAGCCCATGTACCGCCGGCCGTCGAAGGTGAACGAGAGCGTGCGAGCGCGGTCGATCAGGCCGCCCACGGGCAGGCGAAAGGACGCGCCGCTCATCGCCGCGGCCCGTCGCCCGCGGACCGCGGGTCAGCGGCGGGGGCGGTCGAGAAGATCTCGTGCGTGAGGGTGTCGCGCTCGACCTTGATCCAGCGCCGGCAGCCGAAGTTATGGTGCCACAGCTCGAGGTGGGCGCCGCGCGGGTTGTCGCGCAGGTAGACATAGTCGATCCACGCCGCCTCGGGGGCGTCGGCGGCGGGACGCTTGAGCGTGGCGTCGCCGCCGTAGGTGAATTCGGTTTGGTCGCGCTCGCCGCACCACGGGCATCGGATCAGCAGCATGGCGGGGTTTCCCGGCGTGCGCTGGTCAATGGGCGTTGGGGGTCGGCCCCATGCCCTTCTCGTCGATGGTGGCGCCGGTGGCGAAACGCTCGAGGGTGAACGCCTCGTTGAGCTTGTGCGGGCGGTCGTTGGCGATGGTGTAGGCGAAGCACCAGCCCGAGGCGAGCGTCGCCTTGAACCCGCCATAGCACCAGCCGCCATCGAGGTACAAACCCTCGATCGGCGTCTTGGCGATGATCGGGCTGCCGTCCATGCTCATGTCCATGACGCCGGCCCAATGCCGCATCATTCGCAGGCGGCTCAGCATCGGCAGCATCGCCACTCCGGCGGTCATCACGTGTTCGATCTGCGGCAGATTGCCGCGCTGGGCGTAGCTGTTGTAGCCGTCGAGATCGCCGCCCATCACCATCTCGCCCTTGTCGGATTGGCTGATGTAGAAATGCCCGGCGCCGAAGCTCACGACGGTGTCGAGGATCGGCTTCAGGGGCTCGGAGACCATCGCCTGCAAGAGGTGCGATTCGATCGGCAGGCGCAGGCCCGCCATGGCCGCGACATGACCGGTGTGGCCGGCGACCGCCAGGCCGATCTTGTTGGCGCGGATGGTGCCGCGGCTGGTCTCGACGCCGACCACGCGGCCGCCCGCGCGGCGGAACCCGGTGACCTCGCAGTTCTGCACGATGTCGACGCCGCGCGCATCGGCGCCGCGCGCATAGCCCCAGGCGAGGGCGTCGTGGCGCGCGGTGCCGCCGCGCGGCTGCAACAGGCCGCCTGCGATCGGGAACCGCGCCCGGTCCGAGAAGTCGAGCATGGGGACCAGGGCGCGCACCTGGCCGCGGTCGAGCAACTCGGCGTCGATGCCGTTGAGCCGCATGGCGTTGCCGCGCCGGGCCAAGGCATCGAACTGGGCGTCGGAATTCGCCAGATTGAGGACGCCGCGCTGGCTGAACATGACGTTGAAATTGAGCTCGCGGGAGAGGTTCTCCCACAGCTTGAGCGAGAACTCGTAGAAATGCGCGTTGGCCTCCAGCAGGTAGTTGGAGCGCACGATGGTGGTGTTGCGCCCGGTGTTGCCGCCGCCGAGATAGCCCTTCTCGAGCACCGCCACGTCCGCGATACCGTGCTCCTTGGCGAGGTAGTAGGCGGTGGCGAGGCCGTGCCCGCCGCCGCCGACGATGACCACGTCGTAGGCGGCCTTGGGCGCAGGATCCCGCCAGGCGGGCGTCCAGTTGCGGTGGCCGGCGAGCGCGCCCCGAGCCAGGCTGAAAATCGAATACTTCATCGCACCGCCAAATCCCCCACGGGCGTGACCCCCTCTATTCGACCTTGGCGCGCGCCAGGCGCGCGAAGCCCGCTTCGAGATCCGCGATCAGGTCTTCGGGATCCTCGAGGCCGATGTGGAAGCGCACCACCGGACCCGCTGCGGGGAAGGCGGTGGCAGTTCGCGATTTCTGCGGATAGGTCAGCAGCACCAGGCTTTCATAGCCGCCCCAACTCGCCCCGATGCCGAACAGCCGCAAGCCGTTCAGCATCGCCTCGACGGCCGGCTTGGGCTGCGGCGCGAGCACCGCCGCGAACAATCCCGTGGCACCCGAGAAATCCCGCCGCCACAGGCCCTGCCCGGGGTCGCCTTCGAGCGCCGGGTAGAGGACGCGCGCGACTTCCGGCCGCCCCCTTAGCCAGCCGGCAACGAGGAGGGCGTTGGCGAAATGCTGCTTCAAGCGCACGCCCAGCGTCCGCAATCCGCGCAAGGCGAGATAGCAGTCGTCCGGGCTCGCCGCGTAGCCGTATTCGGCGACATGCGTGCGCACGGTCCGCCAGGTGGCCTCATTGGCGACGATGACGCCGAGCATGACGTCGGAATGGCCGACGATATACTTGGTCGCGGCGTGGATCGACACGTCGACTCCGCGCGCGAAGGCGGGGAAGAAATACGGCGTCGGCCAAGTGTTGTCGGCGAGCACCGGGATGCCCCGCCGGCGCGCGGCGGCCGATATGGCCGGAATATCCTGCACCTCGAAGGTGAGCGAGCCCGGCGATTCGCAGAAGACGAGGCGCGTATTGGGCCGGAACAGCGCCTCGATGCGAGCCCCCATGCTCGGGTCGTAATAGGTGGTTTCGACGCCCTGGCGGACCAGGCGGGTGTCGCAAAAATGGCGCGTGGGCCAGTACGCCGTATCGACCATCAGGAGGTGGTCGCCCGGCTTGACGAAGGCCGTGATCGCGCCGGCGATCGCCGCCAGACCCGAGGGCAGCACCATGGCGCGGTGGCCGCCCTCGAGCGCGACCAGGGCCTCTTCGAGCGCGAAGGTCGTCTGCGTCCCAAAGCGGCCATAGCGCAGGCCGGTGAACTTGTCGACGCCCGCCGCCTCGTAGGCCGCGACGGTCGGAAACAGGATCGTCGATGCCCGGACGACCGGCGGATTGACGGCGCCGCCGTACTGTTGGGGATGGCGGCCCGAGTGCGCGAGGATGGTGTCCTTTTTCACAGGCGTTCAGTCGGCCTCGGCCCCGGAGGGCGTTCGACGGACGCGCGCCGCCATGAGCGGCAGGTGCGAAACCCCGACCACCACGATGGTGAGCGCGAGCATCGCCGCCATGACCAGGAAAACCCATTGCGGGCGGCCGAGATCGATGATGAGCCCGAACAGGGCCGGGGCGATCGCGCCCCCCACATTGAGTCCCGTCGACACGAAGGCGAACACCCGGCCGGTGGCATGTTGGGGCGCCACCGCCCGCACCATCATGTCGCGGGCCGGTCGCACGCCGCCCTGCAGGATTCCGGCCACGCCGAACAGGGCGAGGAGGGCCGCGGCCGGCACCGGGATCGTACCGGCGAGTGCGACGATGAGCGCCGAGACGGCCAGCGCCGCGCTGGCCACGAGACCGTGCCGCCTCGTGCGATCGGCGATCACGCCGCCCACAAGGATGCCCGAAGCGCTGGCGACCAGGTAGGCGGTGAGCACGGTGTTGGCGCCGGCGAGGCTCATGTCCTGATAGCCGACCAGCGCGCTCGCCAGGAAGGTCTGGATGCCCGTCCCGACCAGCCCCGTGAACACGAAGAACAGGAACATCACCAGGATCGGCGCCGACCGGAAAATCCGCAAGCCGTCATCCCTCGCCGCCGGCCGGGCCTCGCTCACCGCGGTGCGCGCGCGCGATCCAAGCGCGCCGCCCGACGCCACCACGAGGACGACGACCACGATGGCCAGCCCGCCGGCCGCCACCAGCGCCGCCCGCCACCCCAGCAGCGCGGCCATGAGGACGATGGTCACGGGGGCGAGCGCGAAGCCGACATTGCCGGTGAAGGTATGGATGGCGAACGCCCGGCCGATGAACTCCGTGGCGATGGAGGAGGACAGAATGGCGTAATCGGCGGGATGGATCGCGCTGTTGCCGATGCCGAACACGAGCGCCAGGACGATGACCATCTCGTACGAGCTCGCCAGCCCGATCGACGCCACGGTCCCGCCCATGCTCATGAGGCCCGCGACCAGGACCGCGCGCGCGCCGATCCGATCGGCCAGCATGCCGGCCGGGATCTGGAAGAGGCCGGTGACGATGTTGATGGCGGTGATGATGAGGCCGAGGGCGGCGTAGCTCGCCTCGAATTCCATGAGCAGCAATGGGAACAGAGGGGGCAGGGCGAGGATGTAGAAGTGGCTCAGCGCGTGGCCCGAGCCGATCAGCGACAAGACCTTGAGATCGCGTCGGCGAAGCGATGAAACCATGGCGGACGAACCGTCCCCTCGCGTGCGAGGGCGTGGCCCTTGGTTGCCGCGCGCCGCCGCGGGCCCACATTATCGCCCCCGCCCGGCGCTGCCAATATGCGATCGCGCGTCCCCGCGGACGAGACAGGCGTCTTTCCGCCCGCGGCAATTTGACAGCCAATAACCGTTCATCGATACTGGGACAAGCGATCCAAGGGGCGCCGGCTCATTTACGAGCCCCCCGCCGGCCACGGAAACGGAGGACCGTCATGGAGTGCTCGAGGCCGTCGCGCCGCCAAGTCCTTATGGGGTCCGCCGCGGCGATTGCCGCAAGCGCGCTGGCCTGGCCCGCGCGCGGGGCAGAGGCGTTTCCCACCGGCAACATGCGGGTCGTGATCCCCACGGCGCAGGGCGGGGGCGCCGACCGGCTGGCGCGAACGTTCGACGAAATCTGGGGCAAGCTCTTGGGCGTCAGGTTCGAGTACGATTTCTTCCCCGGCGGCGCCGGCCAGGTCGGCTACGAGCTCTACGTCGGCAAGCGCGAGCGGGACGGCTACAACCTGCTGTTCGGCAACATGGGCCCCGAGATGATCATGTACGCGCTCCAGAAGCCGAAATACAAATTCCCGGATGATTTCGTCTATTTCTGCCGCCTCGACGTCGACGACAGCTCGCTGTTCGTCCGCCAGCAAAGCCCATTCCGCCGCATCGAGGATGTGGTCGCCGAAGGCAAGAAGCGCGTGGTCAACGTGGCGACGAGCCGCATCCCGCATCCGGCCTCGATCGGCACGCTGGCGCTCGGCGAGGCGACCGGCGCGAAGTTCAACCTCGTCCCCTATGCCGGCGGCAACCCGACCTCGATCGCGGTCCTGAACGGCGAGGCGGATTGCGGGATCCTGCCGGTGTCGAGCCCGATCGCGCTCGGCGACAAGGTCCGCGTCCTTGCCGTCTTCAGCCAGCGCAACCTGCTCGCCGCCAGGACCGGCGATGCGCCTCCCGTCAACGCGGTGTTCGGGACCAATATTCCCGACCTCTATTCCTCGCGCGCCTGGGCGATCCACACCAGCGTCCTCGACAGGCATCCCGACCGCTTCGAGAAGCTGAACGCGACGGCGCGAGAGACCTTTTCGTTCCCCGCCTTCAAGGACCGCTACGAGAAGACCGGCGCGCCCTGGGAGACGATCCAGTACGGCGACAAGGAGGCGTGCACCAAATACGCGCTCGCCATGGTCGAGATGGCCGAGCGCTATCGCTCGTTCCTCACGGCGCGGAACTAGCGCCGTCGTGTAGGGGCGGGGCGTTGCCTGTGTACGGGCGGGTTTCAAACCCGCCCCTACGAAACGGCGGCGACAGTGCCGTTGTAGGGGCGAGGCGTTGCCCCGCCGGTTTCAAACCCGCCCGGGTGGGTCGCAGACCGGCGAGGCGCGTGGCAACGCCTCGCGGCCTCGCCCCGACGTGATCATGGGCCATGCCGACCCCGCCTGATCGGGGGCCGAAGGCGATCGGCGGCGACCTGGTGTTGCCGGGTCTCGCCCTCGCCATGGTCGGCTACTTCTTCTTGACGGTCTGGGACCTCAATTGGGAGGCGAAGGCCAACGTCCTGTTCATCGGCACCGTCCTCTTGGGGCTGATTGCGATTTTCCTCGCCCGCACGCTGGTGAGGCTGGCGAGCGGACGGGCGAGGCTCGGGGTGGGCGATCTCATCCGACCCGTGCCGATCCTCGGGCAGCGGATCGTCTTGATGGGCCTCGCCGCTTCCCTCGTCTGGGCCCTGCCCTGGCTCGGCCTGACGCTCGGTCTGTTGGTGTTCATGATCGCCGGCCTGGCCGCGCTCGGGACCTATGATCCGCGGGTGTCGTTGCCGGTCGCCTTTTGCATCGCCTCCGGCGCCTACCTCCTGTTCATCGCCGTTCTCGACACGCGCTTCCCCAGGGGCCCGGTCGAATCCCTGCTCTCGGCGTTGTTCTGAAGGGGGACGCCCGTGGGCTGGGACGCCGACCTGCTCCTCGAACTCGTGATGAGGTCCCTCGGCTACTGGTGGATCATCGTGCCGGCCGTGATCCTCGGCATCGTCGTCGGCGCGGTGCCGGGCTTCAGTGCCCAGAACACGCTCATCATCCTCCTGCCGCTGACGCTGGCCATGGATCCGGAGCTGGCGCTCGTCTTCATGGCGACGATGTATTGCGCCACCCATCTCGGCGGCGGCATCCCGGCGATCCTGGTCAATATTCCCGGCACCGGCGGCGCCGCGGCGACCACGCTCGACGGCTATGCCATGACCAAGAAGGGCCAGGCGCAGCAGGCCCTCGTCCTGTGTTTCACCGCCTCGGTGTTCGGCGGGCTGATCACCTCGATCACCACGGTCGCGTTCCTGCCCTACCTCGCCCGGCTCGGCCTTGCGCTGCGCAGCGTCGAGATGGTGGTCGTCATGCTGTTCGGGCTCACCCTGATCGCCGCGCTCGCCGCCCAGGACATGCTCAAGGGGCTGATCGCCGGGTTCTTCGGGCTGTTGATCGGGGTGATCGGCACCGACCACATCTACGCCACGCCGCGCGCCACCTTCGGTTTCCTCGAGCTCTACGACGGGGTGCCGCTGGCCCCGGCGCTGATCGGCCTGTTCGCCATTTCCGAGGCGCTCGTCATGATGGAGCAGGAGGCGATCGTCGGCGAGGCGTCGGCGGCGTCCGCGCGGCGCGCGGATTGGCGCGATACCATCGACGGCCTGCGCCTCACCGCCAAGCACTGGTGGCTGATCGTGTGGACGGCCTTCGTCGGCCTATGGATCGGCATCATTCCGGGTGCCGGCGCGTCGATCGCCGCGTTCGTCGCCTACCAGCAGGCGCGGACCTACTCGAAGACGCCGCACCGGTTCGGGACCGGCATTCCCGAAGGCGTGATCGCGCCCGAATCGGCGAACAACGGCGTCACGTCGGGAACGCTCGTGCCGATGATGGCGATCGGTGTGCCTGGGGGCAGCACGGCGGCGGTCATGATGATCGTCCTCCAGTACCACGGCGTCGTCCTCGGGCCGCGGCTGTTCTCGGAACAGCCGCGCCTCGCCTACGGCGTGTTCGTGGCAATCGCGGTCGCCTATGTGTTCATGATCGTGACCATCCTGCCGCTCGCCCGCTTCATGTCGAAGGTGGTTCTGGTGCCGACCAAGTATCTGGCGCCGATCATCGTCGCGCTCACCACGGTGGGCGCGTTCGCGGAGCGCGATTACGTGTTCGACATGGGGCTCGCGCTGGTGTTCGGGGTCATCGGCTATATCGCCCGCAAGACCGATTTCCACGTCACCGCCATTCTCATCGGCATCATCCTCGGGCCGCTGTTCGAGCAATATGTGCTGCGCGCGCTGCGCCTCTCGCAAGGCGACATGTCGATCCTGTTCTCCTCGACCATCGGCAATATCCTGTGGGGGTTGCTGGCGCTCTCGCTCCTCCTCCCCTATTGGCGCGAGCGGCAGCGCCGGCGGGCGGCGGCGGGACAGGCCCCCCTCTAAGAAACGGAGCCTTCATGGACGCAGACAAGCAAGCACCGGCCGCGCTGGCGCGCCAGGTCAAGCGCATCGCCCATCTCGACCTTCCCGGGGGCGGCCAGGTGGTCGTCGAGCGCAATCGCGCCTATGTGGGGCACATGAAGCCACCCCACGGGACGAGCATCATCGACGTCTCGGACCCGCGCCATCCGCGCCTAATCGCCCGGATCATGTTGGCGGACAACCATTCGCACACCCACAAGGCCCGCGTGGTGGGCGACATCCTGGTCACCAATGTCGAGCAGGATAACCGGCATTTCCTGCGGCTCGGCGCCCGCATCCCCGAGGCGGCGGCGCGGCTCGAACGGACGCTCGCTCGCGCACCCACGCATGCCGAGATCGCCGCCGAGCTCAAGGTCGAGGAGGCGGACGTGCCGAGGCTCATCGACGCCGAGCGGCGGGGCTACCGCGACGGCGGGTTCAAGATCTACGACGTCTCGGACCCGGGCCAACCGCGCCTCCTCGCCTATCGCAAGACTTACGGCTTCGGCGTCCACCGCTTCGATATGGATGAGCGCTATGCCTACATCTCGACCGAGATGGAAGGCTTTGTCGGCAACATCCTGGTCATTTACGACCTCGGCAAGCCGGAGCGCCCGCAAGAGGTCGGCCGCTGGTGGCTGCCGGGCCAGCACACAGCGGGCGGCGAGACGCCGACTTGGTCGGGATATCGCAACCGCCTGCACCACGCCCTGCGCTGCGGCAACGAGCTGTGGGCCTCGGTCTGGCACGCGGGATTGCGGGTGATCGACATTTCCGATCTCGCGCGGCCGCGCACGGCCGGCGCCTACGACTATCACCCGCCCTTCCCCGAACCGACCCATACCGTCCTGCGCGTGCCCTTCGCGGTGGCCGGCCGGCAGGTGGCGGTGGCGATCGACGAGGAGCACAAGCACAGGACCGGCCAGCCTCACGCCGGCCTGTGGGTGTTCGACGTCGGCGACCTCGGGGGCATCCGGCCGTTGTCGATGTTCCACTTGAGCGAGATGGACTCGCCGTGGAGCCGGGCGCCGGGCCGCTTCGGCGCCCATCAGTTCCAGGAGCACTTCAAGGACACGCTCGTCTATGCGACCTGGTTCAGCGGCGGCCTGCGCATCGTCGACATCGCCGACCCCTTCCGCCCCCGCGAGGTCGGCCACTTCATCCCCGAGCCGTGCGGCTTCCCCGCTCCGCAGAGCAACGACGTCGATGTCGATGCGCGCGGGCTCATCTACCTCCTCGACCGCAATGCGGGGTTCGATATCCTCGAGTTCGCAGGCCCGTAGGGGCGGGTTTCAAATCCGCCCCTACAAAGATTGGCACCATTCCCCGTAGGGGCGGGTTTCAAACCCGCCCGTATTACCGGTTTCAACCCCGCCCCGACATTGGCAAAATGATGTTGCCATGCCCGACCCTCGTCCTCTTCGACGCCGCTTGCGTCTCCCGCATCACGATTACGCCCAGCCCGGCGCCTACTTCGTCACGATCTGCTCGGCGGAGCGGGCCTGCCTGTTCGGTGAAATCATCGACGGAACCATGCGTCTGAACGCGCTCGGCTTCATCGTCGAGGATGCATGGCGTGACCTGCCGCAGCATTACGAGCATCTGCGGCTCGACGAATTCGTTGTCATGCCGAACCACTTGCACGGGGTTCTGGCTATGGATGAGGGAGTCGCGTTCCCGGTGCCGGAGTTCGTCCGCGCATTCAAGACGTTTTCCGCACGGCGCATCAATACGCGGCGAAACACCCCTGGTGCGCCCGTGTGGCAGCGTAGTTACCACGATCATGTCGTGCGCGACGAAGCCGAGCTGGCGCGCATCCGCGAATACATCCGGAACAACCCGATCAAATGGGAATTGGACGACGAGAACCCGGCGCGCCGAATGTAGCGGCGAGTTCGAAACGGTCGGGTGGGAACGGGCGGGTTTGAAACCCGCCCCTACGCAGGAAACGACACCGTCCGTTTGTAGGGGCGGGTTTGAAACCCGCCCCTACACAGGAAACGGCACCGTTCCCGGTCGGGGCGGGGTGGAAACGGGCGGGTCGAAAGACCGGCGAGGCAACGCCTCGCCCCTACGCAGGAACCGGCACCGTTCCCGGTCGGGGCGGGGTGGAAACGGGGGGGTCGAAAGACCGGCGAGGCAACGCCTCGCCCCTACGGAGGAAACGGCACCATCCGTTTGTAGGGGCGGGTTTCAAACCCGCCCGTTTCAAACCGGCCGGTCGAAAGACCGGCGAGGCGCGAGGCAACGCCTCGCGGCCTCGCCCCTACGCAGGAAACGGCACCGTTGCTCGCGTAGATACTCAGCCGAGTTCCGCGATCCGGTCGGCGACGCGTGCCAGGGCGGGCGACAGATTCTCGGTCAGCCGCGACCGGCCCGCCCAGCGGGCGGCGCGCCGTGCGATGCGAAGGGCCTGCTCCTGCGTCACGCCGACCTTGTCGCCGGCCAGGCAGCGCGCCGCGTCCCACCACGGCCCATCCTTCTTGCGCAACAGGATCAGGCCGAGGCGGACCAAAATGTGGAAGGTGCCGAACGCGGCAAGGTAGTCGCCCGCATCGGCGCGATCCTCACCGTCGGCGAATTCGGCAAGATGCTTTGAGATCAGTCGTTCCTCGACCGCGGGCCAGTCGGGCACGTACTCGTCGCCGAGCAGCCATGCCATGTCGCAGAGCCGGTCGCGCGCACCGCAATGCTCCCAATCGAACCAGGCGACCCTGCCGTCGGCACGCGCGAGCGCGTTGCCGGGGCGGGCATCCCACTTGATGAAATGCGGGTCGGCAACCTTAAGGCGCTCGATCAGCTCGGGTCCGGGAAGGCGGGGCGACGGTAGGCCGAGATAGTCGCAGATCCGCGCCGGCCGCTCGACCAACGTGGCGATCCAATCGGCGTCGGCGCCGATCCGCGGAACCCGGAGCTGCAGCCGTGCCTCGCGGCCGGCCCGCTGGGCCTGCGCCAGGCCGTGCAGGGCCGCGTCGAGCCAGCGTTCCCCGTCCTCCGGTGCGGCTTCGCTGAGGACCACCGCTAGGCGGTCCCCGGCCACATCCTCTTGCAGCAGGATCGTGCCGTCGAAGCCGAGGACGCGCGGCACCGCGACGCCGCGCTCGCTGAGCGCGCGTAGTACGTGCGCCTCCATCTCCGCCCGGTCGGGCTTGCGCCGGCGCGTCGCGATGACGGAGCCCCCGTCCTCGAGGTGAAGGCGGATCGACTTGCGGGTCATGCCGCCCGGATGGGTGACCGACCTGACGCCGATGCCGAGGAGCGCCGAGCAGGCGCGCATCGCCTCGTCGTCAAACGGCTTGCGGGACCGCGGCCGTGCCGTCGGCGCCGCGGTCGTGGTTTCCCTCACCGGCAGGACTCCGCTAGGTGACCCCATTTTCCCTAGCGCTCGCGGAAGCCTTCGTGGCGGAGCTTCAAGACCGGGCGGATGAAATAGTCGAAGACCGACCGCGTGCCGGTATGGATATCGACCGCCGCCTCCATGCCGGCGAAGACCGGGAATTGGTCCGGATCCTCGCCGAGATGGCTCTTGTCGGTCTCGACGATGACCTTGAAGTACGCGGCCCCGCCCTGGTCGACGTTGGAATCGGCGCCGATCTGCGCGACCCGTCCCTCGAGCCCGCCGTAGCGCGAGTATTCGTAGGTCGAGATCTTGACCATCGCGCGCTGCCCCACCCGCACGAAGCCGCGGTCGGTCGGGCTCAGCTTCGCTTCGACGACCAGGGCCACGTTGGCCGGCACGATCTCCATGATCGGCTCGCCGGCACGCACCACGCCGCCGATGGTGTTGTGGCGCAGGTTCTTGATGACGCCGTCGGTCGGGCTGCGGATCTCGGCCCGCCGGACCTGGCCGGAGGCCTCGGTCAACAGCTCGCGCGTGCGCGCGATGCCGGCCTCGACCTTGCCGAGCTCGTCCAAGGCCTGGCGCCTGAACTTGAGCCGCTCCTCCTTCAGGCGCTCGCGCCCCTCGTTGACCCCCGCCACGGCCCGCGGGATGCTCTGGTCGATGATCGCGATCTCGCCTTCGAGCTTCTCGACGTCGCGCACGAGCTGGATGTGCTCGATCCGCGGCGTCAAGCTGCCCTCCAGGAGCGACTCGGAAATCTTCATCTTCTCGCGCGACAGCCGCAAGTCGGTGACGCGGGCCCGCCGCGTGGTCTCGAGCTCGCGCACCAAGTGCTCGCGCTGGCGGATCTGTTCCTGGAGCCCGGCCATGGCGCTGTTGAATTCCTGCTGGCGCGCCTCGAATGCCTCGCGCTCGGCGCGCACGAGGATCGGCCGGCGCTGGCTTTCCTCGGCCGAGAACTTCAAGGCCGTGCCGTTGGCCTCGGCCTCGAAGCGCGCCCGGCCCAAGACCAGGGCATCGAGCCGGATCTGGATTTCTTCGCGGTTCAAGGCAGTGGTCGCCAGCTCGAGCTGCAACAGCGGGTCCCCCTCCTTCACGACCGCGCCCTCGGCGATGAAGATCGACTGGACGATACCGCCCTCGAGGTGCTGGATGACCTTGACCTTGCCCTGGGGGATGACCTCGCCCCTGAGAACGGCGACCTCGTCGAGCTCGGCGAAGTTGAGCCAGAAGATGAACGCGCCCAAGAACGCCACGATCGCCCACGCCATCGCGCGCAGCGTGGGGATCGGGTTCGAGTTCAAGAGTTCGCCGAGCGCACTCATGCCTGGACCGCCACCGGTTCGCTCCGCGGCCGAGCGAGTCGCGGCAGCACCTCGGCCGTCGGGCCGGCGAGCAGGACCTTGCCGCCCTCGAGCGCGACGATCGCCGTGCAGGCCTGGAGCAGGGCGGCGCTATGCGTGACGACGACCACCGTCCGCGACTGGGCGAGTTCGACGAGCACGGTCTTCAAGTCCTGCTCGGCATAGCGGTCGAGGAAGGCGGTCGGCTCGTCGAGCAGGAGGACGGCGGGATCGCTGACCAGCGCGCGGGCGATGGTCAGGCGCTGGCGCTGGCCGCCGGACAGCCGCCCGCCGGCTTCGCCGATCTGGCTCGCGTAGCCGTCGGGCAGATCGACGATGAAGGGATGGGCGCCGGCGCGCTCGGCGGCGCGCACGACCTCCTCGTCGCTCGCCTGGGGCCGCGCGCGAGCGATGTTGTCGCGGATGGTACCCATGAACAGGACGCATTCCTGCGGTTCGTAGCCGACCCAATGCGCCAGCTCGTTGCGTGTATACTGGGCGATATCGGCGCCGTCGAGCAGGACGCGCCCCGAGTCCGGGACGTAGAGCCCCTGCATGAGCTTGAGCAGCGTCGTCTTGCCGCTGCCGTTGCGGCCGACCAGCCCATACATCCCGCCGGCCGGGATCTTGAGCGACACGTTGTCGACCGCCGGCCGCTGCTCCTTGCCGTAGCGGAAGGTCGCGCGCTCGAGCACGATCTCGCCCTTGGGCCGGGCCATGCGCACGCCCTTCTCGCGCCGCTCCTCCGGCAGCGAAAAGACATCCTCGAGCCGGACCATCGACTGGCGGCACATCGCGTAGCTCTTCCACGACATGAAGAGCTGGTTGAACGCGGCCACGATGCGGCCGGAAAGCATGTTGGCGGCGATCAGCGTGCCGACGGTCATCTGCTGGTTGATGATGGCAAGCGCCCCCACCGCGGTGACGGCGATGGTGGTGAACATGGTCAAGTTGGTGCCGATATTGACATAGGTATCGGTGAAGGTGCCGCGCTCGAGCGAGCGACGGATCGCCGCCGCGTGCTTGCCCTCCCAGATCGCCCGCAAGGGGTCGGCGAGGGCGAGGGCCTTCACCGTGGTGCGGCCGACGATCATCTCCGTCACCAGGCCGTCGCGCCCGATCGCCGCCCGGTTCTCGGCGGCGTTGGTGCGGTCGAGCACCACCCCCGAGCGCCACGACAGGACGAGGAAACCACACAGGATCGCCACGAACACCCAGGCGATCAGCGGAGCAAGGATGTACACCGCGGCGAGGAACATGGCCGCGAAGGGCAGGTCGACCAGCAGAATCGCGGTGGCGCCCGAGAACGTGTTGCGCACCACGTCGAGGTCGCGGAACGCGGTCTGCCAATAGATCGTCGGCCGCGCTTCGAGGACGCGCAAGGGGGCGGAGGCGAGCTTGTCGAACAGCCGGGCGCCGAGCTCGACATCGATGCGCAGCGCCACGCGCTGCAACAGCCGCGCGCGGGCCTGGCGGAGGATGAAGTCGAACACCAGCACGAGGCCCATGCCGAGCACGAGGCCCTGCAGGGTGGTGAGGCCCGAGTAGAAGATCACCCGGTCGTAGACCTGGAGCACGAAGATCGGGGCGGCGAGCGCCAACAGGTTGACGCAGGTCGACAGTGTCAGGACCTCGCCGAAGTGGCGGCGCAGCGGCTCGGCGATGAGCCGTTTCCAGCTTCGGGCCTCGGTGTCCGGCATGGAGGCGGGGGTCGTCTCGCGTTGCGGGTCCAACCTGTCCATTCCCCTCCGTGCGGCCGGGCGAGGCGTTGCCTCGCCGGTTAAACCGGCGGCTCTCTGAGCCGCCCCTACGCAATGTACCGCGAATACCGGCGCCCGTCACGTAGGGGCGAGGCCGCGAGGCAGCGCCTCGCGCCCCGCGGGTTTCAAACCGGCCCGCGCCGGCGGATTGCATGCGGGCGGGTCGAAAGACCGGCGAGGCAACGCCTCGCCCCTACAAAGATTGGCACCGTTCCCCGTAGGGGCCGGTTTCAAACCGGCCCGCACCGGCGGATTGCATGCGGGCGGGTCGAAAGACCTGCCCCTACGCAGTGTATCGCGAATGCCGGCGCCCGTCACGTAGGCGCGGGGCCGCGAGGCAGCGCCTCGCGCCCCACGGGTTTCAAACCGGCCCGTACCAACATTGCCGACCCAGCTCGTGCTACGAGATGTTGCGCGTCACGTCGGTGTCGACCAGGAGCGTGGCCGAGCCGGAGGTATAGCTCTGGTAGGTCTCGCCGCTGATGGTCTGGGTGCCCCCGGCGACCCAGCCCTGACCGGCGGCCTCTACCTTGTCGCCCGAGTTGCCGAGCACCAGAAGCTGGTTCGACGTATCCGACAGGTCGAGGACTTCCTGGACATTGAGTTTGAGCGTGTTGTTGCCCGTCCCGGTGATGTCGATCTGCTCGAGCCCGGTGAGCCGATCGTTGGCGATGGCGGTGAGGTCGAGCGTCAGGCCCGAACCGCTGAGCCTGAGGGTATCCGTGCCGGCGCCGCCGGCGATGCTCTGGAAGCTCGTGTTGGGGACGATGATCAAGTCGTTGCCGGCCTCGCCGCGCAGCGTATCGGCGCCGCCGCCGCCGGAAAGCGTGTCGTCGCCCCCGCCGCCGGCGAGCAGGTTGGTGCCGCTCGTCCCGGTCAGCGTGTCGGCGGAGCCGGAGCCGATCAGGTTCTCGATCTCCGACAGGGTATCGGTGCCGGCGCCGCCGGTGTTCTGCGACGACGTCGTCGCCAGGCTGACCGTCACGCCGCTCGTGGCGGTGGCGTAGTTCGCGGTATCCGTGTCGTCGCCGCCGTCGAGCGTGTCGTTGCCGGCGCCGCCGTCGAGGGTGTCGTTGCCTTTACCGCCGTCGAGCGTGTCGTTGTCGGCGCCGCCGTCGAGCGTGTCGTTGCCTTTGCCGCCGTCGAGCGTGTCGTTGCCGGCGCCGCCGGTGAGCAGGTCGTTGTCGTCGCGGCCCACGAGCATGTCGTTGCCCCCGCCGCCGTCGAGCGTGTCGTTGCCTTCGCCGCCGGTAAGGGTGTTGTCGGCCCCGTCGCCGGTGAGCGTGTCGGCGAAGTCGGAGCCGGTGAGGTTCTCGATGCCGGACAGGGTGTCGGTGCCGGCTCCGCCGGTGTTCTGCGCCGAAGTCACCGCCAAGCTCACCGTCACCGCGCTCCCGGCCGTGGCGTAGGTGGCGGTATCCGTGCCGATGTCGCCGATCAGCGAATCGTTGCCGGCGCCGCCGGAAAGCGTGTCGTTGCCGGCACCGCCGCACAGGTAGTCGTCGCCGTCGAGGCCGACGCCGTCGTCACCGCTGCCGCTGCCGCCGCCGCCGCCGCTGGCGCTGCCGTCGCTGGCGTTGCCGCCGCCGAACAGCGTGTCGTCGCCGTCGCCACCGCACACCGAGTCGTTTCCGGCGCCGCCCGCGATCGTATCATTGCCGTCGCCGCCGTCGAGCGTGTCACTGTCGGCCCGGCCCGAGATCGTGTCGTTGCCGGAATTGCCGAACGCGATGTCGTTGCCGCCGCCGGCCGTCACGGTATCGTTGCTGGCGCCGCCGATGAATATCTCGCTGGCGGCCGTGCCGGTGAGGAGGGCGCCGGAAATCGCATTGGCGGTCACGGTGCCGATGGCCGTGCCGCCGCGGCCGTCGCTCAGCGTATAGGTGAAGACGGCCAGAGCGCCGCCCGGCTGGAAACCGGTGCTAGTGTCGACCGCGACCGACCCGGAGCCAAGCGTCACGCTGTCGATCTGGGCCGAGCTTTCGGAGACCGCGGTGATGCTGAGCACATCGCCGTTGGCATCGGTGTCGTTGGCGAGCAGGGCCGACACCGGCACCGAGAAGATGTCGCCGCTGGGGACATTGGTGATGATGGTGTCGGCCGCCGCCACCGGCGGATTGTTGACCGGCCCCTCGGCGACGTCGGTGACGGCGATGGTCAGCGTCGTGGCGCGAGTGCTCCCCGCCACCGTGGTCGTCCGATCGCCCACCTCGACCGTGATCGTCCCACCCCTCGCTTCCACCGTGATGTTGTGGCTGGTCGCGGTCTCGAAATCGAGCAGGGTGCCGTCGGCCACCGTCACCACGCCGGTCGTGGCGTCGATGGCGAACCGGCCGCCGGCATTGTCCGTCAGGCTGTAGGTGACCCCCGTCCCGAGGTCCGGGTCGGTCGCTGCCACCGTCCCCACCACCGTGCCGTTGGACGAGTTCTCCGGCACCGTCCCGCCGGCGGTGAACGAGGCAGCACCCGGCGATTCGTCGACGTTGGTGACGCGGACCGTCAGGTCCGTGAGGCTGACCAGCTCCCCGTCGTTCACTTGCACCGTGATGGCGTGGCTGGCGGCGGCCTCGAAGTCGAGCAGGCTGCCATTGGCGACCGTCAGCCGGCCGGTCGCGCCGTCGATCGCGAACCGCCCGCCGGCGTTGTTCACGAGGCTGAAGGTCAGCGTCGCCCCGGGATCCGGGTCGGTCGCCGTCACCGTGCCCACCAGCGTGCCGTTGGCGGAGTTCTCCGCCACCGAGCCGCCGGCGGCGGCGAACGAAGCCGGCTGCGGGCTCCGGTTGGCCGCCGAGACCTCGATGGTGAAGGGCCGGTCGACGGACAGGCCGTCCTGGTCGGTCGTTCGAATAGTGAGCGTGCGCGTCGCCAAGTTGGGCGCATCGATGCCGGCGCCGGCCGCCCTCAGCTCGTCGCCCACGACAACGAACTGCGCGCCGTCGCCGCCGGAGAGGATCGTATAGGTGAAGGTGTCGCCGGCATCGGGGTCGCTCGTCGTCAGCCGGCCGACCGTGGCGTTGGGCTCTCGCGCCGCGACCCTCGTCGAGGACAGCCTCAGGCCGGTCGGCGCGTCGTTGACGCCGGTGACGGTGACGGTGACGGTGCTGCTGGCGGTGGCGCCCGAGGCATCGGCGATCGTGTAGGTGAAGCTGTCGGTGACGGTGGCGCCGGTCTTGAGCGCCTGGATTTGCGCCCGAGGATCGTAGACGATGTTGCCGCCCACCAGCGACACGGCAGCCCCCTGGGCCGAGGTTCCCGAAACCGAGGCAATGGTCAAGCCCACGCCGCTGTCGTTGGCGAGCAGCGCGCTGCCCGCCAGCGTGATCGGCCCGG
>JBQTIU010000023.1:0-27409 GCA_052387815.1 Pseudomonadota bacterium
GCCGAGGGCCGCTTAACGGGGGGGTGTTTTCCGCGCCGTGGGTGTTCCCTTTTGGGAAGTTAATTGGGTTGCGCGGCTCGGGGTCGCTTTAGGCGTCGCCTCGCCGTCGCCCGAGCGTTACCCGCGCATCGCCCGACGGTCGCCCGAACCTCGCTCGCCGAGGCGAGGCGATTGCCATCGCCGGGCGATGCGCTGATAGTAGGCGCCTCTCGGCACGGGGGACCCGACATGATAGCAGGTCGATTCTTGACGGCGCGCTTTGGATGGGCGCGCCGCCTTTGGTGGGCCCGCTTCAGAAGCCCTGTCAGGGGCGGGCGGAGGTCATTCACTTGCGCCGGCCGCTCCGTCCTTGGAAAGGGCTTCTCGTGATCGTTGCGACCGCGCGCAGCGGACGAGGTCGTCGAAGGTTCAAGCCGACCCCATTGCGGCGCGAGGCCGACAGAAGCCGCGAACGTACACAGGGCTATCGCATTTGGAATTTTGCCGCAGCTTTCGAATCAGAACGGTCACAGTGACGAAATAATCTTTCGTCCGCAGCTAACCGCTCGCAAGATTCGAATCCGACGCTCGGGAATAACATGCAAATGCGATTCCCCCGACGCTAGCCGCCTCGGAGTGCTGACGTCGGATTTACGTCGCGGCCTGACGGCTCTGCGAGCGCAAACCTGTGGCCGTTCACCATGACGTAAGGGCCGGGGAACTTCGAATGTCTCGCTGCCCGGATCTTTCGCTCCATCGCCTCTGCATTGGTCGGGTCAACGACGAGCCATTCCTCGAACTCCTTGCGGGTGATCGGCTTTCGCCCCCACTTCCAGCCACACGGCGGGGGAAGCTCGCCGCTCGTAGCGAGGTGGTGCATGCACACCGACAGGAGTTCGATGCAGGCGACTTCGGCCCGGAGATAGAGCGTTTCGCAGGTATCGTTCGGCCACACGGGGAATTCCTTAACCAGTAGGATTTCTCCGACATCCACCATTTCAACCATCGTGTGGGCGGTTGCCCCATAGGTGGTGACGCTATCGAAGAGGGCGAAGCTTGCCCCCCCTTCCCGGATAATCGGGCGGAGCGGGGTGAAAATTTACGTTTGGCTTCCTGAGAATGGAGCCACGTAGAATCGTTGGGTTGAGGAAGCTCACCACGAAATCGCCATCGGGGATGGGAACAGCGGCCCCCTCATCGTCGGAGACGATCCAGCGCACGCTGGCGGCGGCACGGATGATTGTGAGCGCATCATCGAACAGTCGATGCGTGCGCGGCGCGTAGACAACGCAGGTTTTCATTGATCCCCCATTTCAGAACGCGCCCCGACCGTCTGTTGCCAAACGCCGGTACGACTTCCACAGCCCCACCTTGACGGAGGTGAGTTCATGGCGTCGCGAGTCTCCCTAACTCTGGTTGCCTTGGCAATGGTCTTGGAGGGTGAGGTGATGTATCAGGTTTTGTGTCAGGCAAGGAAAGGGGGTACTCCCGGGTTTGCTGACCACCCATGAAAGGAGCACCCCCAATGCCACAAGCTGTGACGATCCGCAGTCTACCAGCCGCGTTCGAGATGATAAAGGGCATGCAGGCACAGGGTCTTGAATGGCACGAGGCCGACAGAAGCCGCGAACCTACGGTTGATCCATTGACCGCACCTGTATAAACGTCTATTCATCGATCATCTGAAGCCACACGTTGCCATATCGTGCCATGCGGTCGTCGGCTACGCACAGAACTGCTCGCGCCCCAACGAAGCCCTCGACCGGCATTGTCTCGGGTCGGCGCGGGAGTGGCGATCGGCCGAAACCGGAAAGCGCCAGCCGCCACCGGCGTCGATTCGACGCGATTGACCTGGAGATACTGTGGAGCCGCCTGGTCACGCTCGTGGACGAGGCAGCCTATGCGGTCCGCCGCACCTCGATGTCGAAGGTCGTCGTCGAGGGCGGCGATTTCAGCGTACTGCTCCACGACCCGCAGGGACGGCTCGTCGCCGCGGATGTGAGCGTGGCGTCCAAGATCAGTACGACCTCCATCGCGGTCAAGGAGTTTCTCAAGCACTTTCCGGCGCGGAGCCTCAGCCCCGGCGACGTACTCATCACCAACAATCCCTGGTGGATCATGGGGCATCTGAACGATGTCGCCGTGGTCGCGCCCCTCTTCCATCGCGGACGGCTCGTGGGCTTTGCCGAGTGCGCCGCCCACATGGCGGACATCGGAGGCCTGCTTTCCGCCATGGGGCGCGAGGTCTACGAGGAAGGCCTCATCATTCCGCCCTTGAAGGCAATGGCGAAGGATCGTGAAAACGCCGACTTCTTTGCGCTCCTCGAATCCAATGTGCGCGTGCCCAAGCAGGTGGCCGGCGACGTGCGGGCGCTGATGGCGGGCTGCCGCGTCATGGAGCAAAGCCTTGGCGAGTTCCTGGTCCGCCACGGCCTCCCCGATCTCGACCTCCTCGCCCGGACGATTCTTGCGCACTGCGAATCCGCGATGCGCCAGGGCATCCGCGCGAACATCCCCGACGGCGTCTATACGGGCGCCAGCAGCATCGATGGCTTCGACAAGCCGCTCCGCATCCCGGTCCGTATCGCGTCGCGGGACGGCAAGGTCGACATCGACTTTTCCGGCGCGCCGCCGCAATCGACGCTCGGAATCAATTGCACGCTTGTCTACACGCATGTGTGGTGCGCCTTCGCGATCAAGTGCCTGGCCGCGCCGTCCTTGCCCAACAACGAGGGCACGTTCGCGCCCGTCGGCGTACGGGCGCCGGAAGGCAGCCTGCTCAATCCCACCTTTCCCGCTCCAGTGAAGATGAAATCGAGCACGGGGCACTACGTGCCCATCGCGATCTTCGATGCGTTGCGCGACGTCATACCTCGGCGCATGCTGGCGGAGTCGGGAAAGAAGAGCCTGCTCTATCTGTCGGGCCGCGACCGGAGCGGCAAGTCATTTTCCGACCTCACCTTCGTGATGGGCGGCATGGGTGCGCGGGCGACCAAGGACGGGCTCCACGCGACCAGCTTTCCGGGCAACACGGCCAGCATTCCCGTGGAGGTGCTGGAGCAGGTTATTCCGGTCCGCGTGCGCCACAAGCGTCTGCGTCCGGACTCGGGCGGTGCCGGCAAGTTCCGCGGCGGTTGCGGCTTGGACTTCGAGCTCGAGTCCGTCTCTTCCGAGCCACTCACGGCGCAGGCCGAGCATGGCAAGCTCAAGACCCCGCCGGCCGGCTCGCGCGGCGGCAGCGCCGGTGCAGCGGGCGAGACCCTGCTCAACGGACAGCCGATCCCGGACAAGGTTCCGGTGTCGCTTCGACCGGGTGATGTCCTGCGCATGCTGGTGCCGGGCGGCGGTGGCATGTACCCGGCACGCGAACGCGACGGAGCGGCGTGCATCAAGGACGTCGAGAACGGCGTCGTCTCGACAGCGAGTGCGCGCCGCGACTACGGGGTTGCCGCGCCGGCGACCAAACCGCGGCCGGCCGCGCCGGCCGTGACCTAGGCGGCCGGCGGCGTCGGAGAAGGTACCCAGCGATGCGCGGCACTCGCATCTCCTATCTCTACCCGATCTCGATCTTCATCGGCCTCGTCATCTGGGAGATTGCCGTCTGGGACCTGCCACGCGTGATCATGGCGAGCCCCTCGATGATCGCCTTCAAGCTCGTGGACGGTGTCGCCTCCGGCGCCATCCCGAGAGCCTTCGCCGGATCGCTGGCTCATCTGGGCCTGGGCTACGCGCTCGCGGTCGCCGTGGGCGTGCCCTTCGGATTCCTGATCGGGCGTAGCCGCACCGTCTTTTATGCGTTGGACCCGGTCATCAACGCCATCTACGCCATCCCGCCCGTCGCCTTCGTGCCGTTCATCGTGATCTGGTTCGGCCTGTTCTTCGAGGCGCGCGTCGTCCTCGTCTTCGGGATGAGCGTGATCGAAATCCTGGTGACGATCTCGGTCGGCGCGCGCAGCGTCGAGCGCGCTCATCTCGACGTCGCCCGGTCGTTCGGCGCGCGCGGGCTCGCCCTGACGATCAAGGTGGTGGTGCCGGCGGTCGTCCCCTTCGTCTTCACCGGGCTGCGCATCGGGCTGGTGCGCGCGATTCACGCCATGATCATCGCCGAACTGTTCTTGGCCGCGGTCAACCTGGGATCGCTCATGAAACAGGCTGCGTTGCGTTTCGACACGGGCGCGCTGCTCGCGGTCGTGGTCGTGCTCGCGGTCTTCGGGCTGATCGTGCAGGAGGGCCTCAGGGCGATCGAGGCGCGCCTGCTGCCCTGGCACGTGAGGAACTGACATGGACCCGGACCGCCACCGATGGCTCCTGCGCGCCGGCGGCATTGCCGGCACGCTCGCGCTCTGGGAGCTGCTCGGGCGCTGGCAGGGCGAGGCCCTGCTGGCACCGCCGTCGCTGGTGGCGGTCGAGCTGATCCACATTCTGCGCGACGGCAAGATAGTGACCGCCCTGCTCGGCTCGCTGTCCAACATGATCGTCGGTTTCGCGCTCGCCTGCGCCATCGGCATGCCGCTGGGCGTGGCGATGGGGCGCTCGCGCGTGGTCGATCTGGCGGCCCACTCCTGGGTCAGCATGCTGGTCGTGACGTCGGTCGCCGCCCTGGTGCCGCTGTTCATCGTCGTGCTCGGAACCGGGGTCGTCTTCCGCATCACGATCATCTGCGTGTCGGCCGTCTTCTATATCACTCTGGCGATGTACCACGGCGCACGCGGCATCGACCCGCGCTGGCTCGAGGTCGGATGCGCTTTCGGTACCTCGCCCGTGGCGGCGTTCTGGAAGATCATGCTGCCGGCCCTCTATCCCTATATCGTCGCCGGGGCGCGGATCGGCCTGACCCAGGCCATCCGCGGCATGGTGGTGGCCGAACTGTTCGTGATCATCGGCTTCGGGGGCATGATCCACACGGCCGGGCTTGCCGTCTCGACGGCGACGCTTCTGGCGCTGCTTTTCACGCTCATGGTCATCGGCGTCGCGGCCAACGAAGCCTTACGCTGGATCGGACGGCGGCTTGCCCCGTGGCACGAGGCGCGGCTGCTCAACATATAAAGAGGAGGATGACATGCGACTGACACGACGGAATGCGGTGGCCGGGCTGGCGGTCGGGCTCGGCGCGAGCCTGGCTCCTGGCCATCGCCTGTTCGCCCAGAGCCCGCGGACCCTCGACATCCAATTGCTGGGCTTTGCGCTCGCCATCCATGTGCCGGCCATGGCGGCCATCCAGGAAGGGCTGCCCGCGATGCCCGGCTACGTGGCCCCGAAGACCACGCGACTCAACCAGATTCGCCTGGTCACCCAGGCCATGATCGGCGGCGGCGCCGACATCGGGGAAACAGACCCGCCGACCGTCATGAGCGCGGTCGAGGCCGGCGCCGATCTCAAGATCATCGGCCACGTCTACAACAACACCAGCCTCGTGATCGTGGTGAATGCCGACCGGGTCAAGGACCTCGCCGATCTCGTCAAGCCCGACATCCGCGTCTCCATCGGCGCGCGCGGCGACGTCACGCACGTTCTGACCGTTGGACCGCTGCAGAAGCGCGGGCTCGACATCGACAAGCTGTTGCTCGTCGAGCTGCCGGGCTCGGGCACACGCATCCAGGCGATCCTGTCCAAGCGCGTCGATGCCGTGCTCGTGCATTTCGATCAGGCCGAGGAACTCGCCCGCCAGGGAAACTTCAAGGTGATCCTGGAGCCGCATCGCGATTACCGGGTCTGGGTCAACGAGGTCTGGGTGGCGACGGGCGCGTGGCTCAAGCGGCCCGGAAACGAACGGGTTGCGGTCGATTTCCTGAAGGCGCAGCTCGCGGCATTCCGGCGCGCCAACATCGACTTCGCCTGGTTCGCGCAAAACTACCGCAAGCACGCGACCCTGCCGAAGGCGAACGAGGCCAAGGACGAGGTCCTGCGCCCGATCTGGCGAACGTTGGTCGAGGAGACCAGGGCATGGCCGGCGAACATGGACATGAACCTCGACAACTTCCGCGCCCAGATCCCGGTCTACAAGGCGGCCGGTGCGATCCAGGGCACGGTCAAGATCGAGGACATCGTCGAGACCAGATACGTAGAACAGGCGATCCGCGAACTCGGCTGACCGCGCCCGCGGCGCGGCCGGCCACCCGGAGGGAAAACGGTCGATGGACGACACCAAGGCTTTGTGCGCGCGGCTCTCTGAGTTCCCAACGGCGATCGCAGGCGACGTCCTGCGCGAGTTGGGACATCCCCACCAGATCCTGTCGTCGCGCATCGCCCCGATCGCCCGCGGCATGAAACTGTGCGGGCCCGCCTTCTGCGTCCGCGGGCAGGTGCCGATGCGCATTCCCTTCCGCGTGCCGGCCGGCCGGCGGCCGCCGACCTACGAGATGTTCGACCACCTGCGGCCGGGCTGCATCATGGTGATCGCGACCGGCGGCTTCCGGGAGGCGGCCGTGTGGGGCGAGAACATCGCGATCACCGCCAAATTGAAGGGTTATGCCGGAATCGTCGTCGACGGCGGCCTGCGCGACGCGCAGGCGCAGCTCGATTCCGGCATCCCCACCTTCGTGCGCTTCATTACGCCGGCAAGCTCGACCGGACGGTGGGTCATCACGGACTACGAGCTGCCGATCGTCATGCCCGGGCAGACTGCGAGCGCCGTGACCGTGAACCCGGGCGATCTCATACTCGGCGATACCGACGGCGTCATCGTCGTGCCGCGCGCGCAGGCGTCGCGGGCCATCGACGCCGCGACCGAGCTCCATCGCATCGAAGAGCATCAACGCGAGGAACTGCGGCGCGGCGACGGCCGCCAAGCGGTCTACGAGCGCTACGACCGCTTCGCCCACATCAAGAAGATGCTGGACAATTAGGGCAGGCTAAACGGCGCCGTAGGCCTGCCCGAAATCGGCGATCTTGCGCTCGATGGCGCGGACCAGGGCCGCCATCATCCGGTTCGCGGGCGTGGGCACGCCAGCCCTTTCACCCTCCTCGACCAGGGCTTCGTTGAGCGCGTCGATCTCAGAGGGCCGCCCGGCGAGCACATCCAACAGCATCGAGGGGCGGGCATTGGGAATCGCCCGTCCGAAGGCATCGATGCGGGCGACCGGGTCATCGAAGCCGAGCTTGATCCCCTTGGCCCGGGCGACCGCAAACGCCTCGCGCGCGCACGCCTCGGCGACCGACCGTGCCTGCGGGTTGTCCAGTACCTGGCCGATGCGCAGTCCGGTCACCGCGCAGGTCGCCGAAAAGGCGATGTTGCAGACGAACTTCTCCCAGACCAGAGAGTCCGGATCGGCGTAGCCTGCGGCGCGAAAGCCGGCGTCTTGCCAGACCTTGACGATGCGCGCCAGGCGAGGCGTCAGGCCGCCGCCCACCTCGGCGATGTGCACCATCTCCCAGCCGTTGTGGTGCACGTGCCCGGGCGCCACGAAGGAGGCGCCGAAGCCGCCGGCGATGCCGATCAGCAGGTTCTTCGTGCCGAGGACCGGCGCGACCCGGTCGACATTGCCGAGCCCGTTCTGAATCGCGAGCACCGCCGTGTCCGGCCCGATCAGCGGCCGCGCGGCCTGCGCGGCGGCGCTCAGATCCCGCATCTTGGTCGACAGGATGACGAGCTCGGCGACGCCCGGCTCGGCCGGATCGAGCGTCGCGGCGACGCGCACGGTGCGATCGCCGCTGGCGCCGGCGACACGCAACCCGTTGGCGCGCACGGCCTCGATGTGATCGCGCCGGACATCGACCAGCCAGACCTCGTCGCCGGCCGCCTGCAGCAATCCGCCATAGATCGAGCCCATGGCGCCGGCGCCGATGATCGCGATCTTCATGCAGGCTCCCTCCCATCGCGCCGCGTCGTGCGGTCAGATCTTCACGCCCTTCTTCATGCCGTCCCAAATTTCCCGTCGTAGATCGATGAAGGCCTGGCTGGTCTTCACGTCCTCGCGCCGCGGCCGGCCGAACGGCACCTCGACGATCCGCTCGACGCGCGCCGGCCGCGGCGTGAACAAGACGATCCGGTCGGCGAGGTAGATCGCCTCCTCGATCGAGTGGGTGACGAAGACGACCATCTTGTGCTCGCGCTCCCAGATGCGCAGCAGCTCGTCCTGAAGCAGGTCGCGGGTCTGCACGTCGAGCGAGCCGAAGGGCTCGTCCATCAGCAGCACCTCCGGGCGGATCGCCAGCGCGCGCGCGATGCCGACGCGTTGCTGCATGCCGCCGGACAGCTGGTGCGGGTAATGGCTTTCGAAGCCGTGCAGGCCGACCAGTTCGATGTAGTGGCGGCAGATCTTGAGACGCTCCGCCTTTCCGATGTCGAGCAGCTCCAATCCGAACTCGACGTTGCCGAGGGCGGTTCGCCAGGGAAACAGGTCGAAGCTCTGGAACACCATGCCCCGGCCATGGCCGGGTCCCTTGACCTCGGCGCCGTTCAGGAAGATGGCCCCGGAGTCGGGCGGGATGAGCCCGTCGACGATCCGCAGGAACGTCGATTTGCCGCACCCGCTGGGACCCACGACCGCCAGGAACTCGAGGTTGGCGACCCCGAACGACAGGCCATCGATGACCTTCAGGGGCTCGGCGCTTCCCTGCGCGTAGCTCTTCGTGATCGCGCAAACCTCGAGCTTGGGCGTGCCCACGCGTGTCAGCCCCCGAGCTCCCGCACAGCCTGCTGGAGGAAGGACGTCTCGACGACTTGCTCCACCTTGATCGTTCCCGCGATCGCCTCGGCTGTCTTGTAGACCGGGATGAGCTCGCGCAGGTCGTCCGGATTGAAATCGCCCGCATTCGGCCATGCTTTGACCTCGCGCGCCAGGCCCTCCCACAGGGGTTTCAGGATCTCCGGCGTGGCGTCCTTGGCATTGGGCAGGGTGACGTGGCGCCGGTAGGCGTCCGTGTACCAGGCGAGATCGGCGTTGGCCTTGCGCCGCGCGGTCAGGTTCGCCTTGAGGAAGTCGACCACGGCGCGCTCGTTCTCGCGCCGCTTGAGCCAGGCTCCCGGGACCGCCCAGACTTCGTTGATCCAGGCGCGATATTCCTTCCACGGCTCGATCAGCACCTTGTAGTTGCCCTGCTTGGCGACTTCGGCGGCTTGATCGAAATGGACGGGCACGGCATGGACGCGCCCGGACAGCAGGGCGCGCATCCGGGCGCCCGAGCCGCCGATATCGACCATGGTCAGCTTTTTCACGTCGATACCCTGGCGCAGAAGCGGACCGACCAGCATGACGTGCGTGATGTCGCCCCTCTGATTGACCGCGACGACGTTGTCGGGCTTCTCGAGATCCTTGAGCTCCTTGATCTTGTCGGCGTTGACGATGAACACGAGGCTGGTGCTGGAATATAGGAGCCCGACGATCTTGAGGTCGGCGCCCGCCTCGACCGCGCTCATCAGCGTGGGCGGATCGGTCTCGCCGATTTCGGCCGCACCGGCGACGAGCGTCTGCGTGAGCGTGCGGATCTGATCCATCCGGTTCGTTTTCGGCGCGGCGTAGCCCGGCGTCGCCGGCAGCAGGTCGAAGACCGATGCCATCGCGGGCACATGGATGCCGAGCGCAAAGCCAAGCAGGTTGACGTTGAGTGCGCGTCCGGCCTGCGCCCGTACCGGAACGACGGCGGAGCCACCCATGATCGCCGGTCCGAGCAGGCCGGCGCCGAGCCCTCCACCCAATGTCCGCAGCATGTGTCGTCGCGTGGTTCCCATGATTCCCTCCCTCGTTGGCTGTTATTTTGCACGATCGAAGTTCTCGGCCAACTCGCGCGGCGCGTCAACCGCGCGGCTCACCGCCGTCGGTTCGACCGCCGGACGCAACAGCCGCATGAGCGGCGTCAAGTCGGGCAGATCTTCGAACCGCGCGACGCGGTCGATGGCCTCCGCCGCCGACGCGGACCCCAAGACCGGCGCGGCCAGGCGGCGGAACTTGGCGACCACGCGCGCGCGCGGCAACGGGCACTCGGCCGCGCCCGGCGGATGGTCGCTGACCGCCTCGAACATGCGGCCATCGGCCAGCCGGACCGTGACGCGGTGCGTCCAAGTGGCGGGGTAGCCGGCATCCAGCGCCGGGTCGTGGACGACCCGCACCCGGCTGACCAGCGCGCGTCGGCGCGCGTCGGCGCACGCCGCGTCGGTGAAGTCCGGCAACTGGATGTCGCCCGTCTGCAAGGCGACGGCGGCGGCGTACTGGTGGCTCAGGATCGCATCGAAGCGCGTTGCCGGGTCGGGCCGGCCGGACACGGCAACCGAATCCCGGAACGCGGCGATCGTGACGGACTCCACGTCCTCGGCGGAGAAGCGCTCGCGGCGAAGGCCGATGAGCGCCTCTACCGGGCCGTGCGTGAAGCGGCAGGATGCATAGGGTTTGATGGCGGTCGCCGCGAACCGGTAGTTGTCGCCCAGGCGGTCGGTCAAGGCTCCGAGGTCGGCGCCCGATGCCATGGTTCGCGCGACGCCGTAACGTCCGTCGATGATGCCGCGAGGTCCCGCCAGCCCCGCGGCGGCCATCTCCGCCGCGACCACGCCGATCTCCGCTGCCCTGGCGCCGTTGAGCGCCGTATCGGTCATCGAGCCGTCTATCTGATACTGCCGGAGACCGGCCGCCGCGCCGCCGGCCAGACCGAAGGCGGCGGCCGTGGTGTCGGGATCGGCACCGAGCGCGCGCGCGCCGGCGGCTGCCGCGCCGAACGCGTTGCATGTCCCGGTATTGTGGAAGCCGCTGTCGTAATGCGATGGGCCGAGCGCGGCCGACAGGCGAACGGCGACCTCGAATCCGGATATGATCCCGGCGAGGAGGTCGGCGCCGGAGGCGCCCGACCGCTCGCCGGCCGCCAGCGCCGCCGCGACGATCGGGGTGCCCGGATGGAGCGGACCCACATCATAGGTGTCGTCATAGGTGTGGATGCGGCCGTGGAAGGCGTTGAGGAGTGCGGCATGCGGCGCCGCCATACGCCAGGATCGGCCGATCACGGTCGCCTCGGAGACGCCGCCCCAGCGCGTCACCACCTTCTGCAGTCGCCGCGACGCCGGTTCCGCGACGCCCGCGCACATCACGCCGATCGCATCGAGTAGGTGGTCCTTGGCCTTGTCGCGCAGCGGCGCCGGCACATCGCGGAGCGCGAGGCCAGCAACGAAACGGCCGAGTGCTGCCCCAGCCGTCACGCCGGCCTCGCCGCGGAACCGGTGCCGCGCCGAGCGGGGCGAGACAGGGCCGCGCGGACCGCGGCAGCCCGCGAGTCGCCTGCCCGCGTCTTGGCCGTCCCGGCCTTGAGCACCCGAGCCGCCGCCGGACGAGCCGCCTGCTTGGGCAGAGTGACGATCAGGCTGCCTTGCGCATCGACCACGGCTTCTGCATCCGCGCCGATGACAGCGGTCGATTCGGGTTCCTCGATCACGGCCGGGCCCTTCAGGCGCGCGTGCGGCGTTAGCGTATAGCGGTCGTAGACGGGAACGGAGACGAAGCCGCCGGCGTCGGGCAGATAGACCGACCGCTCGCCCTTGCGCGCCTTGGCCGTCGCCTGCCGCGGTGCGGGCGGTTCGAGACGAACGTGGCGCGGCTTGCCGCTCGCCACCAGCCGCCAGCCGACGATCTCCACGGGCACATCGGGGTTGAGGCGGTGGTAACGCGCTTGATAGAGGCGCAGGAACTCCTTGTGCAGTCGCGCCAGCTCGCCCTGGCCGAGCGCGCCGCCCGGAACCGGCACCGCCAGCTCGTAGCTCTGCCCCGCGAAGCGGAGCGCGGCCTCCCGGCGCACCACGCCGGCGTGTTCCGGAAGGCCCGCGGATCGCACCTGGGCCCGGCCCTCGGCCTCCATGCTGCCGAGCAAGCGGTTGATGGCCGCCGGATCGGCGCCGACGAGCGGCTCGACGCGGGCATGGACCAGCTCGAAGGCGGGCGGAGCAATCAGGAAGCCGAACGCGGACATGACGCCGGCGCGCAGGGGAAACACGATGCGCCGAATGCCGAGCGCAACGGCAACGCGGTACGCGTGCACGGGGCCCGCCCCGCCATAGGCGAGCAACGCGTAATCGCGCGGGTCCTTGCCGCGCTCGAGGCAGTGGATCTTCGCGGCGCGAGCCATGTTGTCGTTGACGACCTCGTGAATCCCCCACGCGGCGCGCTTGAGCGGGATGCCGAGCGGCCTTGCGATTCCCTCGGAGATCGCCTGCTCCGCCCGCGCGCGATCGAGCGGCATCTTGCCGCCGAGGAAGAATGTGGGATCTAGGTAGCCGAGAAAGAGGTCGGCATCGGTCACCGTGGGTGCGGTGCCGCCCAGCCCATAGCAGGCCGGTCCGGGTGCGGCGCCGGCGCTGTCGGGGCCGACCTGCACCAGCCCGAACTCGTTGACCCGCGCGATGCTCCCGCCGCCCGCGCCGATCTCGATCATCTCGAGCGCCGGGACTTTGAGCGGTAGGCCGCTGCCCTTGGCAAAACGGTAGACGCGGGCAACTTCGAATTGGGTCGATCGTTCGGGCACGCCGCGGTCGATGACGCTGATCTTCGCCGTGGTCCCGCCCATGTCGAAACCGATGACGTCGGCGATACCGGCCCGCTTGCCGAAGAAAGTCGTTGCCAGGGTTCCGCCCGCCGGCCCTGACTCGACGACGCGAACGGGGTAGCGAACCGCCGTTTCGCAGCTCACCGTCCCGCCATCCGAGGTCATGATCAGGAGCGGCGCCGCGATTCCGACCTGCCGAAGTTCGATCGTCAGCCGGTCGAGGTAGCGGCGCACGACGGGTTGCACGTAGGCGTTGGCCACCGTCGTGCTGGCCCGCTCGTACTCGCGAATGTCGGCCATGACCTCAGACGACAGGGACACCGCAATGTCCGGCGCCTCGGCGCCGAGGATCTCGGCGATCATTCGCTCGTGCGCCGAATTGCGGAATGAATGCAGAAGGCAGACGCCGACGGCCTCGACGCCGGCCGCCCGGATCTCGCGCGCGACCCGGCGGACCTCGTCCGCGGTCAACGCCTCGACGACCCCGCCCCTGTGATCGAGCCGCTCGGCGACCTCGAAGGCCAGACGCCGCGGCACGAGCGGCGTCGGCATTTCCAGCTCGATGTCGTAGATGTCGTAGCGGCTTTCGCGCGCCATCTCGAGCACGTCGCGAAAGCCGCGCGTGACGATCAGCGCCGTCCGCGCGCCGCGGCGTTCGATCAGCGCGTTGGTCGCGATCGTCGTCCCGTGGACGACCAGCCGCACTTCCGCAGGCGCCACGCCGCTGTCGGCCAGGAGCCGCGCAACGCCGCCAAGAACGCCCTTGGCCAGATCGTCGTGCGTCGTCAGCGTCTTACCGACATGAAGCCGCCCGCTGCGGCGGTCATGGAGCGCGAGATCGGTGAACGTGCCGCCGATATCGACGCCCAGAGCGCAGTCGCGCGGCCTAGTCCGCGGCATGCACGATCTCCTCTTGCGCGGGCACCGACGGAGCCGTGAGCTTCACACCATAATCGCGCAGCGCCGCTTCGGGCGAGACAATCGAGTTCTCCACGTCGCGACGCACCCGCATCGGGTCGCGCTCGCGTGCCGGGTACATGCCCCCGGAGCCGGGCACGCGCAGCGTCATCACGTCGCCCCGGTCGAGTTGAATCGGCACCTTGTCCGGCACCGGACGGCCATTGACCAACACGCCGCCGGCGGCGCCCGCGCACCCGCCGTGCAATCCCTGTGGCTGGATCGAAAGTTTACCGTGCTCGGCCCGCACCGTGAGCGGGCGCGGCGAGACCGATTCGAAGACGAACTCCTGGCCGCAGCCTCCGCGGTAGCGACCGGGACCGCCCGAATCGGCGATCAGTCGCTTCTCGCGTACCCGCACCGGGATGGTCTGCTCAAGAACCTCGACCGGAAGGTTCGACGAGTTCGCCGGAAAACTCATGCAATGGAGTCCGTCCTTGTCGGCCCGCGCGCCCATGCCGCCCATGACGAACATGAGATCGGAGAACGCGCGGTCGTCCGCATCGCGACCGGACAGATAGACCAGGAACTTGTTGCCCGATTCGGCGAGGATCCGGTTGGGGATGGCGTCGGCGAGCGCGTTCAGAATCGCGATCGGAATGTAGTGCCCGCTGGACGGCTTCATCTTGACCGGAGCCGGAAAGGTCGGATTGAGGACCGAGCCCGTGGGCGCGCGCACGCGGATCGGCGCAAATGTCCCCTCGTTGTTCGGCAGCCTCGGGCTCGCCAGACACTTGATGATATAGGCGCTCCAAACATGCGTATAGACCAGGGTGCAGTTGATGCCGAGGCTCGACTGCGGCGAGCTTCCCTCGAAGTCGATGTCGATCGTGCCGCCGCGCGCGGTCACCGCGACGCGAATATGAAGCGGGTGGTCGAACCCATCGACCGAGCTCTCGCCCCGATAGGTTCCATCCGGGATGGTTTCGGCGATGGCGCGGCGCATCGCCTGTTGGGAGCGGCTGAGGATGGTGCGGCCGAGGTCGCGCAAGTCCGGCATACCGTGCCGGTCGAGAAACTCGCCGAGTTTGGCCCCCATGACCTTGCAGCCGGCGACGAGCGCGCGCGCGTCGCCCGCGATCTGCCGCGGGACCCGGACGTTGGCCTCCAGCATGGCGAAGAAGGTCGGATTTTCCCGGCCCCGCTCCATCGCCTTCAAGGGCGGGATGATCAGGCCTTCCTCGTAGACCTCGCGCGCCGCCGCCGACAGGCAGCCGCCGATGTCGGCCATGTGCGCCATGGTTTCGGCGAACCCGACGAGCCGACGCTTGTGGAAGATCGGGGCGACCATGGCGATGTCGTTGAGATGGCCCATGATCCACCACGGGTTATTGGTGACCACGACATCGCCGGGCGCGAGGCTCTCGGCCGGGATATGCCGCAAGACCTCCTGGACCGCGATCGACGTCGTTCCGGTCTTCGAGGCGATGGAAACGTCGGCGGCGAGTTGCCGGCCCACGGCATCGTGGAGGAGCGCGCCGAAGTCGCGCCCCTCGACGACGACTTTCGACATCGAGGTCCGGATGATCGCATAGGCCGCCTCGTCGACCACCGTGATCAGGCGGTTCCACAGGACTTCGAGGTCGATCGCGTCGTAGGTCCGGAACCGCCGTTTGGCGCGTCTCTCGCTCGCGCGCGTCATTCGCACCCCCACCTTCAGATGGGGATGTCCACGTCGAGCAGCGGCGCGTGCTGCTGGGCGCCGTAGACGTCGGCGTCGCCGACGTCTCCCGACGGGATGCGGCGCGGGATCGTCGCCTTGAACGCATAGCCGGCGGGGTACTCGGTGAACAGGACTTGGGCCTCGTCCACCTTGTAGAGCCGCGCAAACAGCGCCGGCCCAAGCACGCCCGTCGCCCTCACCTTGTCGAACATCGCCTGGTTGTCGAACACCACGTCGATGGTGAGCTCGAACGGTCCCGCGTTCTTGCTTTTGCACGCCTGCGCGATGTCCCGAATCTTCGGCATCGGCGGCCTCACACGGCCTCAAATTCGATGGGGAACATCTCGTAGGGATCGTCCGGGGTGACGACGTGAAAGACGCTGAAGCGGTAAACCGGGCTCGTTTCGATATCGGACGGCGAGAACGGGAACGCCATGTTGCCCTCCTTGCACAGCCGCCCCGGGAAATCGACATGGAGGGTGTTGACGCGGGCGATCGCGAGCACGGCGTTGGAAATCTCCTGGGTGGGGGCCACGACCTCGACCACGATCCCGAGCTCGTGGGCGCGGCTATCGGCGACGGGCTCGGTCTCGCCCATGACGCCGTTGCGCCCGTAGACGCGGAAGATCAGGCGATAGCGATCGGGCTGAACGCCGAACGCCGCGGCCTTGTCCTCGACGTTGCGGCGCACCGCCTCGAGATAGCCGTCGATCTGCCCGATGAGCATCGGGTCGCGGGTGCCGCACAGCGTGAGGGTCCGGTGGCCGACGAGTTCCGCGCCCTCGAGCTTGTTGGTGTAGGGTGCTTGCTGCCACGCCATGCCGCTCACCTTGACCGCGCGGTCGGAGACGGCCTCGAACCGGCAGGCCGAGGTGTCGAGGATGCCGCCGGGCTCGATATGTACGCACGGGCTCGCGTTCTCGTGCAGGCTGTGGTTGGCGACCGAAAAGGGCGTGCACTTGCGGATCGGGTTCGTCGCCTCGACGATCACGTGGTCCCTCCGCACGGTAGCGACGAGGCAATCGTGCCCCTTGGGGAGCGCGGCGGTGGCGCCGCATTCCAGCATCTTACCGGCGTACCACGACGGTGCGGGCGGCAGCTGGGCGCGCATGGCCGAGCCCGCCCACGGCGCCGGATCGCTGCTGCGCCCGGCGAGCACGACTTGCGCCCCTTCGTCGAGCGCGCGCACGAACGGCTCGGGACCCATCATGCCGACGATGCGGGTGGCGCGCTCGATCGTCGCCTCATCGAACGGCGGCGAGTTGCGCAAGGGCCGGATGCGGCCCTCGGCGAGCCGCCGCTTCACCTTGTCCTTGTCCTGCTCGGCATGGATGACCGCCATGCGGAAGCGGAGTCCTTCTTCGCGCGCGATCTCGCGCACGATCTCGACCACCGCCATGAGGTGCGGCTCGCCGCCGGCGCCGCCGCAACTGCCGATGACGAGCGGGATGTTCTCGGATATGGCCGCCCGCAGCATGAGCGCAAGGTCGCGCTTCATGGCCAGCCGCGAGTTCACGCATTTGCCGGAGCCGAGATAATAGGGGCCGGGGTCTGTGCTGCCGCCATCGACGCCGATCATGTGCGGGCGGCGCGCCAGGCCGGCTTTCAGGGACGCCTCCGGAAAGCCGTAGCCCAACAGGCCGCTGGTCGACAGAAGCCGGAATTCCTGCACCCTCGCGTCCCTCCCTGCCGCCCGCCGCGCGAGGGCGTGGCAACGGCGCGTTGACAGTACCCATATAAACAACTATACGTCAATACGTTTATACCATGCGCATGGAATTCACGCCCCTCTATTTCCGCATCCAGGAACGCCTGCGCGCCCAGATCGCCGCGGGCGAGTTCGCGAACGGCGCTCGGCTGCCATCGGAAAGCGCGCTGGCGCGCGAATTCCTGACCACGCGCGGGACGGTTCGCCAGGCGCTCGCGCGCCTCGTGTTCGAGGGGCTGATCGTCCGCGAGATGGGCCGCGGCACGTTCGTGTCGCCACCGCGCGTCGAATCCAGCATCGATACCTCGCTCGCCCAGTCCTTCGAGGAGCAGATGGCGGCGCGGGGCTCGAAAGTGACGCTGCGCCTGCTGGGATTCGATCCGGTCCCGGCCCCGGCCGAGGCCGCCGCGGCGCTCGCGCTCGCGCCGGGCGCACGGGTCTATCGCTTGCGGCGGCTGCGCCTGGTCGACGGCACCCTGATCGGTTTCGAGCAGCGCTATATGCTCGCCTCGCTTGGCGAGCGCGTGCCCGCGGGCGCGCTCAAGACGTTGTCGGCGATCGCGCTCGTCGCAACGGTCTTGGGCGCGCCCCTCGGGCGCATCGCCGTTTCGGTCGAGGCGTCGCTGGCCACGGCGGAGCTGGCGCGCCTGCTCAAGGTCGCGCGCGCGAGCCCGGTGCTCGTCCGCGCCCACACGTTTTTCGAGGCGAGCGGCCGGCCGGTCCTCCACGGCGAGTCCTATTACCGGGGCGACAAGTATCGTTTCTCCTATGTCTTCGGGACAGGGCGCGCGGCGCCGGCCGCGGCACCGCGCCCGTAGCGGACCCCCTCATGGTCGACCCGATCACGCTCGAACTCATCGGCGAAAGCCTGATCTCGATCGTGCGCGAGATGCGCACGGCCGTCATCCGCACCGCCTATTCGGCGATGATCCACGAGGGGCACGATTTCTCATGCGCGGTGTTGACCGCGGCGGGCGAGCTCGTTGCCACTTCCGAGGTCGACCAGCCGACCCATCTCTCGGCCCTGCCGTGGTCGGCCCGGACCGTGCTCGCCAAATACCGGGACGACATCGCGCCGGGCGACCTTTTCCTGCACAACGACCCCTATACCGGGGGGACCCACCTCAACGACGTGGCCCTCATTCACCCCGTTTTCGTCGCCGGGAGAAGGCTCGCGCTCCTAGGAGTGATGGCGCATTGGCAGGATATCGGCGGCATGGTCCCGGGCAGCCTCAGCGGAATGGCGACGGAGATCTTCCAGGAAGGTGTGCGCATCCCGGCGATCCGCATCGGCCGCCGCGGGGAATTGCAGGGCGAGGCCCTCGACCTCCTGTTCGCCAACGTCCGCGCGCCCGACGACCGGCGCGGCGACCTCGAGGCGATGGCCGGCGCAGCCCGCATCGCGGACGGCAAATTGACCGCCCTCGTCGCCCGCTGGGGCGCCGAGACCGTCGCCGACGCGGTTGCCGCGCTCTTGGACCGCGCCGAGGCCCGCATGCGCGAGGCCATTCGGCGTATCCCCGACGGCGACTACGTCACGGAGGCGTATCTCGATCACGCCGGCACCTCGCCCGAGCCCCTCCTGCTCAAGGTCCGCTTGACCATCCAGGGCGATCGCCTGCACGCCGACTTCACGGGCTGCCCGCCCCAGGTCAGGGGGCCCACCAACATCGGACCGGCGCACGCCCCCACGGCGGTCTACACCATGGTCAAGGCATTCCTCGATCCCAAGGGCCCGATCAACGCCGGGGCGATGCGGCCGATTTCCGTCCATGCCCCGGCCGAAACGATCGTCAATGCCCGGCCGCCAGCGGCCTGCGGCGCGATCGGCGAGGTGCGTCGGGCGCTCGAATCCCTGGTCATGGGGGCGATCGGCAAGGCCGCGCCCGAGCGCCTGGTCGGCGACCTCAAGGGGGCATCCAACATCACCACGGTGAGCGGCACGCATCCTCGGCGCAGCGGCGGCTATACGTTCACGGAGTTCCCGGCGGGCGGCACCGGCGCTTCCGCGTCGTTCGACGGCAACAACGCGGTGCGCAACTTCGCCGAGGGCGATCTCTCGTCGATCCAGCCCGTCGAGGCGATCGAGCTCATCTATCCCTTGCGGGTGGAGCGGTGCGTGTTGCGCCAGGATTCCGGGGGCGACGGCGCCCGGCGCGGCGGGCTGGGCTTGAAGCGCGAGATCCGGGTGTTGGCGCATGCATCCTTGTCCGTGCTCTCGGACAAGAACGTCATCCCGCCCTACGGGGTGCGCGGGGGCTTGAGCGGGGCGCCCAACCGGTTCACCGTGAACCGTGGCGGGCGCGAGATCGAGCCCTCCGACCTGCCCGGCAAGGTCACGGGCTTCGGCCTGGTGGCGGACGACATCGTCGTCGTACGCACGGCCGGCGGGGGCGGCTGGGGTGATCCCTTGGCGCGCGATCCCGCGCTCGTCCTCAGGGACGTGCGCTTTGGGTACATCTCGGTTAAAAAAGCGCGGACGGTATATGGCGTCGTCCCGGCGGCCGACGGCGTCGACGCCAGGGCGACTGACGCCCTGAGGCGGCGCCTTCGCGCCCGCCGTCACTGGCTTCGCGCCTTGCCGCTCGAAGGACCAGAGCACCGCGGAATGCGACGGCGGGCCGCGTTCGCGCCCGTCGCCGCCCGTCGGCTGCGCGTGGGCGCTGGCGCTCCAGTCGAGTTTCCGAGCCCCGGCGGGCCGTCGCTCCGGGCCTGGGCTGAGATCGACCCGCACCTGCCGGAGGACTCCTTTGCCCTCGGCTCCAATGGGCTCGCGTTCCTCGGCGTGCAATGGGAGGAGCGCGTCGAGGTGCGGCGGCTTGCCCTCGCCGATGTCTAGCGCGCCGGCACCAGAGGTGGCCGTGACCCGCTCGACCGTCGGCGTCGACGTGGGCGGGACCTTCACCGACATGGTCCTGTTCGATGCCGCGACCGGCAGGTTGACCGTGGCGAAGGTGCCGTCCACGCCCGCCAATCAGGCGACCGGCGTCATGGCCGGATTGCGCGCCCTGCTCGCCGACCCGTCCCGGCTCGAGCGCTTGGTCCACGGTACCACCGTGTCGACCAACGCCCTGTTGCAGCGGACGGGCGCCAAGGTCGCGCTCGTCACCACCAAGGGATTCTGCGACACGCTCGAGATCGGCCGCACCCGACGCATGCTGCCCAGCCTGTACGATCCCATGTTCGTTCGGCCGCCGCCCTTGGTGGAACGGCCGCTGCGCCACGAGGCGGACGAGCGCATCCTGGCCGACGGATCGGTCCTGATCCCGCTGCGCGGAGACGATCTCGCCGCGACGGCCGTCATGATCAGCGACCAGGCGGCCGAGGCGGTGGCGGTGTGCTTCCTTCACGCCTACGCCAACCCATTGCACGAGCGTCTGGCCGCCGATGCGCTTGCCCGCAGCCTGCCCTCCCTCCACATCACGACGTCGTCCGAAGTGGTGTGCGAGTTCCGCGAATATGAGCGCTGTTCGACGACCGTGATCAATGCCTATCTGCTGCCGGTCATGGACCGCTACCTCAGCACCCTCCACGGCGCGCTGGCGGCCGCCGGCTGCGAAGGCCGCCTGTTCACCATGTCGTCGAGCGGCGGGACCATGGACATCGACACCGTCCGGCGACTGCCGGTCCGCACCATCCTCTCGGGTCCCGCGGGCGGGGTGGCGGGGAGCCTGTGGGCGGCCGCGGCGGCCGGGCTCGGCGACTGCATCACCTACGATATGGGCGGCACCAGCACCGACGTCTGCGTGATCGAGAGCGGCCGGGCGGCGATGGTGGCCGAGATCGCCTTTGCCGGCCACCCCATCAAGGGCCGGCAGATCAGCATCAACACGGTGGGGGCGGGCGGCGGCTCGATCGCCTTCCTCGAGGCCGGCAACATCCTTCAAGTGGGCCCCTTGAGCGCCGGCGCCGAGCCTGGGCCGGCCTGCTACGGCCGCGGCGGCCGCGACCCGACCGTGACCGACGCGAACTTGATTCTCGGGCGCATCGGCACCGAGCGGTTGCTGGGCGGCGCGATCCGTCTCGATCCGGACCGCGCCTGGCGCGCGCTGGCCGAGCTCGGCCGCCGCCTCGGCATCGACGACGTGGCTCGCGTCGCCGAGGGCGTCGTCCAGATCGCGGTGGCCCGCATGGCCGGCGCCATCCGCGAGATCACCCTCGAGAAGGGTCACAACCCGGCCGATTTCACGCTCGTCGCCTTCGGCGGCGCGGGGCCGATGCACGCGACCCAGGTCGCCGACGAGCTGGGGATCGGCGAGGTCTTCGTGCCGATGTTTCCCGGCCACCTGTCGGCGATCGGCCTCTTGGCCTCGGACCAGCGTCACGAGCACGTGCGGACGTTCGTGCGCCGCCTGTCGGCGCTCGCCCCGGGCGAGATCGAGACGCTGATCGGCGCGCAAGAGGCGGAGGGCCGCTCGCTCCTGTCGCGCCAGGGGATGCCGCCGGAGTGCATCCGCTTCGCCCATGCGCTCGACATGCGCTATGCTCGCCAGGCCTTCGAGATCACCGTCGATTTGCCGCCCGGGCCGCCGACGGCGGCGGCGCTGCGCGCGGCCTTCCTTGGCTGCTATCTGCGCCACTACGGCCATGCCGACCCGAAGAGTGAAATCGAGATCGTCAATGTCCGCACCATGAGCATCGGCGTCACCGCGAAGCCGGCGCCCGCGCGCGTCCGCGCCAATGGCCACATTTCGCGCGCTGCCGTCACGGCGCGGCGCGCCATGGTGGTGCGGGGCGAGAGGGTCGACGGCCCGGTCTACGACCGCGACCGATTGGCGGCCGGGATGCGCTTTTCCGGACCCGCCGTGGTGGAGGAAGCCGGCGCCACGACCGTCGTCTATCCCGGCTGGACGGCGAGCGTGGATGCCGGCGGCAATTTGCGGCTCCGCGCCGCGCGCTTGAACCAAGGGAGATAAGCCATGGAAAACCAGGTGCGCCGCCGATTGGAGGACGGGCAGCGGGTGCTCGGCATGATGCACTTCACCGCCAGCCCCATGATCGTCGAAGTGATGGCCCGCGGCGGGCTCGACTTCGCGATCGTCGATATGGAGCACAGCCCCACCGATCTCGGCGTCGCCGCGCACATCATCCGCGCCGCCGATGCCGCCTGTATCGCGCCCTTCGTGCGCGTGCCCGAGGTCGATGCGGGTCTCATCAAGAAGGTGCTCAATCTCGGCGCCCAAGGGATCGTTATCCCGCACGCCACGCGCGCAAGCTGCGAGGCCGCGGTCCAGGCGGTGCGGTACGCGCCGGAGGGCATCCGCGGCTCGTGTCCGGCGATCCGGGCGGCGGGCTACGGCCAGCCCGACTGGGCGCAATACACGGCGCGCGCCAACCGCGAGGTGCTGGTGATCCCGCTCCTCGAGGAAAAGGCAACCATCGACGACATCGAGGCCCTCGTCGCCATGCCGGGGGTCGATATCTTCTTCTTGGGCCCGTTCGACTTGTCGGTTTCCATCGGTTTGGCGGGGGCAGGATTCGAGCATCCGACCATGGCGGCGGCGCTCGATCGCGTGGTCGCCCTGGCGCGGGCCCACCGGAAATACGTGATGACTTCGGTGGGGGCGACCATCGACCTGGACTATGCCCGCAACATCTTCGCCCGCGGCGTGCAGATGATCAGCTACAGCGCCGATGCGCTCGTCTTCCTGGAAGCCTGCCGGAACATCGCGGCGCTCAGGACCGCCAATTGACACCGCGGCCGCGCTCGCGCTCGCGTCAGCCCGGCGAGGCGCTGCCTCGCCCGGGCGCGAACGCGGCGGCGTCCACGTCGCGCAGATGGCAGGCGACGAGGTGACCCGGGCGGACCTCTTTCATCGCCGGCTCCTCGACCTTGCAGCGCGGCTCGGCGTACGGGCAGCGGGTGTGGAACCGGCAGCCCGGGGGCGGCGTGATCGGGCTCGGCACGTCGCCGGCCAGGATGATGCGCTTCCTCGCCGCCCCCGGGTCGGGGACGGGGACGGCCGATAACAGCGCCTCGGTATAGGGATGGAGCGGGGTGGCGAACAGCGAGCGCTTGTCGGTGAGCTCGACGATCTTGCCCAGATACATGACCGCGACGCGATGGCTGATATGCTCGACCACCGCGAGGTCGTGGGCGATGAACAGGTAGGAGAGGCCGAACTCGGCCTGCAGGTCCATGAGCAGGTTGATGACCTGCGCCTGGACCGAGACGTCGAGCGCGGAGACCGGCTCGTCGCAGACGATCAGGCTCGGCTGGAGGGCGAGGGCGCGGGCGATGCCGATGCGCTGGCGCTGGCCGCCGGAGAATTCGTGCGGGTACTTGACCATGTGGTCGGGACTCAAGCCCACCTTCGAGAACAGCCAGGCGACGCGCTCTCCGATCGCGGCCCGGGCGGCGAGGCCGAAATTGCGCAACGGCTCGCCGACGATGTCGCCCGCCCGCAGGCGCGGATTGAGCGAGGAATAGGGGTCCTGGAAGACCACCTGCATCTCGCGCCGGAAGGGGCGCATCTGCTGCCGGCTCAAGCCTTCGATGCGTCGGCCCCGCAAGCGGATCGTGCCCGCGGTGGCATCGATCAGCTTGAGGATCGCCTTGCCGGCGGTCGATTTGCCGCAGCCGCTCTCGCCCACCAGGCCGAGCGTCTCGCCCTCGCCGAGCGCGAAGCCGATGCCGTCGACCGCATGCACGTGGCCGGCGATCCGCGACAAGATGCCCTTGCGGATCGGAAAATGCTTGACCAGGCCCGCGACCTCGAGCAGCGGGGCCGTGGTGGCCGGCCGACCGCCGGTGGCGATGGCTGGCATCACGAAGGCGCCACGCGCGCCGACTCCCAGCAGGCGGCGAAGTGGCCCGGGGCCTTCTCCTCGAGCGGCGGATAGTCGCGCCGGCAGCGCTCGAGGGCGAAGGCGCAGCGCGGCGCGAACCCGCAGCCCCGCATCTCCTCGCGCAGCGAGGGCACCATCCCCGGGATCTCGGCCAGCCGCTGGCGCGCGCGCGCCGGCTCAAGCGCGTCGGCAAGGCGCGGGATCGACCCCAAGAGGCCCAGCGTATAGGGGTGGCGCGGGCGGCGGAACAGCGCCTCGACCGGCGCCTCCTCAACCTTGCGCCCGGCGTACATGACGACGACGCGCTCGGCCATCTCGGCGACCACGCCCATGTCGTGGGTGATGAGCACGATCGCGGCGCCGATCTTGCTCTTGAGCTCGCGCATCAGGTCGAGGATCTGCGCCTGGATGGTGACGTCGAGGGCCGTGGTCGGCTCGTCGGCGATCAGCAGCTTGGGGTCGCAGGCAAGCGCCATGGCGATCATGACGCGCTGGCGCATGCCGCCCGAAAGCTGGTGCGGATACTGGGCGATCCGCCGCTCGGGCTCGGAGATATGGACGAGCCGCAGCATCTCGACCGCGCGCGCCAGCGCCGCCTTGCGGTCCATCCCCTGGTGCAGCATCAGGGTCTCGGCGATCTGCCGGCCGACCGTCAGCACCGGGTTCAAGGACGTCATCGGCTCCTGGAAGATCATCGAAATCTCGTTGCCGCGGATGGCGCGCATCTCGGCCTCGCCCAATTCCAGGAGGTTCCGCCCCGCGAAGCGGATCTCGCCGGCGACGATGCGGCCCGGCGGGCTGGGGATGAGGCGCAGGATCGACAGCGAGGTGACGCTCTTTCCGCACCCGGACTCGCCGACCACGCCCAGGGTTTCGCCGGCCTTGACCGCAAGAGAGACGCCGTCGACCGCACGCACCACCCCGTCGCGCGTGAAGAAATGCGTCTTGAGGCCGTCGAGCTCGAGCAGCGCCGCGGCCGCCATTGGCCCCTCACATGCGCCGGGCAAGCCGCGGATCGAGCGCATCGCGCATCCCGTCGCCGAGCAGGTTGACGGCGAGCACGGTCAAGGACAGGCAGAGGCCGGGAAACAGGATCAGGTAATAGGCGATCTGGAACAGGCTCCGCCCCTCGGCCATGATGTTGCCCCAACTCGGAATGTTGGGCGGCGTCCCGGCGCCGATGAAGCTCAAGATCGCCTCGGTGATCATCGCCGAGCCGCACACATAGGTGCCCTGGACCAGGAGCGGCGGCAGCGTATTGGGCAGGATGTGGCGGACCAGCGTGCGTGCGACGCCGGTGCCGGCGGCGGTTGCCGCCTCGACGAAGGGCTGTTCGCGCAGCGACAGCACGACGCCGCGCACCAGGCGCACGACGCGGGGCACCTCGGCGATGGTGATGGCAACGACGACGTTCTCGAGGCTCGCCTTGGTGAGCGCCATCAGCGCGATCGCCAAGAGCACGGCGGGGATCGACATCAGCCCGTCGACGATCCGCATGACGATGGCGTCCACCCAGCGCAGGAATCCGGTGACCAGGCCGATGGCGAGCCCGAGGAAGGTGCTCAGGATCGCCACCGCCAGCCCGACCGTGAGCGAGACGCGGGCGCCGTAGACGACGCGGCTGTAGACGTCCCGGCCCAGCATGTCGGTGCCGAACCAGTGCTCGTCGGAGGGGTGGCGCAGCCGCCGGACGGGCGCCACCGCCTGCGGGTCGATGGTCCCGAGATAAGGCGCGAAGATCGCGATCAGGACCATGAGGCCGAGAATGACGCCGCCCGCGACCGCCGTCGGATGGCGCAAGATGGCGGCCTGGATCGGGTTGCGGGCCGCGAAGGCCGGTTGGGCGAGAATGTCGGCGGAGCCGGCGCTCATCTCAGTAGCGGATGCGCGGGTCGAGGAAGGTGTAGCTGATGTCGACCGCCAGGTTGATGAGGACGTAAGCGGCCGAGAAGATGAGGATCACGCCCTGGATGATCGGGTAGTCGCGGCGCAGGATCGCGTCGACGGTGAGCCGCCCGATGCCAGGAATGGCGAACACGGTCTCGGTCACGACGACGCCGCTGATGAGGAGCGCGATGCCGATGCCGATGATGGTGACGATCGGGATCGCCGCGTTCTTGAGCGCGTGTCCGATCAGCACCTTTTCGGTGTCCAACCCCTTGGCCTGGGCGGTGCGGATGTAGTCCTGGGCGAGCACGTCGAGCATGCTCGCGCGCGTGATCCGGGCGATGAGGGCGATGTAGACGATGCCGAGCGCCAGGCTGGGCAGGATCATGTGGCGCAGGAAGGGCCACGGCCCGGCGGCGATGCTGGTGTAGCCCTGCACCGGCAGCCATTCGAGAACGACGGCGAAGACGTAGATCAGGATATAGGCGAGGACGAAGACCGGAACGGAGAAGCCCACGACCGCGAAGCCCATGACCGCGCGGTCGATCCAGGTCGCGGCCTTCCACGCGGCGATCACGCCCAAGGGGACCGCGAGCGACACCGCGACCGCGAGCGTGCACAGGCTGAGCGCCACCGTCGGCTCGACCCGCTGGCCGATCAGGCGGGCCACCGGCAGGTTGGTGAAGATCGAGATGCCGAGATCGCCGTGGGCGAGCGCCCAGGCCCAGGTGCCGAAACGCACCAAGAACGGCTGGTCGAGGCCGAGCTTGGCGCGGATGCGGGCGATGTCCTCGAGCGTTGCGATGTCGCCGGCGATCACCGCCGCCGGGTCGCCGGGCGTCAAATAGAGGAGCGAGAAAACGAAGATGGCGACCACCCCCATGACGGGGATGGTCGCCAACAGGCGCCGGACGATATAGGCGAACACGCGGGGCTTGGCGCCGACCGCTACTTCTTTTCGACGTTCCACAAGAACACCACCGGCGCGACGATCACGCCCTCGATGTTCTTGCGGTAGGCGGTCGGGATGATGAACTGCGAGGTCGGGATGTAAGGCACGGTCTCGTAGGCCCGCTTCTGGATGTCGGCGGCGATCTTCTGCTGCGTCTCGAGATCGGACGCTAGAAACCAGGCATCGCGCATCTTCTCCATCGGCTCGTCGGTCGGCCATCCGAACCAGGCGCCGAGCCCGTTGCCGCGGGTCGCCGCGTTGAGCGCGGGATTGGCGAGATCTGTCCCCACCCACCAGGTGTGGAAAATGCTCCAGCCGCCCTTATCGATCGGCTCGCGCGAGGCGCGCCGGGTGATGAGCGTGCCCCAGTCGCTCGCCGCAAGCTCGACGTTGAGCCCCAGCTTGCGCAGATGGTCGGCGGTGATCAGCCCCTGGGCGTGGACAATCGGCTGGTCGGTGGCGGTCAGAATCACGATCTTCTCGTTGTTGTAGCCGGCTTCCTTGATGAGCTGCTTGGCCTTCTCCAGGCTGCGCGGGCCCTTGAGCGGATCGGCGCCGACGTCGGACGACATCGGCGTGCCGCAGGTGAAGAAGGAAAAGCATTCGCGGCCTTTTTTAGGATCGCCGACGATCGCCAGCATGTAGTCCTGCTGGTTGACGACATGCAAAAGGGCTTGGCGCATCTTCGGGTTGTTGAAGGGCGGGTGGAGCTGGTTGAAGCGAATCATGCCCATGCTGCCGAGGGGGTCGATGTTCTCGACCTTGATGTCGCGGTTGCGCTCGAGCACCGGGATGAGGTCGGCCGGAAGATTCTCCCACCAGTCGACTTCGCCCGCCACCAGCGCGTTGGCCGCGGTGGCGGCGTCGGGGAGGTAGATCCATTCGACACGGTCGACCTTGACGACCTTGCCGCCCGAGGCCCAGCTCGGCGGCTCCTTGCGCGGCACGTAGTCGGTATTCTTGACGTAGACGACCTTGTTGCCGGGGACCCATTCCTCCTTGACGAACTTGAACG
>JBQTIU010000024.1:0-71577 GCA_052387815.1 Pseudomonadota bacterium
CGGACAGACCAGGATTTCCAAGAGTTTCGGATCGATCCCGGAACTTCGCTCGCTCATGTCGATCGCCTCTCCCGATGCTCGCCCGAGAAAACGTCGCCGCGCTTCAGTGTTTGACCGACTCGCCCGCGCCGCGCTTGAGCGCCGACATCTCGATGAGCGCGATCATCACGCGGCTGCGCTCGACGAGCGTCGCGGATTCCAAGAGCGCCTGCTTCTCCTGCGGCTCGAACGGGCAGACCATGGCGAGCGTGATCACCAGCCGCTCGTCGGGCGTCTGTTTGATCGCCTGCCAGTCGGCGGTGATGTTGTTGACTGTGAAATAGGCCTTGAGCGAGCGCAACAGCCGCTCGCGGTCGATGCCGCTCGCTTGGCTGGCGGCCGCCGGCGGCGTCAGGTCGACCTGCCAGAGCGAGAAATCCGGGACGACGCGGCGATAGCCGCGATGGAGGGCGAGCTCGCCCACCACGTTGAAGCGGCAAACGCCGGCGAGCGTGATCTGGTAGCGCCCGTCGTCGGCCTCGTTGAAGCTGGTGATGCGGCCCGCGCAGCCCGTCGCGTAAAGGCGCGGCGGCCGTTCCGGCGCCTCCTTGGCGATCGGCTGGATCATGCCGATGAGCCGCCCCGGCGCGGCCAGCGCGTCGTCGATCATGGCGAGATAGCGCGGCTCGAAGATATTGAGCGGCAGCCGTCCGTGCGGCAACAGCAGGGCCGCGCTCAACGGAAAGACCGGCAGGATCCGCGGCAGATCGGCGAGGCTGACGGGCGAGCCGGCGCGCATGCGCATGGCGGGGGTAGCGGCTTTCTCAGGCGAACAGGAGCGAGGACAGCCGCCTGCGGCCGGCGACGGTCACCGGGTGGGTGGGGCCCAGCGCCTCGAAGAACTTGAGCAGCTGCTTGCGCGCCGCGTCCTCGTTCCACTTGCGATCGCGCCTGAACAGCTCGAGCATCTCCTCGACCGCCGCCTCGCTGCGGCCGCCGGAAAACAGCGCCATGGCGAGGTCCAGGCGCGCCTGGTGGTTGGCCGGATCTTGGGCCACCTTCGCCGCCAGCTCGCCGACCGCGCCCACGCCGGCCCCCTGCTCGGCCAGTTCGACCGCCTGAAAGGCGGCGGCCACCGCGGCGTCCGTGCGCGCCTCGGCCGGCAAGCCGTCGAGGAGATGGCGCGCGCGCGCGCGGTCGCCGGCCGCGAGATAGCAGCGCGCCAGCCCGGCGACGGCGGCGACGTTGCCCGGCTCGCGGGCCAGCACTTGGCCGTACAGGGCGCTCGCCGTCCCGCTGTCGCCCTTGGCCATGGCGGCCTTGGCTTGGTCGAGCGCCTGGTCGAGCGCCGAGGGCGCCTGGGCGCCGGACAGGCGCTTGAGGAACGCCTTGATCTGGCTTTCGGGCAACGCACCCACGAAGGCGTCCACCGGCCGGCCGCCCTTGAAGGCGAACACGGCGGGGATCGACTGGATGCGCATCTGCTGGGCGATCTCGGGGTTCTCGTCGATGTTGACCTTGACCAGGCGCACGGCTCCTCCCGCCTCGCGCACCAGCTTCTCGATCATCGGCCCCAACTGCTTGCAGGGCCCACACCACGGGGCCCAGAAATCGACGATGACCGGGACCTTTTTCGAGGCCTCGATGACGTCGGCGACGAAGCCGGCGATGTCGCTATCCTTGATGAACTCAGCGCCGCCGCTGCCCTTGGCGGCGCCTATGACTTGTTCCATGGCGTCGTTCTCGAACCCCTATATTCCGGCCGCCGACCCCGGCGGTCCAGGCGATCCCTGGCCGCGGGGGAACCGGCTTGGCGTCGGCTCTCCATTAAATGGCGGTTTTCGAGCCGGCTCGCAACCCCGAAGGTGGACCAGGCCGACCGCAACGACCGCGTCGAGCGACCCCGCCAAACCGCGGCTTGCAATCGCACCGCAAGCCCGTATGATCGGCCCTGCCTGGCCTCGAGGCCCCGCGGGAGTAGCTCAGTGGTAGAGCATCACGTTGCCAACGTGAGGGTCGCGGGTTCAAGTCCCGTCTCCCGCTCCAGCCTTTTCAGCCCACAACCTCGCGGCTGCGAATGACCGGCGCAGATGCGGGGTGAGCCCGGCGCGGTCCGTTCCTGCGCGCTTGCGCAGCTTTGGCCCGCCGGCGCCTCGAGGCGTCAGCCGGCCGCGTAGATCGCCGGACGGTAGCGCGGTTCCGGTATCGGTCTGCCTTCGCTGCGCGCTACCTCAAGCCACCCCTCGATGGCCATTTGGAATTCGGCCAATGCCTCCGCCGGCGTGTCGCCGAATGCGGAGCACGATTTCAGGTCCGGCACGTCGGCCACCCAACACTGATCCGCCTCGGACCAGAACAAGTTGATGTGATAGCGATTCATCGGCCTTCTTCCATCGTCCAGCCGAATTCCTCGACCATTTCGAGGAACTGGCTTACTTGATATGGCTTCACTTCGCCGTGGCGGGGCTGCAAACCGAGCGGCCTTGGCACCCGCGGCTGGCTCAATATACGGTGGCTTCCCGTTGTACGCCGATGAACGAGCCCAAAGGCTTCGACCAGCCGCTGGAAATCGTCAACGGCGATATTACGGCTTCCGGCCGCGATTTTCTTCCCTGTTTTATGCGCGCGCAAGTTTGCGCCTTGGGCCCAGTTGTGCTCCCCCCTCCGCTGCCCGGACGGCCCAGCCTGCGCGTCCGACCCCGGCGCCCGCTATCGTAACGTTGATCGTCGGCGTGACGTCTTGCGTCGAGCGAAAATCACCAGCCCGATCGCCGGCCTACTCCAGGATCGACGACACCAACAGGGCGGCGAGCACCAGCACGCCGTAGGACAGGAACACGCTGGTCAGCACGAACAGGACATTGCCGATGCTCGCCAGGCGCCTGACCTGGCGCTCGACGTGGCGGCGCTGCTGCGGCCGGCGCTCGGGACCGGCGACGAGGGCGAGATAGAACCGATTGAAGGGCAGCGGGATCGACATGCGGATATCGACCGGGTGATCGACCCACGGCCGGTTCTGCGCCGCCGCGACCAGCGCCGCCCTGAGGTCGTCCGAAAGCTTGGCAAGCAACTCGCTCGGCAAGCGCGCCAATAGCCACTCGGCGTCGCTCGACGCGGTCGATGAGTTCGGCATCGATGGGCTCCCTGGCTCGACGGTGGCGACAAGCCAACCCTCGCTGGGAGCGTTTGTCAAGCGCGCGCGCCCCGAGCCAACGCTTCCTTGCCCGCCTCGAATTTGGTTAATTACCCCGAACTCCCGCTTGCCGAGGGCGACCCCGCGAGGCCGGTGTCAAGACGATGCGCGCGCGCTATCTCGAGGATTTCAAGCCGGGGGATACGTTCACGACCCCCCGCCGGATGCTGTCGGGCGATGACATCGCCGATTTCGCCCGCCGCTTCGCGCCGGCGCCCGCGCCGGCCCTCGCCGTCTTTCACCTGCTGGCCTTGAGCTTCCGCCTGATCCTCGATTCGGGCGTGATTTCGGGCACCAACATGGGTGGAGCGGCGGCCGAGGCAATCAGCCTCGAGCGCTCGGTCGGGCCGGGCGAGGCGGTGGCCGTCACGGCCAGCGTGCTCGAAGCCCGGCCCTCCACCTCCAAGCCCGATCGCGGGACGGCCCGCATCCGCTATGAGCTCGGCAACGACGCCGGCGAGACCGTGTTGGGCTTCACCATCACCCACGTGATGCGGCGCCGGCCTCACCCGGTCATGCACAAGCCGCCGGAAACGCTGTAGACCTGCCCGCCTCACGGCGTGGCGAGCAACACCTGGCCCTTGTCGATCTCCGCACTCACCTCGCGGCGCGGGCCGAACTCGACCGCCGAGGTCGTGTAGCCGATGGCGGCGAAGAACTTGACGGCGTCAGCGAGGGTGCGGTTCACGCGCCGCCAATACGCGGGCTCGTAGAGAAAGAACACCTTGGGCCGGAAGCGCGCCAGGGTCTCGCGGCCGCCCTCCAAGATGTTCCATTCCTCGCCCTGGGCCAGAAGCTTGACGACGTCGAGCCGGGGCACGGGATGGCCGGCGATGAAATCGTCGAGCGAGACGACTTCGATCTCGACGCTCGGGGTCGGCCGCCCGACGTTCTCGGCATAAAGGCTGGCGTTGGCGAAGTTGCCGATGCCCTCGTCATGGCTGTAGAAGCGCCGCCGCTCGCTGTTGGCCGACAGGGCGATCTGGTGGGTGTCGACGAAGTCGAAGCCGTTCAATGCCAGGTTGCGCTTGAGCCTGGCCAAGGGGTGCGGATCGGGTTCGAAGCATACCACCTTGCCGCTCGTCCCGACGCGGTTGGCCATCACCACGCTGTGCATGCCGATGTTGGCGCCGATGTCGAAGGCGACATGGCCCGGGCGCAGCATGCGGTTCAAGAGCTTGCTCACCTCCGGGCGGAAGACGCCGTAGAAGAAGATGTACCACTCGCAAAACGATTGCGTGTCGATGTTGAGCAACAGGCCGTCGTCGTAATCGACGACGGTGCGGATCGGGCGCGCGTTGCCGGGCGGGTGGATGGCGCGCAGCAGGCGGTCGGTGCCCTTGGGATGGAAGCGCCGCGTCAGGCGCGCCAGCGCGTGCACGAGGCCGGGCGGGATCGGCGGGGCGGATGGCGGCATGGTCGCTCGGCCAGAACTGGGCGTGGGGTCGGGGGGCAACTTATTGGGGCGTTCGGGCGGCCTGTCAACCACGCCGCTCCGCTTTCTGCCCGCCGCCGAATCGGCTAGCCTGGGGCAAGCGGGGCCAGGGAGCATCGGGGATGTCGCCGTCGGATACCGCGCGCAAGGGCGAGATCGTCGAGGAGGTCGCCGGCCTGGCGCGCCGCCGCCTGGGGCCCGACGAGCGCGCCGCCGCCGAGGGATTCCTGCGGCGCTTCTACGCCAACGTGGCGCTCGACGATCTCGCCGCCCGGCCGGCCGAGGATCTCTACGGCGCCGCCCTCGCCCTGTGGCGGTTCGCCCGCCGGCGCGCGCCCGGGCAGCCCTTGGTCCGGGTCTACAACCCGCTTGTGGCCGAGCACGGCTGGGCCTCGCGCCATACGGTGGTCGAAATCGTCAACGACGACATGCCGTTCCTGGTCGACTCGGTCACCGCCGAGCTCAACCGCCGCGATCTAGCGGTCCATCTCGTCATCCACCCGGTGATGCGGGTCAAGCGCGCGCAGGCGGGCGAGCTCTCGGGCCTGGCCGAGGATGGCCGACCCGAGTCGTTCATGCATATCGAGATCGACGAACAGGGCGCGGGCGAGGCGCTCGCCGAGATCGGGCGCGGGATCGAATCGGTGCTCGCCGATGTGCGTGTGGCGGTCGCCGATTGGCGCCCCATGCGCAAGCGGCTCGACGACATCATCGCCGAGCTCGACGCCAAGCCGCCGCCGGTGCCGGCCGAGGAGATCGCCGCCGCGCGCGGTTTCCTGGCCTGGATATCGGGCGAAAATTTCACCTTGTTGGGGTGCCGCGAATACAACTTCGGCGGCGCGGATGGCGAGGCGCGCGCCAATATCGTCACGGGGCGCGGGCTCGGGCTGTGCCGCGACGACGGATTCGTCATCTTCGACGGCCTGCGCAACCTTGGCGCCTTGCCGCCCGACGTGCAGGACTTCGTCCGCCGGCCGCAGCTCTTGCGGGTGACCAAGGCCAACCGCCGCTCGAGCGTCCACCGGCGCGTCTATCTCGACGCCGTCGGCGTCAAGACCTTCGATGCGGCGGGGCGAGTGTCGGGCGAGCGCCTCCTGGTCGGGCTGTTCACCTCCACGGCCTATACCGCGCGCCCGCGCGACATCCCGCTGCTGGCTGGCAAGATCGAGCACATCCTCGGCCTCGCCGGGTTCGACCCCGCCGGCCATGACGGCAAGGCCCTGGTCCATATCCTCGAGACCTTCCCGCGCGACGAGCTGTTCCAGGCCACGGCGGACGAGCTTTACGGCGCCGCCCTCGGCGTCCTTGCCCTTCAGGAGCGCCAGCGGACCGCGCTGTTCGTGCGCCGCGACCCGTTCGAGCGCTTCATCTCCGCCTTAGTCTATGTCCCGCGCGACCGCTTCAACACCGACTTGAGGATCCGGTTCCACCGCATCCTGGCCGACGCCTATGAGGGACGCATCACGGCGTTCTACGTCCAGTTCTCCGACGAGTCCTTGCTCGCGCGCGTGCACTACATCGTCGGCACGACGCCGGGCCGCGTTCCCGAGGTTGCGGTCAAGGACCTCGAGCGGCGGTTGATCGAGGCCGGGCGCAGCTTCGCCGACAAGCTCAAGGACGCGCTGGTGGGCACCCTGGGCGAGGGGCGGGGACTGGCCACGCTGGCCCGCTACGCCGACGCCTTCCCCGCCGCCTATCGCGACAGTTTTTCGCCCGAGGCGGCGCTCGCCGACATCGCGCTCGTCGAGCGCGTGCACTCGGGCGCCGAGGCACTGGGCGTCAACCTCTACCGCGCGCTCGACTCGCCGGAGGCCGAGCTGCGCCTGCGCGTTTTCCACAGCGGCCGGCCGTTGCCGCTCTCGGATATGCTGCCGATGATCGAGAATATGGGCCTCCGGGTGATCAGCGAGCAGCCGTTCCGGATCGCGCCGGCGGGCGTCGCGGAGCCGGTGTTCATGTACGATTTCGCGATGCTGATGCGCGATGCGGCGGCGATCGACCTCACCCAAGTCAAGCCGGAATTCGAGGCGGCCCTCAAGTCGGTGTGGGCCGGGGCGGCGGAAAACGACGGCTTCAACCGGCTGGTGATCGGGGCCGGGCTGTCGGGGGGGGAGGTGACGGCGTTGCGCGCCTATGCGAAGTACCTGCGCCAGATCGGCATCCCCTTCAGCCAAGCCTATATGGAGGACACGCTGGCGCGCCACCCCATGATCGCGCGCGCGCTCGTCGATCTGTTCCGCCTGCTCCATGACCCGAGTGCCCCCGCCAGCGCCGAGGCCGCGGGCGCGGCCCGCGCGGGCGAGATCGAGCGCCTGCTCGATGCGGTCGCCAATCTCGACGAGGACCGCATCCTGCGCCGCTTCCTCAACCTCGTGCGCGCGACGCTCCGGACCAACTTCTTCCAGCGCGACAAGGACGGAGCGCCGAAGCGCCACCTGTCCTTGAAGCTCGACAGCCAGGCGATCGACGAGCTGCCGCTGCCGCGACCGCTGGCTGAAATTTTCGTCTATGCGCCCGAGGTCGAGGCGGTGCACTTGCGCGGCGGGCGCGTGGCCCGCGGCGGCATCCGCTGGTCCGACCGGCGCGAGGATTTCCGCACCGAGATCCTGGGCCTCATGAAGGCGCAACAGGTCAAGAACGTGGTCATCGTGCCGGTGGGCTCGAAGGGTGGGTTCTTCGTCAAGCGGCCGCCGCCGCCCGAGGCCGGGCGCGAGGCGGCGCTGGCCGAAGGGATCGCCTGCTACAAGACCATGATGCGCGGCCTGCTCGACCTGACCGACAGCATCGGGCCGGGCGGCGTCGTCCCGCCGCAAGGGGTCGTGCGCCGCGACGGCGACGATCCCTACCTGGTGGTCGCCGCCGACAAGGGCACCGCGACCTTCTCCGATATCGCCAACGCGGTGGCGCGCGAGTACGGCTTCTGGCTCGACGACGCGTTCGCCTCGGGCGGCTCGGCGGGCTACGACCACAAGCGCATGGCAATCACCGCGCGCGGCGCCTGGGAGGCGGTCAAGCGCCATTTCCGCGAACTCGGCATCGACGTCGAGGCGAGCGACTTCACGGCGGTCGGGGTCGGCGACATGTCGGGCGACGTGTTCGGCAACGCCATGCTGCGCTCGCGCCGCATCAGGCTGATCGGCGCCTTCGACCACCGCCACGTCTTCTTCGACCCCGACCCCGACCCCGCTCTCTCCTTCGCCGAGCGGGAGCGCCTGTTCAATCTGCCGCGCTCGTCGTGGGCGGATTACGACGCCAAGCTCATCTCCGCGGGCGGCGGGGTGTTCGAGCGCAAGGCGAAGTCGATCAAGCTGTCGCCCGAGGTGCGGGCGCGCTTCGAGCTCGCGGCCGAGCAGGCCACCCCCGCCGACGTCGTCAAGGCGATGCTGCGCGCCCGGGTCGATCTGCTGTGGCTCGGCGGCATCGGCACCTTCGTCAAGGCCGCCCATGAAAGCCACGCCGAAGTCGGCGACCGCGGCAACGACGGGCTGCGCGTTGACGGGCGCGAGCTGCGCGCCCGGGTCGTCGGCGAGGGCGCCAATCTCGGCTTCACGCAGAACGGGCGCATCGAATACGCGATGGCCGGCGGCGAGGGCGTGGGCGGGCGGATCAACACCGACGCGATCGACAACTCGGCCGGCGTTGATACCTCGGACCACGAGGTGAACATAAAGATCCTGCTCGGCGACATCGTGGCGCGCGGCGACATGACCATGAAGCAGCGCGATGAGCTACTCGCCCGCATGACCGACGAGGTCGCGGCCCTGGTGCTGCGCGACAACTACCGGCAGACGCAGGCGCTGTCGCTCGTCCAAGCGCAAGGGGCGGCGGCGCTCGACCGCCACGTCCGCCTGATCCGCCGGCTCGAGCGCGCGGGCCGCCTCAACCGCGGGCTCGAATTCCTGCCCGACGACGAGGAGATCGCCCGGCGCCAGGCGGCGGGCAAGGGCCTGACGCGGCCCGAGCTCGCGATCCTCCTCGCCTATGCCAAGATGTCGCTCTACGACGAGCTGTTGGCGAGCGATCTGCCCGACGATCCGACCCTCGCCGACGACCTCAAGAATTATTTCCCGGCCCCGCTCCGCACCCGCCACAAGGACGCCATCCACCGCCATCGCCTGCGGCGCGAGATCATCGCCACCGCGGTGACCAACAGCGTCGTCAATCGCGCCGGCCCGAGCTTCGTCGGCGACGTTGCCGAGCGCACCGGCTCCCCCGCCGCTGCCGTCGCCCGCGCTTATCTCGCCGCCCGCCAGGTCTTCGATTTGCGGCGGCTGTGGGCGGCGATCGAGGGCCTCGACAACCGCGTTGCCGCCGCCGTGCAGACGCAGATGCTGCTCGCGGCGCTCTCGCTCCTCGAGCGGGCCACCCTATGGTTCCTCCGCCATTTCGCGGTCGCGGGCGCGGCGGGGATCGACATTGCCGCCTCCCTAGCGCGGTTCAAGCCGGGGGTGGACGCGCTCAGGCCGGCGCTCGAGCGCGTCCTCGATCGGGCCCGGGCCGCCGCGCTCGCCGAGCGCGCAGGCCGGATCGCCAATGACGGCGTGCCCGCCGATCTGGCGGCCGAAATGGCGGGGCTCGACGATCTTGCCGCCGCTCCCGACCTGGTGTCGATCGCCGAGCGCCTGGCGGCCGGCCAGCCGGGGCCGGTCGAGGCCGTGGCGAAGGTCTATTTCGCGCTCGGCGCGCGGCTCGGCTTCGACTGGCTGCGCGAGGTGGCAGGCAGGATCAAGGCCGAGACGGCGTGGCAGAAGCGCGCGCTCGAAGCGGTGGTCGACGACCTCTTGGGACAGCAGGCCGAGCTCGCGGCCCACGCCATCGCCGCTGCCGGCGGCGACCCCGCGGGCGCCGATGGGGCGTGGCTCGGCCGCCACGTCGCCGGGCTCCTGCGGATCGATGCGCTGATCGCCGAACTCAAGGCGGCGCCTGCCGTCGATCTCGCCGCGCTCACGGTGGCGAGTCGTGAGCTTCGGGCGCTGGTCGCCGGGTGAGCGTCCCCATTGACCGCCGGGCGGTCGCCGCCTGGTGCCTGTTCGACTGGGCGAACTCGGCCTTTCCGGCGGTCATCACCACCTTCGTGTTCGCCACCTATTTCACCACCGCGGTCGCCGCCGACCCGGTCATCGGCACGGCCTTGTGGAGCCAGGCGCTGGCGATCGCCGGGCTGGTCATCGCCGTCGTGAGCCCGGTCCTCGGCTCGGTCGCCGACCTGACCGGCCGGCGCAAGCTCTGGCTGGGCCTGTTTGCGAGCCTCAACGTGATCGCCGTCGCCGCCCTGTGGTTCGTCCGCCCGTCCCCCGATTGGGTCGTTCCGGCTTTGGTCGGGATGGCGATCGCCACCGTCGCCTTCGAGGTCGCCATGGTGTTCTACAACGCGCTCCTCCCGGAACTGGCGCCGGCCTCGCATATCGGGCGCGTGTCGGGCTGGGGCTGGGGCCTCGGCTATATCGGCGGCATCGTCTGCCTGTCCGCCATCCTGGTCCTGTTCGTCGAGGCCGAGCCGCCGCCCTTCGGCCTCGAGCGCGAGTCGGCCGAGCACGTGCGCATCGCCCAGCCCTTCGCGGCCCTGTGGTACGCGGCCTTCGCCCTACCGCTGTTCTTCCTGGTGCCGGAGCCGCGCGGGGTAGGCCTGGCGCTGTGGCCCGCGGTCAGGCGCGGGCTCGACGATCTGTGGCGGACCGCCCGCGGGCTGCGCGCGCAGCCGGCGGTCGCCTGGTTCCTGTTGGCGCAGATGATCTACGCCGACGGGCTGCACACGTTGTTCGCCTTCGGCGGCATCTATGCCGCCGGCACCTTCGGCATGGATTTGAGCGAGGTCATCGTCTTCGGCATCGCCCTCAACCTCACGGCCGGTCTCGGCGCCTTCGGCTTCGCCTGGGTGGACGACTGGCTCGGGCCCAAGCGCACCATCGCGCTGGCGCTTGGCGCGCTGACGGTGGTCGGCGCGGCCCTGCTGGTCGTCGACGACAAGGCCTGGTTCTGGGCGTTCGGCCTGCTGCTCGGCGCCTTCTTCGGGCCGGCGCAGGCGGCGAGCCGGTCGTTGATCGCCCACCTGGCGCCGCCCGCCAGCCGGGCGCAGATGTTCGGGCTGTTCGCGCTCTCGGGCCGGATCACCGCCTTCCTCGGGCCGGCCGTGCTCGGCTGGGCGACCCATGCCGCCGACAGCCAGCGCGCCGGGATGGCAACCATCCTGGCGTTCTTCCTCGCCGGCCTCGCGATCCTGTTGTGGAAGGTGCCGGAGCCGGCGCGATAGCCCCCGCCACCGAGATCGAAGGAGATGCCATGACCACCGCTCATCCGCCCCAAGCCACGATCATCGACTACGCCGGCAAGCGGCCGCGGGTCGCGCCCGGCGTGTTCATCGCGCCCTCGGCGACACTGATCGGCGACGTCGTGATCGCCGCGCGTGCCAGCATCTGGTTCAACTGCGTCTTGCGCGGCGACGACACCTATATCCGCATCGGCGAGGGCACCAACGTGCAGGACGGAACGGTGATCCACGTCTTCATGGACACCCACCCGACGGTGATCGGCGCCGGCGTGACCATCGGCCACGGCGCCATCCTGCATGGCTGCACGATCGAGGACCGCTCGATGATCGGCATCGGCGCCATCGTCCTCGACGGGGTGGTGGTCGAGGAAGGGGCGGTGGTCGCCGCCGGGGCGGTGGTCGCGCCCGGCAAGCGCGTCCGGCGCGGCGAGATGTGGGGCGGCTGCCCGGCCAAGCCGCTGCGGGCGGTCAAGCCCGAGGAACTCCAGTTCATCGCTAATAACGGCCCCCATTATTCGAGCGTGGCGGAACGCTACCTGCGGGCTGGCGCCGGCCGGCGTTGATGGCGGCCGGCTGCGGAAAAAACGCGCTTGACAAGATGCCAAGGGAGATGTATTTAACATATAGGTTAATTAGCTGGCTTGTTAAATAGAAAACATGGACTCGCTCAGCGCCACTTGCGCCGCCTTGGCGGACCCGACGCGCCGGGCGATCCTGGCCCGGCTGGCGGCCGGCGTGGCCAATGCCGGCGCCATCGCCGGTGGCTTCAACATCTCGGCGCCAGCGATCTCGCGCCACCTGCGGGTGCTCGAGGCGGCGCGGCTGATCGACCGCACCAAGGACAAGCAATGGCGCCGCTGCCGGCTGCGCCCCGAGCCGCTCCAGGAGATGTCCGACTGGCTCGCTCGCTACCGCCGGTTCTGGGACTCCCAGTTCGACGCCCTGGCCGAATTTCTGACCCTAACCAAGGAGAAACCGACGATGGCCAATCCGGCGCCCCAAAAGACGGCCGCGGCGGCCGGGTATACCCTCACCCTGGCGCGGGTGTTCAAGGCGCCGCGCGCGCGGGTCTTCGCCGCGTTCACCGACCCCGAGCTGTTGCGGCTGTGGTGGGGCCCCAAGGGCTTCACCACGCCGGTGGCCGAAATCGACCTCAAGGTCGGCGGCCCTTACCGGCTGGAGATGAAATCCCCGGACGGCAAGATCCATCGCCTGTCGGGGGTATACCGCGCCATCGTCCGGCCCGAGCGGCTGGCGTACACCTTCATCTGGGCCCAAGGGGAGATGGCCGGCCTCAAGACCCAAGTCGTGCTGGAATTCCGGGATCACCCGCAGGGAACCGAACTTATCCTCACTCATTCCGGCTTGCCGTCGGCCGCGCAGCGCGACGATCACAAGACGGGGTGGACGAGCTCGTTCGACTGCCTCCTCGAGGCGATCGCGGAAGGAAAAATCCGCTGACGATATACGGCGACCGGCGCCGATGTGCGCACGGCGCGGGCGAGGCGAGTGCCGCAAACGCAAACGGGGCGGCCATGGGCCGCCCCGGTTGCGTGTCGCCGCTCGTCGGCAGTGCCGAATCATCATCGCGTGGCGGCGGGCACGATCGCCCCGGTGAGCCCCGCCGCTATCGCGACAACGCTTCACCCGTCGTTCTCCAGGGGCACAAGCTTCGATAATTCGACAATGAGCGGCTGGAGATCTTCGCTCACCGTCTGCCAGATCATGTCGTCGTCGATGTTCTAATAGTCGTGCCCGACCTTGTGCCGCATACCGATGATCGCGCGCCAGGGGACATCCGGATGGCGTTCCTGGAAGGAGCGTGGGACTCTTCGTGCGGCCTCGCCGACGATCCGGAGCAGGTGCGCCAGCGCCATGCGGTGGTTTTCATCCGCGTCAAAATCCCGGCGCGTCTTGGCCTGAATCTTGCTGACGGCCAAGCGCGCCGTATCAAGCATGTGGCCGACATAGACCAGGTCATCCTTCGACATATTGGACCTCGGCCTCCGCCAGGATGCGGTGACGGAGCCTGTGGTTGAGGAACTTCGGCGTGACCATATCGATCTCATGGCCTCCCGCGAGACCGGAAAGCTGGCGCTCCAAGTCATTCAGGCGCAGGAATCCCGGCACATGGCCCGGCTCGAACTCCACGAGCACGTCGATATCACTGCCGGGTCGGAAGTCATTGCGCAGCACCGAACCAAAGAGGGACAGCTTGCGGATGTGATGTCGCCGGCAGAACTCGGCGATCTTGTCCTGTGGGATGTCGATCCGTGCCCGCTTCATCGCTCGCTCCGTCGAATCACGTTACTTTCGAGTCGCGACAAGATCCGCGCTGAACCGGCAGGAGTCTACCGCATCAGGAGCAAAGACGGCACGGAAACGCACACGATGCGCGGGTCGGGAACGCTTACCTCATCGCGCTTGGTGACCAGGATGCCGAAGGGGGCGTTGTAGACGCTCTTTTCCAGGAAGGCGCGCAAGCCCAGCGTGTCCCGGAGCGGGTCGATTCGTTCCCGGTACTTCACTTCCATGGGTATCCGCCGCTCGCCGATCGTCAGCACGAAATCGACCTCGGGCTCCGCCGCCCGCTCGGGGAAATGCGCGAGATCGAGGTGCGGCAGGCTGCCCAGGAAATAGCCGACGGCGCTTTCGGCGAGATGCCCCGCGATGTCCGCGAGATGCGGCGACTCCTGCAGGCCGCCGGGGTCGAGCGGGACGACCTCTTGGAGCCAGCTGGCGCGCAAGCCATGGTCGCAGAGGCACAGCTTGTGGTTGCCCTTGCGACGCTTGAGCCGCAGTTCCAGGGGATGGACCAGCGTGCGCAGCATCGCGCCATCGAGGAACCGCAAATACGTGAGGATGCGCTGCCACCCGATGTCAGCCGCCAGCGCCTCCCTGATCTCGTTGACGAACACCGCTTGCCCCGGGCTCTGGCCGGCATAGCGGCAGGCCAGGCGGAACACCTCCTCCAAGAGCTGCGCATCGCGTCTGCGCCCCCGCTGCGCCATTCGCAGGTCATGCCGGATCGCCCGTTGGATGACCGTTTCGTTGAGTTGATCGGCCACTTCGGGCCACGGCACCTCGGCTCTCGCCTGCGCCATCGGGTAGCCGCCGCGCTCGGAAAATGCGGCGAACGCCCGATCGCGCGCTTGCCGGTGCGCGCGGCCGGAACTTTGCAAGTCGCGCCAGAACTCCTGCCGCAGCAGAGAGTCCAAGCCGTTTTCGGGCAGTCGAGATTCCAGTCGATCGCCGAATCGCAGGCCGGCGATCTCGCCCACCAGCAGCGTCCCCATCTCGACCTCGGTGATGCGGCCCGCGAGGCTGTCGCGTCCGGCCTCGATGCGCAGCGCCGAACTGCCAGTGACCAGGATTTTGATCGTGTGGTGATCGACCAGTGTCTTGAGTTGCGGCGCCCAGTCGGCGAGGTTCTGCACTTCGTCGAGGAACAGATAGGCGCCCTGTCCGGACTGCGCCGCCTCGTTGAACGAGGCGCCAAGAACGCGGTCCTCGAACCAGCGCGCCATCGCCAGCACGGGGTCCGCGAGGCCGCGCAACGACGGCAGCTCGTCGAACTGGACCCGCAGGATGCGATGCGGCGCGACCGCCTCGCAAGAGGTCAAGTGCTCGATCAACTGCTGCTGCAAGGTGGTCTTGCCGACCTGCCGCGGCCCCCGCAGAACGGTGACGGGAGCAAGCCCGCTATGGAGTTTCTTGAGGGTGGTCGCGAAGGCCCAGCGGCGAAAGGCGGGCAGCACGGGACCGGGCTTGCCCTTCCACCACGGATTGGTTTGGCGAAGGAACTCGTCCACCGCCGGCGGCAGTCGTTCCCTGTCGAAGATGTCTCGTGCCATGGACGCGACTTCGTGTTGGCTCAATGCCGGAAATGCCGCATGCCCGTGAACACCATGGCGAGGCCGCTTGCATCGGCGGCGGCGATCACCTCGGCGTCGCGCAGCGAGCCGCCCGGCTGGATGAGCGCGGTGGCGCCCGCCTCGGCGCAGGCGATGAGGCCGTCGGCGAACGGGAAAAAGGCGTCGGAGGCGGCGACCGAACCCTTGCTGCGGGGCTCGTTCTCGCCGGCCTCGGTGGCCGCCGCGGCGGCCTTGAGCGCGGCCATGCGCGCCGCATCGAGCCGGCTCATCTGGCCGGCGCCGATGCCGACCGTCGCCCCGTCCTTGGCGAAGACGATGGCGTTCGACTTGACGTGCTTGGCGACCGTGAAGGCGAACAGCAGGTCGGCCGATTCCGCCGCGCTCGGCGCGCGCTTGGTGACGGTCTTGAGGTCGGACGGCTTGAGCCGGCCGGCATCGCGGCCTTGCACGAGCCAGCCGCCGGCGAGCGACCTCACGGCGAGGGCCGGCGCGCCCGGGTCGGGCATGGCGCCGGCCACCAGCAGGCGCAGGTTCTTCTTCTCGGCCAGGATGGCGAGCGCCGCCTGGTCGGCGGCCGGGGCGATGATCACCTCGAGGAAGATTTTGGCGATCTCGGCGGCCGTCGGCCCGTCGAGCGTCCGGTTCAAGGCGACGACGCCACCGAAGGCGCTTATGGGATCGCAGGCGAGCGCCTTGGCGTACGCCTCGACCGGCCCCGCCCCCTGCGCCACCCCGCACGGATTGGCATGCTTGACGATCGCCGCCGCCGGCTGGTCGAACTCGGCCACCAGCTCGAAGGCCGCGTCGGCGTCGTTGAGGTTGTTGTAGCCGAGCTCCTTGCCCTGGACCTGACGCGCGCTGCCGACGCCCGGCCGCGCGCCGGCCGACGGACTGCCGGCGTAGAAGGCCGCGCCTTGATGCGGGTTCTCGCCGTAGCGCAGGACCTGCCGGAGCTCGCCCGCCAGTAAGAGGCGCCGCGGCCACGCCTCGCCGGTCGCCGCCCCCAACCACATCGCGATCGCCGCGTCATAGGCGCCGGTCCGCGCATAGGCCCGCGCCGCCAAGCTGCGGCGCAGCTCGAGGCCGATGGCGCCGCCCTTGGCGTCGAGCGCCGCCATCACTTCGCGGTAGTCCTCGGGGTCGATGACCACGACCACGAACTCGTGGTTCTTGGCGGCGGCGCGGATCAAGGCCGGCCCGCCGATGTCGATGGTCTCGATCGCGGTCGCGAAGTCCGCGCCCCCGGCGACCGCCGCCTCGAAGGGATAAAGGTTCGCCGCCACGAGGTCGATGGGAGTGATGGCGTGGGCCTGCATCTCGCTTCCGTGCTCGGGGTTGTTGCGCCGGCCCAGGATGCCGCCGTGAATGGCGGGATGCAGGGTCTTGACGCGGCCATCCAGGATCTCGGGAAACCCGGTATGACGGCTGACCTCGACGACCGGCACGCCGGCTTGGGCGAGCGCCCGGGCCGAGCCGCCGGTCGACAGGATTTCGGCGCCGTGCCGGACCAGACAGCGGGCGAGATCGACGAGGCCGGTCTTGTTGGAGACCGAGAGCAGCGCCCGGCAAATCCTGATGTCGGTCATTCGGGTTCGCCTCACGGAAACGGAGAAAAAGATTCACCGCAGAAGGCGCGGAGGGGATGGCGATGAAATCGCGATCCCGGACAGCGCAGCGGGGATGATTGCGGCGCTTCGCGCCGCGATGCTTTTCTCCGCGACCTCTGCGCTTCGCGGCGTCCTTCGCGGTAAAATTCCGTGTCGCCGCCGCCCCGGCCGATCAGTCGGCCGCGCGCGCAGGTTCGCCCGCCGGGGCGGCGGCGCGGAACTCGGGCACCAGCCGTTGCAGCACGGCGCGGGTCGCCGGCTCGTCGCCGGAGCGCGCGCTCGCTTCGAGCTCGTCGAGCGCGCGGGCGATGAGGGCGTAATCGGCGGTGCGCGGGCTCGCCAACAAGACGCCCTTGACCGCCGTCGGTTGCAGCGCTTCGGCGGCGTGGAACAGCTCCTCTTTCAGCTTCTCGCCGGGTCGCAGCCCCGTGAACACGATGCCGATGTCGCGATCGGGCCGCAAGCCCGCGAGCCGGATCATCTGCCGCGCGAGGTCGAGAATGCGGACCGGCTGGCCCATGTCGAGGACGAAGATACGGCCGCTCGATTGCGCCTCGCTGGCGCCGAGCGCCGAGGCCTGCAGGACGAGCTCGACCGCCTCGCGGACGGTCATGAAATAGCGCTCGACATCGGGATGGGTGACGGTGAGCGGCCCACCGGCGCCGAGCTGGCGCTGGAACAGCGGCACCACCGAGCCGGTCGAGCCCAGGACGTTGCCGAACCGCACGGTCACGAACCGGGTGCGCCCGCCATCCGCCGGCTGGGCGAGGCCGAGCGCCTGGCAGGTGTTCTCCGCCAAGCGCTTGGTGGCGCCCATGACGCTCGCCGGATTGACCGCCTTGTCGGTCGACACCAGCACCATCGCCGCCACGCCCGCCGCCCGGCAGGCCTCGGCGACGTTGCGCGTGCCGAGGGTGTTGGTCAGCGCCCCCTCGCACGGGTTCGCCTCGACCATCGGCACGTGCTTGAGGGCGGCGGCGTGGAAGACCAGTTCGGGTCGCTCCTCGGCAAGGAGGGCGGCGATGCGCTCGCGGGCGCGGACATCGGCGAGGATGGCGCGGCGCGGGAAGGGCTTGCGCCGCTCGCCGAGTTCGAGATCGATCGCATAGAGGTTGAACTCCGAATTGTCGACGAGGACCATTCGCGCCGGGCCAAGTTCGGCCACCTGGCGCACGAGCTCGGCGCCGATCGTGCCGCCGGCGCCGGTGACCATGACTCGCCGTCCGGCGATCAACCGCTCCATGGCCGAGCGGTCGAGCACGGTCTGCGGCCGGCCGAGCAAGTCCTCGATGTCGATGGGCCGGACCTCGATCTTGTCGGCCGCGGCGGCGCGGAATTCGGTGAGCTGCGGCAGCCTGGCGACGCTGATCCCCAGGCGGTCGGCGGCCTCGACCAGGCGCCCGAGCGCCAGCCCGGCGATCTCGGACTTGGCGACGATCAGGCGCTGCGGGGTGAGGTTCCGCGCCGCCAAACGCTCGACCACCGCCGCAAGGTCGTCGAGCCCGCCCAGCACCTCGTGCCCGCCGAGCCGCCGCCCCACCTGGTAGCTGGCATCGTCGAGGATCCCGACCACGCGGTACTCGGCGTAGTCCTTGTGGGCCATCGCCTGGATGAACATCTCGGCGTTGTCGCCCGCGCCGACCAACACCACCTTGACGCGGCGGTCGCGGCTCGGGTCGTAGGTCAGGTCGAAACGGCCGTCCTTGACCAGCCGGTAGATCACCCGGGGCGCCGACAGCAGGATGATCAGCGCCAGCCAGTTGATGACGATCAGCGAGCGCGGCACCTCCTGGAGCCGGGTGACCAGGAACATGGCGGGGAGGAAAATCAGGATGATGAGCGTCACCGCCTGGGCGATCGTCACCAGGTCGTTGATCGAGGCGTAGCGCCACATGCCGCGGTAGAGGCCCATCCGCCACAGCACCGCCGCCGCAACCAAGGTGAATAGCCCGGTCCCGAGCACGATGAATTCCTTGGGATAGGTGAAGACATCGCCGCCGACCCGCAAGTACATCGCCGCGACGAACGAGGCCGCCGCCATGGCAACGTCATGGGCAAAGGCGATGCGCGGACGGGTCAGGCCGGGAAGGGCGAAGCGCATGGCTGGGTCGGTCTTGACACGACTACGCGAGCCCCGCCTGCCGCGCCAGCATTCGGGCGCAGTGCAGGCGCTCGATCACGCCGCAGATGTAGTCGATCTCGGCATCCGTCAGGCTCAGCGCGGAGGGCAGAGACAGGCCGTTCGCCGACAGATACGTGGCGGCCGGCATGGCGCGGTTGCCGGCATGGGCCAGGTAGGGCGGCATGGCGTGGAGCGGATAGAACAGCGGCCGGGATTCGATGCCGGCCTTCTCCAGCCGGGCCATGAACTCATCGCGCGAGATGCCGAGGCGCCGCATGTCGCAGATGATCGAAAACGCCCAGAAGCTGTTGACGAGGCCCTCGATCTCGGCCGGAAGGACCAGTCCCTCGATCGCCCGCATCCCATTGCGATAGCGCCCGGCGATGCGAAGCTTGGTCGCCAGCAGGCGGTCGAACGCTTCGATCTGGGCGCAGCCGATCGCCGCCTGCAGGTTGGTCAGCCGGTAATTGTAGCCGATTTCGGTGTGCCAGTAGCGCCGCTTCGGGTCCATCCCGTGGTCGCGCAAGATCCGCGCCCGCTCGGCCGCGGCCCCATCGCGGAACACAGCCATGCCACCCTCGCCGGTGGTGAGCAGCTTGTTCGAGAAGAAGCTGAATGTCCCGGCCTGCCCGATCGACCCGCAGGCGCGGCCGCGGTGGGACGAGCCCACCGCCTCGGCCGCGTCCTCGATGACCAGCAGCCGGTGTCGGAGGGCGAGCGCCATGATCGCGTCCATGTCGGCGGGCTGGCCGTAGAGGTGGACTGGAACGATCGCCCGGGTGCGCGCCGACAGCGCCCCCGCGACGGAAGCGGGATCGATGTTCCAGGTGCCGGGGTCGACATCGACGATGATCGGCGTGGCGCCGGCATGGATGACGGTGTTGATCGTGGCCGCGAAGGTGAGGTCGGGGACGATGACCTCGTCGCCCGGCCCGATGCCGAGCGCCACCAACGCCAGGTGCAGCGCCGCCGTGCCGTTGGCGACCGCCACCGCGTGCGGGGCCCCGATGAGATTGGCGAAATCGGCCTCGAAGCGGCGCACAAACGCGCCTTGCGAGGAGATCCAGTTGGTCGCCAGGCACTCGTTGACGTATTTGCTTTCGTTGCCGGTGAGCACCGGCTCGGCCACCGGGATGCGCCGGCGCCGCGCGGGCGAGATCACATCGATGGGGCGGCGCTCATCGTCGATCAGCGGCACGACCGCGCCCGATCCGTTGATCGTGCGCGCGATGGCGGCCGGCCCGGCAGCTTCCGGCAGGGCCTCGGGCTCGCGCTGCATGGCGTCCTCGACCGGGGCGGCGAGCGATCCGCCCTGGGCGAGCCAATGGGCAATGCCGCGCGCATCGAGCCGTCCCGCGAGTCGACCCGCGCCATCGACCGCGAAAACGAGCCCGAGCCCGTTGCGATCGCCGCACTTGAGCGCCGTCAAGACCGGATCGGCGACATTGACCAGGACGCCGTCAATCGACATGGATGGAGAACCCTGCAATGCACCCAACCGGCTCATTTCAGCAAACATTTGACCCTGTAGGGGCGGATCTCACGACCCGTCCGGGGGGGTCATAAACCCGCCCCTACGGAACCCGACGATATTGTCCTTGTAGGGGCCGGTTTGAAACCGGCCCGTTTCGAACCCGTCCGGGCGGGTCATAACCCCGCCCCTACGGAACCCGACGATATTGCCCTTGTAGGGGCCGGTTTGAAACCGGCCCGTTTCGAACCCCGTCCGGGCGGGTCATAAACCCGCCCCTACGGTCGCCGATCCGGGGTCGAGGGGGAGCATGATCCGCTGGCCGGTTTCGAGCGCCTCGATGACGGCGATGGTGGCGAGGCTGGAGGCCACGAGCTCGCGTTCCTCGACCGGCGGCGGGCCGCCCGCGCGCACCACGGCGACGAACGCCTCGAGCTCGGCGCGGTGCCCCTTGTCCTGGCCGAGGCGGTCGCGCATGGGCCGCGCCTTGCCGTCGACCACTAGCGTGAACTCGCGGAAATCCTCGATCCGCACCACGGTCCCGGCGGCATAGGCCTCGATCTGCTCCTTGGGGAAGGCCGGGTCGCCGAGCCCGGTATAGGCGATGGTGGCGAGGCTGCCGTCGGCGAACGCCAGCATCGCCGCGACGTCGTCGGCCGCTTCCGGGTCGCGCGCGGCCGAGGCCTGGACGGATGCGATCGGCGCGCCGGCGAGGAAAGCGGCGAGGTCGACGAAATGGCAGACTTCGCCGAGGATCCGGCCCTCGGCGGCGATCCAGCCTTCGCGGGGGCGGGGGCGGGGGCCGGCATTGATCCTGAGCACGAGAAAGCGCGGCCCCGGCCGCTTGGCGATGAGCTCGCGCGCCCGTATTGCCATCGGCGCGAAGCGGCGGTTGAAGCCAACCGTGAAAAAACCCGCCGAGGTCTCGCGCGCGCCGACCACGGCATTGAGCTCCTGGCGAGTGAGCGCCAGCGGCTTTTCGACGAACACCGCCTTGCCGCGCTCGAGCGCGCGCACGACCAGGTCGGCATGGCTCGAATGCGGCGTGGCGATGATCACCGCGTCGATCTCGGGGTCATCGAACACGGCTCCGGCCTCGGTCGCGGCGGCGGCGAAGCCGAAGCGCGCGCGCGCGCTCTCGGCGCTCATGCCGCGGGTCGCGACCACGGTCTTGAGGGTGACGCCGGAAAGGTCCTTGAGCGCCGGCAGCAGCACCGCGCGGGCGAACGCGCCGGCGCCGATCAAGCCCACGACGCAACTCCCGCGCGCCTTCGGGGACGACGAGCGCGCGCGCAACACCGGCACGCGCGCCGGCGGCGCCGCGGGCGGATAGTTGAGGACGACGCCCAGCGAGGGCTCGGGACGGTCGACGACCAGGGCATAGGCTTGCTCAGCCCGCGCGAAATCGAAGCGATGGCTGATCAGCGGTGCGACCTCGAGGCGCGCGCGGCGCCCTTTCGACATCAATCGGAGGCAGAGCGCGAGGTTGTCGGTCTCGGTCCAGCGCACGAAGCCGACCGGGTACTTGACGCCGCCCGCCTCGAACTCGTCGTCGTAGCGGCCGGGGCCGTAAGAGCGCGAGACGACGATCGACAGCTCCTTTTTCATGAACTCGCCGAACGGGAACTCGGTGCCGACCTTGCCCACGAGGCTGATGCGGGCGCGGTCGCGCGCGATCTCGGCGGCGAGGACCATGGGCTCGTTGCCCTCGCTGGCGGCCGCGATCAGCACGCCGTCGGCGCCGCGCCCCTCGCTCGAGGCCATCACTGCGGACGCGACCCCGCCTGCCGAGAGATCGAGCGCGAGCGCGGCGCCGAGCCGCTTGGCGAGCGCCAGGCGCCCCGGATCGGTATCGATCGCCACCACCTCGACCCCCGACAGCGCCAAGAGCTGGACGGCGATCTGGCCGACCAAGCCGACGCCGAGGACGGCGACGACGTCGCCCAGGCAGGGCGCGAGGTTACGCACGCCGTGCAGCGCGATGGCGGCAACCGTGCCGAAGGCCGCCTCCTCGTCGCCGACGTCGTCGGGGATCGGCGCCGCGAGAGAGCGGGGGACGAGGTTGAACCCGGCGTGGTTGGCGGCGCCCGCGCCGGCGATGGCGACCCGCTGGCCGACCCGATACACGCCTTCCAGCCCGGCGCCCAGCTCGACGATCTCGCCGGCCGCCGAGTAGCCCAGCGCCATCGGCTCGTCGAGCCGCGCGCGCACCGCCCGCAAGGTCGCAAACAGGCCGTCGCGCCGCGCCTTGGCCAGCAACTTTTGCATCAGGTCCGGGCGCGATCGCGCCTTCACGGCCAGGTTCCGGCGCGCGAAATCGACCGCCATGCGCTCGGTGCCGGCGGAGATCAGCGAGGCGGCGGTGCGCACCAACAGGTGCTGCGCGCGCGCGCCGGGCGCCGGCACCTCGACGAGCGCGAGCTTGCCGGTGCGGGTGCTGTAAATGACTTGCTTCATCGCAAGGACCTGTTCTCCTTGTACCATGCGGCCGTGGCATCGAGGCCCTCGCGAACGGAAAAGGGCGGGGTCCAGGCGAGCGTGGCGCACCAGGAGCTCGGGTCGAGGGCGAGCGAGCCGGTCAGGCGCCAGGCCGCCTCCCCGCGCCCGGCGATGGCGCCGGCGAGGCGCAGCGATGCTGCGGGCGCGGCGAACAGGCGGGCCGGGCGGCCGAGCGCCTCGCGCAGGCGCTTGACGAGCTCGGACGTCGACAGGTCCTCGCCGTCGCCGATCAGCCAGGTCCTTCCCACCGCTTTGTCCGTGCCGAGCGAGCGGGCGAGCGCCGAGACGAGGTTGCCGAGATAAAGCAGGCTGCGACGGTTGTCGATGCCGCCCAGCGGCAGCGGCCAAGGGGTGTCGCAGAGCCGCAGCAGGTCGAGGAAATTCGCCCCCACCCCCGGCCCATAGACGAGCGGCGGGCGGACCACCGTCACCGCCAAGCCGGTGCGCCCGGAGATCTCGGCGAGCGCCCGCTCGGCCTCCCATTTCGAGACCGCGTAAGGACCCTGCGGGGCCGGCTTATCGTCGTCGCCAAAGGGGCGCGGGCTTTCCTCGCCCAGCACTTTGGCGGTCGAGACGAAGACGAACCGCTTGACGCCGCACGCCGCCGCCGAATCGGCGAGGCGCCTGGTGCCGGCGGCGTTGACGCGGCGGAATTCGACCAGCGGATCGGCGGCCGCATCGCGCCCGATATGAACGCGGGCGGCGAGATGGATGACCGCCCACACGTTGTCGAGCCCCACCCGCCATTCGGTGTCGGGGCCGATCTCGCCGGCGACGAACGGCCGGCCCGCCAGAGTCTCGGCGGGGCTGGCGCGCGTCGCGGCGACCACCTCGTAGCCGTCGGCCGCCAATTGGCGGCACAGCGCGCGGCCGATGAAGCCGTTGGCGCCGGTGACGAGGACGCGGCTCAGCCTCGCCTCGCATCCCCGGCCGCCGCGGCGGCCGCGCGTTCGAGCACGCGCGCCATGTCGCGCGCCTGGCGCTCGCGGCTGTAGCGCGGCGCGGCGCCAAGTGAAGCGGCGGCGAGCCGGCGCAGCAGGCCGGGATCGTCCGCGAGCCGGCGCGCCGCTCCGGCCAGCGCGCGCGCGTCTCCGGCCGGGACCCACAGGCCCGCGCCCTCGCCCTCGACGATGGCCGCCGCCTCGCCGCGCGGGGACGCCAGCAGCAGCGGAAGGCCCATCGCCATCGCCTCGAACATCTTCGATGGGATGACGTCGGCGAACACCGCCGAATCCTTGAGATGGACGAGCGCCACGTCGCACAGGCTCCACACACGCGGCATCGTCTCCTTGGGCTGGGGCGGCGCGAACACGACGTTGCGCAAGCCACGGCGCACGGCCTCGGCCATGAGCCCGGCGCGTTCGGCCCCCGGCCCGACCAGGAGGAAGCACAAATCCTGGCGCTCGGCGAGACGCGCGGCCGCGACGAGCAGGTTGGCAAGGCCGTGGGCCATGCCGAGCGTCCCGACATAGCCGACCACGAACTTGCCGGTAAGGCCCCACTCGGCCGCCAGCCCCTGGTCGCGGGGCCGCGGTGCGTAGCGCGGCAGGTCGACGCCGTTGATCACCACCGCGATCTTGTCCGCCGCGATGCCGCGGCGCACGACGTCGTCCTTGAAGGCGCGGGTGAGCGCAACCACGCAGGCCGCGCGGCGGTAGAGGAACAGCTCGAGCTTTTCCACGAGCCGCAAGGCCAGGCCCGGCGCGAGCGCGCCGACCGCGGCGATCGAGGCCGGCCACAGGTCGCCGAGCTCGAAAACGAAGGGCCGGCGGCGGACCGCCGCCAGCCCCCAACCGGCCACCGCGACGAACAACTGCGGCGAGGTCGCCACCACGATGTCGGGCCGCCGCTCGACCAGCCCGCCCGCGAAACCGGTCGCCATCAGCGACAGGAAGTCGAGGGTGCGCGCGAGGACGCCCTCGTTTGGCGCCATGAAGGTCTTCATGCGCACGACCCGGATTCCCCCCATGTCCTCGACTTGGCGCCAGCGGTTGCGGTAGCCGGGGAAAATCTTGCCGTCGGGGAAATTCGGCGCCGAGGTGATCACGCTGACCTCGTGGCCCCAGCGCACCCAGTAGCAGGCGCGCTCGAACACCCGGCTCGCCGCGGCGTTGGTCTCGGGCGGAAAGTTCTCGCTCAAGAACAGGATACGCAAAAGCGGGCCACTGCGACGTGCGGAAGGAACATATTCGCTATCCTCAAGGCATGGATCGAACCGGGGTCTCCGGGACGCCCTTCAGGTCGATCGCGTATTCCGCGCGGGACGGCATGGCTGAAGCGTGCGGTGAGGACACGAGGCCCACACGCCAACCCGGCGCAGCCGCATCGTTTGACTGTCCGAGACGCTCCGCCTTCGAACCGCGCGAGATAGCACGCGTTGGTCGAGCCGAGCGATGCGTCCATGGCATTGGCGGATGCGGGTCGCCGAGTGGTATACACACATGGCGTGCACTGCGTGGGGCGAGTCCGAATGCGCAAACGCCCGGGTCCTTCTTCCGAGCCAAGACCGTTCGAAATCTCCGAGCTAAGCTGGCGCGCTCGCTTTACGTACGTGGCCCATGCGGCAAAGGCGGTTTTCAAATCGTATCACCACGAGATGAGAACAGCCCTTGGCCCTCTTATCGCGTCCGATGCGGCCGTATTCGACGTCGGCGGCCACGCCGGGCAATTCGCCAAGCTTTTCGCTCGCTTGGCGCCCAAAGGACAAATTTACGTCTTTGAGCCCGGCGGCTACGCCCTGTCGATCCTGCGCCTCGCCGTCCAGCTCAATCGTCTTAAGAACGTGCATATCGTGCCCATGGGTCTCGGCGATCGACCCGACCGGCTAATCCTGAACGTACCGATCAAGTCGTCGGGGAGCTACGGCTTTGGTCTAAGCCACCTCGGCGCCCCGGCCGATAGCCGCCCTCGACGGCGTGAATACATCACCGTCACCACGATGGACCGATTCGTATCCGAATGCGGGCTGAGCCGACTGGATCTCATCAAGGCGGACATCGAAGGCTGGGAGTTGCGCATGCTGGTCGGCGGCGCCGCCACGGTCGATAAACTGAGACCCGCGCTGTTGTTGGAAGTCAACGATACCGCTTTGCGCCGGGCGGGCGACGATGCGGCCTCGCTGTGGCAATGGCTCACGACGCGCGACTACGTTCCATTCGCGATCGGCGCGGACGGTTCGCCGAAGCCGGTCGATGCACCCGAGGACGGCGATGTCCTTTGGCTGCCGCGCGAATGTGTCGGGCGCGGGTGAGGCGCTCGGTTCTCGATGAGCAAAAAAACTCGCAAATTCCTCGCCCGATATCGAAGGAACCCGGTCATTCGCTTGATCGCGGATCGAGCGGAGAAGATCGTCCTCGCGTACAAAAACCTCGGCTACGATATTCGATCCGAAGCATTTCTTCGACATCGGCGCAACCGACCGCGGTCGCTGCCAAGAGCGAGCCTGGCCGCGGAGGAGGCGCATCGCGCTATGCCGGCCGGATTCCGCGCAACACCGCCGCCGACAGGCTCGCGGCGATCCACAGCACGGCGATCCACCAGCTTTGCCAGATTCCATAGGACAGCAGCGCCACGCACGCCATCGACACGGCGGCGGCGCTGGCGGCGGCGAGCACCCAGCGGTCGGGAAGATGCCGGGGGAGCCGCGCCACCGGCCAGGCGAACAGGAAGGCTCCGAGGAGCGCCGCCGGCAGGCCGAGCTCGACGCGCCACTGGAGGGCCGCGCTGTGCGGATGCAGCGGCAGAATCTCGCCCTGCCCGTCGGCATCCGCGTGCCCGCCGGGCAGGGCGCGGGCGGCATCGAGGCCCCAGCCGAGCAGCGGCCGCTCGGCGATGCGATCGCGCGCGAACTCCCAGATCATCACGCGGTGATAGGCGGACGGCGCCGCCGCGCGCAGGAATTCGGTGACGCCCGGCACCGCCCGGATCGCCCCCGGCGCCAGCGGGGCGAACAGGACGATCGCGGCGACACAAGCCGCGAGCGCCGCCGGGGCGACCCGGGGCCAGGTGGCGGCCGCCGCGCCGACCGCGAGGCCGAGGACCACGGCCAGGGTCGCGGCATCGCTCTTGAAATTGGCCACCACGGCGAGCACGGCGAGGATCAGGACGGCAGCCGCCAGGCGGCCGAAGCGGCCGTGCACGGCATAGGCCGCCGGCCACAGCAGGATCGCCGCCACGGTGGCGCCGCGGTTGTAGGCCTGGAGCGGGAACGACGCGGCGTCGGGATGGACCAGGTGGTAGATCATCCCTTGGGTCGCGTACTCGAAGACCAGCAGCGCCAAGGCGACGACGAGGCCGGCGGCCAGCGCCTGGCCGACCCCTTGCCGCCGGTCGCTCGGCATGGTCCGCGCCGCGCCCCACAGCGCCAGCCCGAGGGCGAACAACAGCGCCATCTGTCCCGCCTTATAGAGCGACTTGGCGGGATCGAGCGACCACAGCGCGCTCAACAGCCCCAGCGCCAGCAGCCCGAAGAGGGCCACGGCGACCGCGCGCGGGGCGCCCGCCGCAAGCGTGCGCGGCGGAACCGCAATGAGTGCCGCGAGCGCAGCCAGCGCCAAGAGCACGGTCGCGCCGTTGGGGGCGAGCACGCCGACCGGGGCGGCCAAGAACGCCAGCGCGGTCAGCGCCCCGGCGACCAGCCCGGGGGCGAGGCAGCGCCTCACCGGGCGCGCACCCATCAAGTCATCTCGCCGAGCGCGGATTCGGAGGCGGGCCGCGCGGGTCGGCAAGATTCGATCACGTCCGCGAGGCGCCGGGCGGTGTCGACCCACGAGAACAGGCAAGCGCGGGCGAGCGCCTTGGCGGCCAGCGAGCGGCGCAACGCCGGATCGGTGAGCAGGCGGGTCAGCACTTCCGCGATGTCGGCCGGATCATCGGGGTCGAAGAACAAGGCCGCGTCGCCGGCCACCTCGGGCATGGCCGCGGCCCGCGAGCTCGCCACCGCGGCGCCGCACGCCATCGCCTCGACCAGCGACAGCCCGAAGCTCTCGACGCTCGAGGGCATGACGAACACCGTGGCGGCGCGGAACAGCCCAACCAGGGCGTCGGGCGACTGCTCGCCGAGGAACCGCACGTGGGTTCCAAGGCCGAGGGCGTCAACCTGGTTTTGCAACTCGGCGAGATAGTCGCGGTCGATCGCCCGCCCGGCGATCCAAAGCCTCGCCTCGGGCACGCGCATCGTCACCTCGACGAAGGCCGCGATCAGTCGGTGGTAGTTCTTCTGCACGTAGATGTCGCCGACGGCGAGCACGAACGGCGGGTCGGCGGGGCCACCGCCCGGCGTATAGCGGGGATCGACGCCCATCGGGATCACCGCGATGCGGGACCCGAGCCGGCGGCCGAGGCCCAACGGCAGGGCCCGGCGCATGTATTGGCTGGCGACCACCGCCCGCCGACAGGTGAGCAGCGACAGCGTCGTGGCGAGGACCAGGGCTCGCCAATACATCCGCTTGGCCTCCCGTCGCTCGATCGCGCCGACGGCGAGCGCGTTGCGGACCACGATCACCGGGCGGGGCGCCAGGATCGGGCCGTAATTCGCCGGCGACAACGTGACCTCCGCGCCCAGCTTGCGCGCCAGGCGTGGCAAGGCGATCTGCTCCCAAACGAGGCGACCCCAGAACCCGTGCGGGAGAGCGGTATGGACGCGGATGCGGGAATCAAGCGGACCCAAAGCGTCGCGCTGCTCGGCCAGCAGCACGAGGTCGAGGTCGAGGCGCGGATCGGCGGCGAGGTGCGGCAGCATGTTGCGCAGGTAAGTGAGCCCCCCGCCGCTGCGCCCGTGGATGCCGTTGACCAGCAATTTGAGCCGCCGCTTGCTCGGGGCGGCGGCGGGCTTCTCGAACTCGGCCACCAGGTACCAGCCGAAGCGGTGCTTGAGCCAGGCGTCGAGGAAGCCGGGGACGAGCGGCAGGATTTTTTGCTGCTGCTGGGTGGCGAACAGCCGCACGGGCTTCAATCCGGCCGCCGCGAGGCAGGCGGCCATTTCGTTGCGGGTGAAGTGCCGGTGGTAATAGCCGTCGACGTAGAAGTCCTGGACCGTCGCCAACCTGTAGCCGGAAAACAGCTTGCCGCGGGCGACCAGCCAGAGGAGGCCCTTGAGGTAATAAACCAGGCTCCGCCGGTGATACACCATGAGAAGGCCTCGCGCTCCGGGCTTCAGGACGCGGGCGACCTCGGCGAGCGCGCGCTCGGTGCTCGGCGAATGGTGCAACACCCCCCATGAGAGCACGTAGTCGAACGCGCAATCGGCCAGGCCCAGGCGCTCGGCGTCGGCGCCCACGACGCGCACATCGAGCCCTTGGGCAAGCGCGTTGCGAGCGGCCAGCCGCACACCCCGATCGGTGAGGTCGGCGGCGGTGACCCGGGCGCCTTCCCGCGCCAGCCGGCAGGCGAGCACGCCGGAGCCGCAGCCGAGATCGAGGACCGCGAGCCCGCACAGCGCCGCGACGTCGAAGCGCTCGCGCAAGAACGGGCTGGCGGCGAGCAGCGTGCGCTCGATGGACTCGAACTCGGCGCGGGTGCGGGGCAGCCGGTCCTTCGCCTCCCAGGCGGCATAGGTCATCGGCATCGACTCCCACCACATGCGGTTGCGCGCCTGTGCATCGCCCGTCACCTGCTCGGCGGCGTCGCGGGTGCGCTGAAAGACGTTCTTCATACCGTGGCCGCCCGCTTGGCGCGAGCCAACGCCGGACCGGAGGCGATGAGACCCTGATAGTCCGCGGCGATGGTCTCGATGCGGAATCCCGCCACGAAGTCGGCGGCGGTTGCGGGATCGACCGGCGGCGGATCGAGCACGAAATCGAGGGCCCGCGCCACCGCGGCCGCGGTTGGTGCGCCGCTCGCCGTCAGTGTCATCGCCGCCGGGTAGCGGGCCAGGAACTCGGCTGCGGTGTCCCCGGGCCCGCTCGCGAGGTTGAGGATCGGCTTGCCGAGGCTCGCATACTCCACCAGCTTGCTGGGCAACTGGTGCGGCGTCGCGTTGCCGATATTGACCAGCACGTCGGCCTCGCGCATGGCTTGCGCGACCTCCTCGCGCGAGACGAGGCCGTGGAGATGGAGCCGCCTTCCAACCAGCGGCCGGTAGGGTCGGAACGACTCCGCGGCATCATTGAGGCTGCCGAAGAAATGCAGGTGGAGGCCGTCGTGACGCCGCGCCAGGGCGTCGAACAGCGCCAGCAGGAAATCGGGCCGCCGCACCCTCCGGTACAGCGTGCCGACATAGACGAGGTGCCGCCCCGCCGCTCCGAGCCGCAAGCGGGCGGACGCTTGCGGCAGCGACAGCAGCGGCCCGATCACCATGATCCTACCGACGCAAGCGGCGAAGGCCGCCTCGTAGGCCCGCCGGCAGCCTTCGACGGTGACCGCGACCGCGTCCGCGCGCGCCAGGATCCCGGCTTCGGTGCGGCGGTTGAGCCGGCCGTACAGCACCCGGTTGTTGAGCGCGATATCGTCCGGCAGGCTGAACGGATCGCCGACATCGGCGAGCCAGCGCAAGGCGGGAAACTTCCGCTTGACGCCGAGCCCGACCAGGTGGCCGGTGAAGGGATGGGAAACGCTGACCAGCGCCTCGAAGTCGATCGCCTGGGCGAGCCGCCTCGCCGCGCGGAGCGCCGGCCGATACCACAGGCACGCATAGTCCGGCCACAAGACCTGTTTCAAGGTCGCATCGTAGATCGCCTTGGCCGCCCGGCCGATGAGCGCGCGGGCGGACCCGGGCGGGCTGGCGAGCGCCTCGCCGTGCGGGCGCCGGCCGATGAGGCCGCGCACGGCCTCGAGCGCGCCGCCGGCGCGGTGGATATGGACGCCGTGGCGGCGCTCGGCGGGCCGGTCGCCGCTTTTCCAGCCGCTCACGACATGGATCTCGTGCCCGCGCCCGGCCCAGTGCTCGGCGATCGCCGTCCACCGGTAGGCGCGCGGCGCGCGGTCCGGCCAATAGGCGTAGGTGACGATCAGGACCTTCATCGCTTGAGCAGCACACCGTAGCCGGGCGAGATCGGAAGCGGTGGCTGGAGGCTCGCACTCGTCTCGTCGCGGCCGGTGCAAACGATCGCGGCGGGCGGTCCGGCATCGGCCTTCTCGGTGCGGTCCTCGATCACGATCGAGGTCTCGCCGACCGCCACCTGCCGCGTGATGACCTTGCCGAAGCCGCGATGGCTGCCCAAGAACCCGTCGGGCGCGAAGCGGTGGCAGCACGCCAGCGGGTCGTCGGGCAGCCAGAACAGGCCGCGGTCAAGCCGCGCCGGCTCGGCCGCGCCCAGCCGCGGCGCGAAATGCGCCTTGACCGAGCGGTAGCGGTTCCGCGCCTCGGGGTCGGGCGTGTAGACATAGGTGCCGGGGTCGACGATCCAGTCCTCGCCGTCGATCGCCAGCTCGACCGCGAGCTGATCGTTGTGGGCGTGGCCGCCGCGCCCGCGCTGGCCGATCGCCCCGCAGCGGATGAGCAGGTAGAGCCGGCGCGAGCGATAGAGGTAGAGCCCGAAATCGGGGAAGGCTTGCAGCGCGAGGCCGTCGCGCAGGCTGCCGCCCGGGGCGACGATCTCGATGCGGGCGAGCAGGTTGGGCGCGGCCGGGGGCGGCGAAAGGTCGAGCCGCGGGACGGCGACGGGCGGCGCCGGCGGCAGCGTGCGACCGCCGGCGAGCGCGCGCACGACCGCGGTCTCCAGGCGGTCAGGCGCGGCGTCGCCGAACAGCCCCGCTACCGCCGCGACCAGGCTGCGATGGTCGAGGGCGTCCTCGTCCCAGTAGGTCGTCCCGGGCGCAAGCCCGTTCCAGTTGGCGAGCGTGGCATAGCGCCGCTTTGCCTCGGCGACGCTGATGGCGCGATAGACCGGGGCGAGCTTGAGGAACCGGCCGCTGTCGTTGTCGCCGATCTGGGGCGAGCGGCCCGACGGCTTGGCGATCGCCTGCGTGAACCGGGCCATGCCGGCGAGGCGCCGGATGTGGCGCTCCGAAAAGGGTCCGGGCAGGATCGCGGTCGTGTAGACGACCATCTCGGCCGACAGCGCGTGATAGCAGGTCGAAGCCTCGAAATTCGAGCCGTCGTCGTTGAACTGGGCCTCGACCTCGGCCGCGAGCTCGCGGGCGGCGAAGTCGCGCCAAGCGTCGGTCTCGGGGCCGGCCGGCAGCCAGTGGGCGCAAAAGGCCAGGCCGCAAATGTCGGCGAGATAATGGTTGGCGCGCAAGCTGCCGAGGGTCTCCAGATTGGCGGCGATGTGGCGGGCGTGTTCGCGGATAGAGCGCGCGAGCACGGCCTCGAAGGCGGCATCGAAGCGCGTGCCCGCGCCCTCCAGGAGCGCGCGCGCGATGAGCCAGTTGACCGCCCGGATCGCCACATCCATGGCTGTGCGCCAGTTGCCGCCGAAGCGCGGCGGGTTGGTGGCGATGAAGTCGAGGATCTGGTTGCGGATCTCGCGCGCGTTGGTTCCGGGGGCGGCGAACCCTGGCTCGCCGGAAGCGGCCAGGCGATAGGCGAGCGCCAGTTGCGGCAGGTGCTGCATGCGCGCGAGTTCCCACGGTACCTTGATGTCGGCGCCGGGCGCATGCCCGAAGGGCACGTCGAGATACCAGCAATCCTCCCGCCAGCGAGTGCCCGACTTGACATCGAGCTGCCAGTCGATGGGCCGGTAAGCGGGGTCGTCGATCAGCCGCCAGATGCGTTGCGCCTCGGCGAGGTTGGCGGCGTTGATCCGGCCCTCGAGCCAGGCGGCTGCATCGGCGCCCTCGCGCCCGACCTCCACCCAGCCCGAGCCCAGGAGGTCGAAGCGGTGGGCGAGATAATGCGGCGTGACCCCGGCGAGCCAGGTGCGGTGGGGGGCAATCGCCGCGAGGGGCGGCGCGAGCGGCCGCTCCAAGAGCATGCCGCCGTCTTTGGCATAAGTGGAGCGCGCGCCATCGCGCCGCCGGGCCACGAAGGCGCGGGCGTGGCGCATGGCAAAGCCCCCGGCCCGGCGCCAGACGGCGCCGGGCGGCAGGCGCCGGGCCTTCTCGAGAGTGGCGCGGATCACCGCGGGGCCGCGGTGGCTCGCCAGCGCCGCTCGCTCAAGCGCTTGCGCCACCTGCCCCAGGCGTTGCGCCCCCGCACCGCCCCGCTCGGCGGCCCGGCCGGCTCGAGGACGAACATCCAGTCGCTGTTCATCCAATGCGGCAGGCGGTCGGCGATGCGCGCGTTCCAGGCGACGACAAGCGGCGAGCGCAGCAGCAGGTCGAGCCCCCAGCCGCACAGGAAGGTCGAGGGCGCGTACCGGCGCACCTTGAGGCCGCTCGCCGCGAACAGGCGCACGAGCCCGCCCATGGAAAAGAAATTGACGTGCGGGCTGGTCGCAAGGGTCATCTCGGGCTCGTTCGCCTGCGGCTCGTCCAAGAGCGCGCGTTTGAGCGCGCGCAGAGGGCGCGCGAGCCCCGAGAAATGGAGGCCCAATTCGATCAGCGCCATGATCTCGAACGGGCCGTAGCCGTTCGGAGTGGTCAAGACCACGCGCCCGCTCTGGGCCAAGTTACGGCGCAGGGACACAAGGAAACCGAGCGGGTCCTCGACATGCTCCAGGACTTCGGCGGCGACGATCAGGTCGAAGACGCCGCCCCCCGGCAGCGCCGCGAAATCGTCAAAGGCGAGGTTGGGAAGCGGCGCCTGCGCGCGCGCCCAGGCGATCGAGCGCGCGTCGGTATCGACGCCGAGCACGGAGATGCCGGGGAAGGCCTTGGCGAGCGGCCGGGTGAGCTGCGCGCCGGTGCCGCAGCCGACGTCGAGGATGCGGCGGGGCGTGAGCTCGCGCACCGCGCGGGCGACGAACTCGAGCCGCTTGGCGTGCCCGTAGGCGTTCTCAGGCAGCGACAAATCGGCGCCACCACAGGGCGAAGTTCATAAGGTACCAGGCTTGCGGGCCGCGCCGCCGGGCCAAGAGCCTGGCGACCGCGGCCCGATCGAGGAAGTCGGTCTCGGCGCAAAAGCGGTCCAGCACGGCGCCCATTTCGGCGCCCAGGCGGCCCTGCATCCAGTCGGCCATCGGCACCGCGAAGCCCTGCTTGCGGCGGTCGATGATCCGGTCGGGAACGAGGCCGCGCACGGCGCGCTTCAAGACCGCCTTCAATTCGCCGTTGGCGAGCTTCCGGGTCTCGGGGATGCTCATGGCAAGCGTCGCGAACTCGTGGTCGAGGAACGGCACGCGGGCCTCGACGCTCGCCCCCATGCTCATCTTGTCGACGCGCATGAGAAGCAGCTCGGGCAGGCGCAGCGACAGATCGAGGTAGGTCATCCAGGCGAGCGGCGACTTCTCCCACGCCTTGGTCTCGAAGCGCCGGCGGATCGGGGCCAGCGCCTCCCACGAGGTGGTGCCGGCGAAGCGCTCTCTGAGCCGCGGCGAGAGGAGCGCCTGCTTCTCGGCCTCGGTGAAGGCCTCGGCCCCGCCCCAGAAGATCGGCAGCCCGGCGATGCCGCGGCGCAGGTACTCGGTCGCGGCGTGCCCGCCCAAGCCCGCGAGACGCAAGGCGGCGAGGCCGGCGCGCTTCAAGAACCGGGCAACGGGCAGCGCGTTGGCGCGCTCGAGCCCGCGCATCGCCTTCCAGTAGGGGTAGCCGCAGAACAGCTCGTCGGCGCCCTCGCCGACCTGCGCGACGATGACGCCGTGCTCGCGCGCCAGCTTCGAGACGTAGTAGACCGGCACGCACACCGGGTCGCCGATCGGCTCGTCCTGGAGCTCGATCATGCGCGGCAGGAAATCGAGAAGCCGCGCCTGGGTGAGCTCGAGAACGTGGTGCTCGGCGCCCACCTGTTGCGCGATCTGGCGCGCGTAGGGCATCTCGTCGGCGACGCTCGACTGGTCGCCGGGGAAGGCGATCGAGAAGGCCTTGACGCGGCCACGCTCGCCTTCCGAGAACAGCGCGAGGTTGGTGCTGGAATCGATGCCGCCCGACAGGAACACGCCGACCGGAACGTCCGAAACCTTTCGCAGCTTGACGGCGACGCGCAGCTCCGCGAGCACCCGCGCCGCCGTCTCCTGCTCGCTCATGGCGGAGAGCGGGCGCGCGTGGTCGAGCATGTCCCACCACTTTCGTTCGGTCGTCGTTCCGTCAGCGTCGACGCGGAGCCAGGTTCCGGCCGGCAGCTTGCAGATGCCCTTGAACAGGGTGGCCGGCGCCGGCGCGGTCAAGAACGAGAGGTAGTGGTAGAACGCCTCCTCGCCCACCGCGCGCTCGCGCGTGGGATCGGCGAGGATCGCCTTGATCTCGGAGGCGAAGGCGACCCCGCGCGCATCGAGCGCGTAATAGAGCGGCTTGACCCCAATGCGGTCGCGCACCAGCCACAGCGCCCGCGCGCGTGCATCCCACAGCGCGAAGGCGAACATGCCGCGCAAGCGCTCCAGGCAGTCGATCCCCCATTCCTCGAAGGCATGGAGGATGACCTCGGTATCGGCATGGTCGGTCTTCCACCTATGCCCGCCCTTGGCCTCGAGCTCGGCGCGGATCTCGGCGTGGTTGTAGATCTCGCCGTTGTAGACGATCATGAGCGTGCCGTCCTCGTTCGACATCGGCTGGCTTGCGGCCTCCGAGAGGTCGATGATGGCGAGGCGCCGGTGGGCGAGGCCGATCCGGCCGTCGGGCGAGCGCCACAGGCCGATGCCGTCGGGGCCGCGATGGGCCATGGTGTCGCGCATGGCGGCGAGCAGAGGCTCGCCGACCGCAAGCCGCGCCGGGTCGAAGGTCAGGATGCCGGCGATGCCGCACATGTCATGATCGAACAGGATTCGTGGCGGGTTTCCATCTCGCGCAGGCGGGTTGAAAACCCACCCCTACCTGGTCGCATGGATGGCGATGAACGAGCCGAGCGCCTCGGGGATAAGGCGGCCGAGCCAGCCGAGGTGCTGGCGATCGTAAGGGGTGACGATCGGCCACGCCTCCATATCGGCAAAGGCGCCGAACAAGGCGCGGATCTCGGAGAGCGTATAGGCCTTGGTGCCGGGGCTCTCGAAGTGGCTGGCGATGACCTCGGCAAGGTTGCGGAAGGGGCGGCCGGCGCAGAGAGCGTGTTTCAACCATTCCTTCAAGAACGCGGCCGACCAGCGCTTGTAGAACATGCCGCGGAACTCGCCGCCCGGCTTGAGCACGCGATGGATTTGGGCGACGACCCGGTCCGGGTGCGGGGCGTGGTGGATCACGCCCCACGACCACACGAGATCGAAGAACTGGTCCGCGAAGGGCAGGCCTTCGGCGTCCACCCGCTGGAGCTCGGAGGCGAGGCCGTGGAGCGCAAGGCGCCGGCGCGTCGCCTCGACGGCCGCCTCGGTCAGGTCGACGCCCCAGCACCGGGCGCCGGCCCGCGCCCATTGCAGGTGGTCGGTGCCGGCCCCGACCCCGATCTCGAGCACCCGCTTGCCGCGATAGCGGGTGAACTGGGCGACCGCGTGGATGAAGGGCTCGTTGGCGTAGCGGCGCTCCTCGACCCGCTCGCACCAGGCGAGGCTGCCGGGCTCGATGCCGCCGGTCACCAGGGGGCCGGTCCCGCACGGCTCCTTCTCCCAGAAGGCGCGGACTTGCTCGTTGAGGGTGTCGGCCATGATCGCCCGCGTCCAGGCCCTTACAACCTCACCGGCCATAAACGAGGCGGCCGTAATGCCGGGCCGTATAGGTCAGGGTGCCGACTTCATCCTTGTAGCGCTCGAACCGCGACCGCCGGCAGGGAAACACGTCGGCCGCAATCCCGAGCCCGCGCGTGGCCTCGAACCCGGCGATGACGTTGCACTGCTTAGCGGGAGTGTCGTCGGGGACGACGACCAGAAGGTCGTAGTCGCTATCCCCGCGGGAATCCTCCCGCGCTCTCAAGCCGAACAAATAGACCGCTTCGGCCCGGAATGCCGGCACGATCCGCGCCAACAATCGCTCCAAGTCTGCGTCGACGTGAGCGGGCGGCGAGTCGATCATCATGCTTCTATTCTACCCGGCAAGATCGCGCCGCGGACAACGTTCCGAGTCACGTGTCGGCTGGTTCCCGCACCGCCGCGATGAGCGCTTCCTGGAAGCGCCGCCGCACCACGCTAGCGTCGTGGTTGGCCAGCGCCACCGCGCGCGCCCGCGCGACCAGGCTCATGCGCAGGCCGGCGCCGTCGAGCAAGCGCACGATGCCCTCCGCCGCGCGGCCGGGTTCGCCAACCACGTGCGCCCAGCCCTCGCGCTTGGCATAGGCGATTTGCGCCGTCGCCTCGGGCCCGTAGGCGAGGACCGGCGTCCCGGACACGAGGTAGGCCGGCAGCTTGGTCGGCATGGAGAAGCGGACGAGGCGCACGCTCTCGGCGTCGAAGTTGACGGGCAGGACGAGGATGTCGGCAGCGCCGATGGCGCCGAAGAATTCCTCGTCATCGGCGATGGTGTCGTGGAGGCGGACGCAGGGCGCGACCTCGAGCCGGGCGCGGAAGCGCTCGGCGAGGAAGGCGGGGCTGTGGATGTCGAAGCGCAGGCGACGGCCGCCGCGGACGAGCGCGGCGACGGCATGGGCGACGTCGATCAAGCTTTGCGCCTGGGCGTTGTCGAAGATCGAGCCCACGTAGAGCACCCGGGCGGGGTCGCCGACCGGCCGTGACGACGGCGGGGTGCCGGCGCGGATTCCCATATCGACGGCGTTCTGAAAGGCTTGGAACGGGACGCCGTAGCGCGCCGCGTAAGCCCCGGCCATGTCCCCGCCGATGGCAAGCCGCGCCGCGGCGGTCGCGACCAGCCGTCGGACGAGGGCGCGCATGCGCGCATTCGGCAGCGCCGACAACAGACCGCCGCGATAGAGATACGAGGGCCAGTCGTCCATGAAGTGGACGACCAGCTTGAGGCCGAAGCGGCGGCGGATCGCCTCGACGAGCTCCATCATGCCGATCGTCCCGAAGGCGGCGTAGATGAGCTCGGGACGGAAGGCGGCGATCCAACGCTCGAGCTCGAGCGACAGCCGGCCGCTATCCGGCCACGCATTGCCGATCAGCGCGCGCTTGATCTGCCGGGCCACGCTCGAGTGAGCTTTCGATGTCGGGGCCGCCTCGCCCGCGGCGCCGCCGTTCGCCTCAAGGCTCAGCCAGCGGCCGAGCCCCGGCCAGCGGCCGATCTCGCGCGCCGACAGGCGATAGAAATGACGGCAAACCTCGCTCGTCACCGGCACCGGGTCGTCGTGCACGGTGGCGAGCCGGTCGGCCGGCCAGGACCGGAACAGGTTGGAGAAGGTGATTCCGCCGCCGGTCGTGCGGTTGAACGCGGCGGAGGTCACGAACAGGACGCGCGGGCGGGGGTCGGCGGAGGGCTCCGCCACGCCCGAGCGGCGGTCAGACGAAGTGAAGGTTGTTGACGCCAAGAGCCAGACGCTTCGCTTGAATCATTATCCGCATCGGGTGCTTGAAAATGGGATCGATGCCGAACCGAAAGCCGGGGGTTGCCTGGCGCAGACTGTCGATCGCGGCGCGCAGGCTCAGCACGTAGGGGCGGTAGATGTGCCGTGCCGCCTCCGCAGGCACCTTCATGTGGCCGGCGTAGAGGTCGTACAGCCGCGCCCCGAAGATCTGCAGTCCCTGGAAATGAAAGAGCAGCAGCTCGTCGTCGTCGAGAAAGACGGTTCCGTCCCGCACCGCGACGCGGTAGCCCTCGATATTCCACGGCGCCGCGTTGAGGCCCTTGTGCGCCGAGGCGTGCACGCCGTCGAACAGTCCGGGCAGTTGCTCGAGATATTTCTGGTCGCCGCAGGCGTCGGCGGTCGGTACGTTGGGACAGAATTCGAGGCAACGCTCGCCCCACCAGGCGAGCGCGCGCCGAGCTGGCGGGGAACTGCGGCACGCCACGTAGCCGGCGTTGTAACGGCCCGACGGCCCTTCATGGATGGCAAAGGCGGGGGTCGCGAAGCGATGGGCCGTGAGCACGACGTTCGCACCCGCGGCGGCCGCAAGGCCCCGATCCGGATCGCCGAACGCCATCATGTCGCCGTCGAGATAGACGGCCCAGTCCGGCGACGGGTCGCCGGAGAGTGCGTGCAGCAGGGCGAACGGCTTCGCGGTCCAGCAATACTCGTTGAGGGCGCGGTCGGGCTTGACGGCCCGCAGCGCCTCGGTCTCGAAATCGCGGCCGCGCACCACCCGCGCCTTGGGCAGGCGCAGGCGCTCGAGGACATCGGCGCAGGGCTCATCCATGCAGTAGAACGCGAAGCGGCGCTCGCCGAGGTACGGTTCCAGTGACCGGTAGAGGCACAGCGCCCGCGCGGCGTAGTAAACGGTAATGACCGTCAGGTACAGCACCTTCATGGCGCGGTCGGTGCCGTAACCCGGGCGGCTTCGATGACGCGGTCGATTCCTTCCTCGAGGCCGATTCTCGGCCGCCACCCGGTCGCCGCCGCGATGCGGCGGTTGTCGCCGACCAGCCAGGGCGGATCTTCGGCCCGATAGGGAAGGGCGCCGAACTTCAGGAGCTCGGCCGGGGCACCGAGGCGCAAGGCGACCAGCGTTGCCGCCGCACGTACGGTCGTCGCTCGGCCCGTGCAGACGTTGTAAGCCTCGTAGTCGGCCACCGAGGCGGAGGTCGCGAGCGCCTCGAGCACGGTCGCGACGTCGTCGACGAAGACGAAATCCCGGACTTGCTCGCCGGGACTGAGGGCGACGGGCTCGCCGCAACGAAGCTGCCGGGCGAGCGCCGACATCAAACGGTGCGGCGCTTCGCTGGGGCCGTAGGTGAGGAACGGCCGCGCGACCACGAAAGGCAGCCCGAGGGCCCGCGCCCGCGCCGTACCCTCGCGGGTGGCCGCCGCCTTGGCGCCGCCATAGCCACTTTCGTCCGGCAGCACAAGCGGGGCATCCTCGGCGACCAGGGTGCCCGGCCTTGCGGTCGCGTATTCCGAGCAACTCCCGGCATGCACGAAACGGCGGAGCGGCCAGCGCGCGCTCGCCTCGATGAGAGCAAGCAACAGATCCGCGTTGCCGGCCCGCAACTCGCGCTCGTCGCGATCGCGCGGGTTGACGCCGTAGGCGGCCAGATTGAAGACCGCCTCGGAAAGGTGCCCGGACAGGGCGGCGGCGAGTGTGCGCGGGGCGAACGTGTCGAGCGCGACGACATCGGCGCCGGCGAGCCCGGCGTGCCGCTCGGGTGCGTAGGAACGGGCGCGCACGAGGCAGACGACGGCCGTGCCGCGCGCCAGCAGCCGCCGGACAAGGACACCGCCGACGAAACCGGTCGCCCCGCTGACGACCGCCGTTCGTAGCCGCGTCATCGAGCGTAGAGGACCGCGGCGAAGGCATCGATCTGCCGCAGCAGGATGGCCCGCGCGCTGGCGCGGTCAGCAAGGCAGGCCTGGTACCAATCGCAGGTCAGCGCGACCCCATCGTCGAGCGACAGAAGCGGCTGCCAACCGAGCCGGTCGCGCGCCTTCGCGGTGTCGAGCCTAAGCAGCGTCTGTTCGTGAAAGCTCGCGCTCTCCGGACGCTCCTCGATCAATCCCGTGCCCCAGCGGCGGACCAGCCGTTGGGCGAGATCGCGGACGGTGATGGCGTCGTCCGGCGGCGGGCCGAAGTTCCAGCCTTCGGCGAAGGCACGGCCTTGGTCGACGAGCGACTTGCCGAGCAGGAGGTAGCCGTGCAAGGGATCGAGGACGTGCTGCCACGGCCTGGTCGCTTGCGGCCGGCGCAGGACCAGCGACTGGCCGCCGGCGATGGCGCGCACGAAGTCGGGTACCAGGCGGTGGTGCGACCAGTCGCCGCCGCCGATGACGTTGCCGCTGCGCGCGCTGGCGACGGCGGCGCTGCCCGCGGCGGCGAAGAACGAGCTGCGGTAGGCGTGCGTCGCCAGCTCGGCGCACGCCTTGCTGGCGCTGTAGGGATCGGCGCCGCCGAGGGGATCGTCCTCGCGATGGGCCCGGCTCGGGTTGCGGTTGTCGTAGACCTTGTCGCTGGTCGCCACGACGACGGCCGCCACCGAGGGCGTGTGCCGGGCCGCTTCGAGCACGTTCACCGTGCCGAGGAGGTTGATGGCGAACGTCGCCTGCGGCTGTTCGTAGGAGCGGCCGACGAGCGACTGCCCGGCGAGATGAAAGACCACCTCCGGCCGGACCTGCGCGAACAGCGCCGCCACACCGTCGCTGTCGCGCACGTCGCCGATGACCGAGACGCAATCCCGCTCGATTTCGGCCTCGGCGAAGAACTCGCTCTCCGGCGGCAAGGCGAAGCCGACCGTCCGGGCGCCCAGGCGCGCAAGCCAGGCGACGAGCCATCCGCCCTTGAAGCCGGTGTGCCCGGTCACCAGCACCCGACGGTCGCGATAGGTGCTTGCGAGCGCGTCCATCACGCCCAGATCTTCCACGCCGCGCGGCCGCTCGCCCACAGCGCCTCGAGGAGCTGCTTCTCGCGCAGCGTGTCCATGGGCTGCCAGAACCCGTCGTGGCGGTAGGCCATGAGCTGGCCGTCGTTGGCGAGCCGCTCGAGCGGCTGCTGCTCGAGCATCGCGTCGTCGCCGGCAAGATAGGCGAACACGTCCGGCTCGAAGACGAAGAAGCCGCCGTTGATCCAGCCCTCGCCGATCTGCGGCTTCTCCGCGAAGCGCTTGACGGTATCGCCTTCGATGTCGAGGCCGCCGAACCTGGCGGGAGGACGGACCGCCGTCACGGTGGCGAGCTTGCCGTGCCCGAGGTGGAAAGCGAGCAGTTTGCGGAGGTCGATATCGGCGACCCCATCGCCGTAGGTGACCATGAACCGGGTCGAGCCCAGAAGGCTCGTCAAGCGCAGGAGCCGGCCGCCGGTCAACGTATCGAGGCCGGTATCGATTACCGTGACCCGCCACTCCACCCGATTCGGCGACAAGATCGTCGTCTTGCCCGACTTGAGGTCGATGGTGAAATCGCTGCTGCGCACGAAGAAATCGTGGAAATACTCCTTGATGGCTTCGGCTTTGAAGCCGCACGCGACGATGAACTCCTTGAAGCCGTGGGCGGCATAGATGTTCATGATGTGCCAGAGCATCGGCTTGCCGCCGATCTCGACCATCGGTTTTGGCCGCGCCGACGTCTCCTCGGCCAGGCGCGAGCCGGTGCCGCCGGCGAGAATGACGACTTTCATCGATCGAGGTTCATGGCAACGGCCTTCCGGAACACGGCGAGATGCGATTCGCCGGCGAGTCCGTGGCGCTGGAGCTCGAACGCGATCGGCGCAAGCGCATCGACGGCGAGCCGCCGCGCGAAATTGCTGCATTTGTGGAGAATCGCGCCCCTGCCGGCGGGGCGGGCATGGCGCAAAAGATACAGTTTATATTGCGCGCGGTTGATCGGCTCAGTCCGGTAGTCGATGAAGTCAAGGCCGAACCGTTCGGCCGCGACCTCGAAGCAAGACTTGCGCCACAGTGTGGCATGGTGAGGCGGCAGGTTGAGGTAGTTGCCGACCAGCTCTCCCACGAACCCGTCCTGGTTCGGCAGGGAGACCAGGAGGAATCCATCGGCCGCGAGCTTAGCGGCACCGGCGCGGAAAAACGCGGCCGGATCGGCAAGATGCTCGACGACGTGGAACGCCACGATGGCCTCCTGTCCCGGTTCGACCGATTCGAGCGCATGATCGGAGACCGGGAGGTCGACCTTACGAGCTGCGGCGACAGCGGCAGGGTTGAACTCTAGCCCCTCGACCCTCGCAATGGCGTGCCGCGCCTGGTTCAGAAAATCGCCGCGCCCGGCACCGAGTTCCAGCACGCTATCGACTCCCGCCTGGACCAGGACCTCGATCGCTACCGCCCATTCCCATCTCCCCGCGCTGTAATAGGGCGCCCAATCGGAAAGCCGCGCGTAGAGAGACGCCGGTCCAATCATCGCGGGAACGAACCGGTGCAGGCCGCAGCCCGCGCACCGCCGTTGTTCGAGCGCCGGCGGCAAGTCGGGAAAATCCGCATCGATGTCGTAGCCGAATCCGCGCCAATAGGTACGAATGCCGGCGACCGGGACCGGCGGTTCGCCGACATAAGCAGGGCTCCCGCACAGCGGACACAACGACCCGTCAGCTGGCATCGGCCGCCGCGGCCTCGATATAGTCCACGTCCCCGCCTTGCGCCCACCTGCTGAAGCGCTCAAGATCGCCGTTGCGCCTTGCCTCGTCGAGGGAGCGCGCCACCGCGACCAGGTTGTGATCGAGCGGATGCCCGCCGCGTTCGGTGTGGTCGAGGAACGCCGACTTGAAGCTGCGCATGCGCCAGGGCCGCAGCACGAAGGCGGCATGGGCGTGGCGGCGCGCGAGCTCGCGTTCGGCCTCGGTCATGGGCGCAAGCAAGTGCAGCCGCGCGAGGCGCTCGAGGTACTCTGCCGCGGACGCCGAATCGACCGTGAAGCCGAGTCCTGAATAACGGCCCGTGCCGGCGGTGAGCGTCGGCTTGCCCAAGCAGGGGAGTTCCATGCCGGCGGTCCCGCGCACGGTCACCCCGTAATCGGCGAATTCGAACAGCGAGCGCGTCGAGATGTCGCTGTCGGGATAGAGCAACTTGACGTGGGGGGGCAGGGCGCCCACGCGCGCGCGGATGAGGCCGAGCTCCGAGTATTCGCCCTCGACCCCCTCGCGCGCCCGCTTCCACAGATTGGCCGGGTGGAGCTTGACGAGCCAGTTGAGGTTGGGGTTGGCCGCGAGCGCCCGGACCGTCTCAGCGAACCAGTCGCCGTAGTCCTCGAACAGATCCTCGCCGAAGAACAGGTTAGCATCCCACAGCACGGGCGAGAACACGACGGCCGTTTTCTTCGCCGGGTCCAGGGTGAGGCGTGCGCCGATCGCGGCCCGGTGGGCGTCGCGCACCCCGGGCTGGTTGCGGCTTTGCAGGAACCATTTGCCGCTGTAGCGGTCGGCGAACATGCGGTCGACCTCATCGTCCTCGCGCGCCGTCCACGGCCGCCGCAGCACGGCTTTGAAGGTGGCGGGCGATACCGAGGACGGATGCATGCGGCGCGTCTCGGCGGTCAAGCGCTTCAGCGTCAGCGCGTCGTCGCGCCACGGCTGGACCACCTGGATGACGCCCGCTCCGTCGGCGATCAGGCGGTCGACGACCGGGCCGTTGGTGGCGTAATTCGCCTCGATGACCAGGCCCAATTCCGCGCGCACGGCCGCGACCAGGCGTTCGGCCACCACGACGCGGGCAAGGAGCCCCGGCAGCGTGGCGGCGATCTCGGCGTGCGTGCCGGGCTGGCGCGGGTCGGGCGCGCCCTCGTGGCGCTGGCGCGATACGGTGGCCAGGATCTGGGGCCCGATCCACGAGCCCTCGAACCGCCACTGCTTGACCGCCTGGAACGACATGTCGCCGGCGAGGAGCCGCGTCGCCTCCGCGGCGGCGCGTTCCCGCTCGGCGTCGGCGGGCGGGAACTCGTCGAGATAGACGAAATCGCCGATGCCGAAGGCGCGGAAGTAGCGCTGCGCCCGGGTGTTGGTCCGCGAGTTGGTCAGCACGACCGGCCGCCAGCCTTCAAGCTTTAGGGCCGCCCCCAGCATCGCCTCAAGCTTCATCTGGTAGACCATGTCGGTGTTCGACACGATCAACAGGCGCTTGGCCGCGGCTGGCGGCTCGGGCATTGCCGACCTCAGCCAGGCGATTTCGGCCACGGTCTTGAGATAGTCGGCGCGCACGGCCCGTTCCGTCTCCGGATCGCGAAGCCCGCGCGCGAGATCGATGAGGGCGGGCCCGAGGATCGGCACCCGGGCGATGTGCCTACGCATGGCGGGCGTGCCGGCGCGCGGCGATCAGCAGCTCGGCGAGGCGCAGGTCCCAGGGGTCGTCGATGTCGAGCGAATCGCGTTCGTCCATGACGTAGCCGACCGAAGGATTCCCATAGAGCGCGCCGCGGCCGAGTACGGCCGAGCGCACGATCAGGATCGCCGGCCCGTTGCGGGCGAACACCCTGGGCTTGTCCTGGCGGCGCAGGAGCTCGGGGCCGGGCCGGAACGGGGAGAGCACGCCGTCCTTCATGGTCAGTATCGAGACCGGATTGAAGCGGTGCGGCACCTCGACGACGCTGACCACGGTCTCCGCGCCGGCCCGCTCCATGAGCTCGATCGCCTCGTCGATATGCCGGCTCTCTCGCATGGGCGAGGTCGGCTGCAACAGCGCCACGGCCTCGACCTCGAGGCCCTCGCCGCGGGCCCAATCGAGGGCGTGGCGCATCACCGGCAGCATCGGCGCCTCGTCGCGGGCGAGCTCGGGCGGCCGCAGGAACGGCACCTCGAGCCCGAGCGAGCGCCCCACTGCCGCGATCTCGGGATCGTCGGTGGACAAGAGCACGCGGCCTAGGCGCTTGGCGGCGAGCGCCGCCTCGACGGTGTAGGCGAGAAGCGGCCGGCCGGCCAAGGGCGCCACGTTCTTGCGCGGGATCGCCTTCGAGCCGCCGCGCGCCGGGATGAGGCCGAGGACAGCGGAGCCGTCAATCATAAAGCCGTCGGCCGCGCAAGACGTTGCGCAGGCCCATCAGCGGCCGCTCGGCGGCGGCATGAACCAGCGTTGAAGCCGCGAGGGTTACGAGGAAAACGAATGCGAAGGCGATCGGTCCTGCAAGCGAGAGAAAAACCGAAATAGAAATGATCGGCACATGCAACAGGTAAACCGCGTAGGTGACGTCGCCGAGGCGCCGGTCGACAAGCTTGACCCTGTCGGAAGGCGGAACGGCGATCAGAGCGCACAGCAAGGCGACGCCGGCGACAAACAAAACGGTTGTGGTCACGCTGTCGATCATGGGCGCATGGAGATTGTATTGGTAGTAGTGGTGCCCCGCCTGTACCAACGCGAAGAAGCCCAACAGAAACATGTGAAACCGGCGGCGCGTGGCATAGAAATACACCGCTGAGCCAAGGAGAAAATAGGGCGCGAACTGCAGGATGCCGTAGAACCTCACATAGCCGTTCATCCACCAGACGAAAGGGTAGAACGCGAGCGCCGCGACCGCCACGGCGCCCAAGCACCACTGGCGATCGGCGAGCGCGAACACGAGCCCGGCGAGAATGTAGAAGATGAGCTCGATGACGACCCAGCCGGCGATCGGGATCACCAGGAGGTTGTTGCCTTGGCGCAGATAGGCGGGCAGCAGCGTCATATTGACGAAAAGCGCCCAGGGGTCGACACGTATAGGGAGCAACCCTATGTCGATCGTGGGTATTCCCAACCCGATGAAAAGCGCATAGGCGAGAGCGGCGGCGACCCACCAAGTGGGGTAGATTCTGAGGAACCGATTGACGAGAAACCGGCCGAACGACTTGCAATAGAACAGATCGAGGGCCTCGGATATGACGAAGCCGGAGACGACCAGGAACAGAAAACGCCAATGTTCCCCAAAGCCAACGGTCGCAGATTCCCGGGCAGATACCCGCTCGTGTGGCTTACGAACACGAGCATCGCAAGCAGGAACCGGAACGAGCCGAGGAACCGGTAAGGATGGGCGACGAAGCCAGCTCCGCGGAGGTCGGCAGGGGTCGCCGCCGGGATGTCTTCTTTCTTTATGGCAAGCGTGGCGTCCTTCGAAAGACTCATGGGTCCGGGCGTCAATACGCGATCCGCTTCTGGATGCCGACGGTCTTGGTCGACAGGATGTCGGCGATCCGCTGGCCGGCGTTGCCGTCGCCGTAGATCGCGTCCATGGCGTAGCGGCCGTGCTGGACCTGGCGGCGGATCGCAGCGGCGATCGCGCCCCGCTCATGGGGCGCGTCGATGACGTTGTGGCCGCGCTCGCGTCCCGCCTGCCGGGTGCCGATGTTGGCCACCGGCGCGCCGATATAGGCGCCCTCGCGGATGCCGCTCGACGAGTTGCCCACCAGGCACGCGGCGCGGGCCATCAGGCCGATATAGGTCTCGGCCGGCAGGTTCTTGAAGAAATGCATGCCCCGGGCAAGGCCCCGCTCGCGCCACTTGCGGATGCCGCGGGCGATGTGCTCGGACCCGGCATCGGCGTTGGGCCACAGGACGATGGCGGGGAGCCCCGTATCGCTGACCGCTTCGAGGCTCGCCGTGATCTGGCGCTCGCCCTCGCCGTATTCGGTCGTCACCGGATGCTGGGCCACCACCAGGAACGGCCGCTCGAGGTCGAAACGCTCGCCGACCCCCAGCCTGAAAATGTCGGGACCAAGCGCCGCCTCGCCGTTGGCCAGGGTCTCGGCCACGAGATCGACGCGCGGGCACCCCACGAGGTGGACGTCCTCCGCGCGCTCGCCCAGCCTGATGATGCGCTCGCGCGCCCCGGGGCTGGCCGGGAAATGGATGTGGGCGAACTTGGTGACGGCATGCCGGATGCTCTCGTCGATCGTCCCCGAAACCTCGCCGCCCATGGTGTGCGCGATCGGGATGTTCATGTAAGCGGCGGCGAGGGTGGTCGCCATGGTCTCGAAGCGGTCGCCGACCGTGAGCACGATGTCGGGCTTCAGGCTCTCGAACACGGTGGGGAGTTCGAGCAGCCCGAGGCCGGTCGACTTGGCCATGGTCGCGGGCGTCTCGCCCTCGATCAGCATGTGGACCTTGGCCGCCGCCTCGAAGCCGTCGCGCTCGATCAGGTCGACGACCGCCCCGTAGCGGTCCAAGAGCGCCGAGGCGCCGACCACGACCTGGAGCGTCAAGTCGGGATGGGCCGCGATCGCCCGCATCGCCGACTTGATGGAGCTGTAGTTGGCGCGCGAGCCGACGACGACGCAAATCTTTCTCAACTCAAATCCGTCCGTGCGAGCTTGTGGTCGGCGGGCAGCGCCCGGGCGGCGCGCCGGCCGACGACGTCCTGCCAACGGGCGGCCGAGATGCCGTCGCCCGGCTTCTTGAAGGCGAGGTCGGCGCGCGTCAGCGCCGTGCCGGCCGGGATGGGCCGCGCGGTGACGATGCTCTTTTCGAAGATGCGCTTCATGTCGCGATAGGGGCCGAGGTCGTCCTTGTCGACGGGATGGCCCAGCATCGCCCACACGTCCCGCAAGGCCTCGGCGAGGCGCTTGAAGTCGGCGGGCTCCATGGCATTCGCCGCGTCGCTGCCATACATCAGGCGCGAGAAGGTGAAATGCTTCTCGATGACCGTGGCGCCGAGCGCCGCGGCGGCGAGCGCGGCGGCGGGGCCGTCGGTGTGGTCGGAAAAGCCGACCGCCACCCCGTAGCGGGCCCGCATTTCGCCAAGCACGTTCAAGCCGACGCGCTCGGGCGGACAGGGGTAGAGCGAGCTGCATTGCAGGACGACGAGCGGCCCGCCGCGCCGCAACACCGCGACCGCGGCGTCGAGCTCCGCCCAGTCGCTCATGCCCGAGGACAACAGAACCGGCTTGCCGGTGGCGGCAATCCGTTCGAGGAGCGGCAGGTTGGTGACCTCGCCCGAGGGAATCTTGTAGGCGCCGACTCCGACCTCCTCCAGGAGGTCGACCGCCTCGAGGCTGAACGGCGAGGACAGGAACTCGACCTTGTGCGATTCCGCATGCGCCTTCAAGGCCCTCCACTGGTCGAGGGAAAACGCCGTGCGGCGGAAATAGGCGGCGCGCGGCTCGGCCTGGAAATAGGGCGGCGGCGGCGCGTCGGCGAGCGTCTCGGCCGCGGCGATGTGGGTCTGGAACTTGACCGCGTCGGCCCCGCACGAGGCCGCCGCCTCGATGAGCCTCGAGGCGTTGCCGAACGAGCCGTCATGGACCGAACCGAGCTCGGCGATGAGCGAGCATGGGCGCATGGGGATGCCCTAGGCGCGACCGAGAATCCGCCGCAAGCCTCCATAGACGGCATAAGGGACCTTCTGCCAGGTGCGGTTGAGCCAGCGCTCGATGGGCGGGCGGGAGAGCGCACCTTCGATCGCCCGGATGTCCGCCTCGGGCGTCAGTCGGGCCTCCTCCATGAGGCCGATGGCGAACGAATTGAAGCCGTAGACGAGCGCGATCGCGGCGAGGCGCTGGCGCGTCTCGGCCGACAAGTCCGTCCGCTCGGGATCGATGACGAAGATGGCGTCGCCGGCGTGGATCAGGCGCCGGTCCGCCATGGCGGACAGCCTCGTGGGCGCGCGCGTATAGGCCTGATGGCCGAGCTCGAGGTCGATGAGGCGCATCCCGTGGTCGCGGAGATAGACGTGCTGGTCGCCGAGCAGCGGGTGCTCCCGGTAGTAGGGGACGGCGACGAACTCGGTATACACGAACAGGATGCGGCCGCGCTCGAGCAGGCCCTCGGCGCCTTTGAGGACCCTGAGTTCCGCCCCCTCGGTGTCGATTTTCAGGAAATCCACGGTCGCCTCGGGGTCGAGCACCCGGTCCAGCCGCCGGCACCGCATCGGCAAGGTGCGGTTGACCTTTCCGTGCACCTCGAGGAACGACTTGCCGGACCGGCGGTCCTTGCGTGGATAGGTCTGAAAGATGCGCACGCCGATCTCCGGCTGGGTCTCGCCCATCATGGTGCAGGCGCCGGGGCCCGCGGTGACGTAGAAGGGGCGCTCCTCCTCGCGATCCCAGGCCGCGCAGTCGAAGTAGCGCAGCGAGCGGAAGGCCGGCATCCTCATGCCCGCCTTCATGGCATCGGTGTCGCCAGCCACCAGCTTGCGGTACTCCTCAGGGTTCGGTTCGAAGCCGATCAAGTCCGCGCGGCGGGTATAGGAGGCGGGGAGGAAGAACATGCCGTTGCGGGCGCCGACATCGACGACGGTCGGCGCGATTTTGGCCTCCTCCAGCGGCGCGAACACGATGTCGCCGACCGTCCGTCCGGTGGCCGTGCGGTAATCGAGGCTGTTCAGCATGCGGGCAAACCTCCCAAGATCGTTGCCCTTAAGCTCAGGTCGCCTTGAGGCGCAAAGTTGGCTGCGCCTTGACGGAGGTGGCACCGAGCGCCCGCAGAACGTCGTTGCCGTCGAGCGCGAATTCGTCGGGGTTCGGCGGGATGGCAGCCTCGGTCGGCGCGCGCTCGCGCACCACCACGGTGGCCGGAAGGGCGGCGCGCCAAATCGCCAACTGTAGCTGGTGGCTCAGTCGGTTGGTGCTGCGCGAATCGTCGAGCACCACGAGCCGCAAGGTGGCGGCGACGTCGTCGAGGATCGGGGTCCAGTCGTCGATGAGCAGGCCGTTCACGGAAAACAGGGAGGCCCGCATCCCCTTCTCCGCCATCTGCCGGGCGAGCCGGCGGCCTTGCGGGAAGGCGAGATTGAAGCAGACGATGGTGGCGTCGGGCCCGCTCGCATAGCGGAACAGGGCGCCGTCGCCGAAGCACTCGACCGGTCCCTCGACGGCCTCGATCTCGTGGCGCAACAGCCGCTGGCTCACGGCGATGATCCGGAAGCCGGGGGCGACGAGATGCCGGCCGAAGATGGCGTCGGCGTCGTGACGGTTGCTCACCGTATAGGCGGGGATGCGGGCCATCGAACAGAAATCCCCGAGATTGTTGAGGCGCGATTGCGGCCCCTCGAAGCCGCTGTCGACGACGGCGGCGACGATGGAAAAGGACGCCCGCGGGGGATAGAGCCGCACCATGTTGTAGGTGTTGACCAGATGGTCCGTCGACAGCAGGAGGAAATCCTGCTGCTTCATGAAAAAGGCCGAATCGACCCCTTCCAGCATCAACCCGAAGCCCATGCCGACCAGCGCGTTCTCGCAGTTGGGCGTGTTGATGACCTTGAGCCCGTCACGGCTCTCCAGCCCCGCGGTCAGCCCAGCCAGCCGGCTGCCGGCGGCGATGTTCTGGCCGTAGAGTACGAAGGGCGCGCGGCCGGCCAGGAGCTTGCGGACCAGCGCGTTGAGGTAGCCGACGTAAGTCATTGCATCTCGACCTGCAGGCGCGCGAGCAGCGAGTCGGAAAGCGCCGCGATCTCGGCGACGCCGAACCGCTGCCCGAGCGCGTAGACCGGGTCGCCGTCGTCCTCGCGGATGATCGGCGGCGAGCACAGCATCACGCTCGGCGCGACGCCGTGATGGTAGTTGACGTGGCGGCCGGGACGGCCGGGTTCCTCGATGATCCAGTCGCCGAGGGTGTGGAGCAAGACCTCGACGAGGACGGGTGTGCGCCCGGCGATCGCCGCCGCGCGCAGCGCCGAGAGCGCCTCGCGATAGGCGCACACGTCGTTGCCGGCAAGCCGCCGGTAGGGGACGCCGAGGCCGCTGCCCAGGCGCTCGACGTCGATCGGGCAGCGGCGCTCCTCGATGCGCGTGTACATCGACCACTGGTTGTTCTCGATCACCACCAGGGCCGGCAGCGCGAAGCTTTTCAAGAGCAGCAGGGACTCGTAGAACTGGCCTTCCTCCATGGCGCCGTCGCCGCTCACCACGACGGTGATCCCCGGCCGGCCGGCCATCTGCCCGCCGAGCGCGACGCCGGCCCCGACGCCGAGATTGTTGCCGAGGACGCTCGAAGTGTAGACGATCCCGGCCGCCGGATTGGCGAGGTTCATGGAGCCGAGCCGGCCCCCCGCTAGCCCTGAGGGCAGCAGGCGATATTCGTCGATCTCGGCGCGCAGCGAGGGTTGGCGGGCGAGGTTGTAATGGATATTGCGGTGGCTGAGCAGCAGGCGGTCCTCCTCGGCGAGCGCGGCGACCACGGCCACCGCCACCGCCTCGTGGCCGAGCCCGAGATGGACGGGGACCGGGAAATCGCGCGCCTTGTTGCGCTCGTTCACCAGCATCTGGGCGAGGCGCACGCGCACGACCTCCGCCGCCAACGCGCGATCGGCGTCAGAAACCGCCATGGGTCGCCTTGAAGGTCCTGAAATCGGGGTACGCCGCGTGCGCCGCCGAGACGAGCGGCCTGGCCTCGGGGGCGAGCGGCCAGTCGATGGCGAGGGTCGGATCGTTCCAGGCGATGCCGGCGCCCGAGGCGGCGGCATAGATGTTGTCGGCGGTGATCGCCAGGGCGGCGCCGTCGGTGAGCGACAAGGTCCCGTTGGCGAAGCCGCGCGGCACGAACAGCGCCCGCGGGCTATCGGCCGACAGCTCGAAGCCCTGCCAGGCGCCGAACCGCCCGTCGCGGCGCAGATCGACGACGACCCAGAACGTTCGCCCGCTCAAGGGCACGATCAGCTTCGCCTCGACATGGGGTGGCAACTGGACGTAGAGCCCCCTAAGCGTATTGGCCCGCGCCGTCCATTGGTAGATGCATTGCCGGACGCCCAAGTCGATGCCGGCCGGCGCCAGTTCCTCGGCATCGAAGGTGTGCACGAGCCATCCCCGCTCGTCGCGGAAGGGATCGAGCGGGACGAGCCGGGCGTGGTCGGGGCGGGTCATGCGCATCCGGGCGCCGCAGAGCGGTCGAAGATCCGGAAACCGGGATCGGCGCACGGCATTGAGACCGCTTGCGTCATCGGGACGGCGCCAGCTCGAGATAATCGACGACCGTCTTGACGCCCATTCCAAGATCGATGCGCGCACTCCAGCCGAGACGCGCGCGGGCCTTGTCGTCCGAGACCGGCCGGATGCTGGGGTTGTCGGGGTCGCGCTCGATCACGCGCGGGCGCCGGCCGAGCAGCCCAGCAGCGGTATCGATCACCTCGCCGAGCGAGACCAGTCGGGGTCCCTGGATGTTGAAGACCTCGAATCCGGGCACCCCGAGCACTGCCAGCACCGCGCCGGCGACGTCCTCGACATGGATGAACCTTCGCGCGGTGGCGCGCGATCCGATCGTCACGGCGTCCTTGGTCGCGACCTCATGGACCAGGGTGTCGACCGCCGACCAGTTGTCCCGGTGGGGTCCGTAGAGGATGCCGAAGCGCAACACGGTCGCCGGGCAGAAGCCCTGGGCGTGGCGCTGGCGCAAATTCGCTTCGCTGACCAGCTTGGAAAGCGCGTATTCGGAGGAAAGGCGCGCCGGGTCGATGGCGTCGGTCTCCTTGCGGGGCGCGTCCATGGGGAAGGAATCGTAGACCCATTCGCTCGACGCGAAGACGAACTGGCGAGCCCCGCGCGCCGCCGCCGCGTCCATGAGGGCGAGATTGCCGATGACGTTGACCTCGAAGCAGGCCCTCGCGCGGCCGCGGCATTCCGAATCGCGCGCCAGCGCCGCAAGATTGACCACGGCATCGACGCCTTCCGGTATGAGGTCGGCGATCCGCTGGTCCCTGATGTCGGCAACATGGCAGTCGGGGCGGCCGGTGGGCTTGAGATCGACGCCGCTCACCGCGATTCCGGCAGCATCGCACTGGGCGAGCAGGCGCCGGCCGACGAAGCTTGCGGCGCCGGCCACGAAGATGCGCTTGGGCTCGGCGGCGGTCCCGGTCATCGTCCCACCATCGCGCCGATTTCGCGCACGATCAGCTCCATCGATCCCTTCCTTGGCGCATAGCCGATCTTCGCCGCCGCGTCATGGCGGCTGATGGTCGCCGGCTTGACGAGATCGCGATCGGCGAAATCCGCCGCGCCCTCGATCCGGAATTCGAGCCCGTAGCGCTGGGCCAGCACTTCGATGACCTCGACCTTGGTGACCGGCGCGGCGCTGCAAATATCATAGGCGTTGTTCGGCGCTCCGGCCGCGACCAAAAGCCGGATCAGGTGCGCGAGATCGTCGGCGCCGACAAAGTCGCGCACGAAATTGTGGGCCGAGGTCAGGAACCGTTGCCCGTTGACGAGGCAGTTGGCAAGTTCGGCGAGGAAGAACCCGCCGTCGAGATCGATCTGCCGGCTGAAATAGCCGAACACCCGGATGTCGGCAATCCTAAACTGCGACAGGGCGCGATGCCTCGCCTCGGCCACGAGCTTGGCGAGCGCGTAGACATGCCGCGGCCCCAGCCGATTGACCGGCAGGCGGGCTTCCGAGTCGGGTCCCGCCGCCTCGCCCTCGGCGAGGGAATAGATGGCCCCGGTGCTGAGGAAGACATAGATCGTCGCCGGGCGTCGCGCCACATAGTCGAGGACCAGATCGTCGACCTTAGCGGTCCAGCCCAAGAGCTCGGCGCCGGCCCTGTCGATCGCGCGCGGGTCGCCCGGGCCGGCGGCATTGATCACGACCTCGCACTCGGCGCCCGCGAAGGCCGCGTAGGGGCCGACCTCGATCCCGCGCCGGTCGGCCAGGTTGGCGTCGAGGTAGGCCTCGATCGAGCGCGGGTTGCGGGCGAACAGGGACAGGCGCGCCTGGTCGCGGAACTCGCCGACCAGTCCCTTGGCGATGTGGCCCGAGGCGCCGAGGATGGCGATGGTTCGCATCGGCTCGTTCGTGGCCGAGGGAGGCCGCCCTGGGGCGCTCACCCGCACGCGGCGCTATGCCTACGCCTTCGCGGCCGGCGAAAGCCGACGCTTGATCGACTGTCCACTGCCCGGTCTTCCATCAAAAGTGGGCGGTTTCACGGGCAAAGTCGGCTGACCGCTCCTTGCACATACATCGCGTCCTTCAGCGAATGCGTCGCACAAAACCACCCCGCCAATAAGTCACCCACCGGTCGACCTGACCCTCGTTAAACGCAAACGGCGGCTCTACGATCGCGAAGTCAGGGTTTAGCGCCACGAATGCCTCCGCCGCCGCTTTCGGATGGTTCCAACTCCAATCAGGTGCGGTTCGCGGGCCGCCCGCGACCAACTCTTTGATCCCGTCGGCAGCAATAATGTACGACCCAACGGAGACCAGGGAGGCATAAGCTTCGAGTTCGGCCAACACGTGATCCTTGGTGTGATTGCTGTCGAGGATGACCAGCACTTTTTCTCCGGGGGCAACCAATCGGCAGACTCGATCGACTGTGGCTGGAGCAATCGAACTACCCTCAACCAATGTGATGAACGGGAACAACTCATGCGCTTGGATCGCGACGAGATTGTGCGGCCGAATCTCGATGTCGATGCCGATGACGCGACCACGTCCAATCAGCCGACAAAGGCTGGCATAGAACACCAGCGAGCCTCCGTGCGCGATTCCCGTCTCGACGATCACGTCGGGCTTGATCGAATAGACCACCTCCTGCATCCTGACCAGGTCCTCGGCAAGCTGAATGATCGGACGGCCGAGCCACGTGAAGCTATACACGTGCTTAACGTCCCAGCCACAACGCAGCCACGCTTCTGACGCCAAAGCGAAGGCCTCCGGCGAGCTCATCGGATAGACGACTTCAGTACCGTCGCTTTCGACGATCACCACTGACCGCTCCGAGTCGATTTTGATCACGGTTCTTCAACCTCTCTCGAAATGCGGCCACCAGAGATTCAAAGTCATCCAGGCGGCGCTTCGGACGGCGCCCAAACTCATCACGCAGCGGTCGGGCAGCGCGCTGCCCGCCAGCCAAAAATTAACCCGCTCGTGAATAATTCGGCTAGGCCTCGAATACCAAATCTTCGTACCGGCGCTCGTCCCGCGGCGGCTGGCCGGGCAGGAGGCGCGGGATTTCCTTGCCCTTAAAGTCGCGGGTCCGCAAGTCGTCGACCGCCAACCCGAACGCCTCGAGCCGTTCGCGCCAATAGTTCGAGCCGTCGAGCTTCGCCTGCAGCCGGTCGATGACGCCGGGCTCGATCGTGCCGTCGAGCTTGTGCTGCAGATAGCCGATGAAATACAAGGCCAGGCCGTGCTCGGGCGAGATGACGTCGCGAAGCGTGTTCAGGTTCTTGAGCTGCTGCTCGATCTTCGCCGGCCGGTCCTCGGAGAACAGGCGGTGAAAATTGAGGTGATAATTCATGTAGAACCAGATGTCGGTGATTTGCTGCGGCGTCGGCACCGCATCCATGGGGATGGCGCAAAACGCCTCTTCGAACCCGACGGTCGCCAGGCGCAGGCCGAGGTCGATCTCGTCCTGTTTGCCGTAGCCCCCGGCCATGAATCGCACTTCCGAGCTGCCGACGTTCTGGATGAGCCCCTGCTCGACCATCGAGTCGTAGATGGGCGTGTTGGGAAGTGGCTGGAGCGGCGTGATCCCGCACCAGTCGAGGTCCATGTGGCGCGCGACGTTGATGGTGTCGTTGATCATCGCCAGGGTCTCGCCCGGGAACCCGATCATCAGGAACACGCGGGAGTGGATCTGCTCGTAGCGCCGCAGGACCTCGGCCGCGGCGAGGAAGGTGCGCACCGTGCCCGGCTTCTTGATCTGCCGCAGGACCACCGGGTTTCCGGATTCCATCCCGATGTTGAGCGCGATGCAGCCGCTTTCGGCCATGGCGTGCACGATCTCATCGGTGCACGAGGCGGCGATCAGCCCGTTGGTCGCATCCCAGGTCATGCCCAGCCGGCGTTTGACCATGCCGTTGAACAGGGCGATCGCGCGGGCGTGGTCCTTCAACAGATCGTCGTCGAGCCAGACGAAATGGCCGATGCCGTGCTCGTTTTTCAACAACTCGAGCTCGTCGAGCACCGAATCGACCGAACGCTGCCGGACCGCCTTGCCGTTGAAATTCCGTACGCTGCAGAAAGTGCACTGGGCACGGCAGCCGCGGTTCGAGAGCACGGTGGCAAAACGCGTGCCGGGCGGCTTGAAGCCGTGGAAATTGCCGATGACGCCGACCTTAGAGAGATCGCGGACGTTGAACAGATCGTAGGCCGGGATGACGTCAATTTCCCCGGCCGTGGGCTGGCACTGGGCAAGGAACCGGAACCGTTCCCGCCCATCGTCGAGGATCACCTGCCCGAGACCGGTCGGTCCGAGTTCGCCGCCGACCGCCCGGCAGAACAGCTTGATGGCGACATCGCCCTCCCGCAGGAAGGCGATCCGTGCCGCCTTGATGTCGTCGAGCACGCGCTCGACGTCGTTGTTCACATGCACCCCGCCGATGGCCACCGGGATGCCCGAAAGCGCCGCATGTTCGCACACGCGCTTCAACGAGGCGTGCGTCATGGTGAACATGCACGTCACGCCGATCAAATCCGGCTTGAAGCCCGCGATGGCGTCGTCCAGGGCCGCCTGCCAAGTGCGGTCGAAATCGAACTCCCGCTTCGAGGCGGCGGCGCGCGCCGCCTTCAGGACCTCGTCGTTCAGGTTGACGATCTTGGGCTCGACGCCGATCGCGCGCAGGTGCTGCGCCAGCACGCCCAAGCCATAGGGCGGATAGTTGGGATAGCGCTTGCGCCGTGCCGTCGCAAAGCGGAACAGGCCGGACTCGCCGTCGGGCGGGTTGACCAACAGGACGCGCTCGATCTTGCCGCGCGGGAAATGGCGAGCGAAAAAGGCCTCCACCGCCGCCGCGTCGTGCGGCACCGACAAGGGATCGACGGCAACCGATGCGCACCCGCTCATGATCCGGAACCCCGAGTCATTCGCTGTTGTCGTCCTTGGGCCGACCCGCCCGTTTGCCGCGCCTTCGGCCGTCACCCCGATCTCTTGGGAATAGTACGGCGAACCGCCCGGCGGAACAAGCGATTACCCGAATGGAGCGTCCACATATCCAAGAACATACCTAGAAATGGCTATATTCGAACACCGACTTGCCCGCTGTTGCCAATACCTTTCCGGGCCACCCGGCGAGGGCCCGCTCAAATCTCCCGCACGTCGGGGACCGGCACCAGGAAGCGCCCGCCTCGGCGCCGGTACTCCGCCTGCTGGGCGACGATCTCCTCGGCGAAGTTCCAGGCCAGGATCAAGAGGTAATCCGGCCGGTCGGCGAGCAATCGATCGGGCGCCACGACCTCGATATGGGTGCCGGGGGTCAACCGGCCCTGCTTCAACGGGTTGCGGTCGGCGATATAGTCGATGTCCGCCGGCCCCAGCTCGAGAAAGCTTAGCAGGGTGTTGCCCTTGGCCGGCGCCCCGTAGCCCGCGACCCGGCCGCCGGCCCGGCGGATGCGTTCGAGCCGCGCCCTCAGGTTCGATTTGTTGGCAAGGATGCGCTGGGCGAAGCCCCGGTAGGTCCCGATGTCGCGCAGGCCGCGGCGCTCTTCCATGGCGAGCAGCGCGGCCACCCCCGGATCAGGCCTCGCCCGTCCCTGGCGCCGTATCCATGCCCTGAGCTGGCCGTGATGGATCGCCAAGCGCTCGACGGCGACGATCTCGAAGCCGTGGAGCTGGAACAAACGCTGCATGGGCCCGAGCGACCAATACGACACGTGCTCGTGGTAAATGGTGTCGAACGCCAACATGTCGAGGAGGTCCGTGAGGTAATGCGCCTCGAGCACCACCACGCCGTCGGGAGCGAGCGCGAGATCGATGCCGTCGAGGAACCCGTGCAGGTCGGGGATGTGGGGAAAGGTGTTGGTGAACGCGAACACCCGGACCGGGCCGTGGTCGTCGCGGATGCGGCGCGCCGTCTCGGGGTTGAAGAACGCGGTCATGACCTCGATGCCGTTCAAGCGGGCGAACGGCGCGAGATTGGCGGCCGGATCCACCCCCAGCGTGCGCGCCGGGCACGCCCGGCGAAAGCCGTCGAGCAGCGTGCCGTCGTTGCAGCCGATATCGACGACCAAATCGCCGGGCCCAAGCGGGATTCGCTCGGCGGCCGCGCCGGCGAGAGAGCGCAGATGCTGGGTGAGCGTGTCGGATGCCGACGACACGTAGAGGTAGTCCTCGAACATGGCCGCGGGCGGGACACGCTCGGTCAACTGGACGTGGCCGCAATCATGGCAGTACCCGATCCTGAGCGGGAATTTCGGCTCCGCGGCGGCGGCCAGCTCGGCGGCGGTCACGAACTTGTTCGCCAACGCCATCGGCCCCAAGTCGAGGAACGTCTCGACGGTGGCGGAACGGCATACGATGCAGCTCATCGCCGGTGCTCGCCCCCCTACTCGACGACCGCGTTGATCACCCGCACGCCTTGCGGCTCATAGCCGACCGCGAGCTCGAGGAGCTCGCCGAGCGAGCGCCGGATCGGGGCGTGGCGCTCCGGGGCCGCGATGAACATCAGGAAGCCGCCCCCGCCCGCCCCGCAAATCTTGCCGCCATAGGCCCCGGCCGCCATCGCGCGGGCGTACCAGTCGTCGATGCGGTCGTTGGTGATGGTCGAGGCGAGGCCGCGCTTGATCTCCCAGCCCCGGCCGAGCGCGGCGCCGAAGGCGGCCGGATCGAAGTCGCCGTTCAAGAGGTTGCGCAGCTCGTGCGCCTGGTCGCGCAGGCTCGCCAGGCGGTCGAAGTTGCGAGGCACGCCCTGCTTCTGCTCGTCGAGAATCTCGCCGGCATCGCGCTCGATCCCGGTCCAGAATACCAGCACGTAGTCGAACAGGCGCTCCATCTGGGAGGCGGGCAGCGGCAGCGGCTCGATCGCCACCTGGTCGTTCGGGTAGAACAAGATCAGGTTGAGGCCGCCGAAGGCGGCGGCGAAATGGTCCTGCTTGCCGATCGGGCGGCCGAGCAGGGTCATCTCGACGTGGGCGGCCTCCTTGGCGATCTCGGCGCTCGAGACGCGCTCGTTGCGCATGACGTGCAGCGCCTGCAAGAGGCCGACGGCGAAGCTGCTCGACGAGCCGAGGCCGGAGCTCGCCGGCACGTCGCCGATCGTCGCGATATAGAGCGGCGGGTCGACCGACACCAGCCGCAGGCATTCGCGCGCGATGCTGTTCTTGATGTCGTCGAGCCGGTCGACGTTCTCGGACTCCGAATAGTTGAGCCGGTAGCGGCGATTGAACAGCTCGCTCACCCGCTTCACGGTTACGAACACGCGCTTGTCGATCGCCGTGCTCAACACGGCGCCGGTCTCGCGGCGATAGAAGTCGGGCAGGTCGGTGCCGCCGCCGGCGAAGCTCAAGCGCAACGGGGCGCAGGTGGTGACGTAGTTGACGACCGGCATGCTCAGCCGTGCCTTACCGACCAGTCATAGGGGATGTCGTTCTTGAACGGGTCGATATAGATGAGCTCCTCGCGATCGTAGGGCAGGGTCGCGCAGTTGGCGAGGATCGCCATCTTGTCGCCGTACGCCTTGTAACCGTTGGTGATGCCGGGCGGGATCTGGACCAGGCAGTAATTGTGCTCGCCGATGAACAGCTCGACGAGCGCGTTGCGGGTGGGCGAAGCCTCGCGTCCGTCGAACAGCACCAGCTTGATCATGCCGGCGATGCAGCAGTTGTTGAGCGTCATCCGCTTGTGGATGTGCCAGGCCTTCACCACCCCGGGATAGCCGCACGAGAAATAGATCTCCCCGAACTCGAGGAAGTGCGGGTCGGTGCGCTTGAGCATGTGCATGACCATGCCCCGCTCGTCGGGGATCCTGGGCAAGGGAATGACCTTCACGCCGTCGATCATGCTTGCTCTCGTTGGCGGGGAATGGCGCCGGCGCGCATTTGCTGGCGCCAGTAGTCGAGCGTGTCGGAGAGAATCTGCTCGAACGGGATGTTCGGCACCCAGCCGGTCGCCTGCCGGAACTTGGCGGTGTCGGCGATCAGCCGCGGCACGTTGGTCGGCCGTACGTAGCGCGGGTCGGTCTCGTAGGCGATGCCCTTGACGCTCGACATGGCGATCAGCCGCTCGAGGGCCTGGCGAAAGGTATGGATGCTGGCCTCGTCCTCCGAGCCGATCAGATAGAGCTCGCCCGGCGCGCATTTCTCGACCGCCAGCCAATAGGCTTCGACGATGTCGCGGACGTGCGTGAAATTGCGCCGGTCGTCGAGATGGCCGACCTTGAGCATCTTGTCCTGCCGGCCGGCCTCGACGCGGGCGATCTGGTAGGCGTACCAGGGAATGCCGAACGCCTTGTCGCGGCGCGGCCCCTCGTGGTTGAAGGCGCGCGTGCGGATGACGTTGAGGCCGTAGGAGCGGAAGTAGACGTAGCCGATCAGGTCCTGCGCGATCTTGGTCACGGCGTAGGGGTTGACGGGGCGCAGCACGGTGGACTCGAGGATCGGGATCTCGTGCTCCAGGATGTCGCCGTATTCCTCGCCCGAGCCGGGGATCAGCAGGCGCGCCTTCGAGCCCGCCTGGCGCAACGCCTCGAGGAGGTTGACCGTGCCGTTGTAGTTGACCGCCATGTAGCGGTGCGGGTTGTTCCACGACGGGCTGACGAAGCTCTCGGCGGCGAAATGCAGCACCATTTCGGGTGCCGCCTCGTCGAGCGCGGCGCGGGTGGCCACCGGGTCGGTCAAGTCGCAATCGACCCAGCGGATCCGATCCTCGATGTGGCGCACGTTGTCCAGGCGCGACAGATGCCAGCGCTTGGTGCCCCAAAGTTCCGCCGCGCCGCCGGCGGACAACAGATAGTCGGCGGCGTGCGAGCCGACGAAGCCGGTGATGCCGGTGATCAGGACGCGTCGAGCCACGGGCGCTCCTGCGGGTGCGCGGGGTCGGCGATCAGGCGAGCGACGATGTCGAGGAGACCCGTTCCCTCCTCGACCATGGCGAAGGGAGCGCCGGCGCGCCGGGCGGCCTCGCCGTCGCGTGGGTCGTCGCCCACGAACAGGGTGCGCGAGAGGTCGAGCGCGAAGTCGCGTTGCGCCTGGAACAGCATGCCGGGCGCGGGCTTGCGGCACCAGCAGCCCTCGTCCCAGTCGTGCGGGCAGTGGTAGACGGCATCGATGCGGCCGCCGGCCGCCGCGGCTTCCCTTAGCATCCGCTCGTGGATCGCCTCGAGGTCGGCAAGGGTCATGAAAGAGCGCGCGATCCCGGACTGGTTGGTCACCACGATCACGCGATAACCGGACTCGGCGAGCAGCCGCAGCGCGTCGAGCGCGCCGGGCAGCCAGCGCCAATCCCGCCACGAGGTCACGTACCGGCCGCCGCGCGCCTTGCGATTGAGGACACCGTCGCGATCGACCAGGATCGTCTTGGGGCGAGCGAGGAAGCGCCCGGTCTCGTCCAGCCGTTCGATCGTCCCGACGCTGTAATAGCGATGGTCGGTCTCGAAGGCGCGGAGCTGCCGGGCCGCGACCAGCCGCGGATAGACCGCTGCCTCGAAGGAGGGATTGAGATCCTCGGGCAGGAGATCGAGCACCGCGCGCTCGGCGATCAGGAAGCCGATATCGACTCCCGCGAGCCCGGTCGCGGCCCGCTGTTTGTCGTAGAGGTCGACGAACCCGTCGGCGCCGACGCTGAGGTTGCCGCGGGTGTAGCCGTCGCGGTTGCGGTAGACCGCGACCTGCGCCATCGCGCCGCCGGCGCGATAGGCGTCCCACATGTCGGCGAACGGCATCGGCCAGTAATTATCGCAATACGCCAGGAGGAACCGCGGCTCGATCATCGGGGCCGCGAGCTTGAGGCGCCGGCCGGTGTCGTCCTCGACGCCGCTGAGCGCGTACTCGATCTCGACCCCGAGGGGTCGTCCGTCCCCGAAATAGCCGCTGATCGCCTCGGGCAGATAGCCGAGGAGCAAGAGGAAGCGCTCGAAACCCTGGTCGCGCAGCATTTCGATCAGGTACTCGAGGAAGGGCCGGCCGTGGAATTCGATCATCGGCTTGGGGCGCGTCTCGGTGAGCGGGCGCAGGCGCATCCCCCGCCCGCCGGCGAGGATGACCGCCTGGCGCGGCCGTTCGAACGCGACGCCGGTGCTGTTGCTCACCGACCGTCAACGCCCTTGGTTCGTCGCTGGCCAAGGTCGAGCACCGCATGGCAGAGGGCAAGGTGGGACACTTCGACGAAGCCGTATTCCGCCGCGCCGACATGGAAGTTGAGGTCGCCCATGCGGCGCAACGGATTGTCCGCCGAAAAACCGCTGAGCGTGGCGACGAAGCAGTCCTTGGCCCGCGCCGCCTCGACCGCGCGCAGGATATTGGCCGAGCGCCCCGAGCTCGAAATGGCGATCAGCATGTCGCCCGGGCGGGCATGAAATTCGATCTGCTTGGCGAACACGCTCTCGTAGCCGAGATCGTTGCCAAGACAGGTCAGCGCCGCGCCGTCGTTGAAGGCAAGCGCGCGCAGGCCGCCGTTCTTCGAGTAGTCGATGGCGAGATGGCTGGCGATGCCGGCGCTGCCGCCGTTGCCTACGAACATCAGCTTGTTGCCCCGGCCATGCGCCGTCCGCGCCGCGCCGGCGAAATGGGAAAAAGCCACCTCGATGCCGATCGGCCGGCCCGCGCCGTCGCTCGCCGCGGTCTCCTCGAGGCAGCGATGCAGGGTCGCGAAATAGTCGGTGATGCGATCGAGCGGGATATCCATGTCGCGGTCCAAGGGTTCGAGGGGGGTCCTGTCAGGCAAAGCGCTGCGTGACCCGGCCGAGATATTGCGCGCAGTCGAAGATGTCGTTCAGTCCAAGCCTGTGGGCCTCGACGAACAGCCGGCCGGCACGCTCGCGCAAGAGCGCGAGCTTGCCCGCGAGGCGCTCGATCGCGTCGGCGTCGAGCTCGCGGTTGATGCGGCTCGCCTGCTTGAGATAGGTGCGAGCGTGGCTCATTCCGGTCTTCGCTGTCGTCCGCCGCCGGCTCAGGCGGCCGGGTCGTCCTCGATATAGGCGATGAAGGACTGGCCCCACCACCCCACCGACAGGTGGGGCGCGAAGCGAAAGCGGCTGCGGCGGCAAAATTCGCGGAAGGCCCGCGCGACGCCCTTGGCCGGCGAGCCCTTGTAGCCGGCGAACAGGTCGTCCATGTAAAGCACCGAGCCCTCCTGCAAGAGCGGCTCGATGAACTTGAACACCGGCACGGCCGACTCGTAGAGATCGCAATCGATAGTTGCGAGCGCGACCTTGTTCCCCTGGTCCAGGAAGCGGCGCTGCAATTCGGGGGTCAGGCTATCGGCATAGAAGCCCGCGATCGGGTGGACGCGTTCCGACCAGATGCCGTGCGCCTGCACCATCCTCATGAAGTCCTCGACCGAGGTGGCCAGCGCGCCGCGTCGCCAAATTTCGTTGACCGGATTCGAGGTCGGCTGCGGCAGCCCTTCGAAGCTGTCGAAGGCGAAGAACTTCATCTCGGAAAAGTTGTAGCGGCGCGCCTCGGTCAAGGCCATGCGGAATGTCCGGCAGCGGTGGCAGCCATATTCGTGATAATCGCCAGTGATCCGATTCTCGCGGAGGAAGTCGAAGACTCGGCGGAAGAACAGGTACTTCTCGGTTTGCCGACTCATATGGGTATCAGCGATCTCCTGCTCGCGCCCCCAGTCCCGGAGCTCCGGCCCCGTCGCGAGCCGCACCCAGGGCTCGCCGTCCTGGGCCTCGATCCGCACCGGGGGCAAGTCGCGCCTCGGCTCGTTCATGGTATCCGTCTCCGCTTGGGTTCAGCTCTTGAGTGCCTGGGCCACTTGCATGGCCTGGTCGCCGCGCCGGCGAAACGGGAAAAAGCCACCTCGATGCCGATCGGCCGGCCCGCGCTGTCGCTCGCCGCGGTCTCCTCGAGGCAGCGATGGAGGATCGCGAAATAGTCGGTGATGCGATCGAGCGGGATGTCCATGTCGCGGTCCAAGGGTTCGAGGGGGGTCCTGTCAGGCAAAGCGCTGCGTGACCCGGCCGAGATATTGCGCGCAGTCGAAGATGTCCTGCAAACCCAGCTTTTGGGCCTCCACCCACAGCCTGTCGGACGGACGCCGAAAGCGAAAGTGCAGCGCGTCGACGAGGCGCCGCGGCGCCCCGTCAAGCGCCCGGTTGATCGCCCGCGCCGCCGATCGCAGGGCCCCACGCGCCGGCGTCCCGGCCGCGACCCCCGCCGCCACCGCAGCCTGGATTTCGGCCGGCGCCTCGCCGAGCGCCGCGTGCCAGGCCGCCATTTCGGCGGCAACGTCGCGGCCCATCCCCTGCATCTCGCGGATGCCGCGCCAGCACGCGAGGAAATAATTGGCAAGGTCGAGGCGGTACGACCCCAGCCGTTCCGGCATGGCCGCCTGCAGGCGCAGAATCGTGTCCGCGCCGTCGGAGGGGAAAACGCTCATCAGCTTGATCGGCGCGCGCTCGATCCGCATGCCCGCCGTCATGCGAGTAAAGGTCCGGGGATCGGCGACATGGCCGCCCGAGGAATCGGGCGGGGCGCCGAGGACGGTGAGCGGCAAGTCGAGGCGCAGATGCTTGTGGCTGAAGGCGAGCGCGGCGGCGGCGGCCGAGGTCATGGGATCGATCGGCAGGAACAGCGCGCCGTCCAGGCGCTCGCGGATGCGCGCGATGAGCTCTCGCCGGTAGACGGCAAAGGGAAACAACGGCAGCTTGCGTTTCACGGCACCGGCCTTGCCGGTCCCCGAGGCGAACATCTCGGCCAGGAGCTCGGAAGCCTCGTAGACGAAACGCTGGCCGGAAAACGCGTTGTAACCGAAACGGATCGCGCCGCCGTTCCGCTGGCCGGGGCCTTCCATGTACCCCGCATGCGTCCACGAGACCGTGTCGATGTCGGCATGGTCGCTAAGCTCGCGGTCGAGGATGGACAGCAGGTTCGGCGCGATCGCGTCATCTTCGCACAACAACACGTGGGCCTCGCCCCCGGCATGGGCGAACGCGAAGTTCCAGTGGTCGATGAGCGTCAGGTATTCGGACGGTCGCACGTAGCGGACCCGCGGGTCGGCGAAGCCGCGCACGAGGGCCTCGCAGCCCTCGTCGCTGTTGTCGGAGACCACCACCTCGAAGTCCTGGAAGCTCTGGGCGAGCGCGGAGCGAATCGCGCACGGCAACAGGCGCGGTCGCGTGGTCGTGATGACGATCGAGAACTTAGCCATGGAGTGCTCCTCGGTCCGCGGTAGCGGAGGGTCGCCTCATCGGATGACAGGCTCGCCGGTCGTCGCGACCGCGCGGGCCTCGGCCCTGGCGGGGTCTGCGAGCCGCAGCCAGGCTGGCGAGATGCGCGATTCGGCGAGGGCGTACCAGAGGTGGTCGTGCGGCCTGACAATCTGCTCGATGGGCACGCCGTAGGGAATATCGGTCGCGATGCCGTCGAGGAAATCGCGGACCGCCGCCTCGATCTCGGCAGCGGCGTTCGACCGTACCGCGTATCCGTCGTGGCGGTACGACTGCGAGAGGTGCCTGAACGCGCGACGCGGGTCCACGGCCTGGCCCGCGGGGTCCTCCCAAAACTTGAAGAAGACGGTCGCGCGATAGCGCGTCTGGAAATAGGGGAAATTGTTGACGATCAGGGTCGGGATGCCGTTCACCCCGGGAAGCCAGGAGCCGCCGCCCGACTCGCCGACGAACAGATCCGCCTCCGTAGCAGCGAACAGCGAGAACAGAAATGGATCCTGTCCGAGGATGCGCGCATCGGCGAGCCAGCCCTCCGTCTCGCGCGCAAACTCGTCGGGAAGGTATCGGTCCCCGATCATCAGGCATTGGTAGCCCGCATGAATGAGCGAACGGATCGCCGGCATCCACTCGATCACCACGGAACCCGACCGGCTGCCGGACTCCAATTCCTGCTCCGATCCCTTCCATCGCAGATAAAGGCAGCAGAGCTTTCGCGCCTTGCGCTCCGACCGCGCGACCAGCCGGTCGAGCGCCACGCGGATCGGCTCGACGAGCGGCGCGGGGAGCCGTACCGGCGGGGCGGCCCGAGTACTGAGGAGGCGGAAATAGGCATGGACCGTATGCACCGAACGCGACTCCCGGGTCGGGTCGGCCTCGCCGTCGCCGCCGAAGCCGACGGACCGCAGCATCGCGAAGTGCAAATCCATCGCCGAGGCAAGGACGATCTTGTTCGGCCACAGCTTTCGTATCGCCGGAGCCAACAAGCCGCACAGCCATTCCTGAACGCGATATGGCACGCTCAGCGGCGGCCACCGGCCGCTGCGCCCAAGCTTGAAGCCGAAGGGCAGGAGATGGAGGCGCGGCACGGTCCACAACCTTGGCAGATACCAGTTCTGCACCTCCGGACTCGCGGCGAACAGGAGCGTGACCCGACGCCCCGGGTACAGCCGCCGCAAGGCGTCAGGAAACACTATGAGATGCCCGAACCCGCCGCCTTCATTGATGACCACCACTTCCGCGCTCCGTATGTCGCGCCAGGCCCGGCATACGCCGTACGCGACCCGCAGCAGGCTCACGGGAAGGACCAGCCACCGCGCCACCCCGTTCAGGCGCCAGCCGACAGCATGCAGAATCCGTCTCATTGCTAGGTCGCGAACGGCCGGTAAATCGGGCCCCGCCGTCCTTCCTTCAGCAGCAGCATGGCGCCGTAGGCGAGCGGCAGCGCCAGGCGCCGGTAGCCGACAAGCCCCGCCATGCGGTCGAGGAAGCGCAGGAGCACGGGGTTCGACGCCATCACCTCGACCGAACCCTGGAACCGGTCGCGATGGAGCGGCTGGTCCGACAAATACTTGTCGCAGAACCGGACGGTCTTGTCGGCTAAGGCTAGATTTCCCGCGGCGGGCGTTCCGCCGCATCGCCCCAGTGCTCGCCCGCCTTGTAGCAGCCCTGGCAGACCTTGGGGATGCGGCCGTCGAGATGGGCCTGGCGGAACGCCTCGTAGGCGGGGCCGAACCACGTTTTGGCGAAGCCGTCCGCGGCGCTGCCGATCTCCATCACGTCTGGGCTGCCGACATAGCAGCACGGCACGGTGCGCAGGTCCGACGACACGTAGGCCCGCTCGAACGGCCACGGGCACAGCGTGTTGAGTGACTCGATGCGGTACTTCTCGGTCACGTTCCAGAACCGGACCAGAAGGCCGAGCGCTGCCCCGCGGTCGACGAGCCTCAAGAGAGAATCCGGATCGAGCCGGTCGTCGACGGTGACCGCCTTGTTGCGCTCGCTCCAGCTCTCGACCCCAAAGTCGCTCAAGTTGAGCGAGAACACGAGCTGCGGGAAGCCGAGCTCCGCACCGAGGTCGACGAGGTTTTCGAGTTGCCGTACGTTGTCGTGCTGCACCACGACCCACATCTTGGTCCGCAGCCGGTCGACTCGGCGGGCGTAGTCGTTGACCGTCCGGCAGTTGGCAACGACGCGCCCGAACACCGAGCCGCGGCGGATCTTCTCGAAGGTTGCCTTGTCGGCGCCGTCGATCGAGATCTGCAGCTCGTTCACGTCGGTGTCGATGAGCTTGCTGAAGTTGTCCTTGAGGTGGAGGAGCGAGGCGTTGGTTGTCGTGCGCACCCAGATGTGCCGCGCGCGCGCATACGCGATCATGCGGAAGAAGTCGTCGCGCTGCATCAAGGGCTCGCCGAGGCCCTGGAGCTTGATCTCGACGAGGCCGTACTGCTCGTCGATGAGCTTCTTGAATTCCGCGAGCGGCATGTCGGCGGCGCGCTGGCCTTTCTTCCAGTCGCTGACCAAGCACATGGTGCAGCGGAAGTTGCAGCGGCTGACGTTCTCGATGTCGAGCTTGGTCGGCAGGTAGTCGACCTTCGCGCTCCGCCGGCCCGCGGCCAGGTAGCGCTCGTAATTCTCCCGCCGCCGGGGGTCGGCGGCAAGGCATAGCTCGCGCTCGCGCAGATACGCCGCGACGCCGGCCGAGGGCTCGGGCTGCGGCAGTTGCCGCAGGGCGGCGACCCGGGTGGCGGCGATGGCGGTCATGGCAATCTTTCTCCTGCCGGCTCAGTTTAGCCGACCTTGGCGGACAAGGACACGGTCTCGGCGGCGTAGCGGTCGAGCATTGCCTCGATCATCATCGGATCGTACCCGTAGCGCCCGCGCGCCCGCGCGAACGAGACGGTGAAGGACGGCCGGCGCGGCGGCACCTCGACGAGGCGCGAGGCCGAGCGGAGCCCAGCCTTGAGCCGCTCAAGACCCTCGCGCACCCGGACCGTGCCGGCCGCCGCGAGGTTGACGGCATCGAACCCGTCCCAACCCCGCGTCAGCAGCCGGGCGAAGAAGGCGGCGAGGTCGGCGACGTGCACGGCATTGTTGAACGGCGCCTCGGCGTGGAAGAACGGCATGTCTTCGCCGGCCAGCATGCGACGGGCAGTGGTCGCCAGCCAGTTACGATGGGCGCCCGCGCCGAGCACGGCCGGGAGCCGCACGGCGAGACCGGCGATCTCGGGCGCGCGCTCGGCGAGCATCTCCTCGCACAGGCGCTTGGTGAGCCCGTAGGCGTCAGGATCGACGCACGCCGTCGCCTCGTTGACCTCGGCGACCGAAATGTGGCCGTAGACCGACATCGACGATAGAAAGATAAAGCGCCGCGCCCCGGCCCGCGCCGCGCGGTCGATGAGGGCGCGCATCGCCTCGACATTGTCGCGAACCATTTGGTCGATGCGCACGCCCGGCCCAATCGAGGTCGCGGCGGCATGGACCACGCCGTCGAAGTACTCCGGCAATCCGGCCGGCGCGACAAGGTCGGTTGCGAGGGTCTCGATCCCGGCCGCTTCGAGCGCGGCCCGCGCCGCCGGCCGGCGCGCGACCGCCGTCACCCGGAATCCTTGCGCGGCGAGGAGCCGCGCCAAGTGCCCGCCGACGAAGCCCGAGGCTCCGGTGACCAGGATGTGGGAGCGATTGGGCGTCATCCCAGCGCCGCCAGGATGCGCCTGGGTTCGAGGCCGTGGGCGGCCAAGAGGTCGTCGTGACCGCCGTAGTTGTGGATGAACGCGTCCTGGAGCGTGAAGGTCTTCAACTCGCAGTCCGCCCGGATGTCCCAGGCGATCTGCTTCACCTGCGCGGCGAGCCCGCCCTGGGGCGCGTGCTCTTCGATCACCACGATGCGGCGATGACTCTTGAGCGCCGCCGCGATCGCCTCGCGGTCCAAGGGCTTCAAAGTGTGGCATGAGGCCACGGACGCCGAGCGGCCGCGGGCCTCTAGCTGGTCGGCAACGGCGATCGCCTGCTTCATGATGATGCCGTACGACAGGATGCAGTCGTCGCTGCCGCGGCGCAGGAAGCGCAGCTTGCCGAACACGAAGGGATCGACCGCGTCCTTGGTGAAGGTGGGCTCGCCCGCCTTGCCGAGGCGCAGGTACACCGGCCCGCGCTTCTGCGTTCCGCAATAGAGCGTCGCCTCGCGGGCCTCGGCGGGGTCGCAGGGGGCGATGATGGACATGTTGGGGATGGCGCCGGCCACCGCGATGTCTTCCTGGCAGTGATGCGTGCCGCCGAGCGTCGAGTAGACGACGCCGCCGCCCACGCCGACCACGGTTACGGCCAAGTTCTGGTAGCACAGGTCGTCGCGCACGAACTCGAACGGGCGATAGAGGGAGAAGGTGGCGATGGTGTAGGCGAACGGCCGGCAGCCCTTGAGCGCGAGCCCGGCGCAGATGCCGATCATGCTCTGCTCGGCGACCCCGACGTTGAGGAAGCGCTCTGGGAAGTCCGTCCGGAACTTCTCCATGCTGCCGGCCGGCGAGATGTCGGCGACGACGATGAAGATGTCGGGGTCCTTGCGGCCCAGCTCGTAGAGCGTGTCGGCAAACATGTTCCTCACGACGCCACCTCCTGGAGCTGGTCGATCGCCTTCCGGTACTCGTCCTTGTTCGGCGCGCGGTAGTGCCAGATGGGCACGTTCTCCATGTAGCTCACGCCCTTGCCCTTGACGGTCTTGCACACGGCGACGAATGGCCTGGCGCCCTGGCGCGAGAGCACCGCGTCGACAATAGCGGCGGCGTCGTGGCCATTGACCTCGACGGTCTCCCAGCCGAAGGCGCGGAACTTGTCGGTGAGCGGATAGAAGCTCGGGTGGGTCTCGCTGGTGCGGCCGAGGCTCTGGAAGTCGTTGTTGTCGATGAAGGCAATCAGGTTGTGGCAGCCGAAGGTGGAGCCCATCAGGAAGGCTTCCCAGCTCGAACCCTCCTGGACCTCGCCGTCCGACAGCACCGCGTAGACCCTCCCGCCGGTGCGCTTGACCTTCGCGGCGTAGGCCATGCCGACCGCCATGCCGAGCCCGTGGCCGAGCGAGCCGGTGGCGAGCTCGATCCCGGGCACGCCGTAGTCGGGATGGGCGCCGAGCCGGCCGTCGGGCTTGCAGTAGCGGTCGAGCTCGGCGCTCGACAGCACGCCCCGCGCCTCGAGGATGACGTACTGGGTCATGCAGCCGTGGCCCTTGGACAGCACGAAGGTGTCCGGCGACGCACCGTTGCCGTCGTCGCGCATGAGGCCGTGGTAGATGGCATCGACGATCTCCAGGCACGAGAAGGCCGGCGCGATGTGCAGCGCCGTGACGGTCTGGGAGATGTCGAGGATGCGGCGCCGGAGCCTGAGGCACCGCTGGCGCGCAAGCGCCCCGTCGAAGCGGCCGATGGGCATGGCAGTCATGGGAGCCCTACTCGATGATGGTCCAGTAGTGGTCGCCGCTGTAGCCGGCCTCGGCGAACAGCCGGCGCCAGCCCTCCGGGTCGTGATGGGTGTAGGCGGTCAGCACCCAGGACAGGAACAACTCCTTCTCGCGCTCGTTGCGATAGCTGTCGACCTGGATGTAGCCGCGGCCGGGGGCGAGCCGTTCGATCTCGCGCACCGCCTGGACGCACTCATCGCGCGGCAGGTTGTGCACCGTGTTGATGGCGACGACCGCCTGGAAGCTGCGGTCGGGGAACGGCAGCTTGACGCAGTTGCCGAGATGGAGACGCCCGACGATTTCGGGCTCGCAGTTGAGGAGCGCGTATTCCGAGATGTCGAGGCCGAAGGCCTCGAGGCCGGGGCAGACCTTCATCAGGTCCTTGACCAGGAAGCCCTTGGCGCAGCCTACGTCGAGGACGCGGTCCCCGGGCTTGAGCTTGAAATGCGCCACCATGTCCTCGGCGATCGGGAGCCAGCGCCCGTCGTAGCGATAGCCGCCGTAGCCGGTCTCGCGCGTGCCGTCGAAGTACTCGCGCCCGTACTGGCGGGAGATGGCGATCACTTCGGGGCTGCGCCCCGCGGCGCGCGCCTCGACGTTGCGCTTCGCGCCCGGGTAGCGGCGCAGCAGGTTCACTTCAGCCAAGGGCGGGCTCCATCGCCGCGCGATGGGCAGCCGCCAGGCCCGCGGCCAGGCCGGTATAGCGGAACCCCGGAAAGGCGCGCACGCAGGCGGCGATGTCGAAATGCCGGTGGGTGATCGGCACCCGCCGCTCGGTGGCCTGGATCGGCACGGGGTGCGCGAACAGCGCGACGGCCATCTCCGCCACCCGGCGGAACGAGGCCGAGGTGCCGGTGGCGACGTTGAGCGTGCCAGCGCTGCGGTGCGCCAGCGCCAGCGCCGCGAGCCGGGCCACATCGTCGATCCACACGTGGTCGCGCATTTCCTCGCCCTCGCCGAACAGGACGATGGGCTCGCCCTTCGCGGCGAGGCGGCGGAAGCGGTTGGGGCCGTAGCCGTCGTGCGGGTCGGCGGCGCCGTAGATCAGGCTCGGGCGCAGGATGGCGAGCGGCCCCTTGAATGCGGTCTTCAGCATGAGCTCGCGCGCCGCGTGCATCATGCCATGGAGCGAGGCGGGCTGGCAGTACGACCACTCGCAGATCAGCGCCTCGTCGTCACCGTAGACAGCGTCCGAGCTGATGTAGAGCACGTGCGCGGGCGGGACGGCGGCCAGCGCCGCGCACGCCGCTTCGGCCATGCGCAGGTTGTGGACCAAGAGGGCGTTGGTCTTCGCCGGGGCTAGGCCTGAGACGAGGACGAAGCTGTCGTCCGGCCGCAGCAGAGCCTTGAGCTTCGCCGCGGCGTCGG